>JAZLKD010000027.1:0-56675 GCA_045597415.1 Treponema sp. | reverse complement strand
AAGACGGTAACAAAGAAAAATCATTCTGGTTATGAACAGACCTACGATGTCTACCAGTGTGATAATTGCGAAGGCTGTCCGTTTAGAGAATCGTGTACAAAGTCTGAATATGGGCGAATGATTCAGAGAAATGAAAACTGGATTTCGCAGAAAACAAAAGTTAAAGAACTTCTGATGACAGATGAATATAAAGCTCTCATGAAAAAACGCTCGACAGAGTGTGAGACTGTCTCTGGACATACAAAGGGAAACCTGAAATTCAGAAGGTTTCATTTACGCGGCAAGGAAAAAGTCGGGATTGAATGGGGATTATTGATGCTTGGGTACGATTTTAAGCAGATTGCAAGGCTGCTGAGAGCCTAAAGAAAAAAAACAGCAACCCAAAAAAATGAAAAATCCCACATTTTGACAAAAAAAGGCTGTCCTTTTTGAAGTTTTATACAACTTCTAGGACAGCTCCTTATTAATTTTAAAACCCGCGATTGCAGTATCTTCGTTGGCGGATAATGTGCAAAGTGGAGCTGGTAATGTTGTTAATATTGGTTGGTCAGCAGAATTTAATGTTACGTAATTACTGGATCTGCGCAGAATTTTTTTCTTTTGCAGGTTTTACAGAAACTTCCCATCCAGACGTTGTCAAATTGTTCAACGGCTTTTGTGACAAATGTTTTATTGCTACTTAAAATTCCAGCTTCAAAATTTCTTGTATTTTCACCTTTCATTCCGATTCCAGCTCCTGTCAAATTAGCAGATCCCACATAGGCTGTTTTTAAATCAAATATTATCATTTTAAAATGTACTCTGGGACACAATACTCGTTCCATTCCTTCTAAAAGTGCCGGATACTTGTCAAAATCCTGCCTGAAGGCCGGACCTGGTTCTTTTGCGTGAATCAGACGAATTTCAACTCCTTTTTGAGAAAGATCCGATAAAACTTCAAGAAGAGGTTTCGTTTCGCTGCCATCTTTTACATAAAGATCTTTTATGTCGGCAGTTCCAATCCAGAGAATCTTTTTAACTTTTTTTATGCGTTGCAGAATCTGACTGTAATGATCACCATTCGAAATGTATTGAAATTCTGCAGTTTTTTCAGATATCATTTTTTAGTCTCCTTTTTAAGGACATAACCTTAGATTATAAATTAATTTTATTGTTTTCATAATTTACCGTAAATCAGTTCTTCCAGAGCATTAAAAACTGCCTCAAGACATTCATCACGGGAATTCCATGTTGATTGACTGAAATTGTTATCGATTGAATATCTCCATTTATTTGAAGTTACATTATGAAAGATTACAATCAAATGATTTTTGATTTTTAAATATTCATGACCTTTTACTGAACGCTTCCAGGCCTTTTTTTTGAAATTAATTTTTCGTTGAAGTTTGTTTTTTAAAGCAGCTTCTCTTTTTCGTGCTAGTTCTACATTTCCTTCAAGCTTGCCTGCACAAATGCAGCCACAGTTGAGTTGAGCTCCCGTTTCTGTGAGGTACATGTGATGCACATAACGGATGATCTGATCTCCGCACATTTGACAAATAATTGCAGGACTTCCTAAATCTATAACACCTGTACAAATCCATCCTGTTTTTGGAAAGTTCGGGTTATCCCAATGATCTGGAGAATTGTTAAGTTTTTCACGTAATTCTTCAGATTTGTTTTGTAAATCAGATGTAATTTCCTCCTCAGAAACAAAATCTGAATCAGGTTCATCTTTTATTTTAATTTCGATATTTTCTTCTGTTTCATCCTGTTCCGCTACATTTTCGCAGGTAAAAAATTTAAATTATTCTTTTTCGATTGTTTCTTCATACATATCAGCATATCTATCATCATCTTTTTTATAAAGAGGTAGAATAATATTCTGTTTCTTCTGCCGGATCAGTTTTTTGCGATGATGAATTATTCTGTAAATTATCTATCAGTTCATCTTGTGCTTTAATAGTTTGAATCAAAGGAACGGTTTTATGGTTTCGCGTAAAATAATCTGCACCACCGCTGCCATTAAATGCCGGATCCTCAAGATGTGATTTTAATATTTCATAAAGGGATTTGTTTGAAAGATCTTCAGTGGTGAAAAGATTTACATCATTATTTTCGCGGATTGTTTCAAGGGCTGCAATTCTTACCCTTCCAAATTTACGGCGGGGTGTGTTGATTGTTCTTTTGAAGGAAAGTTCATCATTGAATGCAATCAGTCGAAGGTATGCAACAATATCCTGAATTTCCATCCGCTGATAAAATTTGGCTCCTCCAAAAATTTCGTATGGAATATTTTCTTCTACAAGTTTGCGTTCAATTACGCGGGAAAGAAAACTTGAACGGTAGAGAAGCGCAAAATCAGAATACGATTTATTTGTATGCTTTTTTATATCCCTGATTTCTTTTACAACTTTAGCAACTTCATCGTCTTCGCTTTTTGAGTGAATGTGTTTTACAGTATTTCCAAGTTCTGAAACTGTGAAAAGGCCTTTTTTGAGACGCATTTCATTTTTTTCAATGAGAGTGTTTGCACATTTTAGAATTTGAGGAGTTGAACGATAGTTTTGATTAAGTATGATGGTTTTTGTATCTGGATGAGTTTTGTCAAAATCGACAAGGAGTTTTACATCACTTCCACGCCATTCGTAAATGTTCTGGTCTGGATCGCCGACTATCATTGAATTTTTGTACTGGCTGCTTAAAATATCAATAAGCTGCATTTCTTTGATGGAACTGTCCTGAAATTCATCAACCATTATGTAATTAAGACGATTCTGCCATTTTGTACGGACTTCTTCATCATTTTGTAAAAGGTAAAGGGCATAACTCATTAAATCTGAGAAATCCAGGCTGTAAATTGCCTTTTGCCGCTGTAAATATTCTTCAAGAATCTGGTCGTTGTGGGTTTCTATCTGCTCAAGAATCTGGACTTTATCTGCTGTACACATTTTTGGAACATAATCCAGACTTTTTTTTAACATAATGATGGTTTTTAAAAATCTCTGAAAACTTGCATAATCAAGTTTGAGTTCGTGTTTTGCGTATATTTTTTTTATAGAATACTCTTTTGCTGCCTGGTATCAATAATCTGAAATCCTTTAGTGAGAAAAAGCTTTTCCGAGTTTTCACGGATTAATCTGGCACAAAAACCGTGATATGTACAGATGAGGGAAGTGGAGTTTTCAGGTCCGATAAGGACACAGGCGCAATTTATATGTTATAATTTTTTTATGAATAGAATTAAATTTTGTCTTTTGGGGCTGGTTTTTGTTTTTTGTTCCTGTGTTTCAGGGGTAAAAACTGTAAAAAGCAATGATTATGTATTCAGATCGCTGAAAGAAAAAACTGAATATATTGAAACTGATATCAGATATCCTGTATTTAAAGATTCTTCTTTAAAAACTGTCAACAACAGAATTTATAATGATGTTTTTGACAGTTATAAAAAATTTAAGACGGATATGAAAGCTCTCTGGAATGAATATAGATTGCATGCTTCAACCGGTAATATGAAAGGAAAACCACATCCTTTTTCTTTTGCTGCAGATGCGGGAAGTGTTTATTCCGACGAGGAACGGGTTTCTGTTTGTATTAACAGATGGGAATATTCAGGCGGAGCTCATGGAAATTTCTGGTTCCGTACTTATTATTATGACAGAAAAAGTGAAATGTTTTTGAATGCTTCACAGGCCAGCGGCCTTTCCTTTGAGATAATTCAGGAAGAGTGCAGAAAGAGTCTTAAAGACCAGCTTGCAGGTTATATTTCTGAGCCGGATTATTATGACTGGATGATGAAGGGAACTGAAATTGAAAAAGATGGGGAAGCTTTCGGAAGTTTTACTTTTGACGGAAAGATTTTGAAAATTATTTTCAGTCCATATTCTGTTGGCCCATATTCATGCGGAGCGCCTGAAGTTGCCATCGATGTAAAAAATTATCAGCCCTGATTGAAGCCCCTTTAGTCCACCGCAGCGAAGCGAGGAGGATGAGCGGACAGCGAAGGGCGGAAAGCAGGAGACACAACAAAATGAGATTATTGGCTCAAACTGTTCAGGTTTACCATTAATGCTGCTGTAAAATTTTATAATAAGGAAAAAAATATGAAAATTGCAATGATTGGAATGGGCGCAGTTGGTGCCGTTACTGGAAAACGTCTTCTGGAATGCAGGGATTGTGAACTTGTTTGTATTGCTGACCAGAACCGTAAAAAACGTTATGAAAAAGACGGAATCTGGATTAACGGTGAAAAAGTTGATTTTGAATTTTGTGTACCTGAAAATCTTGATCCCTGCGACTATGTAATTATTGCTACAAAAAATATCGGTTTTGACGTTGCCGTTGAACAGATTAAAAAAGCTGTCGGACCTGAAACTGTCATTCTGAGCCTTCTTAACGGAATTCAGAGTGAAATGGATCTGGAAAAGGCGTTTGGGGAAGAAAAAGTTCTTTACGGGTATATTGTTAACCTCAGTTCTACCAATGTCAGTGGAAAAATTACATGCGGCCACGAAGGAACAATTGTTTTTGGTGAAAAATCCAATGAAAAGTCGGCGCGTGTTCTGAAACTTGGAGAAATTTTTGATAAGGCCGGCATTTTGTACCAGATTCCTGAGGATATTCAGCTTATGCAGTGGAAAAAATTTCTTCTTAATGTAAGCTGCAATACTATCAGCGGTTTATGCCGTGCCCATTATGATGTTTTTAATGATGAAATTACTAAAAATCTTGTGCGTATGTGCTGCAGGGAAGTTATTGCCGTTGCCAGAAAAATGGGGATTGGTCTTACTGAGCAGATGGCGGAAGATAATATTAATATGACTGCCAGTCTGAATCCGGATGGAATGACGAGCATGTTCCAGGATATGAGCGCAGGGCGGAAAACTGAAAATGATTATTTTTGCGGCACTGTCGTAAATCTTGGAAAAAAACTTGGAATTGAAACTCCTGTCTGCTATCTTTTGTGGCAGCTTGTAAAATGTGCTGAACTTTCCTTTTAAAATATTGGCTGGAGCTGTAAAAACGGCTTACAGATTGATTTCGAGCATCCAGAAATTGCGCGTTCCTACAACTTCGTAGTACATCTGAATGTCTGCAACTTCTGTGTAGCCGTTTCGAAGGTAAAGCTTGTAAGCCGGAATATTTGTGTCGATTACGTCCAGATGGATTGCTTTGTCACCCTGATCCCGGCACATTTGTGTTATCTGGTTTACAAAAAATGAACTTACACATTTGCCTCTGAAGTCCGGGCTTACGGCGAGGGCGTGAATTGTGGCTATCTTTGATTCCGGTTCTTTAATTGTCCAGCTGATGGTTTTGTATTCGTCATTTACAGTATGATTTATTACTGCTGCGGCAATGACTTTGTCTTCATTGTACACACAGTACATCTGGCCGTTATCCAATGCTGTCTGTATGAATGTGGAATCTGGGTAGATTTGTGTGTTCCAGCCTAACTTGATGTCTGTTGTTTTTACATGTTCTACAACTTTTGTATAAAGGTCTATTATCTGCGAAAAATCGCCGGTTTTTGCTCTCTTGAATTCCATATAAACAGTTTATCACGAAAAGAGGGAAGTATGAAGACTGTGTCAATGCACAATGAACAATGAACAATGAACAATTATTGTGAATTACGGACATGGCTTTTTGAATTGTGCAATGCGAATTGCAAATTGCGAATTGTGATATAATCTTTTTTTATGAATATGAACTGTGGTTATTTTCATCTGCCGGGGGCTTTTGAGTTTTTTGAATTTTACAACGTTTTCATTCCTTTTTTTTATGAACACCGTGACTGGTTTTATGACTGGTGTAATATAGGTTCGTTGTATGGTGCTCCCGGGGATTGTCTTTGGGGTGGCGGCCGGATTGAAGAAAACGAAGGTGGCGATGAAAAAGAAGTTTTTGAATTGTGCCGCAAGTACAAAATTTCTTTGAGGCTGGCTTTTAGCAACTGCCTTTTGCGTGAGAAACATCTTTCTGACAGAAAGTGCAATAAATTGTGTTCGCAGCTGAATCAAAAGGAAAACGGAGTTATTGTGGCTTCGGACCTTCTTCTGGATTATATTGGCAAAAACTATCCTGAAATGTATTTTGTTTCTTCAACTACAAAAGTTCTGACCAGATGGGACGATTTTTATGCAGAATTAAAGAAAAGTGAATATAAATATGTTGTTCCAGATTTTCGGCTGAATAAAAGAATGGAAGAATTAAATAATCTCGACTGTGAATTAAAAAACAAGGTTGAGTTTTTATGTAATGAATGCTGCTGGACCGGGTGCAAAGTCAGGAAAGAATGTTATGAAAGTGTGAGCCGGGAAATTCTGGGGGAAGGAACTCAAAAGTGGAGTTGTCCGTCACCTTATGGAAATGAAGGTTATGTTTTCAGCCGGGCAATGGAAAGTCCTGTTTTTATAAAGGTGGATGAGATTGAAAAAATATATCTTCCTGCCGGCTTCAGTAATTTTAAGATTGAAGGAAGAGGACTTGGAAGTGCGCTGCTTCTTGAATTTCTGCTTTATTACATGACAAAACCTGAATTCCATCTGAAGGTCCGGGAAAAATTATACTTAAATAACAGACTGGATTTATTTTAATCCTGCAATTTTGTATAATATTTTTATCTTAAAAAATCATTAAAAATGAGAGGGTATTTTTTATGAACAGAAAATTTAATTTTTCTTTGATTATGATGCTTCTTGGACTTTTCTGCTTTACTTCATGTGGAAGTACAAAAGTTGCACAGGTAGAGTACAAAAATTTTGAAGAAGCATATTACAGTAAGCCAGAAGTTGTTATGGCTTTTAACAGAACTGTTGAAGCTATGTCTGAAGGCCTGACTGAAATATTTTCTGAAATCAAGGTTTATGCAAAAGAAAACAACATGGTTTATGAATATAAATTTGCAAATGCTTTGACTATGAGTAAAGAAGAAGTTGCTGCTGCAATGCAGGCTCAGGTTGAACAGCTTGGAGCTACAATTCCAAAAGCAAAAGAAGGCATTAAAGCTGCAGTTGGTTACAACGGGGATATTGGAGTTACTTATCTTTACAAAGATGTAAATGGTGAAGAAATCTTCACTTATACATTTAACTAACCGTTTTTTCTTATAGTTTTTCCGGTCCGAATCCCAGCGGCAAAAGTTCCTTTAAGGAATGGCTTTCAAAATTGCCTGAACTGCTGCAGCATAAAACCGTAAGGTCAGGATTAAATTCGTACATAAACTGCCTGCATATTCCGCAGGGAGTGCAGAGTTCTTCTGAAGAGCCTGCAATGGCAATTTTGACAAAATCCATGTGACCTTCTGAAACGGCTTTTGCCATGGCAGTTCGTTCACCGCAGATTCCGGCTGGATAGGATGCATTTTCGATATTGCATCCTGTAAAAACAGTCCCGTCTTTACAGAGAAGAGCAGCACCTACTTTGTAATTTGAGTATGGTGAGTAAGAGTTTTTTCTGGCATCTAACGCCATTTGTACAAGTTCTTTGTCTGTCATAATCAATATTTTAACACGACTTTTTATTTTGCAGGAACTGCAATTATGCAAGTTATATAGCCGGCGTCTGAAATTTCATGAGAAAGTTTTATACAATAATTTGCATAAAAATCAGTAAAGTTTATCAGGCGGCTTTTGCTGACGCAAAATCGGGCTATCCGTGGTTCCGGCTGACGCCTCCATTGGACGCAGCAGGCTGCTTACCAACGCCTTCGGCGCCACTACTATCCCTGCCGCGGAGCGCAGTGGAGGGAGACGCCCTGTGTATTTGTATAAAAAAATAAAATTTGATAAAATATTAGAATAATTTTTGCGTAATTTGCCTTTTACCGGGTGAGTTGCGGTCAAATAGTTTGGAGAAAAAAATGGAAAAGACTATTGCTTTGATTCCTGGGGACGGTATTGGTCCTGATGTAGTTGCTGAAGCTGTTAACGTTCTTGACGCTGTAGCAAAAAAATATGGTCACAAATGGAACTACACTAATGTTCTTGCCGGTGGCTGTGCTATTGATAAATTCGGTCATCCACTTCCACAGGATCAGCTTGATATCTGTTTGAAATCTGATGCTGCTCTTCTTGGTGCTGTTGGTGGTCCAAAATGGGACAACCTTCCTTCTGAAATCCGCCCTGAAAAAGCTCTTCTCGGTATGCGCGGCGGAATGAAAGTTTTTGCTAATCTTCGTCCTGCTCTTATGTTCAAGCAGCTTAAGGATGCCTGTCCTCTTAAAGACGAAATCGTTGGTGACGGTCTTGATATCCTTATCGTTCGTGAACTTACTGGCGGTATCTACTTTGGTGAACGCGGTACTTCTGAAGACGGTAACACTGCATGGGATACTGAAAAATATACTCGCCCAGAAATTGAACGCATTGTTCGCATGGGCTTTGAATATGCTATGGGCCGTCAGAAGAGACTCTGTGTTGTTGACAAGGCTAACATCCTCAATTCTTCACAGCTCTGGCGCCGTGTTGCTGAAGACGTAAAGAAAGACTATCCTGAAGTTCAGCTTTCTTACCTTTACATCGACAACGCTTCTATGCAGATGGTTCGTAACCCACGCCAGTTCGACGTTATCGCTACTTCCAACATGTTCGGTGACATTCTTTCTGACGAAGCTTCTCAGATTACAGGTTCCATCGGTATGCTGGCTTCTGCTTCTATTGGTGACGGAACTGGTCCTGGCCTTTATGAACCAATCCACGGTTCTGCTCCGGATATTGCCGGAAAAGACCTTGCAAACCCACTTGCTACTATCCTTTCTGCTGCAATGCTCCTTCGCTACTCATTCAAGCTTAAAGAAGAAGCCAAGGCAATTGAAAATGCTGTAGAAAAAGTTCTTGATGACGGCTGGAGAACTGGCGATATTGCAGGTGCTAAACTTGCTGAAGTTAAGGCTGCAGGTAAACTCGTTGGAACTAAAAAAATGGGTAGTCTCGTAGTAGAATATCTTAACAAATAATTTCTGCTTTTTTTTGAGCAGTTAATATGGCGGCGGCATGTTCCTGTGCTGCCGCTTTTTTTTGCCTGCACAATTTTTATATCTTTTTTTTACATTTGCCGTTATAATTTTATATGTATGGCTGAAAACAATTCTTTTGACCGGCTTGTTACCGGATTGTCAGATTCAGAACGAAAAGACCTGCTTGAAAAAATGCAGGCTGGCGCAGGCTCTCAGAATACTGCATCCATGCACTCTGTTGATGATTATGTTGAGCTGGGTAATTTTGCCGAGCAGATTAAACAGGAATCGATTTTTTTACGCATCTGGCTCTGGCTCAAGTCAATTTTTACAAATAGTGGCGTTGAGGAACTTTATAACGAACGCAAGATTGCATATATTGCCAGAAGACTTAATAAAACTGCGCCGGATCTGATTGATTACGGCCGTGAAATCATTCTTTCTTCTTTTTACAACAAACTCGTAGAATTAAAGCTTTGTGCTGATTTTTTCAGGCCGTATCTTGCTGCCATTGATGACAATGACGGCGATTTTTATGTGTTCCTCGGTTCGTTCATGATGGAACAGGTTACGCAGGAAATGGATAAAAATGTGGATCCTTATTCTAATTCAATTGAGGTTGGTGCAAAGCCTGAAGTCAGAATGGGACTTTTGCGCAAGATGGACGATATTCTTTCCACAATTTCGCAGAATGAGCGCAGGGGAATGTATGCTGCCGTTCGTTCCGTTGAATGGATTAAAAATTTCTGTCATATCAATTTTACAAGAATGATGAATTATTTTACTTCACTGACTGACGGCGTAAATACCTGTTCTTTTGGTTCTATTGCCGGTGAACTTGGGGATTTTGCAAAAGTAATGTGCAACGGTATTCCTGTTCAGGAAGCTGTTCTTGAAGCTTTGTATCTTTTCAGCATTAAAAAACGTCATGTTATTGCAGATGAAACTCCGGGGGCAACCCCTGCCAGAGAATTCATTGAAAAAGCTCATGCTCAGCTGAGTATGATTGATATGTTCATCCAGACTGTTCCACTTAAACTTCTGTGCTGTGTTGTCTTTAATGACGTAAATCCTAACATCGGCACTTTTACCGGTGGTGAAGACTGGTATGCGAAATATAAGGCAAAGTGGAAGAAACTTTTTGACCAGAAATGGTCTCAGTGGTCCAATGACTGTAAAAAAGAAAATCTTCGTCACAGTCTGACTATGAATTTTAAGCTTGAAAATTTTCCTGTTATTCCGAATCGTCCGTGGAAAAAAATGTGGGGCAGTGGCATTCATTTCAGATATGAACTTACAGGCGGTTTTCTCCTGTGGTATTTTAAGGAAACTTTTCAGACTCACGAACTTACTCTTAAAACTTTGATGCTGGAAGGGGATTTTGTAAAAAAAGACAATCGTGTGGAATTTACAGATTCTTTTAATGCTCTTGTCCAGGTATCTATTGATCTGGCAAATTTTGGCCGCAGGGTCAGTGATGCCGGTGATATCGGTGTTCTTCTTGGAAAACTTGGCGAAGAAAAAATGCGTACTATCCAGGGAGCTCAGAAAGCTGAATCTGTTATGCGCAGTGCTGAGTCAGACATGGCCAGTATCATCATTCATTTTGGTGATGCAGTAAGAATTATTGAATTGTGTCTGGCCGGCGTTTTTGGCGAAAGAACTGATTCCCGCTATGACGGCCTTACAAATCTGAATCATGTTCAGGGGCATCAAAATGAAGAATTTAAGGTTAAGCTTAAGGAAGCAAGGGAATCTCTTGGAAATGCCCTTGAAATGCTTAAAGAGCTGGAACCTGTTGATGGTCCTAATTCTGTCAGATAGGGCAGGCTGTTAAAATGCTGAATTTTCTTTCTGTAAAAGATGCTGTTTCTGAAAAGAGGCAGGATTCAAAATATTTCCTCATGCCTTTTTATCTCAATGGAAAAACTATTGAATCCGGCAAAAAATGGGGAATGACTCTTCTTGCTGCAGATTCAATGCGCTTCAGATGGAATGAACAGCACGAAAGACGCACGCAGATGCTTTTTAAAGTTGCCAGAGACAACCGAATAAAACCGTGTCCCGGAGATTGTGCTGAACCTGGAAAAAAGTGTGATTGCAAGGCAAAGCCTGTTTCCCTTGAGCTGATTCATTCAAAAATCGTGTATGAGTTAAAAGACGGCACAGAAACTTACCAGAAACAGGGCGACGGCATGATTACTGACAATCTGCTTTTGATGCCGGTTGTAACTGTCGCTGATTGTGTGCCGATTTTCTTTTATGATTCTGTCAATAATGTTTTTGGAGTAGTACACTCCGGCTGGAAAGGGACTGGCATTATTGGTGATGCCATTAAGACTGCTGTTGAAAAATACGGTTGTAACGTAAAAAATATCAGTGTTGCCATCGGACCTCACATCGGTGACTGCTGTTATGATGTTTATGGTGAAAGAGTTGAATATTTTTTAAATAATTTTGGGCTAAAGACAATAACAGAAAAGACAGAAAACAACGAGAAAAAATATATGCTTTCCCTTACAGAAGCAAATCTGTCTGTCTTGAGAAATGCGGGTGTTCCAGAAGAAAATATTGTCGTTGCCACGGACTGTACCTGCTGTACAAAGTTTGGTGATGGAACAAATGTTTTTGGAAGTTTCCGTCGGCAGGCTGCATTTTTACCTGGTGAAATGACAACGGAAGAGCGCAGCAAAAAAATGACGGTTCAGGCGGCTTTTGTTATTTAATGATTAATTTATGATTTTGCGTTAGCGATGGCAGCCCCTTTAGTTGTTTGTGGTGGTTGAGCTCTGTCGAAACTACCGCAAACAATGAGCGTTTAGCGAAGGGCGGACGTAGCGGCCACAGCCACTTGTGGCTGCGGCAACGCCCTGTTTTTTACATTTTGTCCAGATATGGAACGAGAACCAGCTCCATTGCTTCTTTGAGAACCTGAAGTGTGGCTTTGGCAAGAGTAAGGCGGGCTGCTTTAAGGGCATCATCTTCGGCACCCATAATCGGACACTGCTGGTAGAATTTTGAGAATAGTTTTGCAAGATCGTAGATGTAGCCTGTCATTACTGACGAATCTTTGTTTTCTGCAGATTTTGCAATTGTTTCCGGATATTCTCCAAGCCGCTTTAAAAGATCCCATTCTTCTGCTGCCTTGAGAAGTGGTGCAGCATCTTTTGCACCGGCTGGTTTTACGCCTTCTTCTTCTGCCTTGCGGAGAATTGATGAAATGCGGGCTCCCATGTACTGAAGGTATGGACCTGTATTTCCGTTAAAGCTCAAGGATTCTTCCGGATTAAAAATCATGTCTTTTACAGGACTTACCTGAAGCAGATAGTAGTGAAGGGCTGCAAGGGCAACTTTTTCTGCTACTTCATCTGCGTTACCAAGTTCGTCTTCGCGGCCACGTTCCTTGATTGCGGCAAGGGCGTCTGCGTGGAGGGAGTCAATAAGGTCGTCTGCATCTACAACTGTTCCTTCGCGGCTTTTCATGCGTCCGTTTGGAAGGTTTACAAGTCCGTAGCTTAAGTGATAGAGCTTTTTAGCCCAGTCAAAGCCCAGCTTTTTGAGGATGTAGAACAATACTTTAAAGTGGAATATCTGTTCTGAAGCTACTACATAAACAAGTTCGTTGAACGGATAGTCGTCGTGGCGGCTGATTGCTGTTCCAATGTCCTGTGTGATGTAAACGGAAGTGCCGTCTTTGCGGAGAAGAACTTTTTCGTGGTCTTCGCCGTCTTTGCCTTTTCCAACGGCTTCTGTAACGTCAACTCGTGTTGAGCCGTCTTCTGCCACAAAGAATACGCCTTTTTCTACGCCTTTTTTGATTTCGTCTTTACCTTTAAGGTATGTTTCTGATTCGAAATAGAAGTTGTCGAAAGAAACGCCTGTGCGTTCGTAAGTTTCTTTTACGCCGTTAAAGGTCCAGTCGTTCATTGTCTGCCACAGTTTTCGGATTTCAGGATCGCCGGCTTCCCACTGGCGGAGCATTTCTTCTGCCTGTTCCTGTGCTTCAGGATGGGCTGGTGTAGAGCCGTCTTTTGCGCCTTTAAGGTACTGGTCAAATTCTACATAGCACTGGCCTACAAAGTGGTCGCCTTTAATTCCCAGTGTTTCTGGTGTGTCGGCCTTTGCTTCGTGGAAGAGCTTGTATGCCAGCATTGATTTACAGATGTGGATTCCGCGGTTGTTGATAAGGTCAACCTTGTAAACTTCGGCTCCGGCTTTTTTAAGGATGCGGCTTACTGATTCTCCCAGGGCGTCGTTTCGCATGTGGCCCAGGTGGAGCGGTTTATTTGTGTTTGGTGAAGAGAACTCGATCATTACTTTATTGCCGGCAAGATGAGGTTTTCCTTCACCGTTTAATGTTCCGTAGTTCTGGCCCTGTTCTTCGATTTTTGTAAGAATGTCACCGGCAGCTCCGGCTTTGTCAAGTTTAATGTTAAGGTATGGTCCTACTGCAAGAACTGTTCCAATTGATGAAGCTTTGTCGCCGATTTTTGCTGCAACTTCCTGTGCGATGGCAGGTGGTGCCATGTGGAAGGCCTTTGCAAACATGAACATTGGTGAGCCTAAATCGCCCATTTCCGGATTTGGGGAATCCTGTACAACGATTTTTTCTTCCTGAACTGTTTCTGCTTCGATGGATTTTTCTTTGATGATTTCATTTACAGCATCTGCAATGAGTGCTTTAAAAGTTGATTTTGAATCAGCCATTTACAATTTCCTTTGTTTTTTGGTGCTATGGACTATTGAGCACTTTAAAATATTCGTGTTATTATAGTATAAATTATGTCGTTTTACAACGATACGAAAATTGAGGGCTATATGAATACAGCAGTAATCGATCAGTACATCGATGATCTTATGACAAAATCTACTCCGGAAGCTCCTATCTGGAATATCGAAAAAATTAAGCTTGGTCGCAAACCTGGATGGGATTATATTGATGGCTGTATGATTATGGCTTTGCTTGAAATTTATGCAACAAGCGGCGATGAAAAATATCTTAAGTTCTGTGATGAATATGAAGATTTCCGCATTGATGATAACGGTGTAATTACCGGTTATGAAAAGGATACATGGAACATCGACAATGTGAATGGTGGAAAAAATCTTTTTACTCTTTACGCTCATACTAAAAAAGAAAAATACCGCAAGGCACTTGATACAATTTACGCACAGGTAAAAGATCAGCCAAGAACAGCAGAAGGAAATTTCTGGCATAAGGCTATTTATCCTAATCAGGTGTGGCTTGATGGTCTTTATATGGGACAGCCATTCTATATGGAATATGATGTTCTTTTTAATGGTGGAAAGAATAAAGATGACATTTACAATCAGTTCTTTAATGTATACAAAAATATGCGCGACTCAAAAACTGGTCTTTACTATCACGGATATGATTCTACAAAATCAATTTTCTGGGCTGATAAAGAAACAGGTTTGAGCAAGAACTTCTGGCTTCGTTCCCTTGGCTGGTATTCAATGGCTCTTCTTGATACTTTGAATAAAGATCCTGACCATGATTCTGACAACTGGAAAAAGCTAAAGGAGATTTTTGTTGAGCTTTGTGAATCAATGGTTAAATTTCAGGATGAAAGCGGAATGTGGTGGCAGGTTCCAAACTTCCCTGGAAAAGGCAAAAATTATCTTGAAACATCAGGTTCTTCTATTTTTGCTTATTCACTTTTGAAAGGCGTAAGAACAGGTCTTCTTGATAAAAAATTCCAGGAAGCAGGACTTAAAGCTTTTAACGGCATCTGTGATAAATATCTTAATACTGACAATGGACGTCTTAGTCTTAAAGGAATTTGTCTTGTTGCAGGGCTTGGTCCAGAAAAAGATCTCCGACGCGATGGAACTTTTGATTATTATATGAGTGAACCAGTTGTAGAAGATGATGCAAAAGGTGTAGGTCCATTTATCCTTGCATACAATGAAGTTCGTTTGATTAATAAATAAAATAATTTTGTTTAAGGTGCGGTGTTTTTATGACACCGCATTTTTTTTGGGGGAAATAATTATGAAAATTCTTGTTTTGAGTGATGTTCACGGAAATGCTCTGACTTTGCAGAAAGCTCTGGACAGTTTTGAAAAATCTTGTGACCTGATTGTTATGTGCGGAGATTATCTGAATCATGGTCCCAGAAACCCATTGACTGAAGGGTGGGAGCCTAAAAAAGTTGTTGAAATTTTAAAAGCCCGCAAAAATAAAATCATTGCAGTGCGTGGAAACTGTGATGCAGAAGTTGATGAAATGTTACTGACTTTTCCAATGATGGCGTCTTATGCAAATGTTGTTGCTGAAGGAACAAGAATTTTTGCCCATCACGGTCATCTGTACACAAAGGAGCAGCTTGTGGAACTTGTTCCTTCAGGAAGTGTAATTGTCAGTGGGCATACTCACGTTACAGTTCTTGAAGAAAGTGGCGGCTTTGTCTGGTTCAATCCTGGGTCCATAACCCTGCCAAAGTGCGATGACGGACAGACCTGCGGAATTATTGAAATTGAAGGAAAGTCAAAAACTATTTCCCTTTGTGCCATTGACGGCAGGGTTTTGAGAAAACTTGATTTTTAATTTTTTTGCCGGAGTTTATTAAAGTCCCAGAAGTTTTTTTGCAGTTCCAAAGGCTGTGTTTTCATCAAGAACGGCACCGGCATTCAGCATCAGCGGAAGGAGTTCAGCTACAATTTTTTTATTGTGGTTGAACTCTTTTTCATTTTGAGCTGAATAGATCATTGTCATGATGAGATAAACGAGTGGTGTAATGTTGTATTTTTCAGAGCGTTCTGTCATTGAAGGTGAAGCCAGTTCCGGGAATTTTGTTAAATACATTTTGAGGGAATCCCAGGAGGCAAAACTTATGAGTCTGTAAATCAGTGTGTTTGGGACTTCTGTTCTCTGGATGGTCCCGTCTTTTGCCTTGAAACTGAAACTTGCCGATCCGTAAGGTTTGTCGTAGCCGGCTCCTTTTTTGAGAAGAAGTTCAACGGATTTGGAATCATCAATTTCAGCTGCAAGGTACAGGGCTGTATTTGCCATTGCACCGCCTGCATTCATTTTAAAGTCATCTACATCTGTTTTATCTGCAATAAGGGCGATGATTTTTTCCAGTTCCTTAACTTTTGCATCAATTTCTTCCGGTTCACAGTAGTATGCACGGAACATAATTTTTCCCAGTCCGCTTGTCTGATATGTCTGCCTCATTGAAGAACGTATTGTAAAAAGAGTTTCGTTTTGTTTTGTGACAGGAGCTTTGGACAGATCCAGGCTTGCAAGGAGCTGCTGAGTGCGGAATTCTACCATTCCTTCTGCGTAGGCTTCGTCTCCGTTTTTAAGTGTCTGCTTTAACTGGATTGCATGATAAAGTGGAGAAATACCCTGAATTCTGTAGGTGTTCAGGTCTGTATTTTTGATTGCTGATGAGAATTTTTTATTGTCACATCCTGTTAGGGCAGCAAGAATTTTATCACTTGTCTTTTTGCGGTAATCTTCCACTGCAACTGCTGAAGCTTTTTCAACATCAACGAACATTGCAGGCGCAAATTGTGTCCAGAACTGTTCTTTGGGATTGAACTGTGCAAAAAAGCGGTCGTCCAGAGGTGCAAAAAGTTTTTTTGAAACACCGTGTTCCCAGATTTTAACTGCATCTTTTTTGTGGTTTTTGTACATCAAAAGAGTAAAGGCCTGATTTATGAAACGTCCTGTGTATTCTTCTCCGTGGTCAATTGCCTTAAAGGCCTGAATAAACAGGGAACAGGCTTCTTCAAAATCAAGTTTTGCAAGAGAAACAAGACCTTTGAACCAGCTGATGAAAAAATCTGACCGTTCGCCTGTAATATCCTTTACCTGTTCATAAAAAGGTCCCATTTTCTTTGTTTTGTAAATGTAGTCTTTTGTGATTGAGTCAAAAATATAAACGATAGTCTGTTCTTTTGCCAGTTTGTATTCAAAGGTGTTTTCGATGTTTTCCATAAGTGTATATTATATCAAAATATTCAGGGAATCTCTAAAAATTGCAATTTTTAAAGACTCCATTTATTTTATGATTTCGGCTGCACGTTCAAGAGCGGCGTTGATGTTGGCACAGATGTTCTGGCGGCCAAGTTTATCTGCCATTCCTGTTTTTTCACAGAGCATGTATGGCTGAGTGTGAATTCCTGAAAGGATGATTGTAATTCCTTTTGCGTCACAAGCCTGTTTTGCCTGTTCCAGTGCCTGAAGACCACCTGCATCAATGTAAATAAGGTTTCTCATGCGGAAAATAATGGCTTTGCAGTCTGAGCCTGCGCGTTCAACTGCATATTCAAATTTTCGCACAGTTCCGAAGAAAAGTGAACCTTCAATTTCGTAAACCATTACTCCTTTTGGAAGGTCGATTGTTTCTGTTGAACCGTCTCCGCGGATACCTGTTACGATTGTTGAGTTTCCTGATTCAACTGCTGAAAGATCGATAATCTTTTTGATGAAGAAGAATGCTGCAACTACAAGACCGATGGCAATTGCATAAGTAAGGTCAACGAATACTGTGATAAGGAATGTAACCATGAGAACTGTAACGTCAGATTTCTGTCCCTTGAGGAGTTTACGGATAGAAGGAATTCCTGCCATGTTCCATGCAACCTGGATCAAAACAGCTGCAAGGGCTGCCATAGGAATATATTCAACATATTTGCCGAAGAAAATCATAATGAGAAGAAGAACGATGGCATGAACGATTCCGGCAACTGGAGTACGTCCGCCGTTGTTGATGTTTGTTGCTGTGCGGGCAATGGCACCTGTCGCAGGGAGACCGCCAAACAATGGTGAAAAGATGTTTGCAATTCCCTGACCGATAAGTTCGTTGTTTGAGTCGTGTTTTGCACCGATCATACCGTCGGCAACTACTGCAGAAAGAAGTGATTCAATGGCTGCAAGTACTGCGATGGAAATTGCTGTCGGGATTACTGTTTTAATTGTAGCAAAACTGAAATCTGGTGCGCTTGGGGCCGGAAGGCTCGATGGAATTTTGTAGCGGTCTCCGATGAGGGTTGTTTTTGCCCATTCAAAATCACATACGTTGCTTAAAATAATGTGAATAACTGTAGCCAGAATGATGACGATAAGTGAACCCGGAATCTTTTTTGTGATTCTTGGCCAGAGGAAAATGAGTACAAGTGAAACAATAGCCATTATTGTTGTGTACGGGTCGATGGTGTTGAAAATCTGAGAGTAAGCAATCATTTTCTGGTGAAATTCACCTGGCATTTTATCGAAAGATTCGCCAAGAATTGTTACCGGGTTTGATGGTGTAATCGGGGCAAGACCGAAGAAGTCACCAATCTGACCGGAAGCGATTGTTACTGCAATTCCTGCTGTAAATCCAACAACGATTGTGTATGGAATGAATTTTACAAGACCGCCCATTTTAAAAGCGCCGAGGGCAATGAGCATAATGCCTGCAAGAACTGTTGCGGTTGCGAGTCCTGTTACGCCAAGCTGGGGGTTGTTTACGATCGCATAAATGATTACTGTGAAAGCACCTGTAGGTCCGCCGATCTGACATCGTGTTCCGCCGAAAGCTGCAATACAGAAACCAGCAATGATTGCTGTGTAAAGACCCGTTTCTGGAGAACATCCGGATGCAATGGCAAATGCAATGGAAAGGGGGAGAGCTACAATACCGACGATAATGCCGGCGATAAGATCAGTAGCAAATTTTTTACCGTTGTAGCCTTTTAATGTGTTTAAAAGCTCTGGCTTATACATTTTTTAATACCTCAAAATGATTAATGTATTTATTGTAAAGATTTCAAAATAATGCACCTTTTTGCGAAAAATTACAAGATTTAGTATTGTTTTACTATATAAATGTTTTGCTATAATATTGCATTGAGTTTTTTGATTCTGTATAATTATATAAAATACAACATATTTTATGCATAAATATACAGTTTTTGTGCATAAGCGGAGGTTCCCAATGACTGAAAATGAAAGCATGTTTATCGGCCGTCTGTCTGTTCTTGCAGAACGCAATGATCCAATCGATCACGGTCTTTACGAGAAATATGATGTCAAACGGGGCTTGCGCAATTCTAATGGTACTGGTGTTCTTGTAGGACTTACAAGTATTGGTGATGTTGTTGGTTATGAAGTTAAGGACGGGCAGAAGATTGCCGTTCCTGGCCGTCTTGTTTACCGCGGATATAATGTTGAAGACCTTATAAAAGATGCTGAAGCACACAATCAGTTTGGTTATGAACAGGCTGTATACCTTCTTTTGTTTGGTGAACTTCCGACACAGGCTGAACTTGCACAGTTTACTCAGTATCTAGGAGAATTGAGGACACTTCCTCCAAACTTTACTGAAGATATGATCATGAAGGCTCCTTCTGCTGATATTATGAATAAGCTTGCCCGTGGAGTTCTTGCTTCTTACTCCTATGATAAAAATCCTGAAGACCGTTCTCTGAGCAATGTTCTTCGTCAGTGTATTGAACTTATCAGCCGATTTGGAACACTTACTGCTTACGGTTATCAGGCAAAACGCCGCTATTATGACGGAAAATCGATGTATATTCACAATCCTCTGCCGGAACTTTCGACTGCAGAAAACTTTCTCCGTCTTATCCGTAACAATAAGGCTTTTACAGATGATGAAGCAAAACTTCTTGATCTCGCCCTGATTCTTCATGCAGAACATGGTGGCGGTAACAATTCATCACTTACTGTACACGTTGTATCTTCTGCAGATACTGATACATATTCATCAATCGGAGCTGCTGTTGGTTCCCTTAAAGGTTACCGCCACGGTGGTGCAAATATCCAGGTTATGGAAATGATGGATGACATTAAAAAGAATGTTAATGACTGGTCATCAGAACAGGAAGTTCGTGAATATCTGCGTAAGATTTCCAACAAGCAGGCTTATAACCATACTGGTTTGATTTACGGTCTTGGACATGCCATTTATACAGTAAATGATCCCCGTGCTTCAATTCTCCGTGACAGGGCTGCAAAGCTTGCCAAGGAAAAAGGTCTTGAGGATGAATATAATCTTTATAAGATTATTGAAAAACTTGGTCCTGAAGTTATCTATGAAAAACATGGAGATTCAAAGCGTATCTGTGTAAACGTTGACTTCTATTCAGGATTTATTTATTCAATGCTTAACATTCCGCGTGAACTGTTTACACCGTTGTTTGCAGTAAGCCGTATTGCAGGATGGAGTGCTCACCGTATTGAAGAGATTATTGCCGGCGGAAGAATCTACCGTCCTGCCTACAAAAATGTCCTTAAGGAACGTTCATATATCCCAATGGAAAAAAGGTAAGCAGGCCTTGACGCGCCAGGGATCGTCGCGGAAAGACCGCAGTGAAGCGAGGACTTGCAGCAAGAGCCCGGTCTGAAAGAGGCGCCCTTAAAAATAATAAAATTAAAGGCTGGTGATAAATGCCGGCCTTTTTTGTTTTAAATGTGATATAATTTTAATGATTTTATTTTTTTCTGGAGAATTATTTTATGGATTACAATGAAGTTCTTGAAAATGCACGCAGGGTTCTTGCACCAAAATGCCGTGTCTGCAAGGAATGTAACGGGGGTGCCTGTAAGGGGGAAATTCCTGGCGTAGGTGCTAAGGGGGACGGAAGGTCTTTTACTGTATGCCGTGATTTTTTTAAGTCGGTAAAGATTAATATGGATGCCGTTCACGATGCTTATGATCCTGATTCTTCAATAGAATTGTTCGGAAAAACTTTTGCCGCTCCTTTTTTTGTTGCTCCAATCGGCGGTATGCCTTTTAATTACACAAATTATCTTACTGAAACTGAATACGCAGAATCTGTTGTTTACGGGGCGAGGGACTGCAATACTTTTGCCTTTACCGGTGATGGTCCTCATGATGATTTTTTTCCAAGTACAATTCCTGTAATCAAGGGGGCTGATGGTATTGCCGTAAGTACAATCAAACCGTGGGAGAACGAAAAGGTTATCCGTCAGGTACGTATGCTGGAAGAAGCCGGCTGTATGGCTTTTGCCATGGATGTGGATAGTGCTGCCCTTGTAAACCTAAAACTTATGGGTAAGCCTGTTAATCCAAAATCCCCTGCAGAACTTAAGAAAATTGCTGAATGTACAAAGCTTCCTTTTATTGTAAAAGGTGTTATGACTGCAGAAAGTGCGCTGCGCTGTAAAGAGGCCGGTGCTTATGGTGTTGTTGTTTCAAGTCACGGCGGACGTATTCTTGAAGATACTGCCTGTCCTGCAAGTCTTTTACCTGAAATCCGCAAGGCATGCGGAAAAGATTTTAAGATTTTTGTTGATGGCGGTATCAGATGCGGCGGAGATGTTTTTAAATGTCTTGCACTTGGTGCTGATGCTGTTCTTATCGGACGTCCTTATGCTGTTGCTGCTCACGGCGGAAAGAGGGAAGGTGTTGCCCTTTATACTAAAAAAATCATGGCGGAACTTGTTGAGTGTATGCTTATGAGTGACTGCCGTACTCTGGCTGATATTACTGCTGATAAAATCCGTTTTGTATCTGGAGCTGAGTAATGGCTAAGGACCGCATTGATAAGATTCTTTCTCATCACGGGTTTGGTTCAAGAAAAGACGTTAAATCTCTTTTGCGGGGCGAATATGTTACCGTAAACGGAAATTTTGTCTATGATCCTGGATTTCTGCTGGATATTGAAAATGATGCAGTTGCCGTTGATGGTGAAGAAATCAAACTGCAGCACGATTTGTACATAATGATGAATAAGTGTCAGGATGTGGTCTGTGCAAATAAAGACGGGGAACACCGCACTGTTTTTGATCTTCTGGATGACAGTCTGCAGCATAAATTTTTAGGCGGTGAACTTCATTGTGTGGGTCGTCTTGATATTGATACTGAAGGGCTTCTGATTCTCACCACTGACGGAAAAATGACTCACAGGCTTCTGGCTCCAAAAACTCATGTTCCAAAAACTTACGGTGTCGGTTTAAGGGATAAATATTCTGAAGAGGAAAAGGCAAAGCTTGTAAAAAAGTTTGCGGCTGGTTTTTTTGTTGAACATGAAGGGCGGGAACTTGGGTTTGATGCTGAACCTGCGGGGCTTCGTTTTGCAGATTTGCAGGAACAGGAGCAGGAAGACTGTATAGATTGTTTTTTAACAATTACTGAAGGAAAATTTCATCAGGTTAAGAGAATGTTCAGTCAGGTTGGAAATGAAGTCGTGTATTTAAAGCGGCTTTCCATGGGAAATCTTAATCTGGATCCTTCAATTTCTCCGGGAGAATACAGGGAACTGACTGGTGAAGAGATAAAACTTCTTAAAGGTGATTTGTAATACTTTTGCAGAGGATTACTGTCCTGGTAACTTGACATAATTCTTCAATCTGTATATATTTACACTGTACATTTTAATATTATTTAATAAAAATGGACTCGCAAAAACGAGTCCTTTTTTATTGGTAAGTAATTTTTTTACAGGAACGTTTATGGAATATGTTTCACTGGACAGTTTTCCTCATTACACAGAATGTGCAGCTTTTGTTGAAGAAATGGGATTCTACCTTGTAGAACTACATATCACTCAGATTAAAGGCGGTACAACAAGCATTCAGGGTGTAATTGCACCTAAAAATGCAGAAGAAAACTTAAGCGTTAATGACTGTACAAAAGTTCATCGTGCACTTCAGGCTCACCTTGAAGAAGTTCTGGGAACAGAAGACACAGCAATGGAACTTTCGTCACCGGGAATGGAACGCAACATTAAAAATCCTGCTGAATTTAAATTCTTTATCGGAAGGCAGATTCGCGTGTGGGATAAGAATATTACTGACTGGGTTGGCGGCAAAAATGTTGCGGCTGATGAAAAGTCAATTACACTGGAAATTGCAAAAGAAGATGGATCTTCGGAACAGAAGACTGTTTCTTTTGACGATATAGCAAAAGCAAAATTTATTCATTTATAGGGGATTTATATGGCTAAGAAGGCAATGCCAAAAGATAACATGGCTGAATTCAGAGAATCAGTTCAGGCTCTTTTGGGTAATGGTTATTCAGAAGAATCTATCAGACAGTTCGTAACAGATTCTATCAAGGCTGCTTATAAGAAAACATTTGGTTCTAACGACAACTGTATCGTCAGCTTTGAAGATGATATGTCTGGTTACAAAGTATATTCTCGTAAAGTAATTCTTGATGGAATTTACGACCCGGTTACAGAAATTGAACTTGAAGAAGCCCTCCAGCTTTCATCTGAATGTGAAGAAGGTGATGAAGTAGATATTGAAATTGATCCTAAGGATTTTAACCGTACTGCTGTTTCAAGCGGAAAACAGACAATGCACCAGGGATTGAACGAAAACTACAAAAAGACTCTTCTTAAAGAATGGGAAGTTAAAAAGGGTGAAGTTATCATCGGTTACTTCCAGCGTGAATACAATGGTTCAATTTATGTTGACCTTGGAAAAGTTGAAGGTGTTCTTCCTGTTAAATTCCAGAGTCCTCGTGAAACTTATGCAAAAAATGACAAGATTAAGGCTCTTATTGTTGACGTAAAGACAACAAATGCCGGTGTTCAGATTGTTTTGAGCCGTACAGATCCAAAACTTGTACAGAGTATTGTTGAACTTGAAGTTCCTGAAATTGCAGACAATACAATCGGAATCTACAAGATTGTTCGTGAAGCAGGTTACCGTACAAAGATTGCCGTATTCTCAAACAAATCAGATGTTGATCCAGTTGGTGCATGTGTTGGTCTTAAAGGTCAGCGTATTCAGAACATTATCCAGGAACTTGAAGGTGAAAAGATTGATGTTCTTCCATATAATTCAGATGCAGTTGAATTCATCAAGAATGCACTTTCTCCAGCAGAAGTAAGCCGCGTTCTTATTACTGATGATGAAAAACGTCAGGCTCTTGCAATTGTTCCTGATTCACAGTTCTCTCTTGCAATCGGTAAACAGGGATTGAACGTTCGCCTTGCAAATAAACTTTGTGACTGGTCAATTGATGTTAAGACTGAAGAACAGGCTGCAGAAATGGATCTTTCTGAATTTACATCACGCAAAGCTGCTGAAAGTCTTTTTGCCGGCAGCGACGTTACAGAAACAGTTGTTGAAGGTATCGGTACACTTCCGGGTGTTGATGCTGATGCTGCTGCAAAACTTACTGCTGCAGGATTTGGAGATATCCAGAAATTTGTTGATTCATACGATGCTGATACAATTAATGTTGAAGGTGTTTCAGCAGATCAGCTTGATGAAATTTATGATATTATTAACAGCAGCGTAGAATTTGTTGAAGATGATAGTTCAGCAGATTCTGCAGAACAGGAAGTTGAATCTTCAGCTGATGATGTTTCAGATGATGAAGAAGAATACTTCTGTCCTGAATGTGGTGCAAAGATTACTCTCGACATGACAAAGTGTCCATCATGTGGTGTTGAATTTGAATTTGAAGAAGAATAGGAATAATTAATGGCAGAAGAAGAGAAAAAACCAGGATTTGTGTTAAACAAAAAGAAACCTGAAACTCCGGCAGCTCCGTCTGTAGAAAAGTCTCAGGAAAAGAAAAAGGTTATTGTTGTAAAGAAAAAGGCTCCTGCAGAAGCTTCAAAGGCTCCGGCTGCTGATGGTGCTGCTAAAACTGCTGATGGTGCAAAAATGCATCCTGTGGTAAAGAAGAGTGCTCCTCAAACAGCTCCTGCAAGTCAGGCTCAACCTTCTTCAAATAATCATTCTCAGCAGCAGAACGGAAACAATGGTTCAAAACCTCGTTCTGGTTCTTATGAAATTAATTCGGCACGTCCAAATGTAAAAGCCGGAAATCTTTCTGGAAACCGTAATGGCGGATACCGCGGTGGTTACGGAAACGGTAACGGTAACGGTAACGGTAACGGCAACGGACAGGGTGGATATCGTGGCGGCCAGAACGGTCAGAGACGTGAAGGTGGTTTCTCAGGTGCACAGGCACGTGAAAATTATCAGAACCGTGACCGTAACGGCAATGGACAGGGCGGATACCGTGGTGGTCAGAATGGTGGCCGTCCAGGATTCAACGGTCCACGTCCGGCTGGCGGACAGGGGGGAAGACCTGGATTTGGTGGTCCACGTCCAGCCGGCGGACAGGGTGGAAGACCTGGATTTGGTGGTCCACGTCCAGGTTTTGGCGGTCCACGTCCGGGTTTTGGCGGTGGTGCAGCTCCTATTCCAGCTCCAACTGCAGGAAAAAAGCAGTTTAAGGGTAAAAAACAGGTATATAACCGCAAAGATAAAGAAGAATTGTTTGACGAAGAAGAACTTCACAAGAAGAAGCAGGCTTCTAAACTTGAAGCAGTTCCTAAGTCAATCGACATCATGGAATCAATTTCCGTTTCTGATCTTGCCCGCAAGATGAACCTTAAGGCAAGTGACATTATCGGTAAACTTATGTCCATGGGTATGATGGTAACTATCAACCAGTCAATTGACTCAGATACAGCCACAATCGTTGCATCTGAATACGGTTGTGATGTTCACCTTGTCTCTCTTTATGATGAAACAGTTATTGAAAGTGAAAAAGCTGATGATTCAACTCTTCAGATGCGTTCACCAATCGTAACTGTAATGGGTCACGTTGACCATGGTAAGACAAAGACTCTTGATGCAATCCGAAAGACTAATGTTGCTGCTGGTGAAGCCGGCGGTATCACACAGAAAATCGGTGCTTATCAGGTTCATACAGAAAAGGGAAAGATTACATTCCTTGATACACCTGGACATGAAGCATTTACAATGATGCGTGCCCGTGGTGCACAGATTACAGATATTGTAGTTCTTGTTGTTGCTGCAGATGACCGTGTAATGCCTCAGACTCTTGAAGCATTGAGCCATGCAAAGGATGCAAAGGTTCCTATTATTGTTGCCGTAAACAAGATTGATAAACCTGATGCAAACCCTGATAAGGTTATGACTCAGCTTTCTGAACAGGGACTTACTCCTGAAGAATGGGGTGGAGATACACAGTATGTAAAAATCTCTGCTCTTAAAGGTCTTGGAATTGATGATCTTCTTGATGCAATCCTCCTTCAGGCTGAAATGCTTGAACTTAAGGCTCAGTATGAAGTTCGTGCTGAAGGTAAGGTTATAGAATCCCGCGTTGATCAGGGCCGTGGTGTTGTAGCTGACGTTGTTGTTCAGACTGGTACACTTAAAATCGGTGATCCTTTTGTTGCCGGTATTTACTCTGGTCGTGTTCGTGCTATGTTCAACGATCATGGTGAAAAGGTTACTGAAGCTGGTCCTTCGATGCCTGTTGAAGTTCTTGGTCTTGATGAAATGCCTAATGCTGGTGATCCTTTCCAGGTTACAGAAACAGAAAAAGACGCTCGAGAAATTTCAAGCAAGCGTCAGGAACTTAAGAAATTTGAAGCTGCAAAGGCTGTTAAGAAAACAACTCTTGATTCCCTCTTTACAGATATTGCCAACAGCGAAGTTAAAGAATTTAAAGTTATCATTAAGGCTGACCTTCAGGGGTCTGCAGAAGCCCTCAAAGCTTCTCTTGAAAAACTTTCAACTCCGGAAATTCGTCTTAATGTAATTCATTCTTCTGCAGGTGCAATCAACGAATCAGATGTTACTCTTGCTGCGGCTGACGAAAATGCTATTATTATCGGCTTTAACGTTCGTCCTACTCCAAAAGCAAAACAGCTTGCTGATGAAGAAAAAGTTGAAATCCGCAAGTACAACGTTATCTACAAGTGTGTTGAAGAAATTACAGCTGCCATGGAAGGTATGCTCAAACCTGATACTAAAGAAGAAGTTACAGGTAGCGTAGAAGTACGAAATACATTCCGTGTACCAAAAATCGGTCTTATTGCCGGTTGTTACGTTACAGACGGTGTTGTTAAACGTACTTCAAGTGTCAACCTTATCCGTGACGGTGTTGTTAAATACACTGGTAAAATTACATCCCTTAAACGCTTTAAGGATGATGCAAAAGAAGTTACATACGGATATGAATGTGGTATCGGTCTTGAAAACTGGCAGGATATCCAGGTTGGCGATACATTTGAAGTATTCGAATTTGTTGAAGTTGCCCGCAAGCTTAATGACGGTCTTGGCGAAAAAGCAAAAAAGACTGTTGAAGAAACAGGAGCTGATGAATAATGGGTGAATTCAGACTTTTGAGACTGGGTGAGCAGATTCGTGAAGAAATTGCGACAATGCTTGCCCGTCAGCAGATAAAAGATCCTCGTGTATCTACTTTTCTTTCTATAAATAGAGTAGATGTTGCCGGCGATCTGGCTTTTGCAAAAGTTTATGTTTCAAGTTTTTTGCCAGGCTCACAGATCAGTAAAGGTGTTGCAGGCCTTAATAGTGCTGCCGGTTATATCCAGAGTACTATTGCCAAAAAACTTACAATCCGAAAGTTTCCTAAGCTGACATTTATTGCCGATGAAAGCCTGAAAGAAGGTTTTGAAATGGTTCATAAATTGACAAGACTTGAGGAACAGGAAAAATCAGCAGCAGATTCTCAGGAAAAAGTTGCTGATTTGTCAAAGGCCGATGAAAAATAATCCTGCATCTCCGTCAGGAATTGTCCTTCTTGCCAAACAGGCAGGAAGGACAAGTTTTTCCTCTCTTTCAGTAATCAAAAAAGCTCTCGAAACTACAAAAGTCGGCCATACAGGAACTCTTGATTCTTTTGCAGACGGCCTTCTTGTAGTCCTTTCCAATAAACTTACACGTTTAGTTCCAGCAATCACAGATTTTGATAAAGAATATCTTGCTCTTGTTGAATTTGGTTCAGAAACAGATACTTTAGATCCCACAGGTAATGTAATAAAAACAGGAAAAATTCCTTCAAAAGAGGAAGTTCTTGCAGTACTGCCTCAGTTTACAGGTCAGATCATGCAGAAGCCTCCTGTTTTCAGTGCCCTTCATGTAGACGGCAAAAGAGCCAGTGATCTTGCCAGAGCAGGCAAGACTGTAGAAATTCCTGCCCGACCGATTGCGATTTACGCTCTTGAACTTGTTGATTTTAAAGACAGATATGCCCTCCTGCGCATTGAGTGCAGCAAAGGAACTTATATCCGCTGTCTTGGCAGAGATATTGCAGAAGCCTGCGGCAGCTGTGCTCATTTAAAAGCTCTGCGTCGCACAAGAGTCGGACCTTTTTATCTGAAAGACGCAACAGGCTATTCAAATCTTGGAAATTTTACCATCGACGGGATTTTGAATGGAAATCTTGAAAATATTCCCGACAGGCAGGATGAAATAAAAAATAATGTTAAAAAAATGGATCCTCAGCTTGCTGATTTCTGCGGTTTTAAAACTGTTACCGTAAAAGATGAGTTTGTGGAACATTTTTATAACGGCCGTCCACCTGCTTTTAAAATTTTTAATTTTAAAGAACATCTGGATAAAGAATGCAAAGTTGCGGTTTTTATGCCTGACGGAACTTTTGGTGGAGTGCTGGAGTTTTCTCAGGGGAGGCTGAATTATGTTTTTATTATTCCCCGGGACGAAACTATTGTACAGCAGAATGCGGCTCAAAAGGCAAATGCAATGAAAGTTTTTGACTGGAAATCTGTTAAGGGAAGCGGATTAAAGACTTATTTTGCAGGTAAGAAAACTGCGCTGACAGTAGGAAGTTTTGACGGCCCTCATATCGGTCATCAGGCGATTTTTGACAGTGTTGTTTCTTCCGGCTGTGATTTAAAAGGAATCGTAACTTTTACAAAATCAATGACTGGAATTAAAAAAGGTTCTGGTTATGGCGGCGATATCAGCACCATTGATGAAAAAATAAAGGTTTTCAGAAAGTGCGGTTTTGATTTTGCAGTTGTAATTGAATTTAATGAAGATTTTGGTGCGACTTCCGGTGAAGAATTCTTCTCAATCCTAAAAAATAACTGCAACCTTTCTTTTTTAGCAGAGGGAAGGGATTTTAAATGCGGTTACAAAGGAAGTTTTGACATTAACTGTATTGAGGATTTCTGTAATAAAAACGCTGTTGAATTAAAAATCATTGATGACATTCTTTATGAAGGGGAGAGAATATCTTCTTCAAGAATCAGGCAGCTGATTCAGGAAGGAAACTTTGAAAAGGTTGAAAAAATGCTGGGCAGAAAAATCTCTTCATTGTCAATTTTCAAGACCCTTTGACATAAAAGCTTAATAAGTTTATATTTTACTAACTGATTTTTTAGCAATTTATGTACGTTGTACAATGATTGCATAAAAAGGCAATTCACCGGCTGGAGGCAGTAGAGCCTGCTCTGATGGATGAAGAGTCAGCTTTTCGCGTATAAAACGCATCTGCATATTCTTTTCATTTTACGGGTTAATCCGTAATTTTTGTCTTGTAAAAAAATCAAAAACATTTTTTTATTTCAGGAGTCCTTAAATGGCACTTACAAAAGATTTGACAGCTTCATTGGTAAGCAAATTCGGCGCAAACGAAGCCGACACAGGTAACACAAAAGTACAGGTAGCTCTTCTCACAGAACGTGTTAAGCAGCTCACAGAACACTGCAAAGCATTCCCAAAAGATGCAGGAGCAAAACGTGGTCTTCTTAAGATCATCGGTCAGCGCCGTAAGCTTTTGAAATACCTCCAGAACACTGACCTTAACTGCTACCGTCAGCTTATTAAAGACCTTGGCCTCCGCAAATAAGTTTAGGAGGTGTAAGTAATGGCAATTAACAGAGTAACTTACAATTTTAACGGACAGGAACTCATCCTTGAAACTGGTAAAATCGGTAAACAGGCTAACGGCTGTGTATATGCACAGTATGCAGGTTCTGCAATTATCGCTACAGTTTGTGCTTCAAAAGAAGTGAAAGAAGGATTGGACTTTGTTCCAGTAACAGTTGAATACAACGAAAAATACTACGCAGCAGGAAAAATCCCTGGTGGGTTTGTAAAACGTGAAGGTCGTCCAAAGGATAAGGAAATTCTTGTTTCCCGCCTCATTGACCGTCCTATGCGTCCATTGTTCGAAGTTTCATTCGGACGTGAAATTCAGATTGTTCCAACTTGTGTTTCATCTGATGGTGTAAATCCTCCAGATATTCTCGCAGTTGTAGCAGCTTCTGCAGCAGTATCAATTTCTGATATTCCATTCCATGGTCCGGTTGCAGCAGCACGCGTTGCTTACATTAACGGTGAATACGTAATCAACCCAACATTCCAGCAGCAGGAAGAAGCTCAGCTTGAAATCGTTGTAGCAGGTACAAAAGTCGGCTTTACAATGGTTGAAGGTGGTGCTGATGAAGTTTCTGAAGAAGTAATGCTTGGTGCTCTCGAAAAGGCTCAGGGCTTTATTACAGCAATGTGTGAACTTCAGGAACAGCTTGTTGCAAAATGTGGAAAAGAAAAACTTCCATTGGCTCCACTTAACATTGAACTTGCAAATAAAGAAGCAATTATTGCAGAAGCAACTCCACTTCTTGAAGTTGCATGTTTCAAGGATTCAAAAGACAGCCGTGGAGCAGCTATTTCTGCAGCTAAAAAACAGCTTGTTGAAGCTCATGCAGAACAGCTTTCCGATGAAATTCAGAAAAAACTCTTTGACGCATGTTTTGATGACATCCAGTACAATCTTCTTCGCAAAAGTATTCTTGAAAAAGGATTGCGCGTAGACGGTCGTAAATGTGATGAAATCCGTCCAATTACTTGTGAAGTTAACGTACTTCCAAAACCACATGGATCAGCTTTGTTTACACGTGGTGAAACACAGTCTCTGGCAACTTGTACTCTCGGTACAACTCAGGATGCTCAGACTTATGATGACATTGATGGCGAAAGAAGTGAAAACTTCATTCTCCACTATAACTTCCCTCCATATTCTGTAGGTGAAGTAGGTCGTCTTACAACTGGACGCCGCGAAATCGGACACGGAAACCTTGCACGCCGCTCTCTTGCAGCTATGGTTCCAAGTGTTGAAGATTTCCCTTACACTGTTCGCGTTGTATCTGAAATCATGGAATCAAATGGTTCATCTTCACAGGCTTCTACTTGTGGTGGTTGTCTTGCTATGCTGGCAGCCGGGGTTCCAATGAAGAAAATGGTTGCAGGTATTGCAATGGGTCTTATTACAGAAGCTAAAGGTGATGATCCTTACGGAAATTACCAGATTCTTTCTGATATCCTTGGAGAAGAAGATCACCTTGGTGATATGGACTTTAAAGTTGCCGGAACAAAAGATGGTATCACTGGTTTCCAGATGGATATAAAGATTGCCGGTGTAACTACTGAAATCATGAAGAAGGCTATGGAACAGGCTCGCGCTGGTCGTCTCCACATTCTTTCTATTATGGAAAAATGTATCGACAAGCCTCAGCCAATCTCTCCAGATGCTCCAAGAATTCTTTCCATGAAAATCAGTCCGGACAAGATTGGTGCCCTCATCGGTCCTGGCGGAAAGAATATCAAGGCTCTCTGTGCTCAGTACGGCGTTAAAATCGATACTGAAGATGATGGAACTGTCCGCATCTACGGTAAAGGTAAAGGCGCTGATGAAGCAAAAATGGCTGTAAAAGGTATTTGTGAAGATCCAGAAGTTGGAACAATTTACAACGGTACTGTAAAACGCATCATGGAATTTGGTGCTTTCGTTGAAATTCTTCCAGGAAAAGAAGGTCTCTGTCACATTTCAAAATTGTCTCGCGCAAGAGTAGAAAAGGTAACAGACGTTCTTAAAGAAGGTCAGCAGATTCCTGTAAAACTTCTTGAAGTTGACAAGATGGGGCGTTTGAACCTTTCTTATGTTGATGCTCTTGAAGCACAGCAGAAATAATTTCAGTTTGACTGAATGATACAGGCTCTCTGGTTAATTCCAGAGGGCTTTTTTTTTATTGCGTTAGCGATGTGAAGGGCGGCAAAGCCGTTGTTTGCGGCGGTGGTTGAGCCTGGGCGAAACCTCCAGAGCAAACAATGAAGCGAAAGCGGAACCCGGAACGCAGCGACCCGAAGGGGAACGCCCGTATATAATTTTTTTGTGGTTTCTGCTATAATGTTATTTTATGAATACTTGTAAAATAAAAATTGTTGCCGAAAATGGCGTAAAAATTCCTGCCTATCAGACTAAAGGCAGTGCAGGCTGTGATGTTTGTGCATTTTTAAGTGAAGACATGACAATCAGAGCCGGGGAATATGGAATTGTTCCAACTGGAATCAAAATGGCCATTGAAGAAGGTTATGAAGTTCAAGTCAGACCACGTTCAGGGCTTGCCGCAAAAAATGGAGTAACGGTTTTGAACACTCCGGGCACAATCGACAGCGATTATCGTGGAGAAGTAAAAGTAATCCTCATAAATCTGGGAAAAAATGATTTTGTCATTCATAACGGCGACAGAATTGCTCAGTTTGTTTGTGCTCCTGTAACTCAGGCTGTTTTTGAAAATGCTGATGTTCTTGATGAAACTGACCGGGGTGCAGGCGGTTTTGGTTCAACAGGTACAAAATAAAACAAAATCAATCCTTTTTTGTCATGAGTTTTTTTGCCAGAATTTTGCAGCCTTTTTTCTCTCTTTGTGTTTTTGTTTACAGAATTTACGAAAAAATTAAATTCTGGTGCAGAAATAAGTGGAAAAAGAGCAGGGGCAGAATCTGGCTGAAAATCAATCTTAAAAAACTGTCTAAATGGTGGGCCGGTTTTAACCTTCTTAATTCGATTTTTAATGGGATTGGCCGGCTCTGTTATAAGTTTAAAAAAGACAGGCTGGGTGATTTTTTCTGCGGTTTCATGCAGATTGAATGCGGAACTAACCGGCATGTCATGATCCGCTATCTTTTTAAGGAACTGTTTTTATATTTTGCAGTTGCCTTTCTGTTTTTCTTTATGATTTTTTTCTGTAATCAGATTCTTCTAATTGCACAGGAAGTTTTGCAGAAGCGGGTTCCTTTGTGGGATGTTATGGTTCTCATTACTTATGCACTTCCTATGATCATTGCCCAGTCTGCTCCTTATGCGACTCTTGTAGGATTTTTGATGTGTCTTGGACGACTTGCCACAGACAACGAAGTTCTTATTATCAGGGCAAGCGGGCTTGGGTATAAAATTATCCTTATTCCTGTAATTACACTGGGAGTTTTAATAAGCCTTGGTTCTTTTTTTGTTAATGACTATCTTCTGCCTGTAGGAACTTTAAAATACAACGATTTGAAAAAATCTATTGTTGCGTCAAATCCTGCTGTTGAACTTCAGCCGAATTCCGTAAAGCGTACCAATGATAAGACTCTTGTAATTGGTGATGTGGACAAAACTTCTGTAAGCGATATTTTGTTTTTTGATACCGATGAAGAGGGAAATGAGCGTATTATTGTGGCGGAAAAGTCGGATGTGCGTAAATCTTCTGAATCAGGTGTAATTATGACCATGGTTATGAATAATCCGGAGGTAATTCTTTTTAAGAAAGGAAAATCAAAGGATTACGACCTTCTTCATGCTCAGTCACTTGATCTTAATGTTTTTGAATCTTCTGTTTTTCAGCGGATCGAAATACGTCCAAATGAAATGACTTCCTACGACCTGCACAGGCGGATTGTGGACCTTAAAGAGTCACAGGGATCTCAGCAGCTGATCAACAGGTACATAACAGAGTTCAATAAAAAATTCTCCCTGCCATTCGGTTCTTTCTTTTTTGCAATTCTGTCTCTTCCACTTGCTCTCCTTTTTGGTAAACGCAATGGACAGACTATCGGACTTATTATTGGAATTTTCATTGCCGTTTTTTACTGGGCATTTATGATTCTGGGGCAGATGTTTTCCAACCGCAGCGGTGTAAACGGATTTTTGACCATGTGGCTCCCAAATACTCTGGTTGGAATTGCAGCTGTAATTTTTTATTTCAGGCTGGTTAGAAAATGACGCTGATTCTTTATCTGTACAAAAAATTCATTCCTCTGTTCATCGGCGCACTTTTCTTTTTCAGTTTTGCCCTCATCATGGTAGATCTCCTTATGAATCTGTGGAACTTTATTAACAACGATGTTGCTTTTAAAGACATGATGTACCTGATGTATCTTTATATTCCAAAAACCATCTGGTATGCAGCTCCTATGGGAATTCTTTTTGCCGTTTCCTACACTTTAAGCGACCTTTATGCCCGCAATGAGCTTGTAGCAATTTTTGCTTCAGGAATTTCCCTCCTGAGCTTTACTTTTCCACTTCTGATATTCAGTTTTGCCATGAGTTTTGCACTTTTCTTTTTTGAAAATAATGTGGTTGTAGGTTCCTATGCAAAAAAAGTTGAACTGCAGACTAAACTTCTTAATAAAGAAGAATCCAAAAATAAGGATAATATTGTAATTCTTGGTGACAGGGGAAACATTGTTTACAAGGCTGCCTTTTATGATGATTCCGTAAAGCGGCTTTATACTGTTTATATTGTTGCCCGTAATGAAGATAAAACCCTCAAGGCTGTCATTAAGGCTGACAGTGGCCGCTGGATTGAAGATGAGGAACACTGGCGGCTGAGTAATGCAATTCAATACACACCTGTTGACAATATACTTGAAGTTACGGATGTTGATGAATCAATCATTCAGCGGCTTACGGAACCACCTGAAACTTTCAGAAATAACACAATCAGTGTTGAAACCGTAGATACTCAGGCTGCAAGGGTATATATTGATCATCTGCAGAAAGCCGGGCTTCCTTTTAATGAAGAGTTGAGCGAATACTACAAAAAATATGCTTTTCCGTTTATTCTTTTTGTAGTTGTGTTCCTTTCCATCGGTTTGAGCGGTAAAACACGAAAGAATGTAATGCTCATAAGTCTTGCAAGCAGTATCAGTGCCGCAGTTTTGTTTTATGTCACACAGATGGTTACAATGCTTATGGCAAAATTCGGAGTTCTGTCGCCTTTTATGGGGGCATGGTTCCCTGTGGTGCTTTTTGTTGTACTGAGTATATTTTTTATGAAACACGCCCGGACATAACCGGTATAATATTTTTTGGAGAAAACAGTTAATGAGTGAAAATTCTGTAATCGGTTCAATTTTTGATATAAAACATGCTTCTACTGACGGAAAAAGCCGTACCGGTGTCCTTCATCTGCCACACGGGGATGTTCAGACTCCTGTTTTTATGCCTGTGGGAACAAATGCTACAGTAAAAGCTCTTACAAAAGATGACCTTGAAGAAATCGGATTTGAAATTATTCTTGCAAATACTTATCACCTTTATTTAAGGCCTGGAAGTGATGTAATTGAAAAAGCCGGCGGTCTCCATGGTTTCAGCGGCTGGAAAAAGAATTTTCTCACGGATTCAGGCGGATTTCAGGTATGGTCTTTGAGCAAATTGCGTAAGATTACCATGGAAGGTGCCCGTTTTCAGTCGAATATTGACGGAAGCTATCATATGTTTACTCCTGAAAAAGTTGTAGATGTGCAGGCGCAGTTTAATTCTGATATTCAGATGCAGCTGGATGTGTGTACAGGCTGGGGAATTGACAAAAAAGAAGCTGTTAAAGCTCTTGATATTACTGAAAACTGGCTTTCAAGGGCAAAGGATGAATGGCTTAAAAAACAGGATGAAGGGTATAAAGGAATTCTTCTTCCAATCGTGCAGGGAAACTTTTTTGAAGACCTGCGTAAGCGTTCTGCTGAATTTGTTACAAAAATGGATCTTCCTGCCATTGCCATCGGTGGTTTAAGTGTAGGAGAACCTGCTGAAGAATTTACAAAGATGCTGGATTTTACTGTAGATCAGCTTCCTGTGGGAAAGGCAAAATATGTTATGGGAATTGGAACCCCTGACTATATTCTTGATGCCGTAAAATCCGGTATTGATATGTTTGACTGTGTTCTTCCAACCAGAAATGCACGCAACGGAAGTTATTTTACACACGATGGTCCTCTTTCAATTAAGCAGAAACGTTTTGAGACTGATTTTACTTCCATCGACAGTGAATGTAACTGTAAAGTATGCCGAAATTATAGCAGGTCTTATCTTCGACACCTGTTTAAGGCACAGGAAATTTTAAGCTGTATGCTGGCAACTTATCACAACCTGTACTTTTTGCACGCAATGATGAAAGATATCCGTAACGCAATCAATGAAAACAGGTTTGAAGAATATAGAGAAAATTTCTTAAAGCGTTACCATGCCGGGAATATTAAATAATGAAAAAACTTTTGTTTTGTTGTGGAATGTTATTTTTAATCAATTCTCTTTTTGCGCAGGAGACAGCAGGAACTGAAAACGTTTCGACTGGAAAAACTGTGCCTGAAAATGCTGCTCCTGCCGAAAATGCCTCAGTTGTATCTGCTGCTGCGGAACCAGAATCTGCAGTTGAAGCTGCTGAATCTGAAAAAACTGCTTCAGAAATTTCTGTTGCCCATAAACCTGGAGTCAGTGATGTACCAAAGGCAAAAAAGCCTAAAAAGGCTGACAGTGATAAACTCAGGGAACTTGATGAATCCGGTGAAAAAGATGAAAAGGAAAAATTTGCAGAAACTCTAAAATACGGTCTTGAAGGGGACATTATAGAACTTCTTGAAAAACTTGATACAAAAGATGATGTCCGCTTTACAGATGAAATATACGATTTGTTTCAGGATACAAGCAACATTACGTTAAAAGAAAAAATTCTTGGATATTTTGGTAAGCTTGAAGATCCTTGTCTTGAAGACTATGCCGTAACGATTCTGAATGATCCTTATGATGAAAAACAGTCTACAGTTGATGCCTGTTTCAGTTATATTCAGAAAGTGAAGACAAAAGAAGCAATTCCTGCCGTACTCAATCTTCTTGAAGGTGAAGATGAAAAATATTTTAACGGTTCACTTATGACTATTGGTGAAATCGGTGGTAAGGAAGAAGCTGTTTATCTTGCAGATTATCTTGACCGTGAAGATCTTTCCCTTGGACAAAAGCAGCAGCTTGTAAAAGTTCTTGGTAAAATTAAAGCTGTAGAAACTTACGATAAACTTAAGGAACTGGCAGAAGATAAGGATGAAAACAGTTTTATCCGCATGTACAGTGCAGAAGCTATCGGTTCAATGGAAAAAGAAGAATCCGTAGAAGTCCTTATCAAGCTTTTTGAAGACAGTGATCCTAATTTCCGCACTTATGTCATAAAAGGCCTTACTTATTATAAGGATGATTCCCGCGCTCAGAAAATCATCATTCAGGGAACAAGGGATGCGCATTATAAAGTCAGACTGGAATCCATTGCTTCATGCAAAAAGAATGAAATCAAAGAGGCTGTTCCATATCTCATTTATCGTGCAAAAAATGATCCTGAAAATTCTGTAAAAGATGCAGTTATTCCTGTTATTGCAGCTTTAAATACCAAGGAAGGAAATGAGTATCTGGTAAAGCAGATTACAGATAAAAAAGTTGCAGATAATCCAAAGATCAAGGTTGCAAAAGCTCTTCTTAAAGAAGGTCATGCTGGAACTGATGAAATAATTGCCCTTGCCCGGGAAACCCTTAAAGATGACAGGCGAAAACCTTTGCGTTATTCACTGGGGAAAGAGCTTGCGAAATATAAAAACAGTGATTTTACAGACATCTGTCGTGAATATATTAACAGTAAGGATGTTGCAACCTGCGGTACAGGCCTTGATATATACAATAAAGGTAAATATTCCGGTGCTAAGGCTGATGTTGATGCCCTTGCTCAAAAATATGATCCTTATGCACGGTCAAAAAATGCCAATGCAGAAAAGGCTGCCAGAATTCTTGGTATAAAAGAAGAACTGGATAAAAAGGCAGATGAAAAGAAAGAAGCTGAAGAAAAGAAAAAAGAAGAAGAGAAAAAGGCAAAAGAAACTGAAAAACAGCGTCTTGAAGCAGAAAAAAAAGGTCGTGAACAGGCTGCGAAAAACTCAAAACCGGGGGATGCAAAATAAAGGGGCTTTGATGCAATGTTGTCTTAAGTGCCGATTTATTATAAATTATAGTTATGTTTGATGTAAAAGATACAGACCTTTTTGATCTTGAAGAAGAATATTTTGATACGATTCTTGCTTCTGATATTACATTCTCAGGAAATATTAAATTTACAAAGCCTTTTATGATCCGTGGAAAAGTTTCCGGTTCAATTGAAGCCACAAGTGATCTTGTCGTTGATTCAGATGCCATTGTCAAGGCTGAAATTTCTGCAAGCAGGGTTCTTGTTCGCGGAAAAGTTGACGGAAACATTGTTGCAAAGGATATTGTTTTTGTAACTGCCAGCGGTTCTGTAAATGGTGATATAACTTCAGGGCAGGTAGTTCTTGAACCGGGTTCACAGTTCTCCGGCCGGTGTACAATGACTCAGAAAATTCAGTAAAAATAACAGGAACGGTAAAATATATGAAAAAGTTTTTGATGATTGTAGCAGCTGTGGCTTTATTTGCTGCTGAAAGTGTGGCTCAACAGAGGGCAGATGCACTTGTTTTGTTCAGAACAGGCCGCTATGCAGAAGCAATTGAAGTTTGTGAACAGGAAATTAAGGATGATCCAAGCAATGTAGATTCTTATTGTGTTTTGTGCTGGAGTCTTGTTCGCAATAAACAGTATGCAGAAGGTGAGCAGCGTTCCGTAGAAGCCCGAAAACTTGCACCTAATGATGTCCGCCTTATTGAAATCCAGGCAGAAGCAAAATACTATCTCGGTAAAAACAAATCTGCAATGGAATTGTTTGAGCTGTATCTGGCAAATGCTCCTTCAAACCATGCCCGCATTGAAAATGCTTACTACTATATGGGTGAAATTTATGTTCGTCAGGCAAAATATCAACACGCTGATATGGCTTTTACAAGCGCCGTTCATATTTTCCCTACAAGTGATTTGTGGTGGACAAGATGTGGTTATGCCCGTGAAATGGCCGGCTCTTACAATACTGCTTTGACTGCTTACAATAAAGCTCTTGAACTTAAACCTACACGAGATGATGCTATCCGCGGTAAAGAACGCGTTCTTGCAAAAATAACTTCCGGCCGCTAAAAATTGCTCCATTTTATGACAAATACTGTTCATTTTGAAACTCTAGGCTGTAAACTCAATCAGGTAGAAAGTGAAGGAATTGCAAAATTTTTCACTGATGAAGGTTTTGAATGCACAATGACTCCTTTTTCTGCTGCAACGGAACAAAATAGTCAGGTTTCAGTTTGTGTGGTGAATACCTGCACAGTTACAACAAAATCTGAACAGAAAGCCCGCAGAATTATCCGTCTTCTTTTAACAAAGTGTCCTCAATCCATTGTTGTTGTTACCGGCTGCTATGCACAGTTAGGTGAAAAAGAAATTCGTGCTATTGATCCGCGTATCTGTGTTCTTGGCGGACAGATGAAAGGTTTTATGACAAATCTTCCTTCCCTTGTTAAAAAATATGGAGATTTAATTCCTCAGGAAAAGGCAGAAGCTATTCAAAAACATTTTGATGAATTAAAAAACGTAAAGGAAAATAACATTATATTTCATCCGTTCAAACTGGAAACTACAACATTTTTGAATCACTCCCGTGCCAGCATCAAAATTCAGGATGGCTGTAACTGTCAGTGTACTTATTGTGCAATTCGTCTTGCCCGTGGAAAATCCGTAAGTCTTGATGCTGAAGAAGTAATTAAACGGGTTGCTGAAATGGAAAAATCTGGTCAGAAAGAAGTAGTAATTACGACAGTAAATATTGGCCAGTATGTAAGTACATATAAAGGTGAAACAGTCAATTTTGCACGGCTTTTAAAACTCCTTCTGGAAAATACTTCTGCTATTGCTTTCAGAATTTCAAGTCTTTATCCGGAGATTGTAAACGAAGAATTTGCTCAGATTGTTAAAAATCCCCGGGTACGTCCTCATTTCCATATTTCAATTCAAAGCGGAAGTGATGACATTCTTGAAAAAATGAAGCGGCCCTACAAAATTGAAAAAGTTTATTCTGCCGTAAAATATCTTCGACAGGCAAAAGAAAATCCTTTCCTGGCCTGTGACATTATTGCAGGATTCCCAGGAGAAACAGAAGAAGATTTTAACTGCACAATGAAAATGCTGGAGGATTTGAATTTTACTTTCGTTCATGCTTTTCCATTCAGTGCGCGACCGAATACAGAAGCTTACAATATGCGTCCCATGGTGCCTAATTCTGTTGCAGGAGAGCGCGTAAAATGCCTGGAAAAATTCAATGAAGTTCACAAGGGGCAGTACATAAGCGCTCTGGTCGGAAAAGAAATTCCTGCAGTGTGTGAAACTGTACACAGACGAAAAATCATGAAAGATAAAATCATTGTTCATGCAGTTAGTGAAAATTTCATCCATTGTCAGCTTGTTTTTGATGCAGATGATACGAATATTCCACCGGCCGGAAAAGAGGTGATGCTGAAAATTGTGCGTCCTCTTGAAAAATTTGAGGTAACCGGTGAAAGTGAAGTTCTGGCTGTTCTTTGCCGGTAGTTATGAAAGAAAGTTAAATCTAAGGTAAAATAAAACTATGATCGACAAATTGGGAAAAGCTGTTATTTCAAAGTTTGAATCATTTCCTTATGCCATGGGGTATGTAGGGCGTGTTTTTTATTCAGCTCTTTTCTTTTTTGCCAGGGAGAAAGCTGCCAGAAAAATCCTCATCATGCAGCTTCTTTTTACTTATATTGAAGCCCTCGCTCTTGTCGTAATTGTTTCAACAGCCATCGGATCTGCCATTTATATTGCGGGACACACATTCCTTGTAAGTATTGGACAGGGTGAATTGATTTACAAAGTTCTTGTTACAATTGTCTGCCAGGAGCTTGGTCCGCTTTTAATTGCCTTTATCGTTACGGCCCGGTCAGCAACTGCCATTGCCACAGAACTTGCCGGAATGGTGGTAAGTCATCAGATTGAAAGTTATGTTTCTGTGGGGGTTGATCCAATCGGACATCTTGTTGCCCCTCGTTTTATAGGTGTAACTTTGTCAGTGTTCTTTCTGAATCTTTATTTCAGTCTTTGCGGACTTCTCGGACCTGCAGTTGTAAGTCAGTTTGTTGATCCTGTAGGAGCTGCCGGTTATTTTGATGGAGTTTTAGGATGCATAACTCTTTCTGTAATCGTAGTTTCCTGTGTCAAAAGTATATTTTTCGGAATGCTGATTTCAATTATTGCCACATATTATGGTTTTGCCGTTGAAAGGGCTTCTACTGAAGTTCCTGTTGCAGGTATTCAGGCAGTAGGAAATTCTTTTTTTGGAATCATTCTTATTGATGCCTTTATAATTGTTCTGCAGGTGGTCATGTAATGGAAAAATGTCTGTTTAAGGTTGAAAATGTATTTTTCCGCTCCCGTACCCAGGATATTATCAAAGATGTTTCTCTGGAAATTCCGGAAGGTGGTGTTACTGCTTTAGTTGGAAAATCCGGTTGTGGCAAGTCTTCTCTTTTAAAGCTTATTGCAGGTATTCTTGTTCCAGACAGCGGCCGGATTTTTTTTGAATCAAAAGATATTCAGACTATGACCAGCCGTGAAAATCATGAATTCAGAAAACGTTGTTCCTTTGTTTTTCAGGACAGTGCTTTGTGGGCAAACCAGGATATTCTGCAGAATCTTTCTCTGCCTCTTCAGATTCATTTTCCTGAAATGAGTATGGAAGAACGCAAAAAGAAAATTGATGGAATTTGTGAATTAGTACATTTTGAAAGGCCTTTAACACTGCGTCCCTCGGATCTTTCCATGGGAGAACAGAAAAAGGTTGCATTTGCCAGGGCTATGATCTGTCAGCCTGAGATACTTTTTCTTGATGAATGTACTGAATCCCTTGATAAAAAGTCCAGAAGCGTTATTGTAGCCTTACTGAAAGAATTTGTCCGGCAGGGGAAAACTATTGTTTATGTAAGCCATAGTTCCTCTTTTTTAAAAGAATTTCCAGGAACTGTTTATACACTTGAAGAAGGTTCCCTTTCTGATACAAAATATAGCGGGGAAGAGGATGAGGAATAATGAAATTTAAAATCAGACACGCAGACAAAATAGTTGGATTCTTTTCTCTTGCAGCATTAATCGGCCTTGTTGTCCTGATTTTTGCCGTTGGTGCCAAGCAGAACTGGTTTGCCAAAAAGAACAATTATTACACAATTTTTGAAACAGGTTCCGGCGTAAATGTTGGTATGGACCTGACATATAAAGGCTTTTCTGTTGGAAAAGTTCAAAAAATCAATCTGCAGGGAATGATGGTAAGGGTTGATTACTACATTCTCCATGAATATGCCCAGTACATCAAAGAAGGAACTCTTGTGGAACTTATTGTTTCTCCTGTTGGGTTAGGATCTTCTTTTGTACTTCATCCCGGCCGCGGAAAAGAGCTTATGGCTGATGGAAGTGAAATTTACAGGGTAGACAGTTATTACGGCAAAAAAATTGTTGATGAAAAATTAAACAGGGTAAAAACTGAAACAGACTCAGTTGGTGTTCTTCTGGCAAAAGTATCGGGCCTTGTAGATAATCTGAATGTACTTATTTCATCTGTTGGTAATGCTTTTGAAGGCCGCCGAAAATCTGCACCTCTTACACAGCTTGTTGCAAACCTTAATCAGGTTCTTGCAAATGTTGCTTCCCTTACAGAAGGGCTTTCAAATACGGAAGGTGCAATTCCAAAACTTCTTGGGGATCAGCTTAACGGCGAAATTGTTTCAATCCTTAAAAATCTTGATGCAGTTGCCGGAAATCTTAATTCAATTTCTACAGATGCTGAACCTAAGATTAATAATGCCCTTTCTGAACTTAATACTACAATTCTTGAACTTAATGATGTTCTTACAGGCCTTAAAGGCAATGTTCTCATTCGTGGTGGTGTTCCGGACAGAAGCCATCAGGAAAGTGCAACAGTTCCTTTGAGAAAAACAGATTTTTAAAGGTCATATAAAATGAAAAAGATAATATTAATTCCACTTTTTGCAGTTCTCTTTGCCCTAATTTCATGTTCTTCAACAAAAAGACCTATGGTCATAAGGACTGTGGCAGCTCAGGCTGATGCCAGTTATGAAGAAGCCAACAACCTTATAGCTTATGGAAAATATGCCATGGCAGATGATAAGCTCTCTAATGCCCGAAATCTCGCAGTTTCCATTGATGATGCATATCTTTTGACAAGAATCTGTTTTTCAAGAGTCAGCTATTGTCTTGCAATGGGACAGATAGAGCAGGCTGAAAGTGAAATAAAAGAAGCTGAAAAATATTATAACCGCTGTTCAAAAGAGCAGAAAAAGATTCTTTCTGGAACTTTCACAATTTATCAGTCCAGAATTAACTTGGCAAAAAATGAGAATCTTGATGCCTCATACATTCTCATGGCAAAAGAAAAAAATTATATTTCTGAAAAATATTATCTTGCGTACTGGAACCGGGTTTACGGAGATATTTGTGTTGCATTAAAAAGATATGGTGAAGCTGACAAAGCGTTTACAGAGGCGGCTCAGATTCACATTAAATCAAGATATCTTGCAGAAATAGGACAGGATTATTATTCTCTTGCCAGATCCAGATCCCTTGAAGGTAAAAAAGATGGAGCCGTAGAAGCAATTGAACTGGCTTTAAAATACGATAAAGATGCAGAAAATACTCTTGGAATCATCCTTGATTATTTTGCCTGTGCAAAGATTCTTGTAAAGGATAATCCTTCAGAAAATGACAGGAAAAAAGCCCATGAATATGCGGTGTGGGCTATGGAAATTGCAAAGGCCAGCGATAACGAAGGAATCATTCAACAAATTGAAGAATTTTTAGAAAAAAATTAAAAAATTTTTAAAAAAACTGTAAATTTGTTGTTGACACGTTTCATGTAAAAACGGTATATTATTAAAGCATTCAGTGATAACTACTTCGGTAGAGATTGATGAAAAGCATGGGCTATTAGCTCAGTAGGTAGAGCACCGCCCTTTTAAGGCGGCTGTCGATGGTTCGAATCCATCATAGCTCAAGAACGGTTTCTGGTAACAGAAGCCGTTTTTTTTTGTCCTTATATTTTTTCAATAATCCGCTTCTTTGTGTTATAATTTATATATGAATCTTAAACATTTTGCGCTTTTTCCTTTTTTTCTCCTTTTTGCTGCATGTGGAACTACCGCAATTAATGTTGAATCAAAAACTCCGGATAAAGAAAATGAATCTTCCATCAGCCTGCTTTTTGCCGGTGATATTATGGCTCATACTCCCAATTTCAAGTCCGGTAACTTCGATCGGATATGGGCAGATGTGAAGGATGAGATTTCTGCCGCAGATCTTGCTTTTGCAAATATTGAGGCTCCCGTTGCAGAGGAAATTGAGTGGTCTTCATATCCCTCGTTCAATATGCATCAGGATTATATTAAGGCTGCCATAGATGCAGGTTTTGACGTTTTCAGTCTTGCAAACAATCATACAAACGATCAGCTTAAAGAGGGGATTGTTGCAACAAAAAGATATTTTGATTCATTAAAATCAAGAAATATTTATGCCTGCGGGTTAAAATCCAGTTCAAAAGGACCATTGTCATTTCAGGTAATTGATAAAAAAGGATATAAGATTCTTTTTGCGGCAATAACACAATTGTTAAACAGACCTGATTACAGTTCCTGGATTGATTATTATCCTTCAACAAAAGATAAAAAAAAGCAGCTTAAAAGTGACCTGCTCAAGCTGAAGAAAGAAAACGAACACAATCTTTTTATTCTTTCAGTGCATTGTGATGATCCGGAATATGTAACAACTGTTACGGATGAGCGGAAAAAGTTTTATAAGGAACTTGTGGAAGAATGCGGAGTTGATGTTATCTGGGCAAATCATCCTCATGTAATTCAGGAATGGGAAGTGATTGATTCAGAAAAAATAAAAGGGCAGGCTCTGGTTATGTATGCCAATGGAAACACAATCAGTGCCCAGAGAACTAATCCCCAGTTTGAAAAACCTGAAACCCAGCGGGATTTTACAGGTGATGGTGTTTTTGTTAAGGTAAAAATTACAAAAAACAGCAGAAATGAATTGAAAATTAACAGTCTTGAGCCGGCTTTCATAACTACATATAAGGCTCCCAATGGTCAGTATGTAATCCGCAAACTGGACGATGATCTGATTCACAGTCTGGAAAGGGCAGAACTAACCAGATGGGCAAAGTATTTAAAGGCGAGAAAGAATATTTCGGAAAAGACTAAAGGACCCAGAATATGGCAATAGAATATACAAAATTACCGGTTTATGAACAGAAAGAAAAAATCCTTCAGTGTTTAAAGGAAAATCAGGTTGTAGTAGTTCAGTCTCCTACCGGAAGCGGCAAAACTACACAGATTCCAGTCATTCTCCATGAAGCAGGTTATTCTGCCAATGGAGTAATTGCTGTAACTCAGCCACGGCGAATTGCGGCATTGAGTGTCAGTGAATTCATTGCTAAGCAGCTTAAAACAAATTATCCGGGTCTTGTCGGCTATAAAATGCGCTTTGAGGACAAAACGGATGCTTCTACAAAAATCAAGATTATGACGGACGGTATTCTTCTTCAGGAAATGAAACTTGATCCGTGGATGAGTAAATATTCAGTAATTATGGTTGATGAGGCTCATGAACGGTCATTGAACATTGATTTTGTTCTCGGTCTTTTAAAACGAGTTCTTGAAGTAAGAAAAGATTTTCGTGTCATTGTTTCTTCTGCAACTATGAATGCTGAAGCATTTTCAGCATATTTTGATAACTGTCCGATTGTAACCATTGATACTGTTACATTCCCTGTAACTATGGTTTATGATCCTCCGATGGTAAAAGCCACAACTGCTACAGAAAGCGGATGTGAAGCAATTTTAAGCAAGATTGAATCAACAATTGATCGTGTCCTCGATAATGAAGAAGAAGGTGATATTCTTGTTTTTCTCCCTGGTGAAAAAATAATTAAGGATTGTGTTCAGCGCCTTACATATTCAAATTTTCATTCAAAAATTCATATTGTTCCTTTGTATGGCCGTCTTCCAAAAGAAGAACAGGAAAAAGTTTTTGATAAAGCTCCTGGAAGCAGAAAAAAAGTTGTAATTTCTACAAATATTGCAGAAACATCCGTAACAATTAACGGCGTTACAACTGTAATTGATTCCGGACTTGCAAAACTGAATTTTTATAATCCAAAAACTTTTACTTCAAGTCTTGTAGAAACACCTGTCAGCCGGGCTTCATGTAATCAGCGTCGTGGACGGGCAGGAAGAACGCAACCAGGAACATGTTACCGCCTTTATTCACGCACAAGTTTTGATGACCGTGATGAATATACAACAGAAGAAATTTACCGCACTGATCTTTCTGAAGTTGTATTACGCATGGCCGAACTTGGTATTACTGAATTTGAAAGTTTCGATTTTATTTCAAAACCGCCTGCAGAAGGAATCGTCAGTGCAGTAGATACCCTTAATCAGATGGGCGCATTAAATGAAGACAGAACCCTTTCTTCTATTGGTAAACTTATGGTTGAATTTCCACTGGAACCACGTGTCAGCCGAATCCTTGTAGAAAGCATGATGAAATATCCGGATGTTCTTCAGGAAGTAATTATTGCATCTGCTTTCCTTTCTACTCAAAGTCCTTTTATTCTTCCTCCTGGAGAAGAAATGGATGCCCGTAAGGCTCATCATGCTTTCCGCGACATTCAGGGTGATTTTGTCAGCTATGTAAGGCTTTATCGAAGCTGGGAACAGATGCAGAATCAGAGCCGTTTCTGTCAGAATAATTATCTTGATGAAAAGGTTATGAAAGAAATTTCCAATATTAAGCAGCAGCTTGAAGAGGAAGTTTCTGCCCTTGGTTTTCCTGTTACTGGAGGCGGATCAATGGACGATTATCTGTGCTGTATTGCCGCAGGTATGATTCAGTTTGTCTGTATCCGTGAAGGAAAAGAAAGTTACAGGTCACTTACTGCAGATCATATTTCCATTCATCCCGGTTCAAGCATGTTCCGTTCAGATCCTCTGTTTATTGTTGCAGGAGAAATTGTAAGAACTTCGAGAATGTTTGCCATGTCCGTAAGTCCTTTGACCCGGGCTCTGGTTAAGAAAATTTCACCGGAACTTGATGAATATCTGCTTGCTGCCCGTGGGAATAAAGGTAAGTCCCTTACCGGAAACCTGGAATACAAGGGTGACCGTTTTAAAGACAGGAAAAACCGTGTTGGCCGTGATGACGGATGGTTTGGCGGTAAACTTGAAAAGAAGAAGAGTGACAGGGAAATTGAAATCGGCGGAGAATTCTTTGATATTGATAAAATCAGGGGAAATAAAGTTGCGATTCTTCCTCTGGCACGATTTAAGAATGCTGTTCTTGCTGAAAAAAATGAAAATAAAATGGCTCAGATTGCAGGGTTAAGGGGAAAACTTCTCATCAAAGGCGGTTCGGTTCTTGAAGGTGAAAAAATTGAACTGATTGCAAAAGTTGTAAAACTTTTCAATATGGATCCTGTAGGAGAAAAAGACTGGCCTCGTAAAATGAATGTAAATATTCATGAACCGTCACAGATTGATTTGCTTTTAAATTCGCTTTGTTTCATTTTGCGTGTTACAATAGCAAAGTCAAAGAGCAGGGAATTTGGTTTTATCTGTCTGTATTCTGACGGAAAAGGAACCTACTGGTTTAAGGCTACAAGAGGGTTTGCTACAGCCCTTAATGAAAGTCTTGCCAGTCTGGAAAGTCTTGTTGATGATGCTTCAAATCTTTCTCCTGCGCAAAAAGAAAAAGTAAATATAATTTATAGAACTTTGAATGCCATGTATGAATGAGTTATAGTTTAAATGAAAAATTAAACTGACCATTGTGGTGTGTTCAAAAAAAAGGAATTGTTTATGGCTGATAGAAAAATTTCACTGTCTCAGGCAGAACTTGATAAACTTATGGGCGTCGAATCTGATGCTGTTGTCGATGAAACTCTTCTTTCGACAGGTGAGAGGGAGCAGGTAAAAATCATCTGTTCGCAGAATGATATTGATAGTTTTACAAAGATAATGTCTAAGTTCTGTCAGACATTTAAAGAACTTCTCAATGCAGAATTTGGTGAACCTCGACTGAGAAAACTTAATATCTCTACTGTTGAACTTATTAAGGCCTGTGATTTTGCTTCTGAAATCGTAATGCCTGCTTATCTTTATAAAGTTACCCTTAACGGACAGTTTGTCATCATTAAACTTGATGCCTTTCTGTATTGTGCTTTGTCAGGTGTTTCAATTGACCGTAAGCTTAAACCTAATAAATTTCAGTATAAGGTTCTTGAAACAGTTGTGCTTCCGATTATGATTAAGGCATTTTTTGAAACTGTAGGATATGAATTTGATTTGTCTCAGGTTTCCATTGAAAGTATCGCCAATGAAGATTTTAAAGATCTGGAAGAAATTAAAAATGACAAAACCGGTGTACTTACCGTAATCAACTGGAATGAAAATTACAGTTCTTTTGGTGTTGAAAAGGTATTTATTTCAAAACAGCTTTTTGCTGAAATAAAAGATAAAAAATGGTTAATTTCACAGAGTGTGATATAATGTGAATTGAGGTTTTTACATATGGAACAAGAAGTAGTAATATCCAGAAATTCGAATGTTCAGGAATGTGTTGCTGAACTTTGCAGTAAACTTAAAAATAATACTGATCAGTATAAAGCTGTTTTTTTTATGGCAGCAATTTCTTATGATTTTGAGGAACTTTCACGGGAAATTAAATCAAAGTTTCCGAATACTGAAGTTATTGGAACAAGTACTGCAGGTGAAATCTCTCCACAGGGATTTACAAATGATTGTGTTGTTCTTACAACTGTAAATGCAGGTAATTTTAAATGTAAGGCAGTGCTTGTAAAAAATGGAAGTAAATATCCTGTATCAAGTAAAGCTTCTATTGAAAATGCCCTTGCATATTGCGGAATCCGTTGTGGTGATCCATATTCACATAAAGATGCTTTTGCAGTTGCCTTTATTAATGGTGTCTATAATGCAGAAGAATCAATTCTTTCAAACTTTTATTCAATCATCCGCAATGATGACTTTATGCTTGCAGGTGGAACAGCTGGTTTTACCGGTAATACTCCAAAAACATGGGTTTGTGCAAATGGAGAAGCAACTCAGGATGGAGCTGCAATGCTTTTTGTAAAAACTTCATGTAAATTTGATATTCGTCAGGAAGATATTTTTAATCCTACAGGAAAAACTTTCTTTGTCGGTGAATCTGATCCTGTAAGCCGTACTATTTACCGTCTTGATGGTATTTCTGCAAAAGCAGCTTATGCACGCAAACTTGGTGTAAGTGAATCTCAGGCAGAAGGAATGACATTTGAAAATCCATTTGGCCGCTATCTCAACGGAAATATTCATATCGGTGCCCTTGCAGGTTTTACACCAGATGGAAAAATCACAACTTTTGCCAGAATTGTTCCAAACTCTACACTGGAACTTATGCATATCGGCGATCCTCTGCAGAAATGTGATGAAACATGTAATGGTATCAGACAGGTAATTCCAAATCCAAAATTTGCACTTTTAATGTCTTGTATTACACGCACAATGCATTTTGAATCAAAAGGAATTTCAAGTCAGATCATCAGCAAATATAACAATGCATTCCCTGCATTTGCCGGTTTCTCTGCTTATGGTGAACAGCTTAACCGCATGCATTGTAATCAGACTTTAGTAACATTGGTAATGGGGGACTAAATCATGGAATCTATCGAACTTGTAAAAAGTGGAATTGATGCAACAGAAGCTTTGCTCCAGTATCTTGCAAAAGATGCTATTGGTTCTTCATTCATGTCTACATATCTGACAAACCGTGATGAACAGGAAAAGAATTCCATTCAGCAGAAAAAAAAGCTGGAAGATCTTATTGAATCTTCAAAGGATATGGAAGCTGATACCCGCGAAATCATTACCCGTGCCATGGGTAATAATGAACGACTTTCGTCAATTTACAGTGCAATTGAAAAACTTCGCGATGATGTTAATAAAATTGAAGCAGAACATAAAAAATATGTAGAACAGTTCCAGCGTCTTTCAGAACAGACTGTTGAAATTACAAAGATGATTGGTGAAATTCAGAATATTTCTGAACAGACAAACCTTCTTTCGTTCAATGCTTCCATTGAAGCCGCTCATGCAGGTACAGCCGGAGCAGGTTTCCGTATTATTGCCAACGAAGTAAAAAAACTTTCAGATAATACACGAAAGGCTTCAGAAAAGATTCTGAACAATGTAAACCTTCTTAAAAATTCAATTACAGATCTTGAATCTGAAACAAAGGTAAATACAGATCATCTTGATGCCCTTAATAAACAGACTGATGCAACTCTGGATAAATTTGAACAGGTTCGAAACATGAATGCAGAAAATAACACAAATGTAGAAAAGATTTCGCATCATATTTCAAATAACGTTCAGGGAATTAAAGGTGTTATTCAGGAAATTCAGGACGCTGAAGAAAAGAGCAAAAAAGATATGGAACTTTTTGCCGACTGTGCATCAAAAAATGCAATGCTCTTCAACGATCTGTATTCATTTACATACGAAGTAAAGGCAGTTTTTGACGACCTGAAAAAGAATTCGGGTAATCTTTAATTATATTGCTTAAGTCCGCATAAAGTGTCTGTTGTCCGGTGAGACCTTGTAACAGTTTTGCCGAAAAAAACAATGCTTGATGCGGACTTTTGTATTTAGGCTCGTATTGAGATAACAATCTTTTTTCTTTATAATTTTTGCCTATAAAAATTAGAGGAATTTATGGCTATTGATTTAACAAAAATGCGCAATATCGGAATTATGGCTCATATTGACGCAGGAAAAACTACTACTACTGAACGTATCCTTTTTTATACAGGTAAAATTCACAAAATCGGTGAAATTGATGATGGCGCTGCCACAATGGACTTTATGAAGCAGGAACAGGAGCGCGGTATTACTATTGCCTCTGCTGCCATCACAACTCAATGGAAAAATCATACAATTAACATTATTGATACACCTGGTCACGTAGACTTTACTGCTGAAGTTGAACGTTCACTCCGTGTTCTTGACGGTGCCGTTGCCGTAATCTGTGCTGTTGATGGTGTTCAGCCACAGACAGAAACTGTATGGCGTCAGGCAGACAATTTCAATGTTCCTCGTCTTTGTTTTGTAAATAAAATGGACCGCATTGGTGCAGACTTCTTTTATTGTGTAAAAGACGTTAAGGAAAAGTTTGGTGCCAATACTGTAGCACTTCAGATTCCAATTGGACAGGGTGCAGATTTTGAAGGCGTTATCGATCTTTTAACTATGAAAGAAATCCGCTGGAATGAAGATGATGAAGGGGAAACCTGGACTGAATCTGACATTTCAGATGCAAATAAAGCTCTTGCTGAAGAATGGAGGGCAAAACTCATTGATGACGTTGCTTCTGCTGATGAAGAACTGGGAATGATTTACCTTGAAGGCGGTGAAATCACCAATGATATGCTTAAAAAATCCCTTCGTGAATGTACAATCAACAGATCTATCGTTCCTTGTATCATGGGAACTGCAAGACGTAATAAAGGTGTTCAGCCCCTCATTGATGCTGTAATTGATTATCTTCCATGTCCTCTTGATGTTCCTGCTGCAAAAGCACTTCATATTAAAAAGGACAAAGAAGAAACTGTTGAACTTACATGTGATGAGAAAAAAATGCCTGTCGGACTTGTATTTAAAATTCAGCAGGACCGTGAAATGGGAGCGATCTGTTTTGTCCGCGTTTATTCAGGAAAATTTGTTGCAGGTACACAGTATCTTAATGCGGGCAAAAAAAAGCGTGAACGTGTAAATAGAATTCTTCGAGTAAATGCCAACCACATGGAACAGATGGACAGTGTAAGTGCCGGTGATATTGCAGTTTTTGTAGGGCTTAAGCTTGCTGCTACAGGTGACACACTTGCTTCTGAAGGACTTCCTGTTCTTCTTGAAAGCGTAAAATTCCCTGAGCCTGTAATTTCTGTTGCCATTGAACCGGAAACTTTGAGTGATAAAGACAAGCTGGTTGAAACTATTGCAATCATGAGCCGTGAAGATCCAACATTTACAAGTCATGAAGATGCAGAAACTGGTCAGCTTATTATCAGCGGTATGGGTGAACTTCACCTTGATGTACTTGTTACTCGTATGAAAGAAGATTTTGGCGTTAAGGCAAATGTTGGTGCCCCTCAGGTTACTTATCGTGAATCTGTATCTGGAGAAGCAGAAACTTCTTCTGTTTGGGAACGTAACCTTGCAGGCAAAGATAATTTTGCTGGACTTACAATTAAAATTAAACAGAATGAACAGGGAGCTGGAAATACTTATTCATGTTCTGTTCATAATAATGCAATTCCTGAAGAAATTTATGATGCAATCAAGCAGGGGTTTGAAAACAGTTTTGCATCTGGAATTCAGTACGGTTATCCTTGTGCTGATGTTGGAATTGAAGTTACAAAAATTGATTACAACGAACTTACAGGAACTCCTGTTGCATTTACAGCATGTGCGGCTCAGGTATTTGATGAAGCAGCAAAGATTGCCGGTCCTCAGATTCTTGAGCCTGTCATGAAAGTTGATATTTCTTGTCCTGCTGAATTTGTAGGTGATGCCATCAGTCAGATTACACAGCGCGGCGGCATGATCAGCGGACAGGATTCAAAAGCTTCCGGAGAAGTTGTTTACTGCACAGCTCCGATGGCTAAAATGTTCGGATTTTCTACAAATCTTCGGTCAGTTACACAGGGAAGGGCAAGTTTTTCGATGGAATTTGCTCACTTCCAGGTTAAACAGGGCGGCCTGGAAAGTGCTTATTAAAATATGATCTGGTTATTCAGGGGAATTTACTTATTAGAATTTCTTCTCGTGGGCTTGACTGGTATTCAGATTTACCGTGAAAAAAAATCTGATGCAAAATATGTTTTAGCCATTGCTGTACTTTCTCTTGTTATGATTGCTGCCGGTTTTTTGCAGCTTGTTGATTTAAAGAATACTGGTTCTCTTTCTGCATGGAATATGATATGTTCCCAGATTCCTGCAGTGCTGGAACTTTGTTCTGCCAGCATTCTTTTTTTAACGGTTTTGTATATAATCCGGCAGCTTAAATTTACAAGTAAATTTATTTCAACGGCAGTAATAATCTTTATTGCTTACGGAATTTTTGATTCAGGGGCTATAATCTTTAATTTTTATCTACATCATTCTTTCAGTACGTCAATTCTGCCTATGTGGGCTGCAGATGATGCTCCATGGAATTTTGTAATAACTGTTGAAGGCTTGATTTTCTATCATCACCTGTTTTTTCTTTCCATGAGCCTTCTTATTTTCTTTGCACTGCTTTTGAAATGTTCTACATTGCCATTTGCATATGCAGGAAAATATTATATGACAGGATTTTTTGTCGTTGTTTCTGCAATATTAAATAGTGTTTTTTATCAGAATTCAAAGTTCAGCTTTAAGCTTCATTATCCGATGATGTTCCTGGCTTTATTGCCGGTTCTTTTGTACTGGAGATTCTATCACTACAGGCCTTCTTTTATGCTGTCTTATATCAGGCAGATGGTTTTTGACAAACTTGGTTCGCCTGTAGTTCTTTTTGACATTAATGACCATCTCATTGATTTTAATATGGATGCTGCCAGCAGTTTTGCCCTGGAAAAAGTTGCTATTGATCATCTGACTCTTGATGACTTTTTAATGCGCACAACAGGCAAACAGGTTAGAAAAAAGTCTTCTTCAACTGTTGAGGAAGTTACCATTGAACTGCCTAATGACAAACGGGTGTACAAGATGGATTACACCTGTCTGACTGATAAATATGGTAAGGGACTTGGAACTCTCCTTATTTATCACGATATTACGCAGCTGAAGGAACTTTACGATACTATGGAGAGAACTGCCATGACTGATGTTTTGACAGGTCTTGCCAGCGGTACATTCCTTAAAAAGAAAATTACTGAAATTAATCTTTACAGGAAATTTCCTTACAGTGCGGTTGTCTGTGAATTGAACGGTCTTTCTTTGATTCAGGAAGGTTTTGGTGAAGATGCTGCCAAGGCGGCTGTCATGCATGTTGCAGAAGTTTTGCGAAAACAGCTGCGTGCCAGTGACTTTGCAAGTTATTCTGACGGAAACATGATTATCCTCATGCCTGATACTGATGTTGTTATGGCTGAGAAGGTTATAAAAAGGGTTGCTGAAAAACTTGAAAAAGACACTACCTTTAACTTTATGCTTTCTTTTGAATATGGTATTTCTTCCCGTCCGACACGAGACAGTGATATGAACCTTACTGTTTCTCAGGCTGCTGCAAGTCTTGCTAAGAATAAAGTCGTTAAAAGTGCATATGTACATGATTCCATTATTGAGTCATTGCAGAAAACTTTGCGTTCATCAAGTTTCGAAACTGAACAGCATTCCATCAGGGTTCAGAATCTTTCAGTTAAGATTGCAGAAAAGCTTAAACTTGATGACAAAGAGATAGATAACCTTAAGCTGCTCGCTCTTTTCCATGATATCGGTAAGCTCTCTGTTCCTCAGGAAATTCTCTTAAAGCCGGGTGAACTTACGGAAGAAGAACGGCAGGTTATGATTCTGCATACAATCAATGGCTTTAAAATTGCCAACTGTTCAGAAGAACTGTCACTTATTGCAAGGGGAATTCTCTGTCATCATGAAAACTGGGACGGTACGGGATATCCAAACGGATATAAAGGGGAAGAAATTCCTTATCTTGCAAGAATTGTCAGTGTAGCTGATAATTTTGATGTTATGACTCATGACCGTTCTTATGCAAAGGCTGTAAGTGCTGAAGCTGCAAAAGGCATTATCCTTGCAGGTTCAGGATCAAAATTTGATCCTAAGATCGTAAAGGCTTTTGATTCAATTTCTCTGGAAATGCTTGCAGAAAAATTTTTATAACTGAATATTTTACGGATATAGGCTATTTTTTACAGTCATAAATATAAATTTTTTAAAAAAATATGTTTTAGTTGTTGACACTTTTTTGTCAAATCTATAATATATATTACATCAACGACGCGGGGATGGTGGAATTGGTAGACACGCTAGCTTGAGGTGCTAGTGGCGCGAGCTGTGCCTGTTCAAGTCAGGTTCTCCGCAACCTGTTAAAAGGACTTTCGGTTTCGAAAGTCCTTTTTTTATTGGCTATGTCCATAGAAAGAGTTGCTACATAACATTCGGTGGTTGAGGTTCTCGAAACCACCACATATTTAGTGTTCACTGCTTGATTAAGAGAGCCTCAATCGGCGAAGCAATACAGTTTCCGGACATAGCCTTTTTTATTTACGCCTGATTGTAGTGGCGCGCAGCGTTGTTTTGCGGCGGTTGAGATTTATCGAAACCAGAGCAAAACAATGGAGGCGGGAGCCGGAACCACGAAAAGCAGGAAGCTGCCCTTCAGGCAGCTGAAGTTATGGAGAAAAATAAATGCTTGCTGTTTTTGTAAATTGTGCCACTGTTTTAGCCGGTTCGCTTATCGGACTTTTGTTTGCCAAAAAAATATCACAGAAAATTACAGATTCAATTCAGCTTGCCTGCGGTGTTGTTTCATTTACCATGGGCGTGCAGATGGCTTTTAAATACCAGAATGTAGTTTACCTGGCACTTGCTCTCATTCTCGGAGGAATTGCGGGAACTGTTCTTGATATTGACGGAAAAATTTTAAAATTCGGACAGTGGCTTTCAAAAATTACAGGTCAGAAAGAGGACGCTGTTGAGAATGAGGCAGAGGAAAAAATTGTTCAGGATAATCATAAAAATTTTGCCTATGCTTTTTTGAATGCGTCAGTTCTTTTTTGTGTAGGGGCTATGGCCATTGTCGGTTCGTTTAAGGCTGGCGTAGAACAGGATTATTCTACAATTTTCTTAAAATCAATTCTTGACGGTTTTATTTCAATCGGTTTTGCAGCTGCCATGGGTGTCGGAACGGCTTTCAGTGTAATTGCAATTTTTATTTATCAGGGTGCTTTGACTTTGCTTTCGGTATGGATAAGTCCTTATGTTACTGAACAGATGCTTGCAGAAATTACGGGAAGCGGCGGTGCTCTGATTATTTTTATCGGGTTCAACCTTATGAACATCAAAAATATCAAGACTGCAAATTATCTGCCTGCCGTGCTTTTCAGCGTGATTTTTGTTTTGTGCGAACCTTGGGCTGTCAGCGGATTTAATTACATAAAAGGCCTTTTTTAACATTGAATTCAATTTTAATTTGATTTATTATTAAATTATTATAATTATAATCCCTTTCTGGCCACGAGGAGGAATCAAATGGCAAAGGTAGAACTTAAAGGTATTACAAAGATTTACGAAGGCAATGTTCTTGCTGTAGAAAAATCTAATGTAACAATTGAAGACCGCGAATTCTGTGTATTCGTAGGTCCATCTGGATGCGGTAAATCAACAACTCTCCGCATGGTAGCAGGTCTTGAAGACATCACTGACGGTGAACTTTTGATCGACGGTGAGTTGATGAATGACGTTCCACCAAAGGACCGTAATATCGCCATGGTTTTCCAGAACTATGCTCTTTACCCACACATGACTGTATTTGATAACATGGCTTTTGGTCTTAAAATCCGTAAGCTTGACAAAGCAGAAATCGAACGTCGTGTTAAGGAAGCTTCACGCATCCTCGACCTTGATAAATATCTTGAACGTAAACCAAAGGCACTTTCTGGTGGACAGAGACAGCGTGTTGCTGTAGGTCGTGCTATCGTCCGTTCACCAAAAGTATTCTTGTTCGACGAACCTCTTTCAAACCTTGATGCTAAACTCCGCGTTACAATGCGTGGTGAAATTTCTTCTCTCCATCACAGACTTCAGGCTACAATGATCTATGTAACACACGATCAGGTTGAAGCTATGACAATG
>JAZLKD010000026.1:0-92885 GCA_045597415.1 Treponema sp. | reverse complement strand
GTCATTTAGCACAGAGTATTTTGCAATTGTAGTGTCTGTATCGGTGCAGAGTAAAACACCAATAGTTGGATTGTCATCTTTTTCTTTTATCAAATCATCATACATTCGGACATACATATCTAGCTGACCAATATCTTCATGGGAAAGCTCATGTGTTTTTAATTCAAAAAGAACAAAACATTTCATCTTGTAATTGTAAAAGACTAAATCAACATAGAAATCAGATTTTTCTGTCATAATATGTTTTTGCCTATCTACAAAAGCAAAACCTTTTCCAAACTCCATAATAAATTTTTCCAGGTTATCAATTAACGCCTGTTCAAGTTCCGACTCTTCATATTTTGAATCTTTTTTTGAAGCCAAGAAATTCTGCTAAATAAGGATTCTTCAAATATTCCAGTGGTGTTTCATCAACAAGCTCAGGAGAAGGCAATTCAATTTTTTTTTCGTTGATTTGCCATCATTTTTCGTAGTATTGTGAACGCATGCGTTCACAATTTGAATATATTTGAATTGTATCTACTGACTTGAATGCAAAACTTTTACCTGACTCGATTATTGTTTTTACATCATTAAGCAGATTATCTGACTTTTTATATTCAACAATCGCATTTATATTCTTGACTTGCTTTGTATTCATTTTTATTCCCAACTTTTGAGATTATAGCATAAATTTTCGTTTTTCTCTATTGACGTTTTTTAAGCATAAAGACTCATGTGCAAATCTAAAGAGTATACTCTCAGTGGCAGTATATTTTAAGTAAAAACCTTAAGTAAAACCTAGAATTGAGTGAGTTCAGATGAATTAAAATGAATAGAAAATTCTCAAATTTTGTGCTAAATTAAGAATATCTAGGCAAAAAGTCATAAAAATTGCTTATCTGAATCCTTCTGAACTCAATAGAGTACTAAAAATATTACAGGGTATGGCGGATAGCCCGGCCCTCACCGCAGGTGAGGGAAACGCCCTATTTGATAGAAAGAATCTTTGTCATTTTAGGATCTGAATCCTGGTTGAGGGAAAGTGGTGAATCAGAATTGGAATTTTTAAGTGTTGGATCAGCACCATTTTTAATGAGAAGTTCAGCCATTGGATAATTCTTGTCGTACCAGGCAGCATACATAAGGGCAGTGTCACCATTTGAATCCTGAAAATTGACGTTACAGCCGTTTTTAAGGAGTGCTTTTGTAGAATTCATTTTGCGGGAAGATACACTTGTAATCAAAGGAGTCATATCACCGCGGGAAACTTCGTTAAGGTCTGCACCGGCATCTGCAAGCAGCTGGATTACTTTTGGATTGTCAGACATTGCAGCATAACTGATGGCACTCATACCTTCGCGGCTTATAATTGAAATATCTGCACCATAATCGAGAAGAATTTTTGCCTGGTCTGGTTTTCCGAGGACAGATGCGGTCATTAAAGCTGTAAAACCGTCTTTTGATTTAAAGTTGACGTCAGCTCCGGTTGCTTCGATAACTTCTTTAAGAATGTCGTAATCGGAAGAAACTGCTGCAGAAAGGACTCCCATAGGATTGTCAGCGTTTTCGGCAATAAAGGTCTGGATGTCTACTGATTTTGAGCATGATAAAAATGCAAATGATGTTAAAGCGATTAAAGTTTTAGTTAAAAATTTCATATATTAATAGTAGCAACAAATGATGAATTTTGCAAAAAGAGTGGTAGAATTATCAGTATGAAAAAAATATTTTGTGTACTCGGCAGTATTTTTGTTTTGTGTGGACTTTCTTTTGCTCAGGTTAAGTCAAAACCCTTGTCACAGACTCATCATGTTCAGTCTCAGGAATGGAGTTTCATTCACAGACAGTTTAAGGTTTATGATGCACAGGGGAATCTTTTTGACGGAAAAACTTTAAGCGGACGGGATATGATTGCCATCGCCTTAAGTTATTCTTTGATTGGTCCTGAACACAACGACTGGAAAAGGTCTTTTGTCAAATATGATGAACTTTTGGCAAAGGTGCAGTCTGCTATGAACAATTCTGTTTCAGATTATCAGCTGGCGGAAACGATTCTTGATATTATGCATACAGATTGTCTTACTGAATACGGGCTTCATGAAGATTATATTAATAGAACATTTGTAATGGGGCGCTACAATTGTGTAACTTCTACAGTTTTGTATGTTGCTTTGTGTAAGGAAACTGGAATTGATGCCAGAGGGCAGCTTGTTCCGGGACATATTTTCCCTACGGTATATGTGGACGGAAAAGCCGTTGATGTGGAATGTACAAATGCTGCCGGTTTCGATCCCGGTACACCTAAAAAACGAATTAAAAATGGTAAAACTTATACTACAACTGTTCCAAAACCAAAGTATCAGTGGCGAAGAGAATGCAGTGACCGTGTAACTGTCAGTCGTATGGCAACTAATAAATCAAGTTCTTTTAATAATAAGGATGAATATGACTGGGCGATTCCTATGTTCAATGCTGCAATTAATCTTATTGAAGATCCTGCAGAGCGGGAATTTGAAAAGCCTGTTCTGGATCAGTTGTATGTTAATTATGCCATTAAACTTTCCAGGGCTGGCAGAGTCGACAGCAGTGTGATGTTTCTGGAAGATGTGATGGAGCGGTTTGGTTCAAACAAGTATCTTTTAAAGGAATACAGTGATTTCTGTTACAATTCCATGGTGGAAGATTATAACAGTAAAAAATTTGTAACTGCGCAGAAAAAGCTTGATGAGCGGGCAAAATATCTGAGTAAAGCTGACTATGACAGGTATTCAAATGAAATTAAAAAGGGAAGAATTTATGAAATCCATAACAGGGTGGCAGATCTTGTAAAAGCAAAAAAATACGAGGAAGCTTATATGCTGCTTAAGGACAGGATGAGTCAGTTTCCGGATGAAAAGGTTCTTCTCAATGATTTGAAACTTCTGGAACCTTATGTTAACAAATAGCCTATTTTAGAAGAACGTCCATAGCAGGCTGCTCAAGGACTGTCCCAAGGATTCTTTCCAGTTCTTCAGGTGTTTCACTCCTTGAGTTGGACCAGGTTTCAAGAATTGAAGTCATCATTGAATATTTTATGTCGAACAGGTATTGATTGGTTTTTGCGGTGGTGGAATTCCTGAGCATTATGCTTTTTATGATTCCTGAGTTGTGGTCTGCAATGATGGTAATAAGGTCTTTGTGTCCGTTCCAGTATTGAAGGAAAAATTTAAGCTGATCCGGTTGTCCCTCTCTTTTGGCAAGGTAATCTTTGTAAAACCATTCAAAGGCAAATTCCAGTACGTCTACAATGCTGTTGAAGTTGCGGTAAAAAGTAGTGCGGCTTATACCAGATTCTTTCACAAGGTCGCTTACGGTAATGTCATTCAGCGGCTTTGTTTTGAGAAGGTTGCGAAGGCTCTTATAAAGAACCTGCTGGCTTTTAAAGGCTTTGTTGTTGGCATTACTTTTGTAACTCTGCATGTTTTATATTATAGCACAAAAAAAACGCCCTCCGTTACCGGAGAGCGTTAAATAATCAGCTTAAGCTAACTTATTTTGAAAGACGTGCTTGCACCAGTATCAAGGCACGCTTCGCTTAAAGCCTTGACACAGATGCTTAACGGGTTTCCGATAAGCGTAAACCCGTTATCGAGGTCTGCGACCTCTCAGCAAATAATCTGAGGACAAAAAAAGCCCGCTGGATAAACCAGCGGGCTTCAATCAGTCAGCTAAGCTAACTTATTTGCTCAAGCGTGCTTCGAGGTCGTCGAGACATGCTGCAAGTTCTTTTGGAAGGTGAGAACCGAATTTTGTGTAGTGGTTTTCACGGATATCCTTACATTCTTTGAGCCAGCCTTCTGTATCAACCTTGAGGATTTCTGGAAGAGTCTTTTTGTAGTATTCTGGGAGACCATCAGTATTGATAGCACCTTCTTTTGGCATGTAACCGATAGCTGTTTCAACACAGTTATCAACACCGTTACAGCGGTCGAAGATCCATGCGAGAACGCGTGAGTTGTCGCCGTATCCTGGCCACATGAATCCACCTGGGAGTTCAGCATTGTTTTCGTCCTTGCGGAACCAGTTAACGTAGAAGATCTTTGGAAGTTTGTCCTGATCAGCTTTAGCACCTACGTTTACCCAGTGCTGGAAGTAGTCACCCATGTTGTATCCACAGAATGGGAGGATAGCGAATGGGTCACGGCGGATTTTACCAACTTCGTCAGCGTTGATTGTAGAAGCAGCAGTGATTTCTGAACCTACGATAGATCCGAGGAATACACCGTGGTTCCAGTTGCGTGACTGGTGTACGAGAGGTACAGTTGAAGGACGGCGACCACCAAAGAGGATAGCAGAAATAGGTACACCTTCTGGGGTTTCCCATTCTGGAGCGATACATGGACACTGACCAGCAGGAGCTGTAAAGCGTGCATTTGGGTGAGCCATTTCTTCGCCTTTAGGAGCCTTGTCTTTTGGAAGAGCATCACGTTTGTTGCCTTTCCAGTCAACGAGTTTACCTGTTGCTGGGTATCCGATTCCTTCCCACCATACATCACCGTCTTCTGTAAGAGCACAGTTAGTGAAGATTGTGTTTTTAGAAGCTGATACGAGAGCGTTTTTGTTAGATTCAGCAGAAGTTCCTGGAGCTACACCAAAGAAACCTGCTTCTGGGTTGATAGCGTAGAGACGACCGTCTTTTCCGAACTTCATCCAAGCGATATCATCACCGATTGTTTCAACTTTCCAGCCAGGGATTGTTGGGATAAGCATAGCCAGGTTTGTTTTACCACAAGCTGATGGGAAAGCTCCTGTTACGTATTTTACTTCACCCTGTGGGTTTGTGAGCTTAAGGATAAGCATGTGTTCAGCAAGCCAGCCTTCTTCGTGAGCGAGAACAGAAGCAATGCGGAGAGCAAAACATTTTTTACCGAGAAGAGCGTTTCCACCGTAACCTGAACCGTAAGACCAGATGAGGTGTTCTTCTGGGAACTGAGAAATGTATTTCTGTTCAACTGGAGCACAAGCCCAAACACCGTTGTGTTTTGCACCATTGTTGAGTGGTTTACCAACTGAGTGGAGACATGGAATGAAGTCATCACCGAGGTACTGCCATACTTTTTCGCCGGCACGTGTCATGATGTCCATGTTGAGTACTACGTATTCAGAGTCTGTAAGTTCAACACCACATTTAGAGATTGGAGAACCGAGTGGACCCATACAGAATGGGATAACGTACATTGTACGACCATGCATACAGCCCTTGTAGAGACCTGACATAGTTGCTTTGAGTTCTACAGGATCAATCCAGTTGTTTGTTGGACCTGCAGCTTCCTGTGTTTTTGCTGCAATGAAAGTTCTCTTTTCTACACGAGCAACGTCAGATGGGTCTGAGTTGAAAAGGAAAGAGTGTGGCTTTTTAGCCAGTGGAGTAGCAAGACCTGCGTCAACACATTTCTGTACGAGGCGGTCATATTCAGCTGTTGAACCATCACATACTACAACATTGTCTGGTTCACACATTTTAACGCATTCTTCGATCCAAGCTTTGATCTTAGAATTTTTGATTTCGTTAACTGTCATTTAAGTCTCCTTAAAAAAAATTCAATTGCACAAATTATAGAGTTTTTTAGAGTTGATTTCAATTGAATTACACTATTTATTGAGTAGTAATTTTGCCTCTTTTTGAGTTTTTCAATATTTGGGTGTTATAATATTTTCTATGAATTCAACGGTTTCAAATAGTTTTGTACATAATTATATACGCCCGATTCCTGAAGCTTTGCGTAACGGGCTTGTTATGGTTATTCAGATTCTGCTGATCGGAAGTTTTGCCGTTCTTCTGGAAAAAATACATATTTCTGCCTATCAGGATTTTATTCATAATTTTGCAGGCGGTTCAATTTACAACATTCTGGCATTCATTGACCGTTCAACTCTGGGAATGCTCAGCGTTTATATGACAATTTCTGTCAGTATCAGTTATGTTAGAATTGTCCGCAAGAATAAAAAGTCTGCAAGTTTTGCCTGCAGTGCTACGGTTCTTGCCTGTTTTTTCATCATGATTGGTTTTTATCAGTCTGGAATCGTCACAACTGTAGAGGAAATTGGTACTGCTGAAAACATTAACCGTGTCAGGGAACTTTTGCGCCAGGTTGAACGTTTTGCCGGCCGTGGTATGTTCAGTGCGCTTGTTGCGTCCATAATAGGTTCAGTTCTTTTTACAAAATTTTCAGATATTTTCCGTTCAAAGACTCAGATTTATGCCGATGGAACTGATTCAGTTTTTCATTCTGCCATGGCAACTCTTTTGCCGTCAGCTGCCGTTATTCTGATTTTTGCACTTTTTAATTACATTATTATTGTTACAACCAACAGTTCATGTATTCAGGATTTGTTTGTCGGACTCTTTACCAGACTCTTTGAAGTTCTTGGTGCTTCAAGATCTTTTTTCTCGGGATTTCTGTTCTTGTTTTTGTCTCAGTTTATGTGGTGTTTTGGTATTCATGGTTCAAAAGTTCTGGAACAGGTGTGTACAAATCATTTTGATACAATAAATGAATATACTGGAATCGTAAGCAAATCTTTTATGGACAATTTTGCAATTATGGGCGGATGCGGAACAACACTTGCTCTTTTGATTGCAATTTTTATTTTTTCAAAGCGTACGACTACAAGACGGCTTTCAAGACTCTCACTGATCCCGGGACTTTTTAACATTAACGAGCTCATGGTTTTTGGACTCCCTATTGTCTACAACTTTTATCTGCTTCTTCCATTTGTTTGTGTTCCGCTGCTTATGTATACAATTTCTTATTTTGCTATAAGCCTTGGGTTTGTTCCTCCTGTTACAGCTGAAGTTCACTGGACTACACCTGTTCTTATTAGCGGATATTATGCTACCGGTTCCATTGCGGGTTCTATTTTGCAGCTGATTAACCTTGCCATTGGTGTTGCAATTTACAGACCATTTATCCTCTGGTATGACAAAAAAAGCGATACCACAAGTGCTGATAATTTAAAGAATCTTGTTGGTATTTTGAAAGAGAGTGAAGAAAGCCTTACCAGCATAACTTTGACTGAATTGAAAAGCCCTGCAGGAATTCTTGCCAAGTCACTTGTCAACGATTTGAGTAAGGCTCTTGAAGATGGTGATATTCAGATGAAGTATCAGCCTCAGTATTCGAATCTTGGAAAGTGTGTCGGTGTTGAAGCTCTTCTTCGCTGGAAACATCCTTATTATGGAATGATGTATCCGCCTCTTGTTGTAAAACTTGCGAAAGAGTCGAATCTTTTGTGGCGGCTTGAAAAGTTTGTAATGAGCGAATCTGTCAATAATATAGAAGATTTTGTATTGGCTTTTGGACCTGGATTTAAACTGAGTTTCAATGTAACTGTTTCTACATTCAATAATCCTGATTTTATTCCGTTTCTTGAAAGCATTAAAGAAAAACATAAGTTTACGGAAGGATCTCTTTGTATTGAGATTACTGAAGAAACAGCTCTGGGAAATACTGAAGAAACCAGCAGAATTTTTGCAAAAATCAAGGAACTGGGATTTAAGCTTGCCCTGGATGATTTTAGTATGGGACATACATCGTTGCAGTATCTTCAGAATAATCCTTTTGACATTGTTAAGATTGATGGAAATCTTGTTAAGGATATGCTTAAGAATTCCCGTTGTCGTGACATAATTGCCTCTATTATTTATCTTTCAAATTCTCTTGGTTTTGATGTTGTTGCAGAATATGTTGAGAATATGGAAGAAAAGAAAGTTCTTGAAGAAATCGGATGTAAAATTTATCAGGGATACCTGTTTAGTTCTGCTGTAGATGTCGGGGAACTTATCTGATGGAAAAAATCCGTAAAAAGTGTTGTTGCATAAGGCAAATCTTCCATAAGAAAATTGGACAGAGACGGTTTTGTACTATAGCGAATATTGTATCTGTGACAAAAAGTTATATTTTGTAATTTTAGAGTTAAAAATTGTATAAGAATTTTCCGTTATTGTCGGAATAGTTTAAATTTGTTACTTAATTCTCGTAAATGTCCAAAAATGACCTGTTTTTTATCCTGTAAATGTCAGTATTTTACAAAGTCTGGTAAAGTCATTTTTATTATGTTGCCGATATTATAGACACGTTAAAAAAGTAAAATCTAAAAATATCAAAGTCTTTTTTCTAAGGGGGAAAAAATGAAAAAAGGTTTTTTAAAGATTGCTTCACTTATAGCAGGTCTTGCAATGATTTTTGCAGGATGTTCAAGTGATGGCGGTTCTTCTAGTGGTCCTGCTTCTGTTTCAGCAACTGGAGTTGTTGTAAAAGACAGCAACAATGCTACTGAAGGAAATCTCTTTATTGGCGATGATACAACTGTAACTCTTACAGCAACTGTTTCACCTGAAAATGCAACTGTTAAAAAAGTTGAATGGTCTGTTACAGATTCAGATGCTGTAACTATCGTTGAAAAAACAGATTCTACTTGTAAGATTAAAGCCGGAACAAAAGCTGGCGAAGATGTTCTTGTAAGTGCAAAAGTTTCAGGTTCAAACGTAACTGGTCATTATGCAGTTACTGTTGGCAAGAAACTTACAGAAATCACTGTAGATGCTTCTGCAGAAACTGTAAAAAAAGCTTACGGATTTAAAGATGAATTCGATTCGACTGGTGTAGTTGTAACTGCAATTTACTCAGATGAATCTACAGCTGATGTTTCAGATAAAGTTACTTATACATTCGGAACAAATGAAGTTTCAGAACTCAATACATACAAAAATAATGACGCTCTCGAAGTAAACGTTTCTTATACAGAAAACGGAATTACAAAAAAAGCAGCTTCAGCTTATAAAGTAAGCGTTGATACTGGTGACTGGGAACTTGGAAACATCAGCTTCCTTACAACTGCTACAAAAACAGAATTCAATGTTGGTGAAGAATTTGATTCAAATGGTGTAACTGCAACTGGTTACATGGTTAACAAAACTACTTCTGCTGTTGATGAAGAACCTGTAGATCTTACAGCACAGCTTGAATTCACAGGTTTTGATTCTTCTGCATCATTCCTCGGAACAGAAGATTCTCATGTAGCTTCAAAAGCTCAGACAATTACTGTTAAATATGATGAAAGCAATACAGCTACTTATGATGTAACAATCAAAGCAATCCCTGTTGATTCTGTAACTCTTTCAGCTTCTTCTCTTACAATTTATAAAAACAAAGAAAAGACTGTAACTGTAAAAGTTCTTCCTGAAAATGCAACATTCAAAAAGGTTAACTGGTCTGTTTCTGGTAATGAAGCAGGTTATGTAACTGTAACTGATGCTGAAGGCGGAAAGAAAATCACTGCAGGAGAAGCTGTAACAGAATCTCCTGTAACAGTTACTGTAACTCTCGCTGATAATGCAGAAAAAACTGCTTCTTGTGCCGTATTTGTAAAAGAACAGCCAAAAGTAACTGCATGGAGCTTTACAAGCTGGTCTTCTGAAACAAAAACAAATGTTGCCGCAGATGCTAACTGGACAAAGAATACTGACAATACAGACCGTTACAGTATGAAAATTGACGGCGAGGCTGCTGCAAATGGTGTTGCAATTAAAGAACTTGAAGGTATTTCTTTTGATAAGGCTGCAAATGTTCTTATTAGTTTTGATTCTTCAAAGGGTATTTATCTTCAGACTGCAACATCTATGGAAATTCCGGTAGAAGGCGGATATGAAATTACATTCAGTGCTGCTAACACTGGTTCTAAAAACGGAACAAGAAAGCTTGTTGTAACAGAAAATGGTGTTGCAACAACTGTTATTTCTTCTGGAAATACAACAGCTGCAACTGGAAAATACACACCAAAAGTAGGAACTTCTTCAATCGTTGTTTCTTTCCCTGACGGTGGTTTGAATGTTTACTCAATTAAGGGGCCTGTACATGCAACAGGTTTGAGACTTGCTGTTGACGGAAACAATTCTGTTTCTCTCAAAGAAGGTGTTGCAAAAGATATCACTGCAACAATCACTCCTTCTGATGCTTTGGAAAAGGCAATTACATGGACAAGTGACAAGCCTGCAATCGTTAAGGTTGAAAACGGTAAGATCACTCCACTGGTTGTTTCTGGCGAAACAGTTACAATCACTGCTGAACTTGAAAACGGTGTAAGTGCTGCATTTACAGTAAACGGTGTAGTTGAAGCTGTTAAACCTGCAAAAGTTTCTATGGTTGGTCCTTCTTCTGTAGAAAAAATGGGTCTTAACTCAACAAAAACTCTTTCTGTTTCATTTGAACCTTCAAATGTTGAAGCTACAGCTATTATCTGGACTTCAAGCGATGCAACTACAGTTTCTGTAGATGAAAATGGTGTAATCACAGCTCTCAAAGCTTCGACAACTCCTGTAACAATTACAGCAACAACTGTAAATGGACTTAAAGCTACATATACTGTTAATGAAGTTATTGATCCTGCTTCTATTACAGGTTCAATTGTCTTCTCTAATGAAGGTGGCTGGATGCGTGCCTGCTATGCAGAATGGTATCCTGTAAATGATGCAACTGTAACAGGTTACAACGCTTATGTTTCTAAAGACGGTACAAACTGGACAAAACTCGATAACGAACTTATCCGCGAATATGCAGATTACTTCCGCGTAGACGCAATGGGTCTTGCTGCAGGTAACTATTCTATTAAGGTAACAGCAGTTTCTGAATCTGGTGAAACAGCTATCACAGGAACAACTGGTAATCTTGAAGTTCTTGCTAATGACCGCAACGGTTTTGCATTCCACAACGGATTTGAGCCAGGTGCTTACAAGACAGACGGTACACTTAAAGACGGTGCTGTAGTTGTTTATGTAAATAATGCAAACTTTAATACAGTAAAACTTTCAGTTAAAAACTCTAGGGGTGTAGATCAGAATTACACAGGTATTCAGAACGCTCTTGACCAGCAATGGTTTAAAGAATCTACAACTCCTCTTGTAGTTCGTATCATTGGTACTATTGATACAACAGGCTTCCCAACAAGTGCATGGGGATCATCTGGTGAAGGTCTCCAGGTTAAAGGTGCAAAAGAATATAATAAAATGCCTTTGACAATTGAAGGTGTTGGAGAAGATGCAACAATCAAGAACTTTGGTATTCTGCTTAGAAATACTCAGGGGGTTGAACTCAGCAACTTTGGTGTAATGCTTCAGAAAGATGATGCACTCTCTCTTGATACTGCAAATGAATATACATGGGTTCATAACATTGATATGTTCTATGGCGGTACAGGTGGCGATGCTGACCAGGCTAAGGGTGACGGTTCCCTCGACTCTAAGGGACATACTCGCATGCAGACATATTCATACAATCACTTCTGGGATTCAGGAAAATGTAATCTTTGTGGTATGCATGGTGACAATGAAGAATACATGACTTACCAGCACAACTGGTATGATCACTCAGATTCACGTCATCCACGTATCCGCAGTATGTCTATCCATGTATACAACAACTACTTTGACGGAAACGCAAAATATGGTACTGGTGTAACAGAAGGTGCAAATGCATTTGTAGAAAACAACTACTTCCGTAATGCACATGATCCAATGTTGAGTTCTAAGAATGGTACTGATGCACAGGGGGATGGTACATTCTCTGGTGAGGCACCAGGATTCATTAAGGAATGGAACAATACTTTTGCTGAATGTAACACTAACGGTGTAAAATTCCAGTTCATTAAGTACAGTGATAACCATACATCATTTGATGCTTATGATGCTTCAAGTCGTGGTGAAGTAATTCCTTCGTCTATCAATGATGGTGGAGCTACTTACAATAACTTTGATACAAACTCAACATACTACATTCCTTCACTTGTACCAGATACACCTGAAGTAGCAAGGGATAAGGTTGTTAAGTATGCCGGTCGTATGAATGGTGGTGACTTTAAGTGGACATTCAACAATGCAACAGATGATGCAAGTTATGCAGTTAATACAGCTTTGAAGAATGCTTTGATTAACTACACTTCAAAAGTTAAGAAGTCTACAGGAACTGGTAATGTAACTGGCGGTTATGTTGAAGGTGGCTCTGATCCAACTCCAACAGACCCAACACCTACTGCCCCAACTGAACCATCACTTACACTTGATAAGACAACTGCAACTGTTGAAGCTGGTTCAACTGTAAAGATTACTGCTACTGCTAAAAACGGTTCTGGTTCTGTAACATGGACTTCAAGCGATGAGACATTTGCAACTGTAAGCGGTGGAACTGTAACTGGTGTTAAGGCTGGTACTGCTACAATTACTGCAACTTACGGTGAACTCACAAAGACTTGTGTTGTAACTGTAACTGCAAAACCTGAAGTTGCTGCTGGAAGCGGCACATGGAATGCAGGGGAAACTGCACCAGCATGGACTTCTGGTTTGAGTGCTGCAGCAGTAGATGCAGGTAGTTACAATGCATTTGGTCTTAGCAAATATGTTGCAATTTCTGCTGGTGGAAAATTCTCTGTAGTTCCAGAAAAAGCAGGTACAATTAAAGTTTACGCAGCTTGTAATAACAATACTGCTGGCAAAGGAACTGTAACTGCTAAAGTTGACGGAACTGTAGTAGGTACTGCATACTCAATGCCTAATCGTAAAGATGCATCAGCTCTCCCTATGGAAGTAACCGTATCTGCAGCAAATGTTGGTAAAGAATTTGTATTTGAAATTAGTTATAATGCATTTGTTTACAAAGTAGTTGTGGAATAACCACAACTGCAAAAGGGATTGGAGCTGCGCCGAAGGCGTTGTGAAGTGACGGTGGTTGAGCCTGGCGAAACCACCAGAACGTAACAATGAAGCGTCAGCGGAACAGCGGAAAGCCCGGTCCGCCGTAAGGCGGATTTGCCCAAAAAAATAAAAACAATTAAACGGTCTGGAAAATTAAATCCAGGCCGTTTTTTTTATGTAAGTCGGAAAATGTCAAAAATAATGCAATTTGTTCTTTTTTATATAAAGATTATCATATTTTATAAACTTACAATGTCGGATTTGTACAAACTCTGGTAAAGTCATTTTTAAGTCTTCACTGATATTATTAGGCAACGGTCTTTTTTCAAAAGGGGGAAATGATGAAAAAAGGTTTTAAAAAAGTTTTGGGCATGGCAGCCTGCCTTTTGATGTTTTTTGCTGTCGGTTGTTCCAGTGACGGTGATTCATCGGGGAAGGAAACTGGAAATAATAATACTGGTTCAGCAGGAATCTACATTACGGTTGATGGTACAATCAAATGTGATTTTTGTGAAAAAGAATATCAGAAAAAAGCTGATGTCCTTGCATGTGAACATTACAAGTGCAGTGTCTGCGGTACTGCCTATAAAACAGAAGAAGGTCCTTTATCCTGCGTGGATCACATTACTGTTAAATTTATAGATTCTACTGGTGTAAATAGTGATGTTACACAGACTGTAAAATCCGGCAGTAAAGTGAATGTTCCAGACTGGAATGGGGATGGCTTTGAACTTTCATGGGAAAGCGATAATGCTTCTTATTCGGATCCTGCTGCGGTTCTGGAATGTGAAGGGGCTGTTTCCGTAACGTTTACTGCAAAATATACAACTGTTTATATATGTGATTTCTGTGGTCAAAAGTATTATTCCCGGGAAGAATCAGATTCTTGCGGACATTATATCTGCCAGAATGAAAACTGTGAAAAACATATTTCAGGTTATGCCACTGCACTGGAGGCTGAAAACTGCGGGTTAAAAAACGGATGTCCTCATTATTCTGTTACATGTGAATGTGGTGCTGTCTATTCAAGTGATGCGGACAAAAATGCATGTGTTCACTATACGGTTAGTTTTACAGATCCTGACGGACTTAATACTGCAAGCATTCAGATTCTTAAAGCTGGAACCAGACCTGTTGTTCCTAAGTGGATAAAAGAAAATTACACTTTGAGCTGGTCTTCTGAAGTTACTGATGCGGCTGCTGATGTTACTTATACTGCCGTATGGACAGAGCTTCCGAAATGTTCAAATTGTGGTGAGCATTATGCTACTGAAGCTGCTGCCGGAAACTGTGCAAGAATTGATGGCTGTCCTCAGTTTGGGAAAGATAATGACTGGGTTGCCGGAGATGCTGCACTTCCTTCATGGTTAAGCGGTATTTCTGGTTCTGCAACTTCTGACAATAAGAAAGTGCCATACGCTTCAAAGAATTATACAAGGTATGTAAAAATTGCTAAAAATACTACTATTACTGTAACTCCGGGAAAGACTGGAAATATTACTCTTTACATTGCGGCTAATAAGGATTCTACAGATGTTTCTAAAACAGCCTCTGCAGTATGTAATGGAGTTTCTGCAGGTTCTTCTTATAATCTTCCTGCTTACAATACAACTCCATCTCCATATGTGGTTGCTGTAAGTGAAGAAATGGTTGGAAAGCCTGTTTTATTTAAAACTTCTTACGAAACCCTCTGGTTTGCAATTACGCTGAATGAATAGGTTATAAAGGAGAATATGAATTATGAAAAAGATTTTTGCTGAAAGTATAACAATTTTTGCTGCCGGTTTAATGATTTTTGCAGCTGCAGGATGTTCAAATATTGAAAATGAAAATGCTGGTTCCTCAGAAAGTGGTGTGTGCCGTGTTGCATTCAGTTCAGACAAAACAATTACTGACATTAAACTGAAAGGAACAAGTAAAGCTACTGCCGTTACAAAAACATATGGCAGCTGGAAAGATGCTGCTGCAGCTGAAGCTTCGCCGGTGGCTGTTCCTGCAGGGGCTTATGTTTTTACCCTTACTGCAACTTATGACGGCTCAACTGTAAAGGGTGAATGTGAAGGTGTAATTAAAGCCGGAAAAACTACAAGTTTGAGTTTTACATTAAAGAGAGTTGTTTCTTCTGACTGGGACGATGATGATGACGATGGAGAAGATGGCAATGAAGACGGAGAACTTCCTGCAGTTGAACCTAGCCCAGAAGGTCTTGTGGAATTTACTTCTTTTAATGCCAATGACCTTTCAAACTCGTCAGAAACTTTTGCTTCTAAAACTCAGCGCAATAATCTGATCATTGATGCTTCTGCTGATGCCAATGTAGCGGCAAGTTCAAAATCATTTACAATCGGTTCTGTTAAATATACAAAACGTCTGCAGCTGAACGGAAATTCTGCAATTGTGATTTATGTTGGTGCTTACCGTAAGGGAACTTTACAGATTGCAGGTAAGTCTGGTTCTTCTGAAGATGATGGTCGTACATTTAATGCAAATGGCGTTGTAATCGGAAAAGCTCCTGTTTCTGCAGGTGTTGTTTCCGGAAGTGCTAAAGGGGATGCAGACGGTTATATCAGGATTACTTCTTCTTCGGGAAGCGTTTACATTATGGGTCTTACATGGACTCCTGGCAGCGGTGGTGCAGGGGGTGCTGATAAAGTCAATGTTTCTGAAGCTCAGCTTCCTGTAATTGATAACAGTGAATTTGCTCCGGCTTACAGAAACGGCAAAAAAGTCGGTATGCGATCAAACATCCGTGACATTAACACTGACGAAATTGATGTTAAACTTTTTGTTGCTCCATCTGGCTCTCCTGACGGTGACGGAACTAAGGCAAAGCCACTTGACCTGCAGACTGCCATCAACCAGATTTCAGCCGGCGGTGCAATCGTAATGAAAAGCGGAAAATACAGGCTTTCTTCTAGCGTAAGGGTTTCTTATGACAACTGCGGCAGTGAAGGAGCAAGAAAATACATTCTTCCTGAAACTGGAGGTGCTGTTCTCTTAGACTTTTCTTCTCAGCCAACTGCTGATTCCAACCGTGGTTTTGCTCTTGATGGTTCTTACTGGCACATTTATGGTGTTGCCTGCTACAACGCCGGTGACAATGGTATGTATGTAACTGGTAAGAACAATATTGTTGAACGATGTGTATTCCAGGCTAACCAGGATACGGGGCTTCAGATTGCAAGACGTTCTTCTGATCTTTCTGACAAAAAGGACTGGCCTGCAAACAACCTTATCTTGAACTGTACTTCTTTTGACAACAAAGACGATAAAACTGGTGAAAATGCCGACGGTTTTGCTTCTAAACTTACCTGTGGTGACGGAAACGTATTTGACGGCTGTATCAGTTTTGCCAACTGTGATGACGGATGGGATTTGTATGCCAAGCCTGCGACTGGTCCAATCGGTGTTGTAACAATCCGTAACTGCGTTGCTTTGCAGAACGGTAAAACTACAACCGGTACAAACTATGCCAACGGTGACATGAACGGATTTAAGCTGGGCGGTTCAAGCAATGCCTGTCCTACACCTCATATTGTTGAAAACTGTGCGGCTTTCCTTAACGGAAAAGACGGTTTTACTGACAACGGAAACGGCGGTGCCCTGAAGGCAAGCAACTGTTCAAGCTATGGAAACATCAATTCCAACTTCAACTTTTACAGAACTTATGCCGGCGGTGTATTTGCAAATCTTATTTCCATGGTTGGAAGTAATGCAGCTCCTGCCCAGGTTGATAAATTCGGTGGCAAGGCCAGTGAATGTACTGTGCAGGCTACAGTTGAAAAGGTTCTTTATATCGGTGCAAAAAAATCAAGTTCCAATACGGGATTCTACCTGGCAGATGAAAAAACTGTAATTGGCAACGGAGATAAGATTGGAGGCGGAAACTATAAGGATCCGTTCTCAACAGAAATGAAGAATACAACTCCACCTGTCCTTGACCTGAACATTGATGCAACCTGCCGCAATACTGACGGTACTGTAAACCTTGCAGGCTTCCTGGAAGCAAAAGAAGGTTCGGCTTATGAAAACATGGGTGTTCACTTTGGAGATGAAGCTGAAACTGTTTTTGACTGCGGTTTATAATCAGCCACTTTTGCAAAAGGGATTGTAGCTGCGCCGAATGCGTTGTGAAGCGACGGTGGTTGAGTTTTGCGAAACTGCCGGCACTTCACAATGAAGGCGAAAGCCGGAACAGCGGAAAGCCCGGTCCGCCGTAAGGCGGATTTGCCCTTGAGAAAAAAGGGAAAAAAATATATAAATTGTATGCAATTTAATTTTACAAAACCTATTGACATTTTTATTCACGAAAAGTATATTTTAACTGTAATTAATTGTGTACAATCTAATTTTGTACAAGGAGATAGAATATGATTTATGATTTCAAGTTTAAAGACAAACAGGGTAACGAAATGTCTATGAAGGGTTATGAAGGTAAAGTTCTGCTTATTGTTAATACTGCTACAGGATGCGGTTTTACTCCACAGTATGAAGAATTGCAGTCTATTTATTCTGAACTTCATGAAAAGGGACTGGAAATTCTTGATTTTCCATGTGATCAGTTTGGTCATCAGGCTCCTGGAACTGACGATGAAATTCACACTTTCTGCAAAGGTCGTTTTGGAATTGAGTTTCCACAGTTTTCAAAAGTTGAAGTAAACGGAGAGAATGCACTGCCTCTTTTCAAATATCTTACTGACAATACAAAGTTTGAAGGTTTTGAAGATGCCAATCCATTTACAAAAATTCTTATGAAAATTGTTGCCCGCACAAAAAATGAAGGGGACATCAAATGGAACTTTACAAAATTCCTTATTGACCGTGAAGGTAATATTGTAAAAAGATTTGAACCTACTGCCAGTCTGGAGAAGGTAAAAAACGCAATTTGTGATATTCTGTAATTATGAATAACGAAAATTTTGATCAGTTGAAATTATCTAACCAGCTTTGTTTTCCACTTTATGTGTGTTCAAAGGAGATTGTGCGCCGGTACAAGCCGTTTCTTGATGAGGTTGATTTGACTTACACCCAGTATATTGCCATGATGGCTTTCTGGGAAAAGAATGAAACTAATGTTAAGGAACTGGGAAAAACACTTTTTCTTGATTCCGGTACACTGACTCCTGTTTTGAAAACTCTTGAAAGCAAAGGTTTTATTACACGGGAACGTTCAAAAGCAGACGAACGCAATCTTGTTGTAAAAATTACTGAAACAGGTCTTGCATTGCGCGAAAAATGCGGCGATATTCCGCAGAAAGTGGGATGCTGTCTTGATCTGGACAAGGAAAAGGCGGTTCAGTTAAAAGGACTTCTTGATCTGCTTTTGAGCAGGTTGTAGTTTGCCGGAGTGTTTTTATGGACGAAAAATTTGATGTTGCTATAATTGGAACTGGGCCTGCAGGTCTTTCTGCAGCAGTTACATTGAAAATCAGAAATAAAAAAGTTGTTCTTTTTGGCAGCAGGGAACTTTCTTCTAAACTGGAGAAAGCTCACGAGATTCAGAATTATCTGGGGTTTCCTGCCGTTAAGGGGGAAGAACTTGCTGCAAATTTTTTGAAGCATATTGATTCCCTTGGAATTGAAGTAAATGAAGATCAGATTAATGCCTGCTATTCCATGGGAGATTATTTCAGTCTTACTTCTAAGGTAAATAAAACTTACCTTGCAAAATCTGTCATTGTTGCAACAGGGATAAGTTTTGGTAAGCCTTTTGAAGGGGAAGAAAAGTTTCTTGGCCGCGGTGTAAGTTACTGTGCGACTTGTGATGCTCCTTTGTACAAGGGGAAAAAAGTTGCCGTAATTGCCCAGACCCAGAAAGAAGAGGCGGAAGCAGAATTTCTTGCGGAAGTATGTGAAAAAGTTTTTTATGTACCTCTCTACAGGATGGAAAAAGATTTTGCTGCCGGAAACGTTGAAGTTGTGAATGATGAAGTTGTTGCCATTGAAGGGGCTATGAAGGCTAACAAACTGGTGCTTAAAAACGGGGCTCTGGATGCAGACTGTGTTTTTATTCTGCGTGACAGTGTATCGCCGAAGCAGCTGGTGCCTGGTCTTGAACTGGATGGAAATCACATTAAAGTGAACCGTCAGATGGAAACAAACCTTAAGGGGCTCTTTGCCTGTGGAGATATTACAGGATTGCCTTACCAGTACATAAAAAGTGCCGGCGAAGGAAACGTAGCAGCTCTTAGTGCTGTTAAACATTTGAGCAAATAAAAAGGAGACGTGAGAAAAATGGTTAAAAAGATTTCTGAAGCAGAATTTGAAGCTGCTGTAAAAGAAGGTTTTGCAGTTGTTGATTTTAGTGCCACATGGTGTGGTCCATGTCAGATGCTTGCACCTGTGATTGAAAAAGTTTCTGAAGGTTTTGAAGGAAAAGTAAAGTTTTTTGCAGTTGATGTTGATGAAGCTCCTGCACTCTGTCAGAAGTATGGCGTAATGAGCGTTCCTGCTGTATTCATGCTGAAGGATGGTGAAGAAGTTTCACAGTCAATCGGATTTAAGCCGCAGGAAGCTATTGAAAGCTGGATCAGCAGCAATATGTAATTTTTTGCAGAAAATTTAAAAAATTGAGCACAAACCCCGGTAAAATTGTAAGAATTTTGCTGGGGTTTGTTGTTTTTGTGCCGGTGCTACGATAAATAGCGGAAAAAATATATGATGTAAACAGAAGTTTCTGTTGCGGAGACTGGTAAAAAAGTATTGTAAAGCTATCTTAAATGCAGGGAGAATGTTATGACTTTTGCAGATAAGCTAAAAGAACTGAGAAAGACAAAGGGGATGAGTCAGGAATTGCTGGCTGAAAAACTCTATGTCAGCAGGCAGGCCGTTACAAAGTGGGAAAATGGATCCGGGTTGCCTGACATTGAAAACATTGTGGCTATTGCAGCTTTGTTCAATGAAAGCATCGACAATCTTTTGAGCGAAGAAAAAAGTCTTCTTTCAAAACACGATTTCCTTTATGAAAGCCGCACAGAATACGACCTTGATGAAGAAAAAAGAATCGATGTTAAATTCGGAACTGTTCATGAACTGATTGTTGAGCAGACAACTGATGAAAAAATTCAGCTGATAGTTGCTTCAAACAAAATTGCTGAAATCCAGAAATTTGTCAAAGTGAAGATTGCAGAAAAATCAAAGGTTATGGATGTAAAAATCAACACCAGTGACCAGATGAGCAGTGCACAGAAAAAAGAAGAACTGTTTGTCATCATCAGGATTCCAAAGGGGTTTGTGGCCAATGTTGAACTTGACGGCATTGCCTGCAACCTTCGAATCCGAGACATTCAGTTTGATAATCTTGAATATGGCGGAAAATTCGTAAACGGTTATATTTCCAGTGCCGCCGGTCACATTGAACTTGATGTGTGGAGTGCTGACCTTAGTGTGGAAGTTGACAGCTTTAAGGGGAAGATTGATTTTAATCAGATTTACGCCACATCAGTTTTGACAGTCAAAAACGGCAATTATTACCTGCGCAGAGTAGGTTTGCGTAACCGGTTTGTGGATAAAGACAATAATCTGATTCCAATGGCAAAAAGCAAAGGAAATTCCAACTGGAAGGAACTTAACCTTGAGCAGAATTTTGATTTTATAGTGGAAGTTGCAGGTCTTGGTGCCGAAGTAAAAATTCAATAGAAATTCAGAGGAAAAAAATGAAAATCTTAAATAAAAAGGCAGCGTTGATTGCTGCAGTAATGGTTGCAGGTTGTGCTGTTTTTGCGCAGGAAACAAAAAAAAAAGAAATTACTTTTAACGGAGCACAGGAATATCTTCATTTTGGGCTGAATGATTCGGTTTCGTTTTTTAAAGGTAGTGCTGATACAAAAATTATTTCCATTGGAATCTTAAGTGCCGGAGATAAAAGTATTCTGGGTTATCAGAGTTCGATTTTTTACAGCCATGTAGAAGATGCTTCTGCAGGATATCAGACTTCTGGCGGTATATCAGTTGCAGGCGACAGCTTTTATGGACTTCAGTATTCTGGCATTGCAAATATTGCAGGGGACGTTACAGGAGCGCAGGTTTCTACTTTTTTCAATAAGGCAAAAACAGTGCGTGGTCTTCAGTTTGGTCTTGTAAATTTCAGTGATGATGCAAGTGCTACTTTTGGTCTTATTAACATTGTAAAAAATGGTGTTCATGACTTTGGAATCGGTTATGATTCAAATGAAAATCTGTATTTCCAGATTCAGGAAGGTGGACGAAACCTTTTTACAAATATTGGTGTAGCCGGAAAACTTCAGGACGATTTTTTTAACGGCGAATATTGTGAAGTCTGGGCAGGTCTTGGAAGCCGTAAAACCTGGGGCAGATTCAGCCTGGATCTGGAATTTTTGTGGAAGTTTGTATTCTGTAAGGAAACAACTGATCTGATCAATGCCGCAGAAGACGACGATGACTGTGCAGAAGAATTACTGAAAGACTTGAAACATTTTCAGCTGCCACATCTTCGTCTGAGTGCAAACGTGGAAATCGTAAAATATGTTGCTTTGTTTGGTTCCTGTGGGGTAGATCTTCGTATTGAAGATTTTAACGACCAGGCTTTTATTCATCAGAAACACAATTTAAGCGGTTCGTTTAAGGCTGACGACAGAAAAGTGACTTTGTATCCTGTATTCTCAGCCGGAATCAAGATTAAATAAAAACGCAATAGGGGGTGTAGCCACGCCGCAGGCGTCCCGGAGTGAAACGAAGGGATGAAGCGAAAAGCGCAATGGCGGAACACCCGACTTTGAAGGGCTGTCCAATAAGTTCTGTCATGCTGAACTTGGTTCAGAGATTTAGAATCAAGTTCGGAATGACACTGCGAACTATACTTTTGGGACAGCCCTTCAAAGGATTGCCCTGAAAATTATTCAGAAACTTTTACAGAATATCGATAACTTCGCCGCTCAAAGCTTTATTCATCGAACGGACTGCACAGAATTTACCGCACATAGAGCAGGCTTCACTGTGATCATCTTCAGGCTTACGGCTGTCGCGGATGGCACGGGCTGTTTCAGGATCAAGGGCGTACTTAAACTGTTCTTCCCAGTCCAGCTTGTGGCGAGCATCAGCCATTTTGTTGTCCTGATCCATTGCTCCAGGAATTCCCTTTGCAATGTCTGCCGCATGGGCTGCGATTTTAGAAGCAATGATTCCCTGCTTAACATCGTCAACATTCGGAAGGGCAAGGTGCTCGGCTGGAGTTACATAGCAAAGGAATGCAGCACCGCTCATGGCAGCTACAGCTCCACCGATTGCAGAAGTGATGTGGTCGTAACCTGGGGCAATGTCTGTAACGAGAGGTCCAAGAACATAGAATGGAGCTCCCTTACAGATTGTCTGCTGAACCTGCATGTTTGCCGCAATCTGATTTAATGGAACATGGCCCGGTCCTTCAACCATTACCTGAACATTGTGTTTCCATGCACGGTCAGTAAGTTCACCAAGGCGAACCAGTTCTTCAATCTGACAAACATCAGTTGCGTCTGCAAGACAACCAGGTCGGCAGGCGTCCCCCAAAGAAACTGTAACATCGTATTCTTCGCAGATATCAAGAATTTCATCGTAATATTCGTAGAATGGGTTTTCGTTTCCTGTCATTACCATCCATGCAAAAACAAGGGAACCGCCGCGGCTTACGATGTTCATTTTGCGGCCAACTTTTTTGATCTGTTCGATAGTTTTGCGGGTGATTCCGCAGTGAACAGTAACAAAATCAACACCGTCCTGAGCGTGGAGGCGGACAACGTCGATAAAGTCTTTGGCTGTCAAGGTTGCCAGGTCACGCTGGTAGTGGATAACGCTGTCGTAAACAGGAACAGTACCGATCATTGCAGGACATTCGGCTGTAAGCTTCTGGCGGAAAGGCTGTGTGTTTCCGTGGCTTGAAAGGTCCATGATGGCTTCGGCCCCCATGTTTACGGCGCTCATAACTTTCTGCATTTCGATGTTGTAGTCCTTGCAGTCGCGGCTTACACCCAGGTTAACGTTGATTTTAGTCTTGAGCATTGAGCCGATTCCTTCTGGATTCAGGCATTTGTGGTTTTTATTTGCAGGAATCGCAACTTTTCCTTCTGCCACCAGTTTCATGAGCTTTGCTGTGTCCATGCTTTCTTTTTTTGCAACAGTTTCCATTTCTGGAGTAATGATGCCTTTGCGGGCAGCATCCATCTGTGTTGTGTAATTTCTTGCCATATGTTTCTCCTTTTGGTTATTTATTTCATTTTAAAATTGCAAAGTTGTGGGCCATAGGTCCGCGGCCTTTTCCTAAGTCCAGCATTGCTGCAAGAGCACCTGAAATATATTCTTTGGCCTTTGCAACGCTTTCTTCAAGAGAGAGCCCTTTTGCCAGGTTTGCGGCTATTGCACTTGAAAGTGTGCAGCCCGTGCCGTGGGTGTTTGGATTGTTGATTCTCTTTCCTTTGAACCATCTGGCAACGATTGTGCCGTCAGGATTTTTGCCGTAGAGAAAGTCGCTGGCGTCATTTACGTTGTGTCCGCCTTTTACAAGGACAGCACAACCAAATTTTTCGTGAATGGTTCTGGCAGCTTCTTCCATTTCTTTATTTGAAACAATTTTTACTTTTTGAAAGTCATTTTGAGCGCAATCGAGAGACCTTTTTTTTTCTGACACACCTGCATCAGATTTCTCCATTCCGCTCTGCTCCAGTCGAAATGACAGATCTCCAATCAGAAATTCACTTTCAGGAATATTCGGTGTGATTACGGTTGCCAGAGGAAAAAGTTCTTTTTTGAGAGTGTCGATGGCATCGTCTGAAATCAGCTTTGCTCCACTTGTTGCCACCATTACAGGGTCAACGACAATGTTTTTGAGACCATGCTTTTTAATTGAAGAAGCAATGACTTTGATGAGGGGAATGGATGATACCATTCCTGTTTTGACTGCATCAGGCCGAATGTCTGTAACGACAGTGTCGATCTGCTGCTGAAGGAATTCAGGCGTTACTTCCTGAATTCCTGTTACGCCGGTTGTGTTCTGTGCAGTTAAGGCTGTAATGGCACTCATGGAATAAACGCCATTCATGGTCATTGTCTTAATGTCTGCCTGTATTCCGGCGCCTCCGCAGGAATCACTTCCTGCGATTGTTAAAGCAGTATTCATCGAATACCTCCTTTAAGCCCATGGTGCCCCTGGGTGTGGTGATGTGACTGCGTCCATGGAGAGACGCGACTTTAAAAAAAAGCCCTTCCACCGGTGATGAAAGGGCTTGCATAGACAAGTTGATTTTCACTCCGCTGGCATTATCCAGATCAGTTATGGTCGAAAAGTTTACTTTTCCTCTCAGCCGGTTCACAACCAGCTCCCGTTTAAAATAATTTACAATTAAAAAAGGGTTGTGACAAGAATAAAAAGTCATGTTATGTCCGTAATAAACAGGACTTTTTGCGGACACCGTCAGAAAATCGGGTTATAATTTTTTCTATATATTTTAATTACAAAGAGGTATTAAAATGAACTTAAAAAAGTTTATTGCTGAATTTATCGGTACAATGGTACTGATAGTTTTTGGATGCGGTTCTGCCGTTGTTTCACAGTGTGCTCCTGGTGCAGCAGGTCATCTTATGACTGCTCTGGTATTTGGACTTGTGATTGTTGCTATGGCTTATTCTGTAGGTAACGTTTCAGGCTGTCACATCAATCCTGCAGTTTCAATGGGAATGCTTGTTGCAGGCAAAATGACTGTAAAAGAATTTTTTGGTTATGTAATTGCACAGTTCTGTGGAGCTGTTTGCGGTGCTGCAGTTCTTAAACTTGTACTTTCTGTTTCTTCAACTTTTGCTTCAGCTGGACTTGGAACAAACAGTCTCTACGAAGGTAATGTGGTTGCATCCCTTGTAATTGAAGCTATCCTTACATTCGTATTTGTGTTTGCAATTCTCGGTGTTACAAGCCGTGAATCAAACGGATCTGTTGCAGGAATCGTAATCGGTCTTACACTGGTTCTCGTTCATATTATGGGTATTCCATTCACAGGAACATCTGTAAATCCAGCCCGTTCATTTGGACCAGCTCTTCTTGCAGGAGGCGATGCCCTCAAATGTGTATGGGTATTTATTGTTGCTCCACTTGCAGGAGGTGCAATGGCAGCAGTTATTCACAGACTTTTAAATAAAACTGAATAGAAAATACTATGTCCGTAAAAAGGTATTACATAAAATGTATTGATTGGGTCCTTCGATAAGCTCAATCAGTGCAGTAAAACTTTTTACGGACATAAATCAGATGATTTGCTTATGAGTATTTTTGGAAGAAAAGAAATAGCTGAACTTAAAACACAAGTAGCTGATTTGAAAGAGAAATTAAGTCGTTCTGAGAGTCAGCTGGATTATTTGCAGAATATTCTGTTCAGTGATATTGGAGAGTATATTTCCAGTGTTTATGAAGGATCAAAATCGACCCTTAGATTTGGTCCAATATATTACCAGTATCTGACCTTTGGTGAACCCAAAAAAATTGTTCCGGAAGAAATTGAGGAAGTTCTGAAAGAAATTGACCTTTCTTTTTCGGAAAAATTGTTTGAACTTATTCGTGAAAAAAAACTGTCAGAGGTTGAGGTTTATAAAAAAGCAGATATTGATCGAAGACATTTTGCAAAAATACGGGCAACATCTGATTACAGGCCTAAAAAAGATACTGTTATTCTTCTTTGTCTTTCAATGAGATTGTCTCTGGCAGAATCGCAGGATTTACTTAAACGGGCCGGTATGGCACTTTCAAGAAGCTGTCAGCAGGATATTATTGCAGAATATTTTTTAAAGAAAGAAATATATGATGTTTGTCTGTATCAGGAAATGCTATATAAATATGGATTTTTGCAATAATAAAAAAGTCCCCTGACAGGCGACCTGCATGATCAAATAAATCTTTATACTTACATCATAAAAAGGTGAACTGAAATCAGAAACAGTTCATTTTATGATGGAGGTTTTATATGGATTTATTCAAACAGGAAATTTTAAGAAAAATTGAAAACGCAATATCTGATAGCGTTGAAAAAACTTCGTATCGTGAGTATTTAATTGCATCTCTTCTGCGTAAAAAAGTAAATTTAGAGGATGCGATCCTGATATGTAAAGACAACAGATTGGGATGCAATGTTTTTGATTTGAATTTTACACTTGCCCTCAAGTTTGGTTTAAACATTTATGAATTATTTGTATTTAATGATGAAGATAATGTGAAATATGTCATTGAAAACTTAGATTCCGATGCACCATTTTCCTTATTAAATTCTGAAATACGAGAAGTACTAATTGAGTCCACAAAGCTTGTTGAAGAAATAAAAATTTTGATGTCAAAAAAAAGAAAGTTCCTTTCCGACAATACTTCAATAAGCCACTTATTTTCTGACGAGGATAGAGTAAAGATTATAAATCTTTTAAAGAAGAGTTTTGATTGTTTTTCAATGTTTTTTCATATTGAAATACTTTTTTGCCTGAAATCTGATGAGAAATTTATTTCTAAATTTGAATTTGCTCTCACCCCGAATGAACAGAATTCAGGTTTGAGCCGCAGACCTTATATACCTGATGATGCCGGTATATGGTATGATTTTGGAAAGGAAGTCACAATTCCTTTTATAACAACCGGTGTATGCAGAAAACTTTCAGTCGCTTATATGAAAGAAGATGGTAGAATTTTTGAAATAGTAAACAGAAAATCGAATGATCATGAATTTTATATATCCAGCGAAGGAGCGCGTTTTGTGCTTGAAGTTCCTGAAGGCTGGTTTGAAGCACATGATGTTAGTGTTGGTGATTATGCAAAAGTAAAAGCTGTTTTAAGAAATTAAGGATGTTTTGTGAATGTTAATTTTTTGCGGATATAACCAGAGGAAAAAAACTTCTGAATTGATTGGTGAAGAACTTGAAGTTGCGGGGAATTAACAACTGACAAAACTTTTATCTTCTGTTATAGTGAAAGTACAAAGTTTGCAGGGGAACCTTCTGAAACGGATGGTTGAGAAGTTGCACAGCACAGACCCTTTGAACCTGACAGTTAATACTGGCGTAGGAAGCAACACCAACAGAGTTTTTCTTAAAATGAAGTTTGATGCCTGCTTCCTGAATATGGGAGCAGGCTTTTTTTATGCGTACAGCCCTGACTTGCGTCAGGGATTGCCGCGTGCAGGCACGCTGCGAGTTATTTCCTTGCTTGCGAGGCTCACATTTTTGCTTCGCAAAAAACAGAAAAACTCGTTTATTAAACTGTACGCAAAATTGCGTACAGCCCTGACTTGCGTCAGGGATTGGAAGGGCGTAAGTCCGGTGGTTGCGCTTGCCGTAACTGCCGGATGGAGCGGAAGCGGAACCCTGCAAAGCCCGGTGGCAGTTCATCTGCCAGACGCTATGAAATTACAGGAGAAAAAATGACAGAAGCTCAGATTAAGGAAAAGATTGCTCAGGCGGCAAAAGAAGTGCGGGAGACAAAACCTCTGGCACCTGCAATTACAAATACTGTGACAATTAATTTTGTTGCAAATGCTCAGCTTGCCTGCGGCGGAAGTGCGGCAATGGTGTACCTCCCTGAAGAAGGCGAAAGCGTGGCCGGAATGGGAAATGCAGTTTACATCAACCTGGGAACACTGTTTCCTTTTTACGACGAAACTGTTGCGCGTACAGCCAGAAAACTTGCTGAATTAAAAAAGGGGTGGGTTTTAGATCCTGTGGGTCTTGGAATCGGCACATTGCGTACAAAAATCGTCATGGACCTCAAAAGCTGTCCTCCTTCAATCATCCGCGGAAATGCCAGCGAAATCATTACTCTGGCAAAATTATGGGAACTTGAAGAAAATACTGCTTCGGACGGGCCAAAGGGCGTTGATACTGTGGACACTGTCAAGGCTGCGGAAAATGCGGCAAAGGCTGTGGCAAGATTCATTAAGGGGGCTGTCGCTGTAAGCGGAGTGGAAGATTTTGTTACCGACGGAGAAACTTCTGTTTACTCAAAAGGCGGTTCTCATTTTATGGAAAAGATTACGGGAGCCGGATGTTCCCTTGGCGGAGTTTGTGCCGTTTATGCCTGTGTGACAGATTCGTTCACTGCTGCTCTGGCTGCAACTCAGCATTACAATCTGGCCGGAAGCCGTGCTGAAAAAAAAGCAGATGGACCTGCCAGTTTCCAGCAGAAATTTATAGATGAGTTGTATCTTGCAAAACCGGAAGAAATTGCCGGAAACGATTTTGCGATTGTATAAAAGGGAAAGTGAAGATGTCATTTCGAGTCGTTTCGACCGAGCAAAAATGTCATTTTGACCGAGCAAAAATGTCATTTCGACCGAAGTGGAGAAATCTCAGAACAGAAGATATCGATTCTTAAAAAGAGACCTCTCGACTACGCTCGAGGAGACAGTAGTGTTACGCTCGAGGTGACAGTGGTGTTACGCTTGAGGTGACAAGGTTGTTGCGTTTGTGGTGATAAATATATAATTATTAAGGGAGAAAAATATGAATACATTAGTTGCTGTTGCTATTGCGCCATTTGGTGTTGGAGATGAACTTTCGGAAAACGTGGCTGAAGTTGTAAAGGTAATCCGCGAGTCGGGACTTCCAAACAAAACTTATTCCATGTTCACAGAAATTGAGGGTGAATGGGACAAGGTTATGGAAACCGTCAAAAAGGCAACTTTCGTTCTTGCCGAAAAGGGGATCCGTACTGAAGTAATCATGAAAATGGATATCCGCCCGGGCTTTGAAAACATGATGGACGAAAAATTGAAGAGAATGGAAGCAAAGATGTAGTTTTTGGGCGTCCCGGCTAAAGCCGCCGGCTGTTCCGTGGCTTGCTGCGCGCGGTGCTTCGCACTTGCCTCCGGCAACCACTCCATAGCCTGACGCAGGAGATTATTTTATGAAATTTGACGTAAAAGCATATTTGATTGTTGGCCGTGAAAACACAAACGGCAGACCTGTGGCTCAGATTGTGGAAGATGCCGTTAAGGCAGGTTTTACTTTCATTCAGATCCGCTCAAAAGTTGAAGATGCAAAAGAGCTGCTTGAAGACTGCAAGGCTGCTGCTGATGTAATTGAGCGTCTTGGTAAATCTGATTCTGTGGCTCTTGTTGTAAATGACCGTCTGGATGTTGTACTTGCTGCCCGTGAAATGGGAATTAAAGTTGACGGAATCCATGTGGGACAGACGGACATTCCTGTAGCGGTGTGCCGCAAATATCTTGGAAAAGATTCTATTATCGGACTTTCGGCTCCGACAAAAGACCTTATTGATTATGCCAGAAATTACGATGTAAAGGACATTGATTACTTTGGTGCCGGTCCTGTTCACGATACAGAATCTAAAAAAAATCTTGCAAAAGATGATTCAGGAAACGTCATCATCAAGACTTTTGAAGAATTTGCTGAGCTTGCAAAGGTGAGTCCTGTTCCTGTAGTAATCGGCGGCGGTGTAAAAGCCTGTGATGTTAAGCCGTTAAAGGACAGTGGTGTGGCAGGATTCTTTGTAATCAGTGCAGTGGCCGGAGCTGCCAATCCTTATGCCGAAGCCAGAAAACTTGTGGAAGAATGGAAGTAAGGTTCGTTAAGTAAGTTTTAGCCTTGTGCAATCAAGAGTCCGCCGATAACAGCTGAACAGATTTGTCCTGCGTAATTTGAATTTAAGGTTCGGGAAACAAGAATCGGCATTGCTTCACTGGCTTCGATTCCTGTATTAAAATGCCAGCCGATAATTCCGGAAGAACAGGCGCCCTCAGGAAGATTTACCAGAATTGTGCCGAATCCAAGAGGCAAAAGCAAAACAGGCTCGTACTTTTTTTTAATTGCCAGATAGATTAAAGCACCCCCCCCACAAAATACATTACAGCATTCTGCCATTCCATAATCAGCCTCCATAAAAACCGATATGGACAAAAGATTTGGTATTAATGGCTGGCGGTCAACTGATGATGATGGTTGTGATGGGTTTTATGAGTATAAGATAGAAGATTCTGAAGAATGGGCTGGAACGGGTATTTTCTGGACTCAATGGTCATAAGGTTTTGCATTTTCGGGGCGTTGCGGGGGCCCCCGCAGAAGGGGTAGCGGAAAAGACCGCAGCGCAGTGAGGACTTTGGAGCGAGGGGAAGGCTTTCCCCCTCCTGCCTTTTTTAATTCTTGATAAAATCCCTTTTTTCTGTAAAACTTTAGGGGTGAGGTTTGGGAATGGAAGTTCAGCAGAAATGGCGTTTTGAACTTGTGGAAAATGCAGGAGATTAATATGAAAAAATTACTGGCTCTTTTTAGCTGGCTGCTGCTGTCTGCAGTTTTTTGTTTTGCGCAGGAGAAATCTATGAATATCGAAACTGTTAAACTCGATGAAAATTTTTACTGTATCAATGATCCCGGTTCACGTCAGTTTTTCTTTGTCGGTTCTGATAAGGTTCTTCTTGTTGACACTGGTTTTGGCCGTACTGATCTGGCTGCCGAAATCCGCAAGGTGAGCAGTCTTCCTGTTGAAGTTGTTCTGACTCACGGTCATGTTGATCACATTGGTGGTCTCGGCCAGTTTGGTGAATGTTATGCCGGTGAAAAAGATTTTGCCATGCTTCCTGAAAATATTGTTAAAAAGCCTTTGAAGGACGGGGATAAAATTGATCTCGGTACTTTTGTTTTTGATGTCATTGAAATTCCGGGGCATACTGAAGGCAGCATTGTTCTTTTTGAAAAAAATAAAAAATTTATGATTGCAGGTGACAGTGTTCAGGAAGGTCCGATTTTTATGTTCGGGGATATTTCCAAATTTGATTCCTATATCGGCAGCATGAAAAAACTTAACAAGGCTGCAAAGTCTGTTAAAACCATTTATTCCGCACACAACACTCTGTCTTACGGTCCTGAATACATCAAATACTGTATTGATGATGCAAAACTTTTCAGAGCCGGCAAACTTAAGGCTGAAGAAATTGAAATGATGGGCAAAAAGCGCAAAGTCTACAAAGGAAATCACATCGCTTTTTTTGCTGATTGATGCATTATAATTTAAAAAAGTGAGGATTCGTCATGAAAAAAATGAACAGTCTGGTGGCAATGTTTTTGTCTGTTATGCCGCTTTTTTTTGTTTCCTGTGATAACTTTCTTTCCGGAAACGAAGTTAAAGAAAGTCTTGAAAATGAAATTAACTGGGCAAAAGTTTCAGATCCGTTAAAAGTTGAATATGCAATACCGGCTTTTTCAAGCAAAGGTGTATATCAGGATTCGTCCATTGAAATCATGTTCAATAAGCCGGTTAATCCTGCAACTTTCAAATACTGGATCAACGCTGGTGAAGAAGATTTTAAAGAATATTATTGCCAGCCTGAATTTTTCAAAGGAAATGCTGCTGTAAGGTTACGTGCAAACCCGGATAAGCCTATTGATCTTGCTTTTGGCGATGTAATGGATGTTACTGTTACTATTGATAAAGGTTTAAAGGCTGCCGACGGTACTGTTTTTTCAAGGGACAATTATTCTTTTTATTTCAAGCTGAATCATTCAAAGGATGATGTGGCACCGGTTATTACTGATTTTAAGGTTTATAAATATATTTCAGAAACTGATTCAAAACTTTATCTGACAGAAAAGCCTTTTGACCTGTGGACTGATGAGGATTTTTCAAAATATCATCTGGGAAGTCTGGGGGTAGAATGTAAGATTCGTGATGAGTGTACCGGTGCTGAAGGTGTGCTTATGACTGAAGAATTCCTGTATGCTTCTGATGGCACAAAAATAAACTGGGACAGAAAACAGACATCCGTTAGAAAACTTAATTTTAAAGCTGATAACGATGATTTGACTTTGTATGAGGCTGATGAAGTTGTGCCCTCTTACTATGATGATGACGGGGTTGTTAAAATTACATTTCAGATTATTGATGCCAATGGAAATGTAAGTAAAGAAAAATTTACATATTATATATTATATTCTGAAAGACACAAAGTTTCGTTTTACTCAAAGGACTGAATCTTCTCCCTTTAGCTCACCTGTTTTATATAATACGTCTTTTGACGGTTTTGAAGATGATTTTGTTGATATGTCCGCTGCATTTTCTTCAGAAACTCAGACTGTTTGTTTTGAAGGCTGGACTGATGAAATTTATTACCCGGGCAAATCTACAAAGCCTGAAGATTTCTTTGTAAAATTTGAAACAGGAGCTTCAAAAGACGATATGACTTTTGAAACAACTGACGTTACTTATGAAAACGGCAAATGGACTGCACAGGTAAAATTTTCTGATCCTGAAATAAACAACTATATTAAGGTGAACCTTTATGATGAAGCCGGAAATGTCTGGTCAATGACTGAACTGTTCCCGGGACGGACAAAGCTGTATTCCGGTACAAACAAGACTTCTGCTGATGACTCTTATCTTTTTTCTTGCAATTCATACAGCAGTAAATTTAATGTTTACTGGCTGGAAAAGACTGATGGTGCAGATCCGGATAAAGACAAGTACACACGGGTAAAATCTTACCCTCAGTATTTTAATGTTCCTGAAGGTAAAACTTATTATGTTTATTATCAGGCATGGTTTTATCTGGATTCCTGTGTAATGTATGCACCACTGAGTAAGAGATATGAATTGTCAAATGTAATTAACTGTCAGGATACAATAGAAGCCGTTCCTCCTCAGATTGACTGGAATTATGACCCTGAAACCTGTGTATTGTCCATTAAAACTACAGATGATCCTGTTAACGGTTATTATGACGGCTTTGATGTTTCTGTTAGTGGTAATGGAAACCGTACTTATTCTATGTCCAAAAATGACGGCGGATTTGTGAGTAAAATCAATATGAGAGTTTTCCGCAATAATAATGCATCTGTCCGTGTTTCTGGTACAAAGAACGGTTATCCATATCTTGACGGAAATACCTGTGAATTTGAATTTTATGTTTCAGAGCAAAAGACTTTATTTGAAGAACCTAGTCCAGGCCGAAAATTTTTCATTCTGGAAGATAGCCGACTTTATATAAAATGTGAAACCAGAGATTTTACCGGATGTGTAAAAGATACAGAGGATCCTGAACTTTCATATAAAATGAAGGTATACTATCAGCTGGATAACGAAATTTCTCTTGAAAAGTTAGATGAAGTTCCATTTGTGGAAACCTCTACATACAAGGGAATTCTTTTATCATATTTTGATACTGGAAAATATCACTTCAGGTATGAATTATTTCCAGTAAGTGAAACAGCAGAAAAGCGGATTGTTTCTGAAGACTTTTCGATTGCATTGAACTTTGATAATGGAATAAAGGTTAAGACTGATTTTAATGTTCCTGCATCATTTCTGGAGTATTTTCAGCCGACACCGGGAGATCAAAATAAGACAACCACGCCTCTAACTTATGATGAGGATTCTGGACTTGTAAGGTGGACTGACAATTGGTTACAATCACCTTTTTATGACAATTATTTATTCAATAAGTGCAGTAAAACTCTGTTCAAGCCTTTTGAATTTATCTTTGAACTCAATGAGCAGAAGTTAGAATCTGAATATATCGCAGTTGCAAAGGTTTTTGACAATGAGAATTTAAAATGGAGTAATCAGTTTGGGTTAACTGCTGACAGGACTGCATGGAAGGAGGATGAGGCAAAATTCATTGTAAATACCGGCCGAGATACTCCAAGTGCTACAATGAGTGGAATTTTCTGGGGAAATGAATTTGTAAAAATTTGGGTCAGCAAGGGGGCTTATGCTACAAGTACCCTATATGACTTTGTGGATTTTACTCATCTTAATAATCTTGATAAGACTAGTACTTCTGCGTCTTGTACTATCTTTGCCCCTGTATATCTGTATCTGGATAATCTGACAGGAAAGCCCGACTATCCGGATGGTGGGAAAATCAAGAATATGATTGACAGCGGATATATGCTTACCCTGTTTTGTGATGCTCCTGTTTATGTTCATACAGTTTATTCTGACAAAAACCTCGGAAAGTGTGATAACTGGGAAACAAAAGGTTTTTCTGTTAATGAACGCGTTGTAAAAGAAACAGGCAATCTTGATCTGGATTTGTCAAAGATTCCGGATGGTATGTATTATACAACCATAGCATGGTTTATTGACGGAACTTATGTTATGGGTGGTGTTCATCAGAAGGGTGTTGAGGAGTAAGGCAGAAATCTGCAATCTTTTCTTTAATATCCGGGGCTTCATCGTAAACGGCGTGGCTGTACTGGTCGTAAATGTAATGTCTGCAGCCCAGCCGTTTTGCGATTTCGTTTCCGGCTGTGTATGGAAACACTTTGTCCTGTTTGTCATAGATTACAAAAACAGGACATTTTATGTTTCTGAGGCCGACCCTGTTGTCAAATCCTTCCATTGATTCAAGGAGTATTGTAAACCTGTCGCAGTCTGCTGCAGTTCCCTGTTTTAAAAGTTCAGGAATGTAGTCTTTGATTGATTCTTTAAAACTGTCAGAATAAACATAATCGAGAAACAATGTATTTAATTTAACAACATCATGGTTTTGTGCTGCCTGTTTCCATTCCATAAAGACTTTTAAATTTTTATCAACTGCACAGGCTGTTGAACAGAGCACGAGGTTTTCAACCATTTCCGGATGATCTGCTGCAAGAATCTGGCTTATCATTCCTCCCTGAGAAGTTCCATAAAGGGATGTTTTTTTGACTCCCAGCTTTGTAAGGCATCTGTAAACATCATCTGCCATTTCTGGCATAGTATATCCCTGTGGAAGCACTTTTTTCCTGTCAAAAACATAGACTGTAAAATCCTGCTTGAAAACACTTAATGCACTTTCAAGCTGCTCTCCCAGCCCTTCAAGACCGCAAAGGCTCACCCCGGCAATTACAGTAAGATTTCTGCTGCCGTTTCCAAATTTTATTACGTTCATGTAAGTTTCATCTAATTCAATATGCTGTTCCATAACTTTTCCATCGTATTTTTTTGTGCAGCCTGCTAATGTAAGAATTGCCGCCGCAATAATCCATAATTTCTTCATATACCTTTTATTATAGTCCATATTCGAAAAAATTAAATGTCAGCTTTCCTGTTCAATTTTTTTATGGAGGCATTGCCTTATATAACGGCACTTTTTACAGACATAGTTTTTGTCTTATAATCCTTGTATGGACATTCAGCGTTATCATTCAATTCTTTGTGACGAATTTCCTCAGTTTTTGAAAAAATATCTTTCTCTCCCCATTCTGACCAGATTAAAAAAAATCGGACTTTTGTGCGGAACAGATTATACAAGGCTTTACTCCAACCGCATGTTCTACAGCCGTTTTGATCATTCAGTAGGATGTGCCCTGATTGCGTGGAATTTTACCAGGGATAAAAAACAGGCTCTTGCAAGTCTTCTGCATGATGTTTCAACTCCCGTGTTCAGTCATGCAGGTGATTTCAGAAAAGGTGATGCCCTGACACAATCTGCAACAGAAGACGCCAATGCAAAAATAATTCTCGAGAACGGCGAACTGGCAGCTTTTTTAAAAGAAGACGGACTTAAAGCTTCTGATGTCTGTGATTACCACATTTATCCTGTCTGTGATAATGAGATTCCTCAGTTGAGCAGCGACCGCCTTGAATATATGTTTCCAAGCGGATATGCCCTTTGTGATTATGCTGTAAAAGACACTCCATGTTTTGAACTTGAAAGTGCTGAAAGATGTTACAGAAATATCCGGGTTTTGAAAAATGAAAATGGGGTGGAGGAACTGGGATTTACAGATCTTGAAACTGCCTTAGAGTACACAAAACGGTTTTGTGATGTTGCCCTGATTTTGCAGCGGAATGAAAATAAACTGGCTTTGAACATGTTGGGGGCCATTGTAAATGAAGCCGTTGAAACAGGGGTACTTGAAGAAGAAGATCTGTATGAGCTGGGAGAAGTTGAAGTTTTTGAAAAACTGGAAAAATTTTCAAAACCTGGCAGTCATTTGCGTCAGATGGTGTACACTTTTAAAAATATGGAGTCCATAGAACATCTGAATGAAAATCCTGGAGAAGGTTATTATTCAGTCTGCCTTGATGTCAAAAAACGCTACATAAATCCTCTTGTTTTGTGCAGTGATGGAATTGCCCGCAGGGTATGGGATTTAAGCCAGAAGGGAAGAATTATCATCGAAAACTTTCTTAATTTTAAAGATACTCCCTGGGGAAGCGTAAGGCTCCTTTCTCCCCTTGAGAAGTTGTAAATTTCCCATTAAAATGAAATTTATGGGTGTAACTAAAAAAGGGGATGCGGCAGAAGGCAAAACTGCTGCTGCAAAAAAAAGTGCTGCTGTAAAAACTGCTGCAGCCAGAACAACAACTAAGAAGGCGACTCCTGCAGAAAAGGCTGACGCTGCAAAAACAGCGGCAAAAACGGCCGCTAAAAAAACGGCTTCTTCAGAAACAACAGCTGCTGCAAAAACAGGCACAAAAACTGCTGCAAAAACCAGTACAAAAAAAACGGTTGCAGGTATTGATGAAAACGGAACTTTTCGTGCCTGGGATAATGCTAAAACCGTAGCAAAAAAATCCGTAAAAAAAGAAGTAAAAGACTCTTTCGTTCCTGGAACAACTGCGGAACAGGCTGCAAAAAAACTTGCTGCTGCCCAGGCTGCTGATCCAAATAATAATGTTGTCAAAAAGAATGTTGCATATACTGATGACCAGATCAAGCATCTGGATCCTCTGGAACATATTCGTCTCAGGCCGGGTATGTACATTGGACGTCTTGGTAACGGTTCAAATCAGAATGACGGTATTTACGTTCTCTTAAAGGAAATTATCGATAACTCTATTGATGAATTCATTATGGGTAACGGAACACGCATCGATGTTGAAATCAAGGAAAATCGGGTAAAAGTCCGGGATTTTGGACGCGGTATTCCTTTAAACAGCGTTGTTGAATGTGTAAGTGTAATCAATACCGGCGGTAAATACGATGACGATGTTTTCCAGTTCTCTATTGGTATGAATGGTGTAGGTACAAAAGCCGTAAATGCCCTTTCTTCCTATTTCAGGGTTGTTTCCATTCGTGACGGAGAATGTACTGAAGTTATATTTGAAAAAGGAAAACTGATTTCAAATAAAAAAGGCAAGATGAAGGCTCCTCAGCCAAATGGTACTTATTTTGAATTTGTTCCTGATGTGGAAATTTTCGGTGAGTATTCATTTAATATGGAATTTGTTGAAAAACGAATGAAGAATTATTCGTATCTCAACACAGGCCTTACACTGCGCCTTAACGGTCAGAACTTTGTTTCTACAGACGGTCTTCTTGATCTGCTTAAAAGCGAACTTGATTCTGAAACCCTTTACGAAATCGGTTCATATTCCGGTCCACACCTTCAGTTTGCTTTTTCTCATACAAATGCTTACGGTGCAAACTATTATTCGTTTGTCAACGGACAGTTTACAAGTGATGGTGGTACACACCTTTCGGCTTTCCGTGAAGGTTTTGTAAAAGGCATTAATGAGTTTTATCATGAATCGTACAAAACAGAAGATATTTGTGAAGGAATGACTGCTGCAATTCTTGCAAAAGTAAAGGATCCTTTGTTTGAAAGCCAGACAAAAAATAAACTTGGCAATACAAATGTCCGTTCCTGGATTGTGACAGAAACACAGTCTGCCCTTGATGACTGGCTGCACAAACATCCTAAAGCCGCTGAACGCATTCAGGCAAAAATTGAGCATAACGAAAAAATGCGTACAGAGCTTGCATCTGTAAAAAAACAGATGAAGGAAGCCGCTAAAAAAATAAGCATCCGTATACCTAAACTTGATGACTGCCGTTTTCACCTTGAAGACGGTGCTAAAGGTGATGGTTCAATGATTTTTATTACGGAAGGGGAATCTGCTGCAGGCGTAATGACTCACAGCAGAAATGCAGATACACAGGCTATTTTCCGCCTTCGTGGTAAACCTGAAAATATGTACGGCAAAAAACAGACAGACATCTACAAAAATGATGAACTTCATCAGCTGATGTGTGCCCTGGGAATTGATGAATCTGTTGAAAACCTTAAATATTCAAAAATCGTAATTGCAACTGATGCCGATAATGACGGTTTCCATATCCGAAACCTGCTTCTAACTTTTTTTCTTGGCTATTTTGAAGAACTTATTACTCAGGGAAGGGTTTTTATTCTTGAAACACCTTTGTTCCGCGTAAGAACTAAAAAAGAAAATATTTACTGTTATTCTGAATCTGAACGGGATGCTGCACAGGAAAAACTTGGAAAATCAAGTGAAACAAGCCGATTTAAAGGTCTTGGTGAAATCAACCCGAGTGAATTCAAGCAGTTTATCGCACCAGATACAATTCGTCTGACACCTGTAGAAGTCAGCCAGCTTAAAATCATTCCGCAGCTTCTGGCTTTCTATATGGGCAAAAACACCCCGGAGCGTCGCAGCTTCATTGAGCAGAATCTGCTGAGCAATTCTGAAATCGACGCATAAGGAGAAAAAATTGGCTTTCGTTAAAAATCTGTTTGACAAAAACTTTATAGAATACGCATCTTATGTAATCCGTGACCGCGCCATTCCAGATCTGGAAGATGGTCTTAAACCTGTTCAACGCCGTATCATGCATACGCTTTTTGAAGTAAATGACGGATTGTTTAAAAAAGTACAGTATGTTGTCGGCCGAACAATGGAATATCATCCCCACGGTGATGCTTCAATTTATGGTGCTCTTGTAAATCTTGCCAACAAGGAAATTTTCATCGATAAGCAGGGAAACTTTGGTAATAAATTTACAGGAGACGGTGCATCTGCGGGGCGATATATTGAATGTCGGATTCTTCCTATTGCAAAGGAATTTCTTGTTACAAACAAGGCTATCACCCGTTATGTTCCAAACTATGACGGACGCAGCCTTGAACCTGAAGTATACCGTTCAAAGCTTCCTGTAGTTCTTCTTATTGGTGCTGAAGGTATTGCCGTTGGTATGTCCACAAAGATTCTTCCTTACAACCTTCTGGAAGTTCTTGATGCAGAAATTAAATGTCTTAAGGGAGAAAAATTTTCAATTCTTCCTGACGTTTCTACTGGTGGTCTTATTGATGTTACAAATTATAACGATGGAAACGGAAAAGTAGTTACCCGCGCAAAATTTGATACAAGCGATGATAAAAAAATCATAATTACAGAACTTCCTCTTGATACCAATGCAAAAGCTCTTCTGGACAGTATCGACAGTGCCTACAAAGCCGGCAAAATCAAAATCAGTTCTGTAGACAACTTTACTACTGACCACTGTAATATTGAAATCAGACTTCCCCGCGGTGTTTATTCAAAAGATGTCATTGATTCCCTTTATGCATACACAGACTGTGAAAAAACAATTGCCTGTCAGATGCTGGTAATCAAAGATAATATGCCTGTTGTAATGACAGCAACGGAAATCATCAAATATTACGCACAGAAACTTACAGCCATCATAAAAGATGAACTGGAATATGAGCGTGATAAACTTACAAATGAACTTCACATGCGTACACTGGAGAGAATCTTCATCGAAGAACGCATCTACAAGGCAATTGAAACTAAAAAAACACAGGAAGATGTTTACAAAGCTGTTTATAAAGGTTTTGTTCCATTCAAGAAAGAACTTATCCGTGACATTACAGATGAAGATGTTGAACGTTTGCTGCAGATTCCGATCCGCCGGATTTCTCTTTTTGACATTAACAAAAACAAGGAACAGGTTAAGGCTATTACTGACCGCCTCAAGGAAATTGCAAAGCGCCTTAAAAATCTTACAGGCTGTGCAGTTGAATACCTGAACGGCATGATAGACAAATTCAAGAAGCTTGAAAAAGATGCAAAAGACGATGACAGACAGTTCTCACTTGCCCGTCATACACAGATTGCAAAATTCAATGCAGTTGATGTGAAGGAAGTTGCTAAACAGGATCTTTCTCTCCGCTACGATGACAAAGGTTACCTGGGCATTAATGTAAGCGGTGGAGCTGAAATCATGAAAGTTTCTCCTTACGACCGTATCATTGTCATGCGCCGCAACGGTATGTATTCGGCTTTTGATGTTCCGCAGAAAATGTTTATGGATAAGGGAATTGTTTACTGCAACTTTGCTGATAAGGAAATTGTTGCAAAAACTTTGTTCACAGTAGTGTTCCGCGATCCAAAAACAAAATATGCATTCATCAAGCGTTTCCGAATTCCTGCCTGGATTTTGAACAGAGATTATTTTGTTGCTCCAGACGGAATGGAAATCCTTCACATTGATACAAGAGAAAAATTCAACTTTACCCTTAATTACGAAAAAAAGCCTCGTGTTAAAATTCTTGAAGAAAAATTCAAGGCCCAGGATTTTGAAGAAAAAGGTGCAAAAACTCTTGGTGTAAGGCTTGCTGCCCGTGAAGTTGAATCAATTTCTGTAGAAAAACCTCAGGGGGAATTATTTAATTGAAAAACACAGATCTCTTAAAATGGTTGAAAGTGACTTATATGAAGAACTCCGGAAAAGCAGTTCTTTCGTATTTTTTTATGAGCATCGTCAGTTATTTTCTGGCTTTTTTCGGCACATCAAATTTTATGGATGTAATGGCTGCCGCAAATTCTGGTTCTGAAATTGCAGCCATCATAAAAATTGTTGCAATAATTGTCGTAACAATGCTTTTAATTGTAATGCTCAATTTCGGCTATAATTCTATGATTTTTCAGATGGCCCGCGGACTTGAAGGAAAATTTTCCTATATGTTTACAGGGTTCAATAATTTTTCAAAGACCTGGTTTATCTGTCTGTGGTTTGTAATTCTCCTGGGAACCATTCTTTGCTGCGCTGTTTATGGTGCCACATGGGTTTATAACAATTATGGTGAGGTCTGGTTCAATATCAGCAAACTGGTTGAAGAAGAAAAAGCAATCCTCCTTAAGGCGCAGGAAGCCGCAGTAAAAGCCGGACAGACTCTGCCTCCTGTTATTATGACTGTTGCAGAACGGATTCTTTATGCAATGGTTCTTCTGACTTTTGCAGGACTGTCACTTATCCTTCTTTTGCCTGCAATTTTTACATTCTGTTTCAGACTGGACAACGGAAGCCGATCATCTTTGTATGCTTTTGCTGCAAGTTACCGTCTTTCTTTCAAAAACTGGAATATTTTCAGGTTTATGGGCTTTGCTTTTATGGGCTGCTGGAAAAATCTTCTTATTGCCCTTATTGCGTTTGTTTTTGAGATTGCCATTGTTCTGTTTGGTGAAAAATCTGCCATGGGAACAATGATCGTTCAGTTTATCTGCGTCATCAACCTTTACAACGCAATTGCAAAAATTTATATGAGTATTCCTATTTTTTATAATGATAAAACAGGCGCTTACAAATACAAAAAAATCAGTGATCCTGTTACTTACGCCATGAACAGTGATGACTCTGCAGATGGTGAGCAGTAAATGAAAATTCCTGTTGAAGGTACTGCCGTTGAAACAATTATAAAAGGCTCGCGTTTTTTATCGGAAAGTTTTGTAATTGAAAACCAGGCTCATGTCCGCGAAATCATCAAGTCTCAGAAACAGAAGTATGCAGATGCAACTCATGTGTGTCATGCCTTTATCTGCGGAAAAAATGCTGAAATTATGGGAATGAGTGATGACGGTGAACCTGGTGGAACTGCGGGGCGTCCCATGCTTGATGTTTTGAAGGGAAGGGAAGTTACAAATATTCTTGTTACAGTTACAAGATGGTTTGGTGGAACTCTTCTTGGAACAGGCGGCCTTGTTCATGCCTACGGGGATGGTGCAAAATCCGTCCTTGAGGCTACAAAGTTTGAAGAATTAATTGAAAAAAGAAGTTTTTCCTTTGAGTGCGATTATCAGCAGTATCAGGTTGTAAAAAAAATATTTGAAAGTTATGTTCTGTATGAAGTGTCAGAAGATTTTGGAGAAATGATAGCTGTAAAAGGAGAAATCGCGGCCGTTGATTTTGACTCTCTTGAACAGATGGTTTTTGACAGGACAAACGGTAAAGTAAAAGTTCTGTAACCTAAAATAATTACAGGTAAACATAAAAATTTTATATGTAAAAATAATTTACAACAATCTCAGGTTGTGGTATAAAAAATATGTGCAAAGAGGCACGGAAATTTTTCCGTGCCTCTTTTTTTTATTTTAAAATTTTTTCACAGAGCCTTGTGAATAAACGAATCTGAAGGAAGCGGAGGATATTTTGCAGAAAGTATGTTTTTATGACCCGAAACTGAATCTGGCACAGACAATTCAGCAGTATGGCTTCTGGAAGAAATATCATGATTTTGAACTGGAAACTAATATCCTCCAGAAAACAGAGCTTTTAAAAGTCTGTCTTTGCGAATCCAGGATCGACATTCTTATTTTTGTTTCGTATGTTCCTCAGGAAGATTTGAGTGTAATAACGGAAATCCTAAAGTTTCATTCCAAACTGCGGGTAATTGTTGTCAGTCATCACAAAGATTATCCCGTTGTTCACGATTATTTTACGGGAGGAGTTTTTGACTACCTTCTTGAAAACACTGGTGAATCGGAATTTGAAAACTCTGTTCTTCGTCTCTATGACAGTGCAGGAGTAAGTTACATTCTCAACAATTTAAAGCTTAAAACCGACGCTCTTATTGCCAGTATTTTTGCAGGCGGCGGTCAGGAAAAAATCATCATCACTGATATTATCAGCCAGATTTTTGCCGACTGGAATAATGATCCCGTTAACTGTCAGATTGTCTGCCAGAAGGCTAAAAATTATATTTACGAAATTATTATAGAACGAAAACCCTGGCTGGAAAAATTTCTGTATAAGAATGATTTCAGTGCTTCTTCTCAGTTTGAAATTATGTCCAGTGAACAGATTATAGATAACTGGGTTTTTGCTTTTGTTCAGGCCGGAATGATGGTAAAAAAATATCAGATAATTGACGACAAACTGGTGTACAAAATCGGAAAGTATGCAGTCGTTCATGTTGATGAAATGCTGAGTCTTAATGATGTTTCCCGCGGTGTTTTTTTGAACTCAAGTTATATAAGCCACATTTTTAAGAAAACAACAGGCGTAAATTTTGTTGATTTTATGACTGATGTAAAAATTGACCGGGCAAAGGTTCTTTTGAGAAATCCGGATGTTCTTGTAAAGGAAGTAAGTCAGATTCTCGGTTATAGTGCACAGGAATATTTTTCCAGACTGTTCAAAAAGAGAACCGGTGTTACTCCTGTTGAATACCAGAACAGTGTTCAGCCGGAATTAGGATAAAAGGGCGTGTCCTGCTGCGTGTCCTGCTGCTCTTGTAAATTGTAACTGTCGTGTGATAAATTATTTCCACGAGGTAAACTTATGAAAGTAGCAATTTTTTTTGGATCTAAATCTGATACAGAAACTATGAAAAAGGCAGCCGATGTTCTCAACGAATTCGGCATTGATTATAAAGCTTATATTCTGTCTGCTCACCGTGCTGGTGCGCTCCTTCACGAAACTGTAAAACAGGTAGAAAAAGACGGTTGTGAAGTTATTATTGCAGGTGCCGGACTTGCCGCAGCTCTTCCTGGTGTAATTGCAGGAGCTACAACTTTGCCTGTAATCGGTGTTCCCCTTGAATGCGTAACTCCAGGCAAATCAAATGGTCTTGGCGGAATGGATGCACTTCTTTCAATCGTACAGATGCCTCCGCAGATTCCTGTTGCAACAGTTGGAATCAATTCTTCAAAAAATGCTGCTTACCTTGCAGCACAGATTCTCTCAATAAAATATCCGGAAATTAAAGAAAAGCTTGTTGCATTCCGCAAAAAGCTGGCAGATGATGCTGCAGCTTCCGGACTTGATGTTCAGCTGTAATGACACGCGCAAAAAAAAATCATATAATTGAATAGAATAAAAAAGCGTCAGGGATTGTAGTGGCGCGAAGCGTTCCAGAACGGCGGTGAATGCGTCGGTTGAGCTCGTCGAAACCAGCAGGCACCAGAGTGCAGGAATGGAGGCGATAGCCGGAACCACGAAAAGCCCGACGGTGGTTGAGTTTATCGAAACTACCGGGACGCCCAAAAAACATGGAGCATTAAATGGCAATTAATTACAAAGATTCAGGTGTTGATGTAGAAGCTGGTTACGATGCAGTAAACGAATACAAAGTTCATGCAAAGCGCACACGCATCCCTGGCCTTTTGACAGACCTTGGAAGCTTTAACGGAATGTTTGAAATTCCAGCAGGTCTCAAGCACCCTGTAGCAGTTTCAGGAACAGACGGTGTTGGAACAAAGCTTGATATCGCTTTCCAGATGGGAAAATACGACACTGTTGGTATTGACTGTGTTGCCATGAGCGTAAACGACATTCTCTGTTCAGGCGTTCAGACTTCATTCTTCCTTGACTATGTAGCATGCGGCAAGCTTGACGCAAAAGTTGCAGGCGAACTGGTAAAAGGTGTTGCAGACGGTTGTGTAGACACAGGCTGTGCACTTCTCGGCGGTGAAACTGCAGAAATGCCGGACTTCTACGATGACGGAAAATATGACCTTGCCGGATTTGGCGTAGGTTTTGTTGATAAAGACGACATCATTGACGGAAAAGCAATTGAAGCAGGGGATGTACTCATTGGTCTTTCTTCAACAGGTCCACACTCAAACGGATATTCACTTGTTCGTAAGCTTGTAAAAGACTTTAACGAAGATTTCAACGGTAAAAAAATCGGTGAAGTTCTCCTTACACCAACACGTATTTATGTTCGCCCTGTAATGGATGCCCTCAAAGCATTCGGAAAGGCAATTCACGGTATGGTACACATCACAGGCGGCGGATTCTACGAAAACGTTCCACGCATGTATCCAAAGGGAACACAGCTTGTAAGTCACATTAAAAAGGACAGCTGGGAAAAACCTGCAATCTTTGCTGAACTGGTTCGCCGCGGTGCAGACGCAGAAGGTATGTGGGGAACATACAACATGGGAATCGGTCTTATTATGGCTGTTAAGGCAGACAAGGCAGACGAAATTATTGCCCACATCAACTCAAAGGCTGCTTCATTCCAGACAGAACCATACACAAAAGCCGGCTGTGCTCCACTTAAAGCATACAAAATCGGCTGCGTAGAAAAGGCTAAGGGAACTCTCGGAGATGAACTTAAAGGTTCGCACGAAGCTACAATCCTTGATTAATTGAATAAGGCACCCGAAAGGGTGCTTTTTTTGTTTTTGGATTAAAAAAACAGAAAAATAAAAGTTTTTTTTACATTTTAGTGAGAATTTTAATGATGCTTATGTTATATTAAAAGTTGTAATATAAAAAGTACAGAGGAATATATGAAAAAGTTTTTATTAGCTTTGATTACAGCTGGTGCAATTTCGGTTTCGGTTTCTGCAATGGACCTTACATTCAGAATTGCTCCTGGTGTCATTCTTCCTCAGGACAAGGATTTTTCTACAGGTTTCGGCGGTTTTGTTCAGGCCGATGTTGATCTGTTCGGATGCATGACTGTAGGTGTTGAAGGAAATTACAGCAATGTTCCTGCGGCAGTATCAAGCATCAATGATCTTTCCCTTGCCGGTGGTGGTCTTGGACTGGGATTCTATTATTCTCCATTCAGCCGTGTTTATCTTGGCGTTGGTGGTGCTGGTGGTGTTTACCAGTTCTCATGGATGAATTCAACAGATAATAAAACTCAGAGTGCTTCTGACCTTTATTACCGCGGATATGGAGAACTTGGTTTCCGCGTAACTCCTGAATTTACAATTTCTGCAACAGGCGGCTACATCAATTACCTTATTTCCGGCGATGATCCTCTTCTTCGTGGAAAAGGTGCTGTAACTGGCGGCATTTCATTCCGCTTTACAATGAGTACAAACGGTGCAAGTTCCGCTGCCTTTGGACTTGGTTTTGAACAGGACTGTCCGGCTCTTCCTGTTTTTATGAATGCTTACCGTACATGTCCTCTTGGAAACCTCACTCTCAGCAATAATGAATCTTCAGAAATCCGCAATGTGCGTGTAGGGTTTCGTGCAGGCAAATACACTTCAGAAACTTTTGAATCTGCAAAAATCTCTAGAATCAACAGACATTCTTCAGAAAATATAGACCTTTGTGCTTCTTTTTCTTCTGAAATCCTTAAATATGCTGAAAACGGTAAAATTTCAGGTGAAATCGTAGTTGATTATGAACTGCTTGGTAAAAAAAAGCAGGCTGTTCAGAATATTGTAATTGATGTTTACAACCGTAATGGTTTTTTGTGGTCTGATCCTGCAGGAATTGCCGCTTTTATTTCCGGTGAAACTCCTGAAGTTCAGCAGGTTGCAAAAACAATTTCGGGCATGGGACGCAATTCCCTTATTCCGGGCATGAACCAGAGCATTCAGTTTTCTGCTGCAATTTTTGAAGGTCTGAGACTTTCTGACATTAAATGTGAAACAGACAAAACTACTCCATACAAAAAAGCTCATTTAAGTGATGAACTTGATTCCATTCAGTTTCCTCTTCAGACTCTTGAATACAAATCCGGCGATTTAGACGATGTTGGTATTCTTTATGCCAGCTGTCTTGAATCTTCTGGTATTCCAACAGGTTTTTTAATTACTGATGATGATTTTATCGTTCTTGTTGGAATGAACGTAAGCAGTAAAACAGCAATCAATCATTTTGCTTCTACTGACGGTCTGATTATGGACGATGAAAATGTTTACTTTGGTGTTTCAATGGCTAATTTTGCAAAAGGTTTTGCTGCTGCAAGAAAAGCTGCTTCTAAAACCATTGCTGCCATCAAAGCAGATGAATCAAAGGAACTTGATTATATGGGAACTGCCGCAGGATGGGAAACTTATAAACCTGCAGTTTTCTCAGGAACAGGTTTGAGTTTTGATACTCCCTCAGCTGCCGCCCTTGAAAAAGCAATGTCTGCTGCCGTAAATGACTACATTAACACTGACCTTGCTGCAGTTATCAAACGTGCACAGAAAGAAGGTGACACAAACAAACTTGGTATTGCATATCTCCGTTCCGGCCGTCTTGCAGAGGCAAAGGCAGAGTTTTCAAAACTTAATAATGCTGCCGGCATGAACAACCTTGCAAACTGCTACATGATCGAAAAGAATTATACTGGTGCTAAAGCTTTATATAAAAAAGTTCTCGCAAAGGAACCTGAAAACAAAGTTGCAATTTCAGGTCTGGCTGATGTAAACGAACGCCTTGGCGTTAAGGAATAAGAATGAAAAAATTTCTGTGTTCACTTGCAGCCCTTTCTTTTGTTTCAGGAGCTTTTGCTGATGTTGAAGTGCGCCTTGCTGCAGACTATAACATCCCGACTGAATCAATGTTTGATTCTGTTTTAGGTTTTAGTGGTTGTGTTGAAGTTTCACCAATTACTCTCCGTAAGCGTGATAAAGTTTATGTTACTCTTGGCGGAGGATATACAGAACTTGCTGCTGACGGTATTGAATCTGTTGGTGTTACAAGTTTTGAAGGTGGAATCGGTTACAATCTCCGCTTGAATGATCGTTTCAGTATTTCTGCAGAAGGTTTTGCCGGAATCTGGTCCATTGGTGAAGAAGATAATCAGAATTTTAAATCTGATGCTGCTTCGGGAATTCTCTTTGGCGGAAAAGGTTTTGTAAACTTTCACATTCTTCCTGAACTGACTGTTTCACTTTTTGGCGGTTATAAAAGATTTGATTATGATCCCGAACCAATCATTCAGAATGTCCAGGCTGGTTTAAGCGTTAAATATAATCTTTCAAAAGGTCTTTTTGGAGAATCTTCAGTAAAGGTTGAAAATCCTGATGAAGTTTCTGCCGGTCCTCTTTTCCCTGTTTTCTATTCTCGTTACGGTGAACATTCTTTTGGTACCATGACTTTTATAAATGGTGAACCAAATGACATTAAGGATGTTGAAGTTTCTGTTTTTATTGAACAGTTCATGTCTAACCCTGATGTTGCTGCTAAAGCAGGTGTAGTAAAGCGTGGTGAAACTTTCTCAGTTGACCTTACTGCTTATCTTAATGAAGGTATCCTTAACAACCTTTCTGCAACACGAAACATTGCAAAAGTTGCCGTTAAGTACCGTTCCCTGGGAAAAATCATGACTTCTGTTCATGATGTTGAACTTACAACTTTTGGCCGCAATTCAATGACCTGGGCTGACGACCGTGCAGCTGCTGCCTTTATCAGTCCCCGTGATGCTTCTGCATTGAAATTTGCACGCCTTGTAAACAATATGGTGAAAAGTGAATTTGTTGCCGGCAAACCTGAAAACATTCAGTTTGCTGCAGCAATCAGTTCTGCATTAAAGGTTTATGGCTTGAATTATGTAATCGATCCAAACTCAGCGTTCGTTGATAATGTTGGAAGTACTTCCGTTGACTTCCTTCAGTTCCCGTATCAGACATTGCTGTATCATGGTGGTGACTGTGACGACCTTTCAATTTTGAGTTGTGCACTTTTTGAATCTGTTGGTATTGATACTGCTTTGATTACTGTTCCTGGTCATATTTACATGGCGTTTGATTCCGGCGTTTCTCCAAAAGAAACTTCAAAGATTGCAGACGGACAGTTCATCGTACAGGGAGACAAAGTCTGGATTCCTTATGAAGTTACAATGTGTCAGGATTCTTTTGCAATGCAGAGACAGACCGGCTACCGTGAATGGACAAGTAACAAAAAGGACCGTGCTCTGATTCCATTAAAAGATGCATGGAAAGAATACAAAGCGGTTGGTATTCCAGATTCTGATGTTAAAATAGAAATGCCTTCAAAGAGCAAAGTTCTCAAGGCATTTAAAAACAACAATAATTAAATCAAAGGATAGAGAGGAGATTTATTTATGAAAAAACTTATTGCTTTGGTAGTGTCGCTTCTTGCTGCAGGAATGATGTTTGCTGAAGGTTTTACTGTAAAATCAGTAAAAGGAAACGTTACAGTTGTAACTTCTTCTGGTAAAACAGAACCTGTAAAAGTTGGTCAGACTCTTTCTGGTTCAACTGTAATCAATACAAGAGCCGGTGCAACACTTGTTGTTACAAAAGACGGTAAAGATTACACAATCAGATCAATGAAGAAAGATGCTGTTGATGTTCTTGTTGCCGGCAAAAAAGCTAAGGCTACTGAAGAAATCGCAGAAGCTGCTTCTACAACTGGAAAAGGTGAAGCATCTCTTTCTTTCAGAAACAATGTTAAAAATGCAAGTTCTGGGGATAATCTTCAGGAAAACTAATAAAATCTGTTAAATGACGGTGGAGGCAGCAGACAGTGTTTAAGCTTTGCTGATTCCACCGTTATTTTATATTAATCCTACAAGTAAACTGATTGATTATGAAAAACAAAATTAAAACAATTTTTTATTCACTGGGAGCAGTTGCAGTCTGCTCTTTTCTTATTTTTACAACTCTTGATAACAAAATTGCAGATCTTTATCAGCGGGTTCTTCCCAGTACAGCTGAAAATGAACATGTTATAATGATTAACCTGGACGATGCTGTCATCGACAACATTGGTTCGTTTCCGATTAATCGTGACGTTTTTGGTAAATCCCTTATTGTGTTAAAAGATCTTGGGGCTGAATCTGCAACATTCGATATTAACTTTTTTGATAAAAGTCCTGCCAAAATCGACAAAAAATACGTTTCTGATGATTTGACAAAAAACATTCACAGTTCATTTAATCTGCTTAAAAACGGCTCTTATACAATTAACAGGGCAGAAGATGAAGTTCTCGTTTCTGTAAATAATATTATCCATGATTCTGATAAAGATTTGTGTAATGGCCTTAAATTTTTTGATAATGCATATCTTAACGTTACATATCTTTTGAATGGCGGAAATGATACAGACGAAGAAACAAGAAAATATCTTGAAGATAATTTTGAAATCAAAAACATTGTTGTAAACGGCGAGGATACTGTAACTCCTGATCACGATGTTGTGGCTCCTTGTCTTCTGGAGTTCATGCAGGTTTCAAAAGGTGCCGGAAGTGTAAATGGTGCTCCTGACAAAGACGGATATCTCAGACGTGTTCATCTGATTCACAAATATCACGGTAAATATTACCCTCAGCTTATTTTTGCTCCACTTTTGAAACATCTTGGAAATCCACAGATTATCATTAATAATTCCCAGATTATTCTTGTTGATGCAAAAATTGATGCTGAAACTAAAAAAACAATCTGTATTCCTCGCGGTGAAGACGGAACAATCATTCTGAAATTCCCGATGAAGTATTATAACGAATATAATGCCGTTTCAATGTGGAATATTTACCGTCTTTATCTTCTTGAACAGCAGCTTGCAAACTGTACATATATTCTCAACAACATGGGAGTTTTTGAAGGGCTGGAAGAAACTCCAGTTGATTATCTTGAAAGTTACAATTATCTTCGTGAAGAACTTTTCAATGGTGAAGATTCTGAGAACGAAGTTACATACGAAAATTACAATCTGTACCGCAACGGATTTTTTGAGATGATGGATGGCTATCTTGATGCAGAAACAGGTTCTCTTGCAGCAAGTCCCGATTCTGAAATCAAATCAATCTGCGGAATTTATAACGATTATAAAAAGTCATTTGCCGAACAGAAAGCAAAATTTGAAAATTCCATGGCAATTTACGGTGTTGTTGCAACAGGAACAACAGATGTGGGAATCAACCAGTATGAAGAACGATATCCGAATACAGGGGCTCATTATACAATCCTGAACCAGATTCTTGCGGAAGATTTTGTTGATGATACAAATCCAGTTCTGGGAATCATCATTGCAGTAATCCTCTGTTTCCTCTATGCACTCATTTCGTCTGGAATCAAGGGAACGGAGCATCAGCTCTTTTTCGGACTTGCATCAATTCTTATAGCATGCGGTCTGAGTCTTGGAACATTTGTTCTGACACGGGTTTATGTTTCAACTGCAGTTCCTGTATGTTCACTTGTGCTTGCATTTATTCTTGTTTCTGTACTCGGTTACATTTATGCTTCAAACGAAAAGAAATTCATTACAGGCTGTTTCAGTCAGTGTCTTTCTCCTGAAGTTGTAAAGGAAATCGTTGCAGATCCTTCTTCATTTAAACTTGGCGGACAGAATTTTGAAATGACTGCAATATTTACTGATATTCAGAAATTTTCAAGTTTCAGTGAACTTCTCAGTGCCAGCCAGCTGGTTGCCCTGCTTAACTATTATCTGACAAAAATGTCTGACATTATTCTTGCAGAACGAGGGACAGTTGATAAGTTTGAAGGAGATGCCATTATTGCCTTTGTTGGTGCTCCAATCCGTATGGAAGATCATGCAATACGTGCAGTTTCATCGGCTATCAAGATGAAGGCTGCGGAAAAAATCATGAACGAAGAAATAAAGAATATTGCTGCCTGTCCAAAACCTGAAGGAATGGATGACAATCTTTATTCAGCTTTCCAGATCATGGTTAAGAACAATAAACCGATTTTCACTCGCATCGGTCTTAATTCTGGAGAAATGGTTGCCGGATACATGGGCTCTGACGGTAAAAAGAACTACACAATGATGGGAAACAACGTAAACCTTGCCAGCCGTCTTGAAGGCGTAAACAAGCAGTATTCAACAGGCGGTATTCTCGTAAGTGAATCTACACGTAATCTTCTTGGCGACAAAGTTGTAGTCCGCCGTCTTGATAAAGTTCGTGTTGTAAATGTAAATACACCGATTCGTCTTTATGAACCACTTGTTATGAGTTCAGATGCAACAGAAGGCCTTTTGAATTATGTTCAGGGCTGGGAATTTGCAATGGATACTTTTGAAGCAAAAGAATATGATAAGGCTCTTGAAATGTTCCATAAGCTGAGCGGCATTAATCCTCAGGATAATACTGCTAAATATTACATCAGGCTCATTGAAACATTCTTCATTAAAGGTACTTATCCAAAAGAAAGTGACAATTTTGGCGTTGAATACATGCCTGAAGATAAAGTCTTCAAACTTTTGCAGAAATAAGAGTGGGGAAAAATATGAAAATAGCAGTTTTAGTCAGTGGTGGTGGAACAAATCTCCAGGCTCTCATTGATTACCAGAAAAATAATCAGGACTGTCCTTATTCAATTGAAGTTGTAATTGCTGATACAAAAAAAGCCTATGCTCTCGAAAGAGCTGCAAGTGCAGGAATCAGTACTAAAATTGTAAGTCCTTTTGCCGTATTAGGTCCGGAAAAGGCAAAGGAAGTTTCAAAAGAAGAAAAAAGAGTGGCTGTCAGCGATGCTGCCCTTCAGGCTGCAAAAGATGCCGGTTGTGATGCTATCGTGCTTGCCGGTTGGCTTACAGTTCTTTCGGGAAAGATTATTACAGAATATTCAAACAGAATCGTAAATCTCCATCCGGCACTTCTCCCAAAATTCGGCGGTGTCGGAATGTGGGGACATAATGTTCATGAAGCTGTTCTTGCAGCAGGAGAAAAAGAATCAGGTTGTACAGTTCACCTTGTTGATGCAGGCTGTGATACTGGAAAAATCCTTGTTCAGAAAAAAGTGTCTGTTGAACAGGGGGATACACCTGATTCCCTTTATGCGCGCATTGCTCCTGAAGAACACAGGGCAATGGTAGAAGGTGTGTGTATTCTTGCCGGAATGCTTAATAAATAATATTTACAAAGCAGACTTTTATCTGCGCTGAATATATGTGGCTTTCGGGCGGGCTGTAATGATTACACGGCGGTTGGCGGCTCTTCCTTCCGGGGTAGAGTTCGTTTCAATCGGTTGTGTTGCACCATAGCCTTTGCGTGTAAACATTGATCTGTCCAGGCCGCATTTTACAAGTTCGTTTACAATAGTCTGGGTTCGTTCTACAGAAAGTTTCATCTGTCCCTGAGGTTTATTCAGGTCGGCAGTATGTCCTTCTACAAGAATTGAATATGAATTATCCGAGTTCAGCCGTTTAATGGCTTCTGCCAGATTTGCTATTTTATAAAGTTCACTGTCCAGTAATTTCGGACTGTCTGCAACGAATTTCAGGTCGTAGTTGATGCTGACAGCTCCTTTTGAATCTGGATCAATTTCCGCATCTTTAATCACTTCAAAAATATACTGTTTAAGTTCCTGGACTGCTGCGTAATAGGCATCGTCGTGCAACGGAGCAGAAACAGGATGAATGAGATTATCTTTATCAAGAAGAACTACAATTTTTCCCTGGCGCAAAAGTTCAACATTCTGTGGCACTGTCAGGATTTTCAGCGCGTCAGAGTGGCTGATTACTGGATCTGTCCTGAATTCGCCGTAGATTTTTCTTGCATTGATATGGAGCGGGTCATTGCCAACTCTGTCTTTGTAAAGGTTTTCATCATCTGACCAGTGATATTGAACTATACCCTGTTTTTTCTGCAATTCCGGTTCTGCAAAGTTCCGTTCAAAAACAAGATTCATGTCTTCATCCCAGATCTGAGGAAAAAAACAAGGATAAGCTTCGTCTGTCAAAAATTCACCCTGAACATTGAGCAGTCCTCTGGCATCGATGATAATTCCTGTGTATGGTCGGGAAGGAATTTTTTCAACAGGAGAAGGGTTTTTGTAAGAAGTTTTGTGACGGATCATCAGGTTTGAAATGTTTTTAGTGTCGATGGAATGAATTGTTTTGTAAGTTGCTGATCCTTTTGAAAATACGCCTGGAGATTTTTTGCCGGCGTCTATAATGTCTGTAAGCTGTTCCAGAGTAACTTTGTCGCTGAGAACAATATCACCCAGCATCTGGTTTGAATTTACATAAAGGGAAAGAAGGGGTTCCTTAATCAAAAGAGGAAGTTCTGTATCTGTTTTAAATTCTGCCGTTGATTTTCCTGTAGGCATGGGAATTCTGGCTTTTTCTGTTTCAAGGTTTACAACTGTCTTGAATGTATTTGTTGTCCAGTCGATGTCGCTTTTTGACCAGATGGTTGAATTTTCAGGAACTTCCTGTGCAAAAAGAGCGGCAGTTGTCCAGAATAATGATGCAATTACAAAACTAAACTTCTTCATACTTTATTATCGGAAACTTATTTTCTTATTTAACGGGAATATATAAAATTTTCTCAACCTTGAGCACGTCTTTTTCGCTCATTCCGTTTTCTTTGCGCAGGCTTTCAACTGTGATTTTGTTAGCTTTTGCAATGGAGTAAAGGGTGTCACCTTTTTTTACTGTATAAGTCTTGTATTTGGAACTGTCCTGATGAGGCTTCATTGTGGATTTTATGTAAATTACGGCAGAGTTTTTTAATCCGCCCGGAAGACGGAGCTTGTATTTGTCATCTGGCGGTGTAACGCCTTTTAAAAGCGCAGGATTGAGTTTTTTCAATGTTCCCGGAGTGAGTCGTAAATAATTTTCAAGATAGTCCAGACGAACTGAAAAATTCAGGTTGATGTAATCAAAATCTGCAAAATATCTTGATTTTGTAATCGGAGGAAGATCAACTCCATATTTTGCACCGTTTACGGAAAGTTCTGACAATGCCAGGAGTTTCGGAATGTACTGCACACTCTGATCCCTTAAAAGGCCTTTTTCGGCAATGTACCAGAAATCTTTTTTTGCCGATGATTTGAGGATTTTTTTCATGGCGCCGGCACCGCAGTTGTAAGCCGCAATGGCAATAGGCCAGTTTTTAAAAGTTTTGTAATTATCCTGAAGTTTGGAAAGGGCCGCATCGGTACTGATCCAGGGATCAAGACGTTCATCAACCCACTGTGTCTTCTTCATGAAAGGTTCAATGGAATTTTCCATGAATTGCCACATCCCCCGGGCTCCGCTTTTTGAAGTTGCCAGAGGATTGTATTCACTTTCAACAAAAGGAAGGTATTCCAGGGCAGGAGGCATGTTCCGTTTTTTTAATTCCTGACGGACATAAAGCCTGTACATTTCGCCGTTGTCCAGAATTTCGTAAAGGTTTTTTTTGCCGAAATTGGTCGTGTACTGGCTGATGTATTTTTGAATCATGGACTGGGAATATGCAGTGTTTGGAATGGTAATTCCGCCGATGTAAGTCAATGGTTGTGCTGTTTTTGAAGTCTGGGAGGAATTAGTATTTTGTGCAGGGGTTGCAGTTTGAGCTGCAGGAATAACTGTGAGAAATGAAACGAAAAGGAACAGGGAGAAGATTTTTTTCATTACATTTTTTCGCCAAAGTAAATTCCGGCCCATTCCCAGCGTCCGTGAATTTCAGGATCTACAGGAAAATTGATTTTTCTGAAATACAGATACCAGACTGGCATATAAGGAGTCCATCCTGTTGAGCGCAGATAAGCTTCGTTAGGGTTTGAAGTTGCATCAAGATTCTGTGCATAGCGGATTCTCTGACCGTACATGTAGTTTTTCATGGAGAACCATTCCTGTGCATTTTCTGCAGATTCACTTGCTTTCCAGCTCATGGCAAAGAAGTTTACTTTTGAGCGGTATTTATCAAGAGATTTCCAGTCGTAACGGCTGATTGCAGTTTTTACGGCTTTTTCAAGGGATTCAACAGATTCAAAAGTCCAGTCTTTGCTTGATTTGTCAAAGTCGACGATTTTTTTTGCAGTAGTGTAGGCATCTGAAATACCTGTTATCTGAATTGTTGAAGAATCCGGCTGGTCCAGAAACTGTGCATAAGCTTTAAGGGCTTCGCGCCATTCACCTTCTTTTTCATATTCCTGGGCAAGACGGACATACATTTCCGTGATGTTGATGTTGGAAGGAAAGCGGCTTACAAGCTGGTTGAAATATGAAATGCGGTGAGCAGGAGTTTTGCTTACACGGATAAGATGCTGAAGACACATAAAGTGAATTGATTTTCCCTGAACGTACAGATCAGGATAATTCTGAAGGATGCGGTCAAAGTAATATTCGGCAACAGGAACGGCATCTTTTGCAAGGTATTCAGAAGCGACACGAAGAAGCCAGTATGCGTTGTACTGATCGTCGGGATTTTTTTCTACCCATTCTGTAAGGAATAAAACCATTTCATCGGAACGTCCGCTTGAATTTAAATCCGTAGCAATTTTATTAACGACTGCGTACTGTGTTTTTGAGGAAAGGGAACCGTCTTCCAGAAGTTCTGTAAGCTGCTTTTGCGTATCATCGGTCTGAGCTGAAACTGATGGCAGGGAACTGCTTTTTGAACATGAAGAAAAAACAGAGAAAATACAGAAAATTACTGCCGGAACAATGAAGGTTTTTCTAAGCATTTTATAAATTTAACGAAGTAATGTTTTATTGACAAGATACTAATTGCTAAGTGTTTCATTATTGTTGTATTCTGTAAGTTGTAAAATTATCTTTGCATGGGGAAATAATGAAAAAGCTTTTATTTATTACAGCTGCAGTTATGTTGTTTTCATTTTCATTCCCACCATTGTATGCAAAGAAGAAGACTGTAAATAGTGAACCTCAGCAGCAGTCTGTTGAACGGGAAGAAACGGTTGCCTTAAAACTTCCTCCACGGAAATCCAGTTCGCCTTTTGCATCAATTTCGCAGAATGTAGTCTCTGAAGCGGAGAACGGTTCTCCCCAGTCCCTTAAAAATGTTGTTTCCATTCTTAAAAAAGATAATGCATCTTACACTGACGGCGAACTGATTCTTGCAAATGTATGTGTTTCCCTGCTGAATCTTGTCTGGCCAAGTGAAAATTTTATTGCTGAAGTTCCTCCTGTAAAAGAATCCAATGCCTATACCGGTGCGATTGATTCTGCACGTCAGGGTGTTTACGATTTCAGCACGGGAAATACGGATTTTTTGACAATTGTCCTTCCGTCGGTAGTTCTTGTAACTTCAGAATCCCGCAATGATTATTATGAAGATTCTTACGGGGCATTAACACAGGCTCTTGCACAAAAAAAAGACTCGGTACTTGCCAATTATCTTATGGGTGTTCTTCTTCGTCGTCAGGAAAAATATGGCGAATCTGTGGAATATCTTGAGCTGGCTTATAGAAATACTGAAAACAATCTTGAATGCGGAACAGCACTCATCCGTTCCCGACTGAAACTGAATCAAAAAGAAAAAGCCTATGATCTGGCAAAGGAACTTCTTGCTGTCTATCCTATGAACAAGCAGCTTTTAAAACTGATTTCAGAAACGGCTTATGTTAACGGCGATCTTGTAAATGCCGAGCAGTTTGTTGCTAGAGTTCTGCAGCAGGAGCCGGATAATGCTTCGTTTATTCTCTTCAGGGCAAAAATTCTCGTTTATAAGGGCGAATACATAAAGGCTGCTTCTCTTCTGGATGTCTATGCAAGAACTGACAACATAAACCGTGATTATCTGGTATTGAGGGCAAAAGTGCAGAAGGACTGGAACAGAAACCTTACTGCAGCAACTCAGACTTTTGAAGAAGCCTTAAAGCTTTATCCTGACGATAAGGAAATCATTCTTGCTGCTGCCGAACTTTCCAGCGAAACAGGAACTAAAATTTCCGGTTTTAATGCTTCTCAGCTGGTGAGTCAGATTCTTCAGCAGGAGCCTGAAAATGTAGAAGCGCTTCAGATTCAGATTGCAGAAATGGTTAAAAACAAAGACTGGAACAATGCTTACAAATCAAGTTCCAATCTGCTGAAACTGAAAGATTATCCTGAAAATGCAGTTTATACTCATATTGAAATCTGTATTTCTTCCGGTAGAAAAGATGAAGCCATGAAAAAGGCCAGTGAACAGTATTCAGCAAAGCCAAATGATGAAAATGCAATTCAGTCTTATGTAGCCGTTCTTGTAGCAACCGGAAAAACAGCAGAAGCAAACCGCATTATCAGCCAGAAAATGAACGGTTTTTCCAACAAATTGAAGAGTGTACTTTATTATCAGAAAAGTTTCCTCGAAAAATCAGAAGACCAGATTCTTGCAAACCTGCGGCAGAGTCTTACGGCCAATCCCCGTAACAAGGATTCCCTCTACAGGCTTTATCAGATTTATTACAACAAGAAGGAATACCGCAAGGCCCAGTACTATTTGAAGCAGGTTGTAGCAAATTCTCCTAATGATGAGTCACTTCTGGCTAAAGATAAGGAATTGACACAGCTTCTGGACCGTTAATTTTTGATTAAGTCGTTTTCTTCTATATTTTGTCAGAATTTTTACATTGACCCCTTGCACAGTAAATTGTTATATTTGTACTAATAAGAATTTAAACTTTTTAAAAAGGATGGAATTTTATGTTTTTAACAAACTTATTTCTTCAGGCAGAAAATACTGTTGCTGCAGCTGGTGAAGCTGGTGGAGCAGAAGTTGTAGACGGAGGACTCCTTGCAGGACCTCTCGGCAGCATTCTCCCGTTTGTAGTAATCATTGCCATTTTCTATTTCTTGATTATTCGTCCACAGAATAAAAGACAGAAAGAAACAGAAAAGATGATTGCAGCCCTCAAAAAAGGTGACAAAGTAATCACAATTGGTGGTATTCACGGTGTTATTTCTTCTGTAAAAGAACACACTGTTATTGTAAAAGTTGATGACGGTGCAAAAATTGAATTCAACCGTTCTGCAATTGCAACAGTAATGGCTGATAATTCTCCAAAAGCTGAAGAAAAAACAGAAACTGCTGCTGAAGCAAAATAATAAAAAAAAATATAAAAACTGGAGACAAGAACAAAAATGAAAAAACGTACACGTTTTGTAATTATTCTTGCTGTTCTCGCAATTTGTTATTATTTCGTAACACCATCAATCAAATGGTATATGAATACAACAGACGAACAGAAAAGTGTAGCTTTGCAGTCTCGCGAAGACATCAAAGCATATTCAGAAGCACAGGCTAAAAAACTTGCAGAAGCTGTTAAGGCAGATGGTGAAACTGCAGTAGATGAAGCTCTTGTAAAGCTTGCTGTAAGAAATTATAAGAACTCAGGTGCAGAAGTTCCTGAAGTTCTCAACGGAAAAGCTGTTTTTGATTCATTCGGAAGTGAAGCTGCTTTTGTTAATGCTGCTTCAAATGTAATCGGTAACAGCGTTCTTTCAAACAAAGGTGCTTATGCCAACTCCGTTAAACTCGGTCTTGACCTTTCAGGCGGTACAAACCTTATCGTAAAGGCTAACCTTGATGCCCTTGATTATTCAGAAACAGAAAACGGCGGAATCGATGCTGACCAGGCTAAAAAAGATGCTATGGCTCAGGCTGTAGAAGAACTTTCTTCACGCCTCGACAGATTCGGCCTTACATCTCCTGTTATCAGACAGCAGGGGGAAGAGCATCTCTACATCGAAATTCCAGGTGAAGAAAAAGACGGTTCTATTAAGACAATCCTTGCTTCAAGCAGCGTTCTTAACTTCCGCCTTGTTGATGATGATGCAACTGCAAAATTCGGTGAATATTTCAGTGAACATTCTGATGAATTTTTTGATAAAGAAACTGGTAAGCTTCTTGCAGATGAAAACGGTGCTGTAAAAGTAAGCATGATCAAGGATTTTCCTGCTGACTGCTCTGTTTACGGTGAATATAAAAAAGACAACTTCGGTCTTGATACACTTGTAAATTTCCATGCCGTTAAAAATGAAATAATCATGGATGGTTCAAGAGTAAAATCAGTAACTGTCGGACAGAATCAGGATACACGCGAAATTGAAGTTGATTTCCGCCTTGATACAGAAGGTTCAAACATTTTTGCTGATGTAACAGGTGCAAATGTTGGTAAAAAACTTGCAATCGTAAGCGATGGCAAAATCAAGTCTGCTGCTACAATCCGATCAAGAATTGCCGGTGGTGCAGTAAGTATTTCAGGTTCTTTCAACCGTCAGGAAGCTATTCAGCTCCAGAAAGTACTTCAGTCAACAGCTATGCGTGTTCCACTTGAACTTGAAACTTCACAGCACGTTGATGCTACTCTCGGTAAAGTTGCTCAGGCTCAGGGTGCAAAAGCCCTCATCGTTGGTCTTTTACTTGTTCTCGTATTCATGATCGTTTACTACAAAGGTGCAGGTTTCAACGCCCTTACAGCACAGATTTTCAACATGTTCATCATGTTTGCTGTTCTTTCAGCTTTCAACCTTACACTTTCACTTTCTTCAATTGCAGGTATGATTCTTACAGTTGGTATGTCTGTAGATGCTAACGTAATCATTTTTGAACGCATTAAAGAAGAATTGAGAGAAGGAAAGAGCCGCGCAGTTGCTATTGCTTCTGGTTTTGACAATGCATTGTGGGCAATCCTCGACTCTAACATTACAACATTCATCGCAGCAATCTTCCTTGCAAAACTCGGTACAGGTTCAATCCAGGGTTTTGCAGTATCACTTGCAATCGGTGTATGTTCATCAGTATTTACAGCTCTCGTAGTTTCAAGACTCCTGTTTGATTTCAATACAGAAGTTCTCAAGAAAGACAAGATGAGCATTGGCTGGGGGATTAACTAATATGAAAAAGGCATATAATTTCAGCAAATTCTTTATGCCAGCTGTAATTCTCAGCTGTGTTCTTATCATCGGCGGCCTTGTTTCTGCTTTTACAAAAGGTTTCAATAAAGGTCTCGATTTTGCTCCAGGTCAGAGCATTGAAGTAAGCATCGATACAGAAAAAGCACTTACTTCTGATGACGTTTCTGCTGTTCTTGCTTCACTCAACAAAAAGATTGAAGTAAAAACAATCAGTAATGAAGGAAAAGTTTCTTACCAGATCCGTACAAATCTTGATGAAGTTTCAGCTTCATCTGATGAGCTTAATAAAGATGCAAATGCTATGGATAATGATGAAGCTGCTATCATCGGTGCCCTCAAAGGTGCTTATGGTGCAGATAAAGTAACAGAAATCCAGAAGAACGTAATTACTGCACAGTATTCAGCTTCCCTTATCAAGAATTCTGTTTACCTTGTTCTTGCAACTCTCGTTCTCATCTTTCTTTATTCAGCATTCCGCTTTAACTGGGACTTTGGTCTTGCGGCAGTTATCGCCATTATTCACGACTCTCTCATAATGGTTGGCTTCATTTCTGTATTCGGACTTGAATTTACAACAACTACAATTGCCGCAATTTTGACAATCATCGGTTACTCAATTAACGCTACTGTAGTTATCCTTGACCGTGTTCGTTCAGATATTAAGAGACAGGACCTCAAAAACATCAACGAAGTTCTCGATGCTTCTTTGACTGGAACTTTGAGCCGTTCTATCATCACAACTGTTACAACATTGTTCGCAGTTCTCTCACTTGTTTACTTTACAACAGGCGATATCCATAACTTTGGTGTAGCTCTTGTTGTAGGTCTTATTTCTGGTTGTTACTCATCAATGTTCATTGCGTCTGCATTCATTTCGATGGTAAGAAAAAACTGGTCTCAGACTGTAACAAGCAACGTTTATAAGATGGAATCTTAATTTTACATTTTGTAACTGAATAAAATGGCTGTCTTAGGGCAGCCATTTTTTTTACGGAAATTTTGTTGTTAATTTTTTTATGGCAGCTTTGCCTCATGAATACAACACTTTTTATATACACAGTCAATTGGTATAATATTACTTATGAAAGTAATTAAAGCTGAAGTTATGGGGTTCTGTGCAGGTGTGAGAAGGGCCGTTCTTGCAGCCGATGAAGCTCTTAAAGAAAATAAATCAGGGCAGGTTTATACCTTTGGTCCTTTAATCCACAATCCTGTTGCTTTGAAAGATTTTGAGTCCCGTGGATTAAAAATTCTCTCTAAAGAAAATATTCCAGATGTTAAAGCAAATGATACTGTTGTAATCCGAGCTCATGGTGTTGAACCTGAAACTATTGAACAGCTTGAAAAAACAGGTGCAAAAGTCATTAACGGTACTTGTCCTCTGGTTCAGGTGAATCAGAAAAAAGTTGCAGGATATGCAAGTGAAGGAATGCAGATTATTTTTACAGGTGACAGCAATCACGGAGAAGTAATTGGAATTGAAGGATTTGGCAGGACTGAAGCTATAAAGGTAAAAAAAGATTTTAATTTTCATCTTGTAAAAGATCCGGAGGAATTGAAAAAAGTAATTTCTGTTCTGGATAAAAATAAGCCTGTGGTGATGATCAGTCAGACAACATTCAATATCAGTCTTTTTGAAGAAATGAAGCAGCTGCTTTTAAGTGAAATTCCTGAGGCACAGATTACTAAATCAATTTGTCCTGCAACTCATGAAAGACAGGATTCTCTTGTAAAAATATGCGGTTTGGCAGATGGAATTATTGTTATTGGTGGAAAAAGCTCTGCAAATACTACAAGACTGTTTCTGACTGCGCAGAAATTGTGCAAAAAGGCCGTTTTGATTGAAAATGCTGATGAAATACCGGCTGAATTTTTTGAACTTGATACTGTTGCTCTGACAGCCGGAGCTTCAACTCCTGATGCCGTTATTGAAGAAGTTGAAAAAACTCTTCTCTCTTATACTCGCAATTGAGAAATAATTACCTATATAGTATAATATTAAGTTATGAGTACTAGATGCTTTGCAATGTGTAAACCTGGTGTTTTGAACAGACGTTTGATCGGGCAGGTTATTACACGACTTGAAAACAAAGGCCTTAAATTGACAGGTCTTAAACTTATGCAGATTTCTCCTGAGCTTGCAGCAAAACATTATGCTGAACATGCCGGAAAATCTTTTTACGATGAACTGGTTTCATATATCACTAGTGGTCCGGTTGTTGCTATGTGCTGGCAGGGTGATGATTGTGTTACACTTGTCCGCAAGGTTGTAGGTGCTACAAAACCAAGTGAAGCATTGCCGGGAACAATTCGGGGAGATTTTTGTTCTCATACTAATCATAATATTATTCATGCGTCAGACAGTGATGAAAGTGCTGAACGCGAAATCAATCTTTTCTTTAAACCTGAAGAGCTCATTGACTGGAAAGATGAGTCTGAGATGTGGTTCTAAAAGATTGAAATAAAATCGAGGTTAAATATGAATTGTAAGAATGTTGGTGTCATCGGTGCCGGTGCATGGGGTTCTGGTCTTGCTCAGGCAATTGCCCGTGGTGGCCATAAAGTTCAGATGTGGGCACGTGAAGAAGATGTTGTTGAAGGAATCAATAAAGATCACGAAAATAAACGATATCTTCCAGGATTTCCTCTGTCTGAAAATATGACAGCTTCTACAGATATCAAGGAAGTTGCTTCTGGAAAAGAATTTCTTATTCTCGCATCTCCATCTTTGTATCTTGCTCCAACTGCTAAACAGCTTCTTGATATTCCTGAAATTCAGGAAGGAAGATGTACGATCGGTGTAATTACAAAAGGTTTTATTACTTCTCCTGAAGGACCAAAACTTGTGCTTGAAACTCTGGAAAACATTCTTCCACCTTGCTATAAAAACTCACTTGTATATATTGCAGGTCCTTCTCATGCAGAAGAAGTAGCAATGGGAAAACTTACAGGGCTGATTGCAGCTTCAGAACATCCTTTGAATTCAATCCGTTTCCGCGAATTGATGAGGGTTCCTGGGCTGATGGTTTATTCTTCGCTTGATGTTGTTGGTGTACAGATTTGTGCCGCAGCTAAAAACGTTATTGCCATAGTTTACGGTGCGCTTGATGCAGTTGCAGAACATTCTGATAAATTCGGTGACAATACTGAATCCCTTCTTCTTGCAGCAGGTCTCAACGAAATTCAGACTCTTGGTATGGCTATGGGTGCTACTCATCCTGAAACATTTACTTCAATTGCCGGTGTTGGTGATCTTGATGTTACATGCCGCTCAAAATATGGCCGTAACCGCCGCTTTGGTCAGGATATGATTAAGACTGATATGCTTGACCGCTTTAAGAATCTTGATGACCTCATTGCCCGCATTGGTGAAATCGGATATTTGTCAGAAGGTGCCGTTGCCTGTAAATATGTTCATGAAATTGCACAGAAATACAACCTTAAGCTTGTAATTTGTGACGGACTTTACAAAATCCTTAATAAAGAAATCAAACCTATGGAATTTCTTGATGAACTTTTGAACGGTTCAATTGACGCATAAAAAACATTTTAGGAAATATAAATGCTTGAAAAAATTACAAATACTTTCAGTGATATTGTAAGGACCATTACAGGTAAAAACAAAATCTCTGAAAAAAATATTGAAGAGACAGTTGAAAAAATTAAAATGGCCCTTCTTGAGGCCGATGTAAACTTAAGGGTTGTACGCCGCTTTGTCAATGCAACAATCGAAGAAGCCAAAGGTGAAAAAGTTCTTCGTGCTGTAGATCCAGGTCAGCAGTTTGTTAAGATCATCTATGACCGTATGGTTAAACTTCTGGGTGATGAAAAAACAGATCTTAATCTTAAGGGACCTGATACTCAGAGTGTAATTCTTCTTCTTGGTCTTCAGGGTGCCGGTAAAACAACAGCTGCGCATAAACTTGCTGCAAAACTTAAAAAAGACGGTCGTCGTCCTGTTCTTGTTGCCTGTGACCTTGTTCGTCCTGCTGCCATTGAACAGCTGCGTGTTCTTGGTGAAAAAATCGGTGTTCCTGTTTATCTTGAAAATGGTGCAAAGGATGCCGTAAAAGTTGCAAAAGACGGTATTACATTTGCAAAGAAAAACGGCTGTGACACAGTAATCGTCGATACTGCCGGTCGTCTCCAGATTGACGAAGCTATGATGGCAGAACTTGTTTCTGTTAAAAAGGCTGTTGATCCTGTAGAAACAATTCTTGTTGCCGATTCCATGACAGGTCAGAATGCTGTTGATATTGCAAAATCATTTGATGAACAGCTCGGACTTAGCGGTGTAATTCTCACAAAATTTGACTCAGATGCCCGTGGTGGTGCTGCAATTTCCCTCAAGAGTATTACCGGCAAACCAATTCTCTACATTGGTACTGGTGAAAAAACTGAAGATTTTGAACAGTTCCATCCTGAACGTATTGCAAGCCGCATCCTTGGTATGGGTGATATTGTTTCTCTCGTAGAAAAAGCACAGGAAACTGTTGATCTTGAAGAAGCAAAAAGACTTGAAGAAAAAATGATGCGCAACGAGTTCACTCTGGATGATATGCTCATGCAGTTTGAACAGGTTGGCAAGATGGGATCGCTATCATCAATTATGGATATGATTCCTGGACTTTCAGGTCAGATCGATGAAAGCAAAATGGATCTGGACGGAATTAAGCATCAGAAAGCAATTATTCAGGCTATGACAAAGAAAGAACGCAAAAACCACCTTATCATCGGTCCTAGCCGCCGAAAGCGCATTGCAAAGGGTAGTGGAACAAGCGTTGCTGAAGTAAATAAACTTATTAAACAGTTTGAAAAGACTAAGCTGACTATGAAAAAGCTTACAAAAAATAAAGGCCTCCAGGGCAAACTTATGAGCAAGCTGGCTGGCGGCCTCGGTGGTATTGGAAAATTATTCTAGTTTTATTAATTGACTGTAATACAGCTGGCGATTTTACCGTCAGCTGTATATCCTTTTAAAGGGTTTGTATTGTCTGTAAAGGAGTGCATTCCTTCGTAGTAGTTGTAATAATATGTTCCTTTTGGAAGTGGAAGGGACAGTTCGTATTTGCCGTAAGCCACTTCTTTCATTTCGTAAATCCAGGAATCCCAGTTTGTAAAAGTGCCTCCAAGACGGATGTGTTTGCCTGATTCTCCAAAATAGACAAATTTTGTAAATCCATCGTCAGAAGTTTCTGTAATGACAGGATCTGTATTTTGTATTGTTATGCATGAAAAAGAAATTCCTGTCTGTTCGTGAGTATAGGTGTCTGGATTTGTTGCATCTGTTGTCCACAATCCGTCAATGATTGTTCTGTATTTAATTGAGGTAACTTTTGCAGGCTTTTTAAGAAGGTAGAACATCCAGCTTGCAGTAGTCACACCGTCAAGATCAGTTAATTTGTGAATTTTGTAGTGATGAATTTTTGAATAGTTTTCAAAATCAAAGGCAATTCCCTGCTGACGTGAAGTTCTTGGAGCTGTAAAAACAATATAGGAGCCTGATTCGTAGGGAGCACATGGACCTTTCATATTAAGTACGATGTTGTTGTATTCGTACATATCTTCTTCCTGAAGATTCTCCTGTGCAAATACAGATGTGATTAAAGAAACAAACAAAAATACAGAACAAATCTTTTTCATATTCTTATTATCGGAATTTAAAGAATGCACTTTAATATTCCGATGATTTAAGTGTATACTAATATTTAAGTGGGGTTATTAGGGGATGCCAGGTTTAAACCAATTAAAATCTTTTAGAGATAATTTAAAAGATCTTGGTGACGAAACAAAAATCCGAATTCAGCGTGGTGAAAGACCTGTTGATATTCCGCTTCCAGAGGGAATTTCTGAAGAAGACGATTCTGAAGACTTTGTACTTGGAATTCCGGAACAGAAGGATACTACAGAAAATACTGACTCTCAAGAAAGCGCGGATGCTGATCTTCCTGTAGATTTACCTGATACTGATGCAGGTGCAGCAGGTGACGTTCCAGACCTTGATTCTATTTTAAATCCCCAGGGACAGGCCAGTGATATTCCTGACTTGTCTGAATTCCTTGATACTCCACCAGTTGAAGAAAGTGCTCCTGAGCCTCAGCCTGAAGAAACTCCTCTTGAAGATATGGATCTTGATGCGCTTCTGGCTCCTTCAGAACCTGCAGCAGATGAAAATATTCCTGAGGTTGCAGAAGATAATGGTGCAGCTGATATTCCTGATCTGGCAGAATTAGGCGACCTTGCAGATATTACTGATTCTCTTGAAACACCATCTCCAGAAGCTGCGCCTGAAACAGCCGTAAGCGAAACTGATTCATTGACAGATAATGTGGCTGACAGCGGTGAAGGTGAAGCAGGGGATGATTTTGCATTCAGTGGTGACATCATCGACATGAATGAAGGTTTGCCTGATGAAATTGCAGAAACAGATGCAGGCAGTGAACCTTTTGAACAGAATAATATAGAAGAAACTCCTCTTGAAGATGCAGAAAATGCAGCTGATATTCCTGAGATGGATGAAAATCCTGCGGCCGAAGATGGTTCGGAACAGGCTGCAGGTGAAATGGATCTGACGGGAAATGACTCAGGTCCGATGGATATTGATTTCAGCACTGACGATGTTTTTGATTCTCCTGACAGCGGTGCTGGGGAAAGTGATATTCCTCTGCCGGATTTTGGTGCAGACAGTGGAACCGGCGGTTTTGATTTTGGCGAAGAAGGAACCGGTGCTCCTGTTGATGCAAGCATGGACGTTCCACCTGAAGTTTTCAATGTTCCTGAACTTAATGATGATATTGATTTTGGAAGCTCCGGCAGTGATGGCGGGGAAGAATTCCCTGTTACAGGTTCAAAAGAAGTTGATGACTTTGTTCTTGATGACAATTTTGAAATTCCGGGCTTCTCAGATACAGATTTTGCGTCAATGGATAAAAAGAAGCAGGTCAAAATTGATACTGCAGATTTTTCAAATGCTGTCCTTAAGCCTAAAAATACACTTACAGACAAAGAATACGCAAATTTCAGAAAGAACCTTAATGAGTATCCTTTGAATGTGCGTATTGCTGTAGAAGACCTTATCGTTAAGAATGAATTTACTGACGACGCAGTTTTTGAAGTTGTTGAAAAGGTTCTTAAACGGGTTAGTGCACGACAGCTTGCTTCGCATCTTGAAAAGATGCTGGATATTGCAATTAATGTTCCGAGGGATTTTGAAAGAAGGTCATTCTCTCAGTATGAAGCTTATAAGGCTTCGTTCCAGTATCAGTTGTACAACAGGATTATTCCTGGAATTATTGCAGCAATCCTTATTTTTATGACCGGTGCCTGTCTGTTTGATGCTTTTGTAAGTTTTGTATACAAACCGATTAAGGCCGGAAATCTTTATGCTGAAGGTTATAACCTCCTTGAACAGAACGACTACGAACAGGCAGAAATCAAGTTCAGGCAGGCTACAGAATATAAGATCAGCCAGGAATGGTTCTTCAGATATGCCAGAGGTTACAGACAGCACAAGCAGTATGAAAGGGCTGCCTGGATGTATGAAAACATTCTTCTGCAGAAGAAATTTTATAATGGTGACAGACCGAATAAACAGGCAGGTCTGGAATATGCGCAGATGCGTGCTTATGATGAGTCTAAGTACGAAGAAGCTGAACGTCTTGTAAAACGTAAGATTCTCGATCATTACCCCAACGATATTGATGCAGCTCTTCTGCTTGGTGACATAAACCTGGAGTGGGCTGATGCTGATGAAGAAAAATTTGAAGTTGCCCGCCGTTATTATAGTGAATTGTGCCAGCGTTATCCTGCAAGTGACTTGTACTGGGCAAGAATGCTCAGATACTACATGCGTACTGATAAGCTTGTAAAAGTTCTTGAACTGAAAGCCCGTTTTTATCCGAGGGAAGATTCTCTTTCTGGAAGTGAATGGACAGATTTAAGCGGTTATCTCCTTGAAAAACTGTACGGTAAGCTGACTCCAATGGAAGCAGATTATCGTGAAAAAATTGAAGACGTTCTCGGAATGCTTAAATATTCAATTTCAAATGACGGTAAGAATCCAATTGCCCGCTATAACATGGCCTGCTACAACATGTACAACGGTAACAATGAAGGTGCCAAGTCGGAGCTTCGAAGATCTCTTGATTTGTTTAAGAATCTTGAAAAGCGGACCCGAAGCAATACTTACAAAGAAATTGATGCTTCACGACTTTTAGGTGAACTTTATGTTAAATCAAAGGATTACCTGAAAGCAGAAGAAACATATACTCATGGAATTGATGTCTTTAAGCATGAAAACAAAAAGTCAGGTTTTGAAGGCGACTACAACACAGGTAAGCTTTTTGCCGACATGGGTGACCTTGATTATTTTATCAGCGGCGACATGGAAGGCGCTTTGTACAACTATGAAACTGCCATTGCAACTCATAATGATACACCGGGATTGAATTACCGTGCCGGTGTAATAAAATATAACAACGGCGATATGGACGGTGCTATGCTTTCGTTCCTTAAGACGGTTGGAATGAACGCTGATGATCCTAATGTTCGTCTGGCTCTCGGTAACGTATTGAGTCTCAGGGGTGATAACTATGGAGCCCAGACTCACTATTCAAGAATGCTTGATCAGTTGAACAGGGTTAAGGCTGAGAAAAAGGCTTTTTCGCCAAAAATCAATGAAGAAGATTATGAAACTGTTGATAAATTCCTTAAGGTGAACAATAACCTTGGGGTAACTTATTACAAGCTTGCATTGCAGACTGGTGACAGTAAAAAGAATGGTCTTGCAATTACACGCCTTCAGGACAGTCTGAGGGCATGGGATGCATTGACCCGTAATGACAAAACCATGATGCGCCTTGAAGGTAGCAATCTTGCACAGCAGAATCTTAAATACATGACACAGTCATACAGAACTTTTGAACCTGCAATCTATACTGATATTCCAAAAATCATGACAGGCGAAAAGGAATTAAAATAAGTCAGGGATTGAAGGGGCGCATAGCGTTGTTTTGCGGCGGTGGCTGAACTTCGACAGGCTCAGTAACTGCTTTAATGGAAACCACCAGAGCAAAACAATGGAGGCGTAAGCCGTAACCCCGGAAAGCCCGACCCGACCGCAGGGAGGGGGGCTCCCGTATTATTTCCACATGTACATTTTGTGAAGGGTTTTCATGTAGCGGTAAGTTCCCCAGATGTAAAGTCCTGTTCCGATGAAAAGAAGGTAGTAGTTGTCAGAACTTGTGAGTGTTAAATAACCGGAAATCATGATTACAAAAAAGTTTGCAAGAGGTTTAAGTTCAGGTGAATTCTGATTGCGGCTTTCAAAATAGAATGTTAACCAGCTGACAAAAATCAAGGTTACGCGGGCAATGTTGAATGTTCCTGCAAATCCGTATGTTGGCTCAAAGGTTGTGCTTATGAAGGCTGTGTTTACAGGAACAACTGTGGCAAAAACACATGGAATAGCAATCATCAGGAAAAAATTGCGTGCCAGATCCTGAACCATTTTCTGGGAACTCATAAGGGCGCAGAAAAGAAAGCATAAGGGACTTAGAATTCTTCCCATGAACAAAAGACGGCTTAAAAAAATGAAACCAAGGGAAAAGGAATTTGCTACGTCAAAAAGTGGTGTTATTAGCCGCACACCTTCTGCAAAACAGGCGATTAAAAATCCATAGTAAAAGATAATTTCTGATGCCTGGGTGGTCTGAAAATATGTCTGGATGATGAAAAGCATTACGGGAACTGACAGAAAAAGCACAAAGATGGAAATAAATGTTGCGATGGTGCTTACAGGCATAAAACTGAGGCTGTTGAGGAATTCTGGAACACGGACTGTGGCGTCTGTGCGCAGTGAATTTGTTATAATGCCTGCAATGATGTAGCCTGCAACAAGAAGGATTACTGCAATTGAAATGCCGAGGAATGATTTTGTGATTCTGTTGCGTGTTTTAATTGTCATGTTTTCATTTTAATTCAAAACGGATAATGTCGCAATTCTGTGTTAAAATGTTAAAGGTCGGAGCAGGTTTTTCCGAAAATATAATGATTAGAAATTTTTGTTTCTATTTGGAGGATTTATGAAAAAGCAGCTTTTGGCAGGATTGGTTTTTGTTGCATCTGTTTTCTGCGCTGTTGCAGGAGATGCTGCGGCTTTCGTAGATATCGGTATTTCTGCTGACGGAAAGACATACGCTTTTGGAGAATACGGAAGAACTGACGTTGATTTTCAGGGTTATGCAGAAATCTATACTGTTGATATTGCAAAAAATGATTTTATCAGGGGTGAAGTGTTCAAGACTAAACCTGCTGCAGCTACAGCCACAAAAAGCGGAAAAGAAGTTTATGATGAACTTTATAAAAAGGCTGAATGGCAGCTGAAAAAATATACATTTAAGCCTGCAAGTGCTGAAAGTCTTTTGTATGTAAAAGATGCAAACAAAAGTGCTGACAGTGAAATCGTTTTTAAGGATTTTGAAGGATCAACTCCAAATTCGCCGGTTTTTTATCACATCACACTGGAAAAAAATGTGGAAGGCAGCGGAATTAACTGCAAATCGTCATTCTTTATTACAATGATTAAAACTGATGAAAATGGCAAAGTTATCAGCAGAAATATTGTTGGTTCACCTGACATTAAACGCAAAAGCGTTACAGGGTATCAGATTAATAAAATTTTCAGTGATGAAAGCGGAAGAAACATTGTTTTTATTGTAGAAAAGACTGTTGCAGATAAATCCGGAACTTCAATCAGGTATATGGTAGAAACAATTCATCTGTAATTTTGAAAATAAGTGCATAATTTTTTATAAAAATCGACAGAAAATGTAAAAACTCTGCTATACATATAGTGGAGGCTTTTATGAAAAATAATTGTAAGAAAGGCAGAATCAATGAATCTGCTTTTTTTGTTTTAAAGCAGATTCTGGGGGCGGCTGTTATCTGTGGCGTTGTATTGTGTTCAGTTTTTCAGGTTTCCTGCAGAATGACGGAAGAAGGAATTGAACTTGTAGCCGGGGATGTGACTTGTCCCCAGATTGAAGAATTTAAGGTAATGAACAATTCCAGCCTGAAACTGGCTTGTTCTGAAGAATTTGTACTGAGTGATCTTGCAGTGTGTCAGGAAGATTGTTATGAAGAATCGTCGGAAATCGGTGTTCAGGCTGTTTATAGTGAAGACAAAAAAAGTGCGATGATTTATCTGGACAGGAATACTGATATCGGAAGGAATTATCTGCTGTCTGGTAAGGCAAAGGATAAAAGTGGAAATTCTCTGGGGTTCAAGCTTAAGTTTGTAGGTTATAATGACCATCCGGCAGGAATGAAGTTTAGTGAAATACGGACAGATTATGCAAAAGCTACTGCAAAGTTGCCTGCGCGTACTGAAGTTGTGGAACTCGTTGTTACTGAAAGCGGTAATACTACCGGGTTTGAAATTGTAAGCGGAAATTACGGTGAGGATAAGAAATTTGTGTTTCCTGGGATTGAAGTTAAAGCCGGCGAGGTTGTAGTTGTTCATTACCGTTCCATTGGTGAAGGCTGTATTGATGAATTGGGGGACGAGCTTAATGAAGCATATGGTCCTGAATCAAGCGGTGCCAGGGATTTATGGGTAGCAGGTAATGCAAAATTGCTGACTAAAAATGATGTGGTGGTTTTGCGTAATTCTCTTGAAGACAGTTATATGGATGCAATTTTAATGAGTGAAAGCGGAAAAGTTGTGTGGGCAAAGGAATTGCAGGCACAAATGGCTGCAGAAGCTGTTTTACAGGGGGTCTGGAGTAGTGGAGCAGGTGTTGGAGATGCTGCATGCTCAGATGGTTTGACAGGTACTCATACTTTGAAACGGTTGTCGCTGGAAGAGACGGGGCATAAGGGATTATGGAACATGACCTCCGGGGATGAAATTAATATAGGAATTAAAGGGTAGCCGATGTTTTTGCAGGTGCTAGTTAATTCTGTCTAATCATGGTAATATGTGGACATGAAATCAGAATTATTAGCTCCTGCAGGAAATCCGGAAGCTCTGGATGCTGCCATTGGCGAAGGTGCAGATGCAGTTTATCTCGGACTCAAATCTTTTAATGCCCGTTTGCGTTCCAGCAATTTTGCCTGGAATCAGTTTGAAGCAACTGTTGAATCTCTTCATCGTCAGAACAAAAAAATCTACGTTACTGTAAATACTGTCAGTGAGGAATCTGAAACTGAACGGCTTTACAGGTTTTTGTCATATCTCAATAAAATTGGTCCTGATGGTCTTATTGTACAGGATCTCGGTGTAGTACGCATGTGTCAGGAATTCTTTCCTGATCTTGAACTTCATGGTTCTACACAGATGAATGTAGAAAGTGCGGCTGGTGTAAATCTTTTGAGCAAAGCCGGCCTTAAGCGTGTAGTTGTTGCCCGTGAACTTGGTCTGGAAGAAGTTGCAAAAATTAAGCAGAATACAAACACAGAAATTGAAATGTTCATTCACGGGGCTCTTTGTGTCAGTGAATCTGGTCTGTGTCTTTTTTCCAGCTATCTGGGTGGAAAGTCTGCAAACCGCGGTATGTGTACTCAGGCTTGCCGTCGTTTTTATACTGCTGATTGCCGTGATGGTGAAAAACAGGGGTATTATTTTAGTCCAAGTGATCTTCAGCTTATTGAAAAAATCCCTGATCTTATGCAGATCGGAGTTGAGAGCTTTAAAATTGAAGGCCGCATGAAAAGTGCGGAATATGTCGGCAGTGTTGTTGCTGCTTACAGATATCTGATGGATCACTGGCAGGAAGATAAAAAAGGTGCTGTTGCTGCAGCAAAGCGAATGCTTGCTACGGATTTTGCCCGTTCAAAGACTACTTACTGGTATGATTTTAAGTCGAATGAGGAAGGTGTTTTTGGAGCCGGTTCAAAAATACTTAATCCGGACCAGGCTGGGGGAACCGGTATTTATCTTGGACGAATTCAACAGATTCAGGCTGCAAGTGATGAAGCAAAGGCTGAAGCAATGGAAAATGCTCCTGAAGATGCAACTTACGAAGAACGAAAAATTGTAATGGCTAATATTACAGGTGGCAGTTATGATCCTGATCCGGGGGATTCAATCCGCATTCACCGTAAGGATGATACTGGTCGTGTAAGTCATAAAGTCAGAACAGTTGAAACTGATGAAGATGGAAAGAGGTGGATTGATATTCCTTTGGGATTTCATCGTGGTGATGAAGTTTATCTTCTCCAGACTAAATCCATGTCAAAAAGATATCCAAGAGTTCTTCCTAATGATATTGGAAAGTATAGAACTCAGCCGAAGGATGAAATACTTCCTGTTCTTGATCTGACTCCTGTTGCAAAAGATGAACTTTCATATTTTCCTGAAGGTTTGTATGTTCAGGTTTCAACCGTTGCCGATTTGTTTCAGGCGCAGGCAATTAAACCTGTCAGGGCAATTATCGAACTTAACAGTGAAACAAAAGAGGATCTGCTTGCTCTCAAGACAGTCCTCCCGTTTTCAAAAAAGCAGACTATCATCAGTCTTGATGCTTATTGTCCTTCCAGCATTGAAGATGAACTTGCAAAAACTCTGGATAGTCTTATTGCAGACGGCTATCACACTTTTGTTGCAAACAACCTGGCTCATATCGGTATGCTTAAAGGTAAAAAAGCAAATATTATTGCCGGACCTTATTTGTATACTTTCAACAGATGGGCAGTTTCATTCTTTGAGAACCAGAATATCGGAGGTTTTATTACTCCTCTCGAAAATTCACGGGATAATCTCAAAGCTACTTTTGAACCAAATGTCCGAAGCCGTGTAATGGTTACTGCGTATGCATATCCTGCCTTGTTCCATATCAGGTTTGCAATGCCAGAAAGTTACGACTTTACTTATTTCTCAGATAAAGAAGGTACTGAATTTAAGGTTCTCAGCACAAAAGACGGTTCTTTTGTAATGCCTGAAGCTCCATTCTCTATTGCTGATAAAACTGATCAGCTGCAGAAAGACGGATTTAAGCGCATTCTTGTAGACTTTAGCCGTACTAAAGTTACCAAACAGGAAGTTAAACTCGTTCAATCTGCAATGATCAAGAAACAACCGGTTCAGGATGCTTCACGCTTTAACTGGAAAGATGGTTTTTACAATCCGGAAAAGCTGGAAGCATTCAAAGCCGGAGCCGAAAGACGGGCATATGAGAACCAGGAAAAAGCCAAGGCTCAGAAATATGGCCGTTCCGGCGGTAAAGGACGCCGTCCTCTAAAGAGAGGTCAAGGCTGGTAAGTCGTAAAACGACAGTTTCAGATTAAAACACATTCACCTCCGAATTTTCATCACGGATGCCCTGTGCTGCATTCTCAAGATCATCCTTTGTCGTATGGTCAGAAGCCTTGGCATCCGTTTTTTTCATGAATTTGAAATCAACATGTTCCGCAACAACTAAAACCTTCGATGCAGATTTGCCATCCGTTCCTGTCCATCTGTTTTGCTTTAATCTGCCGACTACTCTCACACCTCTTCCTTTGAATCCCTGTTTTTCGATTACATTACACATCTGCTCACCCCAAGATTCAATGTCGTAATATCCAACTTCATCTACAAACTCACCTTTAGAATCCTTGTAAGATCTGCTTACAGCAATTGGCATTGTGCACACTTTACTTCCTGTGCTTAAAGTTTTAACTTCCGGAACACGAACAACGTTTCCTTCGAGAATAACCTGATTTAAACCATTCATTTGACACTCCTTTTAAAGCCGCCACGGCAGTGGCAGCGCATGAAAGCGCTGAAACACAGTTTGATGAAACAACGTTGCAGCAAACTGCAGTAAAAAAATTACAGGTTGTAATTTTTTTACGCTTCCTTTTTTGGGACCGGCCGGATCCTTTATTTTTTGTGAGCCACTTGAAAAGTGCTCACCTATGTATAGGCATAGAAGTTGCAAAAAATACGTTTTTTTTGTGAAAAATATTAAAAAAAGTAAGTTTTATTTAAAAACGGTGAGAATGGCAAATGTGCACCCCCGATTGTAAGGGCGGCGGAGCCGAACCGCAGGTTTGGAGCGGCAGCGGAACCCTGAAAAGCGGGAGAAGGTGCCCTTTTTATAAAGATGTGGCACTAAACCTGATTATGGTGTAAAATTATAAAGTTATGGCTACAACTACAAGTATTATTGTTTTATTAAAATTTTTTGCTTCAAAACAAAGCAGCGGAACTGTTGATTATGGTGAATTCTGTGAATATCTGCGGAAATATTCGGAGCATCATCTTGAAGAACAGCCGAGTCTTGTAGTTTATTTGCAGGATACAGCCGGGGCATTACAAAAAGAACTGGATAAATTGTCGGTTGAAAGACAGGTTCTCGTTTTTACAAAAGGGACTGATAAGCAGGTAATTATTGTTGTTCCTTTTTATATTGAACGTTTTGCTCAGCGATATAAGGAAATTTTAATAACGCCGGGACTGCCTTTTCCAAGTGAACTGGATTTGCCGAAACAGGTTCCTAATGAAATTGTAACTCGAAAGGTTGCAAATGAAATTATTCCTGAACTGATTGCAAGTGAAAATCTGAATGAAAAGTTTCTGTATGGAATAACAATGCCTCATGATGCGCCTACAATTCTTTTGCCATCGTCGGTAAGTGTTCATACTCTTTGTGAAACTGCTTTGACAAAAATCCGTACAATGCTGGCTAAGGATGAGCATCACGATTATTTTTTGAAAAAAGTGCAGGTTTCAAATCCAGGAAAGGAAATCAGTGCAAAAACTTTTTTTACCCGCCTTGTAGACAGTCAGGATACAGCCATGAAAATGGTAAAAGAGCCTGATGACAGTTATTATTACTGGACGCAGCTGTGCTTTTTTGTAAAAAAGGATTTTGAAAAGGTTAAGGATTTTACTGCCGAAGATATCAGTCTGCTGCAGGCGATTCAGGTTATTGAGATTTTCCTTTCTTATTATAAGAATCAGATTTCGGCTACTCAGCAGAAGGAAACTGCGCTTAAAAATCTGGAGAACATGCTGTCAAAACCTCCTTATTATTTTGACTATGCAACTATTACCGGGTTTACAAATCAGGCAGGAATTCCGCTTCTGGGACAGTATACTGAAGATGACCTTAAAGCTTTTTTGCAGCAGAAAACAGGCGAAAGCAGTGCAAATCAGCTGCCTGAACTTTTAATCTTTAAAACTGAAAACAACAAGAAATATTTTATTTATAAGAGCAAAGTTTTTCAGTTGATTTTCAGACTTTGTCAGGATGCAAGACTTACAATTGCCGACACACTTAAAAAACGATGGCAGATTGTGCTGCAGAATTTTGATGAACTGCCGGAAATGAAAGATCAGCTGACTTTTGAACGGATGCTGGAAAATGAAATTCGGGTTCAGTCGCCGATTTTGTATTCCCTCCTGACTGCTTCGTTCCTGTCTCTTCTTCATTATGAAGCTTCATCTAATGCAGATTCTGGAATTACGGCTATTGCCCTTTTTGATAACGGACAGCTTTTGCCGTATTCAGAAATTCTTCTTTTGAACAGGGAAAAACTCCTGAAAGATACAAAAATCCTTCTGCCGATCTGGTATACTATTCCGATTATCAGCTGGATTGCAAAACTGTTTCTCCGTCCGCCAAAATCTAAGCGCCCTAAAAAGCAGAAAACAAGTGCAGAAGTTTATCATGAACAGGAAGAAGCCATTCAGAAAGAAGAAAGGGATGCTGCTGCCTTTACAAAAAATAAAAACCTTTCGCGTAAACTTGCCTTGAGGGACGCTGCAAGAAATGCAGAAGCAGATCTTGTTCCTTCAAGTTCCACACTCCAGCGAGAACTGGACAGTTATGAACATCAGTGGAACAAGCTCATCGGTTCGACAACTCATCAGAACCTTACAGATGACGTTAACAGTCTTATTAAGGATTATATGCGTAAGGTTTTGCGTACTTTGAAAGCTGAAGGTTTTACTCCTGATCGTATTCAATCCCTTGCTGATTCTCTGGTAAATACTCCGGCTCTTCAGAAAATCGGCGAAAAAGATGCCCTTATGATGTATATTCAGCTTTTTATGATCAAACTGGTAAAGAATATTCCTGTCTGAGGAATGAAAAGCATAGTAAAAAAAGCCCCCTCGGGAACGGCATGATAAAGTGGAAATCACTTGCAGATGCCGTCGAGGGGGCTTTTTTTTGTCTTTTTTTTATAAATTCCTGCATTTTTTCCCTGAAAAATCGACATTTTTTATCATTTCTCTGCCTATACATAAGTGACGGGTTTTGTAGAAGCCCGCCGGGAGTTATGTATGAGACGATTGACTGGATTTGTTCTGCTTTTGACCTGGATGTTCCTGTTTCCTGCGGGCGCCGAGTCTTTTGAGTTTGTGGACAGAGATATTCCTGAAATTCTTTATGCTGTTTCTTTGTGTAAGAATGTGACTGTTATATGCGATGATACTGTCCGTGGAAAGGCAGATTTTCGCTTTGCCGGTGAAAATTTTGAAAAAGCATTTGATAGTTTTTTACTGAGAAACAGATTGTATGCACAGAAGGCGGAAGACGGATGGATTGTCAGCAAAGTCAAAATTGAATTAAAAGCTGTGGATGATGATGTTTTATTTAAGCTTGATGCCTGTGATGTTCCTCTTTTAAATGTTCTTGAAAAAGTTTCTGTAAAAACTGGTATCGGTATAACTTATGATCCTTTACCGGAAATTGCTGTGAATGTTCATACACCTTTTTGTTCAGCTGCAGAACTTTTTCAGTCTCTCGTCAATCTTGCTTCCGGATATGAATTGAAAAAAGGAAGCGGAAAAAATGAAAGTGATTTTTTCCATGTAGCCCGGGTGGTGGGAAGAGAAAATCAGATTGTAAACAGTGGCAGGGCTGAATTTGTCAGAAATGGTGAGAGCTGGGATTGTAATGTTCAGAATGCTTCATGCGGATATGCTCTGGAACGGCTTTTTACCATGGCTCAGAAAAAATATTCCTTTATCAGCGGGACCGAAGGGAAAATTGTCAGGGCAAGTTTACGGGGCAAATCTTTTGAGGAAATGGTTCAGATTCTTTGCGGCCAGTCCGGTTGCCAGTTCAATTTGTGCGGTGATGTGTATCTGATTTCAGGATCAAAAAATTCCAGGGAAAATTTAATTAAAGAGTCAAAGAAGTGGATTTTTCAAAAACTGAATAACCTGAACAGGGATGAGTTTGCTTCAATTTTTGGTAAACGGTTTGGGGAAGTTGAATATGTAATGCTTAAAGATAATTCAGGATTTATGTTTCTGGGAGATGAAGTTCTCAGGAAGGAAATTGAGGATTTTTGTAAAGGCTGTGATGTAGCTGTGAAAAGTAGCCTTGTTCAGCTGAAATACCTGCGGTTCAAGGATTTTTATTCTAATCTGCCGCCTTCGGTTGATAAATCCCTGGTGAAGGACAGCGGAAAAGGCGACAGTTTTTACTTTACTGGTAATGAAGAAGCATTCAGAAAACTGAAAGAAGTGTTAGGTGAGCTTGATGTTCCAGCCAGTTCCATTACCTATGACCTTTTGATAATGCAGTATCAGAAATCACAGAATGATGACTGGACTATTAATTACGGTGCGGACAAGTTGTTTCTTGGTGACAGAAATGGTTTGACCGCAGGACTTGGATCTGTGCTGAATCTGAATATTGATGTTGTAAGTTCTTTTGGCCTTAAGTTTGCTGGAAATCTGGAAGCTGCGATTAACGAAACAAGAGCGCATGTCTTTGCTGATACTACACTGAATGGTGTAAGCGGAAGCACAATCAACTTTCAGAATACAAATACATACAGATACAGGGATAACAATCTTGATCCTGATACAGGAAAGCCGGTTTATTCAGGTGTAACGAGGGAGATTGTATCCGGATTGAAGCTTGAAGTAACTGGAACTGTAACTGGCAACGGCATGATTACAAGCAAAATTACTGCCAGTGTTTCACGTCAGGGAGCAGATACTTCTTCAAAAACAGGAAACCCGCCGCCGTCAAGCGAGAAAATAATAACTACCGAAGTCAGTTCTAAGAGCGGACAACCAGTGATTTTAAGTGGCCTTGTTCAGACAGAAGAAAGTGAGTCTCAGAGCCGTTTTCCTGTAATGAGCAGAATTCCCGTTTTGGGATGGTTATTTAAGAGCCGGGTGAAAGCGAAAGAACAGACAGAACTGGTTATATATCTTGTTCCAAAAGTGAACGGCTTAGTTGAAATGCCGGAAATGGAAAGAGATAAGACCAGATTGATGAGAATCAGAAGATGTTACAAGGAGTTTGTAGATGGAAATCAGCAGATTTGAATTGAGTCATAAGTTTTGTATGTATAACGGTGTGTGTTTATTGGATCGAAGTGAAACGGTTTTGGTTTTTGGGCTGCTTGATATGGATAATGAACCATTGAAAGAAAAACTCAGGAAAGCTGTTTTGAGGATTGATGGGCGAGCTGGTTGTGAATTCGTGAAAGTGAGTCTGGAGGAACTGGAGAGTGCTGTTGGACGTATATATGGGAAAAGTGACATTAAAGATGATGTAAAAAATGATGGTTCCAGAAGTGCGGCTTCAATTTTGCTGGATTCTCTCATCTGCGATGGGCGTAGACGAGGTGCGACTGATATTCATATTGAAGAAAATGTTGTCAGGTTCAGGATTTTTGGTTTGCTGGAAAATGTTTGCGAACTTACGGCAGAAAAAAGTTCTGAAATCGTCAGGCGTGTAAAAGCCCTGGCAAAACTCAATGTGATGGAACGTAGATTAGGGCAGGATGGTCATTTTGTAGTTGACGGTGAAAGTCCGCTTTTTGTTCGTGTCAGTTGTGTACCAAGCGTTTCGTCGTTCAAGGGTGGTTTGAGTGAATCTGTTGTTTTGCGTCTGCTTGATCCTGAAAGAGTTCCATTGAATTTTGGTGCTCTGGGATTTGATTACAGGCAGCAGCAGTCACTCAGCGAATTTGCCTGGCTTGAAAGCGGACTTGTGCTTTTGTGCGGGCCTACGGGTTCCGGCAAAAGTACTACTGCTGCCAGTATTTTGAAATTTATCAGTGACAGCGAAAAAGGTGCAAGGAAAATCATTTCCATTGAAGATCCGCCTGAATATGTTCTTGATGGAGTAACTCAGATTCCAGTCAGTAAACAGGTAGATTTTAACAATGCTCTGAAACTTGTATTCAGACAGGACCCTGATGTGATTTTTATTGGCGAAATAAGGGACCAGAAATCTGCTGCTATTGCCCTTCAGGCAAGCTTGTCCGGACATCTTGTATTTGCCACTTTGCACACAGACAGTCTGGAAGAGCTTTTTATGAGAATCAGCGAGCTTGGAATTGCAGAATCTGAGCTGCGTTGTGCATTAAGAGGGTGTGTAATTCAAAAATTAATTCATTTCGAAAGGAGGATAAAACTTGAAGCGCAGGTGCATGTCTTTAAAAAACAGACTGAAGCGTTCAGACGTGTTTCAACCTGGAAAACAAAAAAACTTGAAAAGGAGAAGTCTGCAGTATGAGCATAAAACATTTGCTTTCGTTTACACAGCAGCTTGATGAATTGCTTCAGGGGGATGTTCCCCTGAAAGATGGAATAAAACAGATAATGACTGCCCATGGACAGGAAAAAATTGTTGAAGAATTTGCCAGACAGATTTATTTTGCACTGGAAAACGGGGACAGTTTTTATGAAGCAATTTGTGCTGCGGACAGGATAAATGTTCCTGTCTGGTATAAGACATTTATTCTTGCTGCTGGAGAAACCGGAGAATTGAAAAAAACTTGCCGGTATTTGTGCAATAAGTTAAAGGAAAAAACAAAATCTAAAGAAAACTTTTTAAGTGCCCTTTTTTATCCGCAGCTGGTAATTCTTTTGACTCTTGCTGCGGGGGTGTTAAGTGCAGTTTTTATGCCGGTTTTGTTTCCCCAGATGATGGTTGAAGATGATTTCCGGGGTGAAGCCATTAAAAACGTGGCTTTTGATTCTGGAGCTTTGCTTTTGGCGGGAATTGGATTTGTCTGGTTTATTTCAAGGTGGTGGAAAGAAGATGTTTCAGTTTTATTGTTCAGGGCGCTTTCTTTTTTAACTGAAAGTGGAGTTCCGGTCGTCAGGGCTCTTGAAAATTGCCTTTGCCTTGTGGAAAAGAACTGCAAATTTGGAAATGCGATTCTTGAGACGAGGAACAAAATAATGAGCGGAATTGGAGTGGATTGTGCTTTTGGAGAGGGGTTTGAAAATAACGGCCTTGAAAAAGAATCCAGGTTGCTTGGAATCAATTTGAACATTGTTTGTGATGGAAATGTAAGTTATGCCTTTGAAAGAATCGGTAACACACTGGAAGAGGGAAGAATAAAAAAATGCCGGAGAGTTGAGTCTATGATCCAGCCGGCAATGCTGATAATTGCAGCCATTTATATGGTAATAATTTTGAAGGACACAATTCTTCCGCTCCTTCTCAGTTCAGGAGGCATTTTATGAAATCCCGGATTTTTTTTGAAGAAATAAGAAATTACTTTAAAGAGAAAAAAAGAAAGACAGGAATGAAAAACAGTGTGAACAGCGGTTTTTCTTTTGTAGAAACTCTTGCAGTTCTTGCTGTGACGGCAATTCTTGCGGGGCAGGTAGGAAGTGCCGGATATTCGCTTGTACAGAAAGCAAAGGCTATAAGTGCCCGTACACAGATTGAAAGCATGAGGGTTGCCTTACAGGATTTTTATATTGATGAAGGGCGATTCCCAGACAGTAATGAAGGACTTGAGGTTTTATGGGAAAAACAAAGTTCCTGCAGTAAATGGAAGGGGCCGTATGTTCAGAAACCTGTTCCAAAAGATCCCTGGGGCAATAAATATGTTTATTTTTCAAAAGAAGATATTCCTGAAGAAGCTCCGGAAGGTTTGCCATTTGCTGTTATATGTTATGGAGCAGACGGAAAAAAAGGAGGAACGGGCTATGAAAGTGATATCAGCTCTTTTGATGAAGAAAGTTAAAGGATTTTCGCTTGTGGAGAGTCTTGCGATACTGCTGATCATTTCAATGGTTGTAATTGCGTTTTTGAGTTATGGAACAACAAGAAAATTGTCAGTTCAAAGCAGATATCAGGCATTTTATAGCGATCTGGAGAAAAATGACAGGATTGTAGAGGAGGAACTCTGGGAATGCAATTAAGTGAGATGATTTGTGCCTGTGTCATGACTTTGCTTATTGCAACTGTTCTCGGATTTGCGGTGGGAACTGTGGCATGGACGCAGGATGCAGTTTTTCAGAAAGAAAAGGAACTTGGCCGGGACAATTTTATTTCAAGTGCTTTCAAGAAAACTGTTCATGAGGGAGTTTCAGGTAAAAGAGATTTTGAGGATTTCATTCAGTTATGTAAAAGCATGGGAACAAGAGATATTTCTGTAGAACGTCTTACTGACGGAAAAAACGTTTATTACAAATGTGAATGGAAACAGAACAATAAAAAAAGGAGGGTCTGGGTAAATGAAAAATGCGGTGACAATTAATAAGAATGATTACGATATTTACGCCTTTGAAATTCCTTTGGGAGTCTTTTTTAAAAGACAGGCAGGAAAGTTTATTTCAGGGGTTCTGGAGAAAATCCATCCTTTTTATTCAGGATTGTGCTGCAGGGAAATAAAATTCGGGATAAAGCACTGGAAACTTTGGGCAACTGTTCTTGTAATGGAAAAAATCAAGCTGGCGGAATACAAAAACTCAAGCGGTGGAAAAAAACTTGATGTGACAGATTTTGGAAAAAATGTGTTTTGTGAAAGTTCTATGGTTCGAAATTTATTTGCAGTCAGTGTCTGTATTTTATGCGGCGTGTGGATGATGTTTGGTGGGAAAAAGGAAATTGAAAATGTGGAAATGAAAAATGCAGTGACTGTTGCTACTGTTATGGCTCCTGAAAAACTGCTGAAAAAGGTTTTTGAAAATGTTAAAGCCAATAATGGAAAAATTCAGAATGTAAGCTGGAAAGATGGAAAGTGCTCGTTTGAACTGGAAGATTGTTATCCGGAAAATGTTTTTCAGGGAGAATATTGTACTGTCAGTTATCTGAATGGTAAGCCAAAGTTTAATCTTGTATTAAAAAGTGAAGGTAAACGAAAAACTGTTTCTGGGGAAATAATTCCAGGTGAAGGATCCGTTATTGGAGAGAAGATTCGGAATCTGCTTATAGAAGAAGGTGCTTTGCCTGGGGAAGAAAAAATTACGGCTGACAAAATAGATTTTAAGTTTAAGTGTACGCGGCGAAAATTAAAGAATCTTACGCAGAAAATGATGGCGGAAGTAAAAAATTGCGGCTGGGGAGATGAATATTTTGAAATCAGTTGTACTGGCGGACTTGTAAATGTTCAGCTTGGATTGAGTGCCGGCAGAAAGCGGATTGATGATGAAGTTGAAAAATCACCCGTTGAAATAATCGGCGAATATGTCGATCTGCTTAAAATTCAGAATCTTGTTGAAAATATCAGTGTGCTTCCAAAACGGGAATTGAAAAAAAATAATGGAGAAAATTTTTATAAGGAAAAAATAGGTGAATTCAGAACTGATTCGGGAAAATGCCGTGTATTTTACAAAACCCGGGATGGAAAAACTTTTTGGGAAGATAAAAAAATAAGCGGTTAGCAGGTAAGTGTATGAAGTTGTTGATGAAAATTTTTTGTGTAATGTGGCTGATAAGTAGTTTTTGTATTTTTGAGGGATGTTCTTCTAATAAAACATTTGCAGGAATGGCGGATTTTACAGGTTGTGTCTGTACAACGAATGGAAGTGGAATTGAAGGTTATGTCATTCAAAGTAGCGGACGGAAAACTGTAACAAGTCCTTCCGGAATGTTTGTGTTTGAAGATCTGGAAAGTGGAGCAGTTGAACTTGAAGGTGGAAAAGCTGGTTTTTGTTTTTTCAAAAAAACATTCGATTTTGCTGACAGACGAAAAGTGTTTTTCATACAAGTTCAATCTGTTGATGAAGTCTATGACAAAGTGGAAGAACTGATAAAAGCCGGTGAACTTGATCAGGCAGGATCTTTGCTGGACAGGGAAAGAAAGTTTAATGGTTCTGACAGAGCTTTTAAATTTTATGAAAAGCTTATTGATTTTAAAAAGGGTGATTTGAGCGCAAAAGATGAGTTGCGTAATCTTTGTGGAGGTGAATTATGAACAGGATTAACAAAACGGTCAGATTAATCAAAAAAAGCGGAATTCTTGCGGGATTAATTTTTGTAACTGTGATGCTGATGTCATGTGGAACTATGTTCAATGTGGATTGTCCTTATGTTCTTAATGATCCCCATGTAGAGTTAGGTTATAAACCTGACTGTCACAATTATGCAGGTGCGTATTTTGAGTTTTTTAATGATTCTTCTAAAACGGTAAAGGAATTTTCAGTGTCTTTTCTTTTATATGACAGCGATGGTCAGTCTCCTTTCACAGGTTCCAATCAGGTTACATCAAAAATCGTAACGAGTCTTGGTCCTGAACAAAGTGACGACTTCATCGTGAACCTGGATCCATATCTGGCAGTGGTTCCCAGTGAACCATACGAAATGGATTTTGTTTTTATAAAAAAAATTATTTACACAGATGGCAGCACATGGAGTGACCCTATGGGAATGTATGCTGCAAGAGAGGTTGAAAAATGAAAAAAGGAAAATTGTTTTTGCTTGCCGGAATGATGGCATCATTGCTGACATTGGTATCGTGTTCGCAGGATGCAGAATCTTCTAATCCGGTTGAAGCTGTTGAAGAAAATGTAAAAGTTGAGCGTAAGGGATGGACAGTAATGGTTTATATGGCTGCTGACAATAATCTCGAAAGTTATGCGCTGGCAGATATCAATGAAATGGAAAAAGTGAAACTTCCGGAAGGAATGCACATTCTTGCTCTTGTTGACAGGACTCCTGGTTTTGATGCTACTGATTCAGACTGGACTGGTACAAGGCTGTATGAGATTCAGTATGACAAAAATGGAACTAACAAAATAGTTTCACGGCAGCTGGATTGTGAAAATCTGGCATTATCAGCCAAAACAGAAACTGAACTTGATATGGCAGACAAAAATACTCTGAAAGGTTTTATGGAATACACTTATGAAAATTATCTGGCTGATAATTATGCCCTTGTAATCTGGGGAAATGGTGGAATTAAGGGATATGCTGCAGATGATTATTCTGGAAAAACAATGAGTCTTGGACAGTTGCGCCAGGGAATTGCTGAAGGTAAAGGTGAAAATGCACTTGATGTAATTGGTTTTGATACATGCTTTGGAATGAACAGCGAAACTTTATATGAAATGAAAGGTCTTGCCCAGTATGCCTATGGAACAGCTGGCCTTTTGAGTGAAGATGGTATGAATTATGAATATATGCTTAAAGACTTTGCCAGTGGATCAGGAACTGCAAAAAGCTTTTGCGAAAGTGCCCTTAATGGTTTTAGAAAACAGTATGAGGATTATGAATATGCTTCATATTGTGCAGTGAATCTGCTGAAGTTTGGAGAAGTTGTTGAATCTTTTGATGAAGCCTGCAAGAAAACGGCTCCTTTGATTGATGGAGATGGAAAGCGTGTAGATTTTAAATCAATCATTCAGGACCGTTGTGTAACTTATACAGGAGTAACTTATCCATGTGATTGTTATGTAGATTTGTATTCACTTGCAGAAAATTTAGCTTCATATAATGAAGATGTGGCAGGTGACTGGGAATATGTAAAAAAGAAAATTGAAAATGCTATGGAATTGTGCTGGAACGGAAAGAATATCCCATATTACGGAACTGGTGTTTTTTATGCAACTTATGCCGGTAAAAAGTTCCCTGATGTAAAACATCCTCAGAATTACATTTATGGAAATGGTGGTTATGCTCAGTCGAAATTTGTAAACAGGGTAAAGGGCTGGGTACCAACTTCCGATCTGGAAGGCAGTTTGCTGGATAAATTGTTCTATACAGTTTTTACGTCCGGAGAATAATAACAGTTAGTTAAATAGAGGAGGGCTTATGAAGGAAAAAAAATATAAAATTTTATCTGGATTTTTACTTGCAGCTTTCTTGTTTATTGCATCCATACCAGTCTGGGCTGAAGATGATTATGATGATGAAGGTTTGACAGATGACCAGAAAGCTGAAGCAGATGCCTATGCAGGGATTTTTAATCCTGCCAATTACGATGATTATTCTGGTATGAACTGGGATAATGCACTGGCATCATATTATAGTGCCGTTAACAGCTATAATGCGGCTATTGTCAGTCGTGATGCAGAAAAAATTGTTGAGGCAGAAAGAGCTTTGCATACGGCTGAAGAACAGATTGTTATGTATGCAGACTGTCATCAGGATCAGTATTCTATTTCCTATGCTAGCAGCGGACATGGACTTACTACAACGGTTTCCGAAAGAGCTACGGGTGAGGAAATTCTGACAACTCATGCCGGCGATCCGGTTATTCTGCGAAATGGAACTTTGTTCTTAAAGAATATTGATTTGTCTGTTTCAAGCTATGGAATGACTTTTGATCTTAACCGTTATTATTCTACAGATACCTGGATGGATGATTCCAGTTATGGGGGTGTTTTCGGCATAAAATATAATTCGATTCTGGATTCACGGCTTATTCGCTGTAACAAAGATAAAGATTTTGGATTAGCCAGACTTAAGGCTAAACATAAGCGGGTTGAAAACTTACAGAATCTACTTCGGGAGATGATCGATGATAAGGAAGATGAAAATTCTCCTAAAGTTGTTCCTGTCATGGCCAATCTGTATTACAAGGAATATCTTGAATTTTGTAATGCTTATGATGCTTTTTTGAAAGAATATTACTGGGCTAATAAAATTGGTAAAAACAGCTGGGGACCGGTAAAGTACATGCAGGATAATTATGATGACAGAACATTCATTTATATGGATGAAATCGGAACACCTATAATTTTTGACAGATCGTCTGATTATCAGAATGTTTATGAATGCACATACGATAAACTTCGTGGGAAAATGCAGATTGTTGTAGGAAATGGTGGTGTGCCGATCCCAGGTGACAGTAAGAGCGTTGATACTGAGTTTCCTGAAGCTTTTGAATCGGATGAAGAACTGGATGATATTGATATAAAACAGATTATTCCTTCTGAAGAATTATTGAAAATGAAAATCCCATGGCTGACTGTAAAATCTTATGAAAATGAGAATAATGTCTTTTTGCGGGAATCAGAAAAATTAAGTTCTTCAGGTATGGAATATTTTGTAAAAAATATTGATGGAACAGTGAAGGTTTTCAATGCAAAAGGACTTCTTGTCAGAATTGAAAACAGCAGGGGTGGAAAAATCACTCTGGAAAGAAATCCGGCAGATAAAGTTTTTAAAGTTGTAGTAAATGATTCGAAAGAAATTAATTTTCTGTATGACGGTGAAGGTTATTTAAAAGAAGCTTCTTGCGGGGCAAAAAAAGTAAAATATACATACAGAAATTATCAGATTGAAACATTCACTGACATAAATGGAGATACACAGAAATTTAGTTATGATAATTATAATCTGACAATGTTTACTCGTGGAGACGGAACATATTCTACTTATAATTATTCCTGGAGTTATGAAGATGGAGATGACGTTACAAGCTATTCTGCAAAAGTAATTTCAACATACAATGAAAAAAATTATCCTGAGAATTTTACTTATGAAACCTATAAGAAAAGTATTTCTGGCATAACCGGCAACTTTAAGAATACAACAATTAATTGTCCTGTTGTTACTTATGCAGATCAGGATAAAGTTAAAACAAAAGTCTGGTTTGATGAAAAAGGCAGAAATGTTAAGGAAAGTACTGATGATGGTTTTACAAAAGCTTTTGAATGGGATGATAAAAATCTTCTTGCAACGGTGTTAGCCGGAAATCGTACAGAGTTTGGATATGATGAAAATAACAATCTGATCTCTAAGTTATACGGAGATGGTGGAAAAGAGCAGTGGACTTATGAAGGTCAGAAAGTTAAATCATGGACAAAAAAAGACGGGAATGTTCTTGAATATGGATACGATGCTAATGGGAATCTTACTTCGCTTCTGTTGAATGGTACAGTTGTGTATAGGGCAGTTTTTGGAACTAAAGGCGAACTGAAACGGGTCTATGATCAGAATGAAGCCTGCAAGGAATTCTTTTACGATGATTATGGAAATGTCTGCAAAATTGAGACTAAAGGAAAAGATGGAAAACTTCTTGCTCTGGAAAGGTATGGTTTTGATATTAGCGGACAGATAATTTGGGCTGAAGATTTTTATGGTGTGCGAACTGATGTTTCCTATGGTGACCATATGGTGAATTATAAGAGTTCGACTGGTCTGGAAAGAGTGATTTATTATTCAAAAAGAGGCGTTACTGAAAAAGAAGTATTGAAGGATTTGAATTCGGGTAAGATTCGAGTGACTGATTATACATGGGATAAATGTAACAATCTTGTAAAAGTAACAGTCAATGGAGTTGTAACTGAAGAATATGCTTATTCAAAAGCCGGAAGAATTGTATCGAAAAAGTTAGCTTTTGATGAAAGTAAAAATTACTTTTATGAGTATTCCTGGTCTAACGGACAGCTGGTAAAAGCTACTGTTTGCTTTGCTGATAAAAAGAATGTTCCGTTGACTCCAAAAAAAGAAACTTCATTTGAAAATGTCTGGCAGCTTGGAGAGCGAAAGTTCGTTGTCAGAGATGGAAATTATACAAAAACTTATTTTTATGACATGTATGATCGTCTTAAGTCTCTGGATATTAATGGAGTTTCAGGAGTGGAAAATCATTATTCTCAGGAAGGTAAACTGGCGGAGTATAAGGATGGTCCAAAAGGTTTTATAAAATTCAATTATGATCAGTGGGGAAACTGTACTGGTATAGAAGAAGTAGAAGGTGTCCTTGCAGCTGATTTCAGAAAGTTTAATGAAACCGGAAAACTTCTTTCATGGATTGACCGAAGGGGAATTGTTACTAATTATTCCTACAATGGTGCAGGAAATATTTGTGAAAGTTCAAGTATACAGGGAAAAATCTGGCTTGATTATGAAAATGGATTTTTGACAGATAAGCGGATTGAAGATGTACATGGCAAACTACTGTATGAAGAAAAGTTTGAATATTTTCCGCAGGATAGAAAAACAGTTGTTGTGCAGGGGGGGAAATATAAAACTGAAATTTTGAGGAATGCCTTTGGCCAGGTTGAACAGATAAGTGATGGTGGTGGAATCAGAAAATTTGTTTATGACGAATGGGGTAATTGTGTTGAAATAATTGATGGGTATGGAAACAGACATTGTTATAAATACAATCTGGATGGTTCTCTTGCTGAAACAAAATCTCCGGATGGAAACATTATTGAATACGAATATGATGTCATGGGAAATTGTGTTCGTGCAAAAGACTTCAATGGTGATTTATTCCGTGGAAAATATGATACACAGGGAAGAATAATCGAAAGTGAAAAAAGACCTTTTTCCTATGTTGAAAAATTTGAGTATGATGAACTTAATCGGGTTGTAAAAGTTACACATGGAAATACAGTTGTTTTGACAACGGATTATAACGATGTTGCAGGTCAAAAGATTGAGACTGACAGTGCTGGAAATAAAATTATTTATGAAACAGATGGTTTTTCAAGAATCAGAAAAATTACTGACAGATTGGGTGCTGTTAAAGAATTATCTTTTGGACATGACGGTTCTGTGCAGCTTTGTTCTGATTTTGAGAAATCTGTTACTGAGTATTCTTTCAGTGATGACGGGCTTGAACTTTTGATTAAATATTCGGATGGCACTTTTGTGAAACAGAAAAAAGATTTTGCCGGACGAATTGTAAAAATCGAAAATGAAAGCGGAAGTCAGATGTATGAATATGACACTGGTGGAAAACTGATTCGACAGATTGACGGTTTCACCGGAAAAGAAGTTGTATATCAGTGGAATGTGCGGGGATTGCTGGAAAATGTACGTGGTGCCGGTAGAAATACGACTTATGTTTATGGTAAAAATCGCGAAATTCTTAAGGTTGTAGAAGTTAATGAGACTTATGGATCTAAATCAGTGACTGTTCTTAATGAAGAATATGATAATTGTGGCAGACTGATTCGAGAAAAATTTGAAACAGGCGAAGAACAGCGTTATGAATATGACAGAGGCGGCAGACTTGTACTGACCAGCGGTTATGATGCGGTTGGAAAAGTAGTATTTGTCGAAGGTAAAATCTATGACAAAAACGGTTTTGTTTCCATGGTATTGAATAGTGATTTTACTGTGACACGGTATGAATATGATGAAATGGGGCGGCTTGCAAAAACTCAGTATGTTTACAATGATGCTAACCGAAAAATGTTCAGTGATTTGTGTCTGAAAACTGGTATTTACAATGCCGGTATTGAGGCTAAGGTTAAGCGTGTAAGTTTTTCATCTGAGGAAATTGAAAAGCTTAATCGTCTTGTGCGAAAAGTGTCCCTGGGGCAGTATCAGTTACAGCGGCTGTATGATGTTTTTGATGAATCGTATAAGTATGATTCCAGGGGAAACATGATTGAAAGATGTACACCTTATGGAATTGTGTCTTATAAATACGATAAAGAAAACAGATTAGTATCATGGGGATATGGTGCTGCTGCTGTATATGATGGCAATGGGAATTTGATTTTTCAAAAAGACAGCATTTCTGAATCAAATTTCACATATTCTAAGGTAAACAGAATTAAGGATGTAAAGATTACAAATTTTCTGGATGAAAGTGTTGAGGTTGCAGGATTTGGTTATGATGGTTTTGGAAGACGAAATTACGAAACCAGAAAAAGCGGCTCTTACAAAACAACTTATGAAGGTCTTTCATTTAAGGAACTGTTTGTTGAGTTTAATCCGTCACTGTATGAGGAGTCTGCTGGAAAACTGTATGCCGGCAATGGTTACAGATATAGCGAAACCAGTGTGAATGCTGAGAAAATGAATGAAAGTTCAAAACAACATGGCAGTTATGCACCGATGTACGGGGCCAGAAGTACTCCTGTGGCTTTATTGCATTATTCTGGCAATGAAACTACTTCCGACAGGTTATATTCAGATTCCCATGGAACTGTCGGAGCTGAAGTTCAGGCAGGAACAGGTATAACCAAAAGTCATGAATATGATGTTTTTGGTAAACCTGTTTCTGCTGAAGTTCAGTATGGATTTTGTGGTAAAAAATATGATGAAACAACTCAGTTATATGATTTTGGATACAGACATTATGATCCTGTCATGATTCGTTTTTCATCTGTTGATCCTTTGCGGGATGGTTATAACTGGTATGCATATTGCAATTATGATTCAGTTAACTTTATGGATCCTTATGGTTTAAAAGTAACTGGAACTTCAGAAATGCATATGCAGGATTTTGGTTCGACTATCGTTGGGAATTCTACTGATAAAACCGATACGATGGAAACTGTAGGGTGCCTAGTTACGGCTTTTGCAGAAGTAATGTCAGCATTATATGGCACTACAGTAACACCAGATGATATAAACAATATAAAAGAAGCCTTTGCAAAAGGCAGCGCAAATATGTTAATGACAGATATGGCTGCCAGTTTTGGTGCCAGCATTAGCGTTACAACTGCAGCTCAAATTATGGAACAATTAGGACTTGATCCTGCTACTGGTAAGTTTAAGGACCAGACTATGGGAATGTTAAAAGTAGCAGGTTTGTCACTTTATAAAGAAACCCGTGATCCTTATGCAACAGGTTTGTATCAGGTTTTAAGTGAATATTATGAGGATGATAATTTCTGGGCACTAATTGCTGAAGTGAAATATTCTGCTGATGGTCATACGCATTTTGTAACTCTTGCAGGAAATGTTTTTAGTCAAAACGGAAAAGCTTATGTACCAATAGTTCCGACGTCAAAAAATGACCGTAATGTTGCTAAAGGATCTATGCGTGCTGGAGCAGGCTGGATAATCGTAAATGGCAGAGTGTGTGTGCCTGCAAAAAATGTTGTGAGAATTGTTGCAGTTGAAAAGTAGAAAGGAAATATTGAGAGGTTTAAAAATGCGAAAACTATTTGCCTGTATTTTTACAGTTTTATTTGCAATTTGCGGAATCTTTGCGAGAGCATTGTTTATTGATTATGCAATTGCCGACAGGTCAGAAGAAATTGGAGTTGAATTATGTCTGGAGGGCCTTAAAACTGAAAAAATAACTGTTCCAGAAGATCAAGATTCAATAGTAGTGCAGGATGCATACAAAATTACTTTTGATGATTGTGATGGTGAAGTCTGTTATTCGTATTTTAAGGCGGACTCTGCTCCAGAAAAAACTTCAGAATATTACAGGGCTGCATTTGCTTTTTTGAGTGCATGTGAAATGAATATTGCTGGAGAAAGCAGGTATCTTAAAAAAATGAATAACTTTGTACCTGAAAATGCAAATGCAGATATTTATAATGACAATCTTTATGAATGCAGAGGTCAGCCTTTCGGAAAAGACTATAAGTATGTAAGGATTATCACTCTTGACAAAAAGAACAAGGGGTGTGTAATCATAACCTATTTTTGCAATGATTTAAAATTTTTTGCAAGAGAAGGGGATAATTATTACTGGAACGATTCTGAAAGAGAGTTTAATGTAAAAGGTTTGACGGCAAGATTTAAAGAATAATAAAGGCTGGAACAAACAAAAAAACAGCCCCCTCGCGAGCCGCGAGGAGGCTGTTTTGCAATTTTTGTTAATCCATCTATTAAAGAGGAATGTTTCCGTGCTTTTTAACAGGCTGATCTGTAAAAAGTTTTGTTTCCAAGAAGTCAAAACCTGCAACAATTCGTGCACGTGTTTCTTCAGGATTGATAACTTCTGTAATGTATCCGCGTTTTGCGGCAATTGCAGGAGTCATGATTTCCTGCTTGTAAGTAGCTGTAGCCTGTGCAACTTCGCCGGCTTTGTTTGGATCCTTGAGTTCTTTTGCGTAAAGAATTTCAATTGCACCTTCTGCACCCATAACGGCAATTTCAGCCTGTGGCCAT
>JAZLKD010000025.1:0-2050 GCA_045597415.1 Treponema sp. | reverse complement strand
ACATTCAAGAATTTATGTTTTTGGAAATGATTTCCAGACTCAAAAAATCTATATTGCATCGGCTGATTTTATGACAAGAAATACTACCCGTCGTGTAGAAGTTGCCACTCCAATTTACGATGAAAAAATCAGAAACAGAATTCTGCACATTTTCAACACAATAATGAATGATGATGAAAAAGGAAAAGTTCAGTGCAGCAATGGAACTTATGAAGACAGAAACTTGAATCCGGAAAGAAAAGAGAAATTAAATTCTCAAGAATTGTTCTACGAAGAAGCTTATAAAAAAATAACGGAATGGGAGAAATAATATGAAAGACAAATTAAGAGTTGGCATTTTAACAAGCGGCGGAGACTGTCAGGCTTTAAATGCAGCTATGCGCGGTGTTGTCCTTGCCCTGTATGAAAAAAATAAAAATACGGAAATCATCGGAATCGAAAATGGTTATGAAGGATTAATCAATGGGAATTGCAGAAGTCTTACAAAAGATGATTTTGAAAACATCTTGTCGTTGGGTGGCACAATTTTGGGCTCTTCCCGTATGCCTTTTAAACATATACATGAACCTGATGAAAACGGATTAGAAAAAATCCCGGCTATGATTACGAACTACAAAAAGATGGGTTTAGATTGTCTTGTGGTTCTTGGTGGAAACGGTTCACAGAAAACAGCAAACCTGCTTAGCGAAAATGGTTTGAATATTGTGAGCCTGCCTAAAACAATTGATAACGATGTTGCTGAAACAGATTTGACATTTGGCTATGTAAGCGCTCTGAAAGTTGCAGCAGAAACCATTGAAAACATTAAAACTACAGCAGCAAGTCATTCAAGAATTTTCATAGTTGAGATGATGGGACATAAAACAGGACATCTTACTTTGAATGCAGGTATTGCAAGTGGAGCGGATGTAATTTTGATTCCAGAAATCCCTTTTGATGTTAGCTCTGTAGCTGAAAAAATTAAACGAAATGAAATTGACGGAAAAAAGTATACTATCATTGCAGTTGCTGAAGGTGCAAAAACAAAACAGGATGCTCGTTTATCAAAAAAAGAATACAAGGAAAAAATGGGAAGTTTATCCGTTTCCTTTAACTTGGCCTCACAACTAAGAATGATGTGCAATAAAGACGTACGGGTTTCAATTCCGGGTCACGTTCAGAGAGGCGGCTCCCCTTGCCCACAGGATAGAATTCTTGCAAGCCGTTTTGGAGCAGCAGCTGCTGAATGTATTCTTAAAGGAAAATATGGAGTTATGGTTGCCTTAAAAGAAGATCAGATAATTCCAGTGGAACTGAAAAAAGTAGCTGGCTTTACAAAATTAGTTGATGTTAATTCTGATGTTGTAAAACAGGCAAAAGCTCTGGGGATTTGTTTTGGAGAATAAGCAAGGTGAAGCGACTTTCCCCATGCGGTCGCACACTGGGAACTTCGTTTCCACTGTCGTTCCCTCCCCAGCAATGCCCTCTCCATTGATTCTGAAACCAATGTAAGAAAAGGTTCCAAATAGGGTATGCAAATTTTACAAAGATTTTACAAAGGAGCCATACACAAACATCTATTGCGATAGTACCTTTACGATGGAATATTCTGGAGGTGCTCCATGGTCGTTATGGCACAGATTGCCGGTTTTATCGGATCCTTAAGTCTTCTTCTGTTCGGCATGAACATGCTGTCTGACGGTATTCAGAAAGGAGCCGGCAGCAACCTGCAGAAAATGCTGGGAAAGATAACGGGGAACCGTTTTACCGCCGTCCTTACGGGAATTGGCGTTACTGCCCTGATTCAGTCATCAGGGGCTACCACCGTTATGGTTGTCAGCTTTGTCAACGCAGAAATCCTTACCCTGCCCCAGACCATCGGCGTCATCTTTGGTGCCAACATCGGTACCACCGTCACCGCCTGGATTGTTTCCTTTTTCGGCTTCTCCTTTTCCATTTCAGCGGCAGCCATTCCTCTTTTCGGTCTTGGCTACATCCTGAAGTATTTCAAGCGCCTTACCATTCATAACTATGCTGACTGTTTCATGGGATTTGCCCTGCTGTTCCTGGG
>JAZLKD010000024.1:0-2511 GCA_045597415.1 Treponema sp. | reverse complement strand
GGCATTTTGTTTCCCTATATATAATATTGTTTTGTTTTAAAAAAATAGGAAGTTTTTCCAGAAAAAAATGTAGTTTTTTGCTTTTATATTTGATTTAGTCTATAATTAATATTTATCGAGGGGTCTGTCCCCTCTTATTTTCTACTAAGGGGTCTGTCCCCCCTATTCTTTCTTTTCAGTTGAAAAACTTCATAAATTTAATATAATTTACTAGACAATTTTTACAATTTTTGGAGCGCACTAGCATGGCACTTGATAAAATGCGAAACATCGGAATTATGGCACATATTGATGCCGGAAAAACAACAACAACAGAACGTATTCTTTATTACACAGGAAAAATTCACAAGATTGGTGAAATAGATGACGGTCAGGCCACAATGGACTGGATGGCACAGGAACAGGAACGTGGAATTACAATCTGTTCTGCCGCCACAACTACAGACTGGAAAGGTTATCAGATTAATATTATCGATACACCGGGACACGTAGATTTCACTGCAGAAGTTGAACGTTCTTTACGCGTTTTGGATGGTGCAGTTGCAGTAATTTGTGCCGTAGATGGTGTTCAGCCACAGACAGAAACTGTTTGGAAACAGGCAGATGAATTTGGTGTTCCTCGTTTAGGTTTTATGAACAAGATGGATCGTATAGGTGCTGATTTCTTTGCATCAATTGATGATGTTCATGAAAAATTTGGTGTTGATTGTCTTGCCTTACAGATTCCTATTGGTCAGGGACCTGATTTTGAAGGTGTAATTGACCTTTTGAAAATGAAAGAACTTCGCTGGAGTGAAGAAGATGAAGGCGAAACAATTACAGAAAGCGATATTGCTGCAGAAAGACTTGATCAGGCTAATGAATGGCGCGAAAAATTGGTTGAAATGGTTGCTGGTGCTGATGATTCTTTGATGGAAATCTATCTTGAAGGCGGCGAAATCACTACTGATCAGCTTAAAAAAGCAATTCGTGCAGGAACAATCAGTCGCGCTTATGTTCCATTTGTTATGGGAAGTGCCCGTCATAATCAGGGTGTACAGCCATTAATTGATGCAGTTGTAGATTATCTTCCTTGTCCAACTGATGTACCTCCTGCAAAAGGTCTTAAAATCAAAAAAGATCAGCAGGAAGATGTCACAGTTCCTTGCGATCCAACAAAAATGCCACTTGGACTTGTTTTCAAAATCCAGTATGACCGTGAAATGGGTCCATTATGTTATGTCAGAATGTATTCTGGAAAACTTCAGTCAGGAACTCAGATTTTCAATGTAAATAAAAAGAAACGTGAACGCGTAAATCGTATTTTACGTATGCATGCAGATAAATCAGAGCCAATGGATAGTATTCAGGCAGGTGATATCGCTGTATTTATCGGTCTTAAACTTGCCCAGACAGGAGATACAATCGGTTCAGAAGCTTTCAATGTTCTTCTTGAACAGCCTGTATTCCCTCAGCCTGTAATTTCTGTTGCTCTTGAACCTGAAAGTATGTCAGAAAAAGACAAAATGAATGAAACTCTTGAAATTTTGAGCCGGGAAGATCCAACTTTCACAAGTCATGAAGATGCAGAAACAGGACAGCTTATTATCAGTGGTATGGGTGAACTTCATCTTGATGTTCTTGTTACCCGTATGCGTGATGATTTTGGTGTAAAATGTCAGGTTGGTGCTCCTCAGGTTACTTATCGTGAATCTGTTAGCAGTTCAGCCACAGAATCAGAAGATTTCAGCCGCGTACTTGCAGGTAAAGAAAATACAGCCGGTCTTACAATCGAAGTTTCTCAGCGTGAACAGGGAACTGGAAACTCTTATGAATGTACAGTTCATAATAATTCAATTCCAGAAGAAATCTATGATGCTATTAAGAGTGGTTTTGAATCGGCTCTTGCATCAGGAATTAAATATGGTTATCCATGTACTGATGTTTCAGTTAAAGTAACTAAGATTGATTACAACGAATTAACATCTACAGCCTTTGCTTTTGAAGCTTGTGCCGCTCAGGTATTTGATAAAGCATGTAATGCTGCAAATCCACAGATTCTTGAACCTGTTATGAATGTTGATATTTCTTGTCCAAAAGAATTTGTTGGTCCTGCTTCAAGTCAGCTTTCTCAGCGTGGTGTAAATATTATGTGACAGGATTCAAAAACAACAGGCGAAATCATTCATGCTCAGGCTCCAATGGCAAATATGTTTGGTTTTACAACAAATCTTCGTTCTGCTACACAGGGTAGAGCAAGCTTCAGTATGGAATTCAGCCACTTCCAGGAAAAAGTTGGCGGGTTGGATACTTACTAAGTACTAAAAATAAGGTCGTAAAAACGAATATTTTGTAAAGAATTCTTCCTCCGGGAAGGATTCTTTTATTTTTTTAAACTGATTTATGTTGGGGTGTGAAGTGATGTTTTTTTCTGAAAGGTGCAATATCTCTCCGTGGCAGGAAACTTCGGTTGAAGCTTGCAATTTCTCCCCGGGATTGGAAACTCCAAGCATTGCCTGTAATTCCTCCCGC
>JAZLKD010000023.1:0-52579 GCA_045597415.1 Treponema sp. | reverse complement strand
AAGCCCCCCCAAAAAAACAACCAGGCAAAAAAAGACAAAAAAATATCGGCAAAAGCCGATAAACTAAAACAAAACCGGGGTTCTTAGGGGCAGGCAGCCCCTAAGCGGTGCCGCGGAGAGTGGGGGTTTGGGGGAGAGAGGAGCTCGCTTCCGAGTAGGGCACCTCTCTCCCCCAAAAAACGGGGGTCCAAGGGGGCAAAAGCCCCCTTGAAAACCCACTATTCAATAACATTCATTTTTTCTACATCTTTTGTGTAATCAACACCTGGAACATCAAAACCGTTGATCATATAGAAGTCATGACGAATACCTTCAAGGTCGATAAGATCAGCAACGTTTTCTTCTGTAACATTAGGCATAATCTTGTCTACTTCAGCCTGAACTTCAGGATCCAGTTCCCAGTCATCGATACGGATACGGTTTTCTTCATCAACAGGAACTTTTTTATCAGCAGTATAAAGACGTTCTGCAAAAAGACGTTCCATCTGTTCGATACAGCCTTCGTGAGTTCCTCTTGCTTTCATGATCTTGAAAAGACAACCAAGATACTGAGCAATGATTGGAATTACTGCAGAAGAACGGGTAATAAGACCTTTATTTACAGAAACAAAAGAAGCACCATTCAAAGATTTGAGACCTGCATCGATTGTGTGAGCACGAGCTTCCAAATCTTTTTTAGCCTGACCAATTGTACCATCGCGGTAAATCGGATGACTGTATTTTGGACCAATGTAAGAATAAGCCACAGTACGAACACCGTCAGCAAGAACATCAGCATCTTTAAGAGCCTTAATCCAGCGTTCCCAGTCTTCACCACCCATTACTTTTACAGTATTAGGAATATCATCACCTTCAGCAGGTTCAGCTTCTGCAAAAGCAATTTTTCCAGTCATCATATCAAGTGAAGGACCACCAAAAGACTTACCGATAGGCTTAATTACAGAACGGTACATAACTTTTGTATCTGGATCTGTACGAACAGGAGAAGCAAGAGAGTAAACAACGAGATCAAATTTTATACCCCATTTCTTTGCTTCATCAATTACAGTCTGGCGGCATTCATCAGAGAAAGCATCCATATTGAAAGTAACAGATTTAAGACCAGCTTTTTTTGCTTCCTGGTCAAATTTCATATTGTTGTAGAAACCTGGAGTACCAGCTTTTGTTTCAGAAGCTTCTTTTTCAAAAGAAACGCCAATAGTGTCAGCACCGTATTCAAATGCTGCACTGATACGGCTGGCAAGTCCATAACCTGTTGAACAACCAAGAACAAGTACAGTTTTTGGAGCGTATCCACCTTCTGCTGCAGTTTTGATTGAGCGCTCTGCTTTTTTAGAAATTACATAATTGATCTGATTCTGTGTATCTTTAGCACATCCGATAGGGTGAGCGTTGATACAAATGTTTGAACGAATCATTGGTTTAATAATTGCCATTTAAAATATCTCCCATCGAAGAAAAATTGTATTCTATTATTATGACACTTTTACATTTTTTGTCAACTTCAATTCTTGAAATGCTCTTTTACAAGGCAAAACTAAGCCACATACCCCTCAAATAATTTCCTGTATTTAGCCTGACCCATTTTTTTGAGTACTTCATGCTTTATCTGGTCTACCCGCTGCTTTGATACACCAACAATTACGCTGATTTCGGCAAGAGTCATAGGTTTTTTATTGTTCCATCCAAAAGCCATTTTGATGACTTTCACTTCTCTCTCCGAAAAATCCTCAAAAGTTTTTTCAAACAGAATTTTAAGCTGACCATCCATCGCCGCCTTTTCAGCCTGAGCAGATTCATCAATTAAATTTTCCATATAACAAGTGTCATCGTCATCATAAAGTTTTTCATCCAGAGAAAATTCACTTTTTTCATTCATTGCATATTTGCAGATTGCCTGCGGAATAACCCAGCGTGCATAAGTCAAAAATCCGTTGTCAAAGTCAGAATTAAAATTATCGACGGCCTTAATCAAAGCTTCCGTACCTACACTTATAAGCATATCCAGGTCGGTGTCCTTAAATTTTGCATGATACTGGCTGGCAGTTTTGAGAACATATCGCAGGTTGGAAAGAATAGCCTTGTTCCGGGCATTTTTATCGCATTTCGAGGCTTTCATAACGGCAGCCGATTCTTCACGGGACAAAACAGGGTATTTATCCAGAAGTTCCTTTGAAAACAGATTTGTACAGTCATTTCTTTTCATATTCTTTCTCCTATATTACAGCACCTAGTATAAAAGCCCAGGTGTCGCAAATAGTGCGACAGGAACAAAAATTTATAGAGAAATTTTATGGATTTAAATCGTTTTTATTTCCTTAAATTTTTTACTGTTTTCCTTTATAATATTGTCATGAAAATTACACCTGACTACACAGTTATTTATAACGACGATGACATTGTTGTCCTGAACAAAAGATCCGGCCTTCTCATTGCTGCCGACCGCTACGACGAAGAAGCCCCTCGACTTGATGTTGAAGCCGAAAAAGAATTCGGTAAATTGTTTGCAGTTCACCGCATCGATAAAGACACTTCAGGCTGTGTAATTTATGCAAAAAATGCAGAAGCCCACCGGTCCCTGAGCATGCAGTTTGAAAACCGTGAAGTTCACAAAACATATCACGCACTTGTAAACGGACATCCTATGTGGCAAACCGAGCATGTGGATAAAAAACTTCTTGTCGACGGTGATGCGCTGCACAGAACCGTACTCAACGCAAAGTTTGGAAAACCTGCCGTTACAGATTTTAAAAATTTCGGTAACTGCGGACCTTATTCATGGATTGAAGCAACCCCCCTTACAGGACGTACTCACCAGATTCGTGTTCATCTTGCAAGTCTCGGGTTCTGTATCGTATGCGACCCCCTTTATTCCGGCAACCAGAAACCTGTCCGTCTCAGTGACATCAAGCGAAACTGGCGCGGCAACGAAAATGAAGAGCGTCCTCTTTTAAAACGCCTTGCACTTCATGCATATAAACTTACAGTCAAGCATCCAAAAACAGGTGAAGAGCTTACATTTACTGCTCCTTACCCGAAAGATATGGAAGCAACACGAAAACAGCTTTCATCAATTTTTGGTGTTGATCCGCTGGCAGAAAAATAAGCAATTATGGCGGGGGAGGTCTCCCCCTCGCTCCAGCCACGAGCCGTGTCTTACGCTACCCCCTCTGCGGGCTCAGACACCGCCCGCAACACCTGCTGACATTGAGAGGTAAAAAATTGGCACTATTTAAAAATTTCCGGCTTTTTTGTGCTGCATCACTTCTTTTCACATTTACGTCATTTGCAGCCTTTACAGAAATTCCAAATATCAACCTTTCGGTGGAACCGGTATTTTCAATCAAAAACGGATATCTTGGAGAATACGTATTCTTAAAAAAGGCAGCTATGGCACCGGCAACCGATACCGGCAAATACCCGGATGACAAATACAGTTACCTTGAATGGCAGATCAAAAATGAACTCATGGCAGGTCTCAGGTTATCTGCAGATTACCGCAATCTGTTTGCAACAGCAGAACTAAAATACGGCTTTCCGCAAAAAAGCGGAATCATAATGGATTCTGACTGGTTAAATATTCAATATTCAACCTTCCATGAACAGCAAACCTACAAAACAAATTATTCCGAACATGACAATAAAATCGATTCTGACTTTCTGATTTCTGCACAGGTTGGATATAAATATAATGTATTGAAAGGACTAAATGTTTCACCATTTATCGGATTTGATTTTTCAAAAATCACTTTTACAGCTTCAGATGGTCACATCTGGTACGGAAAAGATATTTCTACGCATACAGGTGCTTCAAACGAACAAATTACCGGACCATATGAACCTCACAATTCTGATTACGTAACTTCTGAAAATATGTCAGGAACAGTTCTTGAATATTCCCGTGAAGAAACAAATCTATGGCTGGGAGCCGAATTTGATTGTAAATTTCCATGCGATATTACTTTGAGTTTTGGTGCCAGAACAGCTGCCATTCTCTACACATTTAATTCTGATACACATCCGCAGGCAGGAAATACTCAATTTACGGACATCTGCTGGGGATTTTTTGATTCCTACAAATTAAATTTTAACCTGCAGGTTCCAGTTCATCGTGGTATTACTGCAACATATAGTTTTGACTACTACAATCTCAATACAATCCGTGGCAAATCATATGAAAAAGGATCAGGTGCGGTTTACTGGAAAGAACTTACTCTACAGAAAGGCGGTGCTGCAGCACAATTCTGGACCTCAACATTCGGTGTCAAAATTCAATTGATGTAATTTCTGGCAACCTGGAGCAGATTCTGATCGATACCATCCAGTTTCAGAATATTTTTATCAGAAAACCCTGCTTTCAGCATATTTGCAATCATCGCAATTTTTTCTTTTTCAATACCTTTTTCAATACCTTTTTCAATACCGTCTTCAAAACCTTCTTCGTAGCCTTCTTGACGCATCGTTTTTTCGTATAAATCTTTATCAAAATCTGTCAAAAAATCGTCCATAACTTCCGCCCTGTGTCTGGCAAAAAAACCGTTTAAAAGCTTTAATTCAATTGCATCGTCTACCGCTTTGCCGGCAGCTTCTTCCGATGAATATCCTTCCTTAATATAATCCTTGACCATTTTAACGTAAAGTGCATAATCCCGCAAACATTTACAATTTTTCATCAATTCATCGTTGTGCCCGTGATTAATGTTAAACATTGTCGCTGTCCATTCAAAGCCTGGAACAGGTTTTTCAAAACTGTCACTAAGTTTTAATAAAATCTTATCTTCTGCATTTTTATTACCGTTGTAAAAAACAAAGTAATATGGAGAAGGAAGTTTAAGAAGTTTTGTGCTGTATTTGTTCAGTTTGTGTTCTGTAAGAAACTTCTTGTACAACTGAGAAAAATATAGAAATCCCCTGACTGGCATATTTGGATTATAAGATGACTGATGTTCCAGAAGATACATTTCAGAGCCGATTAAAAAGGAAACATCATTCTTATAATTGACGTAAACAACGTCCTCAAGAGTTGTAATCTTAAGAAGCTTCTCGTCTGTATAATGGGCTCCGCTCAGAGCATTGTACAGCGAAAGCAGATACCTGCGGTTTTCTTCATGGTTGAAGATAAAGATGAACAGTGTGTCCTTGTAATTTCTGTTTGTCATATTCACTTCCTGACTATAAAAATAAGAGCTGTGTGCTCATATATGTATAGGCAGCGAAATGACAAAAAATACGTTTTTTAGAAAATTATGTTCATAAAAAATATTGTATATAAGACAAAACTTTCTACGAACATAGCATTATTTTTAATTCCTGTTTTCCATGATATAATAACTGATGGAGGATTTTTATGAAAAAGATTATTACTATCAGCCGCGAATATGGTTCAGGTGGACGTCTAATCGGCAAACTTGTTGCAGAAAAACTCGGATATAAGTTTTACGACAAAGAAATCATCGAACTTTCTGCACAGGAATCAGGTTTAAGTCCTGAATTCATCAAAAAAACTGAACAGAATCTTACCAGCGGCTTCCTTTACAATCTTCTTCTTGGATCTTCCTATGCAGGAACTGGTATGCAGCCAATGGGCGGTACACAGACTCTTCCTCTTGCCGACCAGGTTTTTAATGCTGAACGGAATACCATCCTCAAAATTGCAGCTGAAGGTCCATGTGTAATTGTGGGTCGTTGTGCAGATTACATTCTTTCCAACGCAGAAGAAATCAATAACGATGAACTCTTAAATGTTTTCATCTATTCTGACATTGAATCAAAAATCCGGCGCATTGAAGACGAGTACAAAGAAAGCCAGGGAGATGCCCGAAAACTCATCCAGCAGATAGACAAGCGCCGCGCCAACCACTACAACATGTTTACTGATGCAGTCTGGGGCGACAGAAACAACTACGACATTCTTCTTAACAGTTCAACCTTTGGCGTAGAAGAAACAGCCTCTATAATTGAGCGTTTTGTAAAAAAATAAGCAGGCGTTTTAAAAATTTGCAGGCAGGAGAATTCTTACTTTCAGAATTCTCCTTTTTTTAACTTCTTCCACTGTGTATTGAACATTTCTTCTGCGCAGAGTATCTCCTGTCTGAGGAATATTATCAAACTGCTCAAGCAGCCACCCTGCAATTGTTTCAGCATCCCGACTTTCAAGATCCAGATCCAGATGTTCATTAATAGCATCAATTTTCAGGTCACCAGGCACAAGAAACTCAAGAGGACTTACAGGCTGAATTCTTTTTTCAGCAGGAATATCATTTTTTCTCACGTCATGAACACTTGATCCAAATACAGCCTTCATTACATCGTCAGTAGTAACAATCCCGGAATTTACACCGTTTTCGTCCACAGCTACAGCAAAATTCACCTTTTCGTACTTAAATTTCTGCAGCAGTTCAGAAACAGTCAGTGTTTCAGGTACAAACAGAGCCTGATCCATACATTTTCTGGCAATGCTTACACCACCACGCTTTGTTTTTCCATTTAAAAGCACTTTTTTGTAATAAAGAATTCCAACTACATTATCAAAAGATTCATCACATACCGGCAGACGACTATAACCTGTTTTGTAAAAAATAGATGCAATTTCATCATAACTTGCATCCACAGGAACAAATTCAACTCCCGAACGATGAGCCATAATTTCATGCAGGTGAAGATCCGTAAAATTAAAGATTCTTGTAAGCATGGCAGTTTCGTCGTGCTCAAGAGTTCCTTCATCTTCACCCATTTCCATGAGGGATTTCAGTTCTTCTTCAGTAATAAGGCTCTTTTCATTCTTAAAAAATGAATTAAGTACAACAGTAACAAAACCGCTGATTTTGGCAAAAATCCATACCACAGGAAAAAACAGTTTCTGAAGGATAATCAAAGGTCCGGCAAAAATTGTTGCAGCCTTTACAGGATAAACAGCTGCAAAAGTTTTAGGTACAATTTCTCCAAAAATGATGAGGACAAAAACCATTACAACAGATGCAATAAAAGAACCATGTTCAGGCCAGATTTTAATGGCAATCATTGCTGCAAGACCTGATGCAAGTGAAGTTATAAGATTAATTCCAATGAGAATCAGGCTCAAAAGTCTGTTCGTATCCCGCTTAAGGTAAGCGATTTTTTTAGCAGGAGTATGCTTCTGGCTTCGTTTTTCTTTTTTAAGCATCTGGCGGATTGTAAGACGCGTTATTGAAAGAAAAGCCGTTTCGCTGGACGCAAAAAAAGCAACGATGGCAACAAGCACAACGACACCGCCAATACCAATATAAGGAAGAAAATCAATGATTTTATCAATCCATTGCTGAATCATCTTCAATTTCCTCCTCTTCATTAACTTTTATTTTTGAAATATACACGCGGGCCACTCTGAGGGCATCCATTTTTGTTACAGTAAAAGAGTAGTTTTCAACTTCAATTGTGTCGCCGGGAACAGGAATACGTTCCAGTTTTTCGCACACAAATCCGGCCAGAGTTTCATTTACACTTGATTCAAGTTTAATATGAAGGTCTTCTTCAAGATCTGACAGACGGGCTGTTCCTTCCAGGACAAAATTGTCCCTGTTTGTAAGATGAATATCCGTAGCCCTTCCCTTAGCCTGAAAGTCATCGGCAATTTCACCAAAAATCTGTCGTGCAATATCTTCATTTGTAAGAATTCCGTCTGTACCAGAATATTCATCAATTACAATGGCAAAACTCTGTCGTGATTCCCGCAGAAGCTTCTGAACATTAGACATCGAAGTTGAACCTGGCACATAAATCGGATCCTTCATCAGATTGCAGACATTAAATTCTTCAATGGTTCCTTTGTACAAAAGCAGATCCTTCACATACAATACCCCGAGAATTTCATCCAGATCTTCTTCATAAACAGGAAAACGACTCAAACGTGTCCGTTCACTCAACTGAATGATATCCCTGTAACGCATATCCGACCTGATTCCTACAATTTTTGGGCGGGGAATCATAATGTCATGGGCTTCAAGGTCACTGAAACGCATGACACGGTTCATCATTGCCTTTTCACCTTTTTCAATGGCACCAACTTCACTTCCTACATCAATGAAAGTCTTGATTTCATCTTCAGTAAAAGTTGCATGTTTTTCCTGGGTATTAATTCCAAAGAGACGGAGAATGCACCGGCTTATAAATGTAAAAATAACTACAAAAGGGCGCAAAAGATAAAAGAAAATTGTTACAAAACGGCTGAGAAGGAATGCAAAAGTTTCAGGATGGCGGGTTGTAACGCTTTTCGGTGTAATTTCACCAAAAATTAAAAGTGCTACAGTCGAAATTCCAGTGGCATAACCAAGCCCCGAAGCACCAAACAAATCGTAAAAAATGCCTGTAAGGATAATTGAAAGAACGACATTCACAATTTCATTGCCAACAAGAAGCATATTCAAAAGTTCTTCTTTACGGTCCAGCATTTTGCCGGCCCTTATGGCACGTTTATCGCCCTTTTTGCGCAGATAATGGAGCCTCAGCTTATTAAGGCCCAGAAACGCACTTTCAGATGCAGAAAAAAGCAGTGACAGTATGATACAAACCACTGCAGCAATAATCAGATAAATTAAATTCGAGGGATAGGGGTTAGAATCCAAATGAGTCTCCATTACTTTTTATTCGTTCTTCAACACTATTCATCATAGCCTTGATTCCGTCGGCATACTGACTTTCAGGTGCAGCTTCAAGAGCTTCCTTAAAAAGCCCGTTTATCCGCCTGTAGTCCATATATCCGCAGCTTGCAAGCATAAAACCTGCCTGATAATAAAGTATCTGTTTTTCTTCACCAGTGAGAAAAGTTTTAAGGGCCGCACTTTCAAAAACATCAGCAGCACCAGTATAATCCTGCTTAAAAAGAAGTTTACGGGCATCATAATTACAGCATGCAGTAAGATAAGTTCCGCATCGGCCCGTTTGATTTTCAGGATCAGCAGCAATATAATCTTCAAGGACTGGTTTTAAAAGATGCAGAAAATCCGGATGAGTATTCTCGGCAATGGCATTTACAGCATCAATGATTCCATCTTTTTCAGTATCATAAGTTTTTTGTAGAAGACCATTGAAATTAGAAATCTGATCCTTTGATTCATTAAACAGTTTTTTAAAATCTTTGACACTTGCTGTATCTGCACTGAGATAAATCTGAGCTGCAACAAAACCTTCTTTTGAAAGAACAAGAAGAGTTGGTGTCATATTGATACCATAAAGCATTGCATCACTCATACAGGCATCATATTTTGCAATAAGCTCAGCATTTTCTTCTTCATTCTCAAAAGCCTGCTGAATAAATCGGGAAGTGAAATCAAAATTTACAAAGACATAATCTTTTGAAAATTCTTCCACAAAACTGTGTCTGAAAAAAATATCGTTCTTAACAGGCACACTGTACCCGTCTTCGTCAGCAGTCACCAGAAGAAGAATGTTTTTTTCGCTGCCCTGGGCAATTTCCCTTCCCTGATCAAGACTCGTAAGCCACTTATCCTGCCCGTCAATTTCATCACTTCCACAGGAAATGATGAAAAGGGACGAGAGAATCACACTGACAGCAAAAAAATTTTTAAGCATCACTTTTATTTATTAAAGTATCTTACGCCAGCTGCAAAGAGATTCTGACAGCTGTTGCCGTCATTATTGTTTGCAGGATCGTAAGCAATATTTTTAATAAGATCGATTGAAGAACCATTGGCACCAGTACCAACAGTACGTTCAGAATGACCCATTTTTCCAAGAACGAGGCCGTCTGGAGAAGTAAGACCTTCAATTGCATAAGCTGAACCATTTGGATTGTCTGGTTCTGCAACAGTCGGCACACCGTTAATATCACAGTACTGAGTATAAACCTGACCATTTTCAAAGAACTGCTTTGCCAGATTGTCGCTCATGATGATACGGCCTTCACCATGACTTACAGGTACATAGTGTGGACGAGGATCCAGAACTGATTTATCCAGAGCCCATGGAGAAGCAGCAGATACCATACGGGTACGTACTACACGGCTGATGTGGCGGTGGATATTGTTGTATGTAAGGGTTGGCATATCAGCTGAAGGTTCCATAATCTTTCCGAATGGAACAAGACCAGTCTTGATGAGAGCCTGGAAACCGTTACAGATACCGAGAATAAGGTTTTTCTTTTCAAGGTGGGCTGTAACTGCATCAGCAATACGTTTTTCGCGGATTACATTGGCAATGAATTTACCTGATCCGTCTGGTTCGTCTCCAGCAGAGAATCCGCCGGCAAATGCCAGAATCTGAGCTTCAGAAATTTCTTTCTGGAGGAGATTAAGGGATTCTTCCAGATCTTTTGGAGTTCTGTTGCGGAAAACAACAATTTTAGAATCAGCGCCGGCAAGGTTGAACGCACGTGCCATATCATATTCACAGTTTGTACCAGGGAAAACAGGAACAATTACGCGAGGTTTAGCCTTTGATTTGTCCAGAACAGTGAATGAAGCGCGGGCTTCACCAAGAGAAGAATGTTCTTTAGTTGCCCATTCAGGAAGCTTATCCTGTTCTTTTGCACCTGAAACTGGAGGGAATACTTTTGCAAGAGGTTTTTCCCAGGCTTCGTAAAGGTCGCCGACAGCAATATCAACATGAGGCATAGGATTGATTCCTGTCATTGAAACAGAAATGCATTCATCTTTCTGAGTATTACCGATTCTAAGGACAGTTCCATTTACAAAACCGGCATTATTTTCAAATTCAGCATCACTTGTTTCCACAATAATTGAACCGTACTGTGGTGTAAAGAGATCTGCGATTGTGTTGTTTACATTGCGGTGGAAACCGATTGCAGTTGCCGAACTTGGAATTGCAGTAAGCTGAGCTCCGATTCTGTTACCAAAAGCCATTTTTGTGACAGCTTCGGCAACACCACCGGCACCAACAGGATACATTGCAGCAATTTTTCCAGCTTTATTAAGTTCGTAAAGTGCGTCAGAATTCTTTTTGAAAGTATCCCAGTCTGGAGCAAGTTCTTTTGAATATGGAACCTGAACAAGATAGAGATAGTCGCCTGATTTTTTGAATGAACCAGACTGAACATTCTGAGCCCTGTCATGAGCTACGGCAAATGAAACGAGAGTGTGTGGAACATTCAGGTTTTCGAAAGTACCAGACATTGAGTCTTTACCACCGATAGAGGCACATTCCATTTCTCTCTGAGCATCAACCGAACCAAGAAGGGCTGCAGTTGGATAACCCCATGCTTTTTCATCAACAGTCTTACCAAAGAATTCCTGATAAGACATTCTTGAAGTTGTGGCTTTACCACCGATACAGGTAATTTTTGCAAGTGAAGAAAGAATTGCTGTCTGAGCACCATGCCACGGAGACCAGTTTGCAACACGTGGATCGTAACCATGTGACATAAGTGAAACAGAGTCTGTTTCTCGAGGTGAGATTACAGGAATTTTTGCTGACATGGCACATTCCGGAGTTCCCTGATGCTTTCCGCCGAATGGGAAAAGTACAGTTGAAGAACCGATTGAGCCGTCAAAACGTTCCTGGAGACCGCGCTGAGAACAGCAGGCAAGGTCAGTAATATTTGCCACAAAAGCGTCTTTAATCATATCAGCAGTTGGAGAACTGCCTGCAGATTCACCTGTTGCGCTTGCACATGAACCAAGTTTTTCAGCAGCAGAAGCAAGAGGCTTAACAAGCGGAGATTCTTCCTGTTTTGCAGGACTTACGATAAGAGCTTTAGTTGTATGTTCTGCACCAGCCGAATCAAGGAATTCGCGGTCAATATCAACAATAGTCTGACCACGCCATTTCATTGTAAGGCGGTTTTTATCAGTAACAGTTGCAACAACAACTGCGTTAAGGTTTTCTTCATTACAGTGTTTAATGAACTTATCTACATCTGCAGGACGTACAACAACAGCCATGCGTTCCTGAGATTCAGAAATAGCAAGTTCAGTACCGTTAAGGCCTTCATACTTTTTAGGAACAGCATCAAGGTTAATATCAAGACCAGGAGCAAGTTCCCCTACAGCAACAGAAACACCACCGGCCCCAAAGTCATTTGAACGGCGGATCATGTGGCTGACTTCAGCATTGCGGAAAAGGCGCTGAATCTTTCTTTCTTCTACAGCATTACCTTTCTGAACTTCTGCAGCAGCAGTTGTAACTGATTTTTCTGTATGAGCTTTTGAAGAACCTGTAGCACCACCAACACCATCACGACCAGTACCGCCACCAAGAAGAATGATAACGTCACCGGCTTCAGGAGTTTCACGCATGACAGTTGAATATGGAGAAGCACCGATAACGGCACCAAGTTCCATACGCTTTGCAAGGAATCCAGGATGGTAGAATTCAGAAACCTGTCCTGTTGTAAGACCAATCTGGTTACCATAAGAAGAGAATCCCTGAGCAGCTTCACGACAGATTTTAATCTGTGGAAGTTTACCAGGAATAGTTTCAGACATTGGAACAGTCGGATCAGAAGCACCGGTTACGCGCATTGACTGGTAAACCCATGAACGGCCGGAAAGAGGGTCGCGGATAGCTCCACCAATACAGGTAGCGGCACCACCGAAAGGTTCAATTTCAGTAGGATGGTTGTGAGTTTCATTTTTGAACTGAAGAAGCCACTGTTCAGTTTCATCAGCAGGATTTCCATCTTTGTCAGTTGTGTAATGAACATCCATAAAGATAGAACATGCATTGTTTTCTTCAGAAAGTTCCATGTCATCCAGCTTGCCGTGTTTGCGCAGGTACTTTCCGCCAATGCTTGCCATATCCATCAAAGTGAGAGGCTTATCCTTGCGGCCGGCATAAACGTCAGCATGGAGCGCTTCATAATTTTTGAGGGATTCTTTGAACAGATCTTTGTAAGGACCGCCCTCAATCTTGATGTCTTTGAGGACAGTGTTGAAAGTTGTGTGACGGCAGTGGTCAGACCAGTAAGTATCGAGAACGCGGATTTCAGTTTCAGTTGGATCACGGTTTATTTTCTTAAAATATTTCTGGAGGAACTCAATATCGGCCAGGTCCATGGCAAGACCCATTTTTCCGCGGTAAGCATCAAGTTCCTTAGAGTTCAATTTGATAAAACCTTCGACAGTTGGAACTGCTTCAGGATCAGCTGCATTGATGGCAAGAGTTTCAGGAACAGTTGAATCTGTAAGACGTGAATCTACAGGATTGATAAGATATTTCTGAATTTTTGCAGCATCATCAGCACTAACATTTCCGCTGAGGATAACCATTTTTGCACAGCGAACACGTGGAGGTTCAGTACCAACTTTTGCAGTGTTTTTCATAGATTCGCGGAGAAGGGAAAGACACTGTTCAGCAGAATCGGCACGCTGGTCGTACTGGCCTGGAAGATATTCCCAGACAATTACAGTTTCATCAGCTTTTGCTTCAACTTCTGTATAAACTACGCTGTCGCTCTGAGGCTCAGAAAAAATGCGGAGAGCTGCCATCTTTGATACATCTTCAGAAGTATTTTCGATGTCATAGCGGTTAAAATAACGCACTCCTTTTACAGAAGAAATGCCCAGAAATCCATTGATTTCACTCAAAATGCTCTGTGCTTCACTCTGGAAGCCAGGCTTACGTTCAACATAAATACGAAACATTCTATTATTTTAATGATAAAAGCCGGTTGTTTCAATTGTAGAATTATGATTAAAAAAGGGGGGAGAAGTCTCTCCCCTGGCGCCATAAACGGCAGTTTCGCCAGGCTCAACCACCGTTTATTCTGCCACCCCACTCTCCTGGGGCTGCCCGCCCCAAGCCCGGGTTTTTTTTTCAGCAATCTTTTGATTACATCTTCGGGGACGTGGAGTTTTTTCAACAGTTTCAGCCCAAAATCAAGATTGTCGTCGCAAAGATTTTCCATCACTTCTGAAAAAGCTCTTCACCTGTTTCGGCACCGTTTTCAAGAAGAATGTCCAGAACCTGTTTCTGGTAATCCTGGTCCAGATATCTTAGGTTATGGTAAATGAATGTTGCCAGAGGAGTTCTTCCATTTTTTCCCTTTTTATTTACATTGCAGCCCTTTTGAATCAAAAATTTCATCATGTCGATCTTTGACTGCTGCCAGAAATCGCTTGAACAAATTTCATATAGTGCTGTGTACCATTCTGCTATTCCTATAGGGGCGTCCAATCTTGCTCCCATGGAAATAAGATAATCAATTACAGGCTTTTCCTTTTTTCTCACTGGCATAGGCATTGATATCGATTCCTTTGTTCTTGAAAATCACAATAAGTTTTTTAATGTATTCAAGAGTTCCGGCCTTATCCTTTTTGCCGTAATACATTTCATTTGAGTAAATGTCTTTAACGTGAATCAGAACTTCGTCGAAAGAGTTTATGAGGCCTGCATATTTTTCTACTTCTTCCAGATTTCTTCTGTCCATGGCGTCCATAAGGATTTGTGGCGAATAGGAAGCTCCATTATCAAGAAGTGTCTGAAGAACTGTATTGTTTTCGTAGTAAAGGCATGCTTCAAGTGGTGTCTGCTGTCCATAATGTTCATTTTTCAAAAACGGCTCGTTTACAGCGTATCCTGATTCCAGAAGATAGTTGGCCATCGAAGAATCAGGATTGAATGCCGATGCAACAACCAGCATGTTTGCTTTTTGATACTCATCTGGAAGAAGTTTTTTCCAGTCTTGAATTTTTTTAAGTTCTTCTGCAGAACCTTTTACAATCAGGTTGACAGGTTCTTTTGTGTAGCCGTAAATCCTTTTTGTATCGTATTTGAATTTAAAGTAACAGTAATTTCCGCTGTAAGCTTCTACGATTCTTGGGGAAATTATTATTTCATCACTATCTACATAAAAGTCCCATCTGATATTTGTGATATTTGTGTCCGCCGCCAGTTCCAGGCCAGAAACCATGGAATAAAGTTCCTGTCAAAGCTCCTGAAATTACGGTAGTGTATGGAGTTCCTGATTCCCAGTCCTGTGCCTTTACGGTAATTCTTCCGTCTTTTGTAGTTCCAACATTTGCTGCACCAACATCCATGATATAAAGTTCTTTCATCATGCGGGCAGTTTCTGGATCATAAACATAGCTCTTTGCATCAGTGGAATAAATCACATCCCATTCCATCTTGGAATCACGCATAAAAGACATGTTTACGGCAATTTCATCAAGACAGGTATCATCATCAGGATCAGTGCCTTTGTAAACGCTTTTGATTACAAGACGCATTCTTGAATAAGTTTTGTCTTTGAGATTGAGATATTTTTCCTGACATTGAGGAGTATCCTGCAATGTGAGTTTTACAGGATGTAAAAAAATCGTCGTCAAAAATAAGTTCACAGTCTTTGATTCTGTTGTTTTTCCAGAAATAGGAAAGATTACCGAATTCCGTTTTTAAAAGAAACTAGAACCAAAACAAAAACTTTTTTCATGATTTATTTAAACCTGCGTCAGGGTATGGAAGGGTGCCGTAAGGCAAACAAAAGGGGCTGTCTAAAGCATATTGGACAGCCCCTTTTGGTCGGAGGCGGGAGCCGGAGCCCTGGAACGCCCGGCCCCAGGCAATTTGCCTGGGGAGACGCCCTCCCCCAAGCCCGGGAATATTTGTTACATTCTGCCGGCACCTTCTACGAGAGTTGAGCTGATCCAGCCTGTAAGTTCCTGATCTTCTGCATAAACAGTAACGTAATACCATGTTGAAATGATTTTTCCGTCCTGTTCTTCAATAGCAGCCTTTGTAGCACGAAGATAAGTTCCGTTAGGGAATGAACCAAGAACATCGCCCGTTTTTGGTTCTGCACGAATTCTTGCGTTATCGCTGTCACCTGTGTTGACTACAAATTCTGAAGTTTCAGCAAAATCTTCATAAACAAAACTGGTGTCAGAAACAACAGCAGCAGGTTCTTCATCCTTAAAATATTTTTCCTTTTCTGCATTAACAAGTTCAGCAATTTCTTCACTGAGATCAAGGTTCAATGCATTGTCAATGTTGATTCTTTTGTTCTCAAGATCATCATCTGCAGCGGCTTTTGCAAGGAGAAGCATGGCTGTAATGTCACTGTTTTTAGTTGTAATAGTTTTTTGAGCTACATCTAAAGGACCGTAGGCTTCTGAAAACATATAAGATTCTTCAAGAATATACCGGGTTTTGAGGGAATCGGAATAATAAGTAACTTCAACAAATTTTGCACCGTTGTTTGTTACAGCTTTTCCAACACCAATAACTGTTGCCTTTTCAAGTCTTGCGTTTACAAATGAAGAAAATTGAGGTTTTGTAAACATAACAGTATCCCGCAAAAGCAGACCGGCTGTTTTTCCGATAAGAATTTCACCTTCGAGGGCAAGATATTCCTTGTTGTTGTACTTTACTTTGTAAAAACTGCAGTTGTCGATATTCCCTTTTGAAGTAATCATTGTTTTTGTAACAGGTTTTGAATCCTTAAGTTCAAGGGAAGTACCTGCAGGAACAGTAATAGACCATACGGCTCCGCCCTTTGCTGTGTCATCAATACGGAGCGGACCTTTATCTCTAAGCATAACTGCAGTTTCAGCAAAAGCTGCAGCCGATACAATCAATGTCAATAATACACTTAAAAACTTTTTCATATATTAATTCCCCAGAATATTTTCAACAGTATTTTGCAGCGACTCTTGTTCACAAAATTCCAAGACTTCGGGTCTATTCTCCAGATCATAAAATCTGTACATATTGGTGAAAACTTCCAAAAATACTTCTTTTTTTGTATCTTTGTTGATACGACCAAAAAACCTGATGGCATCCAGTGAAGCAGGATCGGTAACAATGCCGTCTTTTACATAAATGTCAGCACCAAAAGGTTCCCAGTTAAACGACTTGAGGTGAATAAAATCATCCTTATTTTCGCTGTTTACAACTACAACCGGAGTACCAGTTTTAAGTTTTGAATTTTTGCCTGATTTTAAGGTAAGAACATCATCACTGTCGTAAGAGCTTAATTCCTTAACTGTATAACCTGCAGTTACAGAAAGATTTCCTGCAAAAAAGCAGCTTCGTGTCCAGTAATCTTTGTCATCATACTGAACCTGATAGAAATCAAATTCTTCAGCTTTGCCATTTGAAAGAACAAGCGTTGCCTTTGTAGTCTTATACTCGCCTTTTGAGTTTACGTACACTTTTACAGGGTCACCGGTTTCAACCTTTGCGGCACTTTCCATTGAACCATCATCTTTCTGGGAATACAAAGCCCAGCCAGAATAAATAAACATACTGTCAGCAGTTTTAGGACCACCACAACTGCTAAAAAGTACGGCCATTGCAGCAGCAACAGCAAACAAAACTTTTTTCATTCACTTTCTCCTGTTATTTTTTTTGAGTGATTTTTCATTATAGCATATAATTTTTGCTTATGCCCGTTTTTAAACTATCATTTAACTATCATTTTCAAGACAAATAAAAGCCTGGTTTCTGTTTCCTTTTCGTTAACCATGTTTTTTAATGCAACATATTTACTGCGCTTTTAACAACTTTTCCGGGGCTTGGGGCGGAGCCCCAGGAGAGTGGGGTGCGGCACAACGAAGTGTGACGCTGGGGAGAGACTTCTCCCCTGCTTTTTAATCCAGAGGCACTGTTCCCTTTGGAACAAATTCGCCGTTCAATGCTCCAAAGAGTGCCTTAAATGTATATGGTGAATAACTGTAACCGAGAAGAATTGTATCTGCCCACTTCATGTCCATAACATGAACCGGTGTGAGAACCGACATGATGATTACATTTTTGTTCATCCCCCGCAGGCGCTTTGCAATCATGGCTGAACGTTCATTTGCAACACAAATAATAATCGTGTCAAAATTTCGGGCCGTAAGTTCAATGTTATTGCTCATCCAGTCTGCCTGATTCGGTCCCATTTCGTAATCGTATTTGAACTCTGCGGCATTTGGATAACGTTTATGCCCTTCTTCAAAAAATTCCGGAAACTGATTCTGTCCTGCAAGAAGAACACGGTTTGTATCCTCAGATTTTAATGGAAGAATATCCTTTTTGTAGGCTGTAATTGAGCGGCATGCCTGTGTCAGAAAAAATTTCTTTCCTTCCGGATCCGGGATTTTGTCTTTGAGGGTTGCTGTGTCAGGATAAAGTGGAGCGGCATTTTTGCTCTTAAAATACATCAGTTTGTAAAGAATTACACGGCGGGCGGCTGTTTTTACTGTATTTCTGAATGCCGTTGAATACTGCATGCGGCTCAGGTTGTTTGTCCAGAGCGCTTCTTCAAGATGTGCTGTTGTTGAAGAAATGATTATGTCGTTGCCGGCTTCGATTGCAAGCTTAAAGGCATTGGAAAGGGAACCTGCATACATTGTTGCTCCGTTCATCATCATATCGTCTGTAATGATGAGTCCCTGATAATTTAACTGTTTGCGGAGAATATCTGTGAGGAATGTCTTTGAAAGGCTGGCTGGTTCACCGTTGGCAATAATCCGTGGGAATCCAAGGTGACCGCTCATAATTGCAGGAATATTTTCGGAAATCAGGTATTTGAATGGAACAAGTTCACGGTTGTTGAGTGTCTCCAGGTTGATGTTGATCTGCGGAAGATTGCCGTGGCTGTCCAGACTTGTGTCACCGTGACCTGGAAAATGTTTTGCTGTTGGAATTACGCCTGCATCCAGGGAGCCTTTTACAAAACTTGCACCAAGTTCGCCAACGTGTTCCGGTGATGCGCCGAAAGAGCGTGGACCGATGACTGTGGATTTTTTGTTTGTATAAATGTCCACTGTAGGAGCAAAGTTCATATTGATTCCAAGGGCTTTAATTTCACGGCTGATGTAATATCCTGAATAATAGGAATCCATAGGATAGCCGGAAGCACCGATTGCCATGTTACCCGGTGTGTCAGAAGTGTCGCCTTTTACGTGACGGATCCAGCCGCCTTCCTGATCTGTTGCTACAAAAAGAGGAATACGGAATCTTCTGGTCTGAGATTTTTTCTGCAATGAAGCGATGGATTTTGCTACAAGTTCTGTGTTGTCTGTGTTCCAGCCGAATACTTTTACGCTTCCAAGTCCACGGTCATTTACCCACTGATTTAAAAGTTCACTTGGTTCAGCGCCTGCCCAACCGAACATGAGGATCTGAGAAAGCATTTCTGAATCTGTCATGCGTTCTACGATAAAATCAGCAAGTTCTTCGTGAGGATAATCTGACCAGAAATCTGCAGTTTCAGGAATCACCTTCTGCGCAAAAATGTTAAATGAGGCAAATAATGCCAGAACAGAACACAATATTTTTTTCATAACTACTAATTCTTCATTTTTAATTTTAATGTCTGAACATATTCATGGGCCTGATGTGCAGCAAGTGCACCGTCTCCACAGGCTGTTACAACCTGTCTGAAAGCTTTTGCACGTACATCGCCGGCAGCATACAATCCTTTTACAACTGTTTCCATACGGTAATTTGTAATGAGATATCCGGTTTCATCTTTAGGAAGCATCTGTACCAGTTCTGTACGGGGATGCATTCCGACAAATATAAAAACAGCATCTGCATCAGTGTGAATTTCTTCACCAGTTTCATTGCTGCGGATTACAACAGACTGAACTCTGCCTTCACCTTTTATATCAACAATTTCACAGCTGAACATGGTTTTGATTTTATCAGATTTCAGAATCTTATTCTGAATTGCTTTCTGGGCACGGAGCTTATCCCGTCTGTGTACAAGAGTTACATCATCTGAAAGTGAAGAAAGAAAAAATGCTTCTTCGCAGGCACTGTCACCGCCGCCTACAACAAATATTTTTTTGCCTTTAAAGAACGGTCCGTCACAGGTTGCACAATAACTGACACCGCGCCCTGAAAATTCTTTTTCTCCTTTGCAGCCTAAAATCTTGTGTTCTGCACCGCTGGCAACAAGAACTGACCAGGAATGAATTGTTCCCCTGTCAGTTTTTAAAACGAATTTATGGTCGATTTTGTCGATGGAATTTACTTTTTCAGTACGAAACTCTGCTCCAAACTCTTTTGCCTGTTCTTTCATATTCTGAATGAATTCTGAACCGGAAACGTAAGGATAAAGGCCCGGATAGTTTTCAAGAGTGTTAATGTTGAGTGCCTGCCCTCCCGCACCTGATGCGTCAAGAACAAGAGTTTTTAATCCGGATCTTGCGCCATATTGAGCCGCAGTCAGCCCCGCAGCACCGGCACCTACAATTACAAAATCAAATTCTTCTTTTTGCATTGGATAATTATATATAATTTTTAAAGTTAGTGCATTGGTCTATGGACAAAGTGCAGGATTTTGTTTATATTAATTTAACAATCTGGCGTCTTATCCAAGTGGTAAGGAAATGGTCTGCAAAACCACTATGCAACAGTTCGATTCTGTTAGACGCCTCTTGATAAAAAAAGATGCTCAAATGAGCATCTTTTTTTATCGCTTCCCGAGTTCGCCATGGCCAAGCCGGAACTCGTTTAATATATGCCAGCTGTCTCCAACGAGGCAGCTTTTTTTTTAAGTTTTTCCTTTTTCAGCTATTTTAAATCCGGGCGCTTCTGCAGGATTACTTTAAGGGCTTCATCCCGCTGGGCACGGTCTTTAAAGAACATCTGAATCTGCTTGTTGTTTGTGAGAATGATGTCCAGGTAATTAAAATCTACGCCGACTGTATCTTCATCATTTTCATAGCTGATGGTTGGCAGGGAATAGATTTCACCGTATGGAATGTTGTAAATTCCCCAGATGATACTATTCTGGTACAAGCCTGTAAGACGGAACGATGCAGCTTCCCTTGCTGCAATTTCCGATGCAATGTCGGCAACGGCGGCCAGCACAACGTACAGATACGGTGCAAAGTTGCGGAAAGGAAGAACTGCAATAACGGCTGCACAGATAAAAAATCCTGCAAACATGATTACGCTGCTTGAAGCCAGAGGCATAATCATTTCTCCGCTTGAGGCTTTGATTTTATTTCTACGGAAAGGAATTGAAGCTGCAATACCAAGAAAAATCAGTCCCGCAACAATTGAAACAATGTATTTAAACTCCAGCATTTTATTTCTCCTTACACCACTTTTTTAATGTTTTTCTTGTTGATTCAAAGGCTATGTCTAATTTATCAATTTTTTCATCAGAAGAACAATCATGACGCTCAAATGACAGAACTTCTCCTTCCTGAGGAACAAGAACTGCATCTGAGGGCAGGACTGCTTCAAAAAACAGATCACAGGTTTTGTAAGTAAAATTCTTAAATTCATAAGTATTTGGGAAAGAACAAAGGTATTTTAGGCTTGCAGGCTCAACTCCGCATTCTTCCATACATTCGCGGACACAGGCTTCTTCTGCAGTTTCATCAGGATCAACAAAACCTCCTGGAAGTGCAAGGCAGCCTTTTCGGGGTTCTTTTCCCCTTCTCTCAAAAAGAACATTTCCACAACCATCAGAAATTACAAGTCCTACTGCACTTGCAACATTGTTATACAGTTCAAGACCACAATCAGGACAATTCCACTTGCGGCTGCCGGTCAAAACATTTTTACTGCCGCAAACTGGGCAAAAACCAAAATCGTTCATTTTTCTTCCTCCGGTTAATAATAGGCAATGGCAAAAGGGCCGATTTCCTTAAATCCACAGTTCCGGTACAAACCTATGGCTGCTTCATTTGCAATTTTAACAAAAAGAACACATTTTTTGCCCTTCTTTCCAAAGTCATTTATCAGTTTTTCCACAATTTTTCTGGCAAATCCCTGTCCCCTGAACTCTTTTCCTGTAAATATTCCGCCAAGCTGAACATAATTAAACCCCGCTGCATTGGAACCGCCTTTTGCAACAGGTTTTCCTTCTATAAATAATGCCAGCTGGTGGGAATTTTTAAGTCTTTTTTCAAGATTAAATAGACAGACAGCAGACTTAAAACGACTGTGGTCAGTATAAACTTCTTCAAGTTCATAATTTTTTTGCAGAGGAAAAAGAATTTCAGCATCTTCCCCGTTACATTTACGGATAAGAACAGACTCAGGAGGAAAGGACATTTTTTCAGGAACATCGGACTTCTCAACCTGCAGGGAAGTATTTTCCATCAGAACATATTCATTAAAAACCGATTCCTTTATACCGTAACTGACATTCAGGGCGGTTTTTAAAAGTTCTGTTCCAGACCGTTCACCCACAATCGAAAAAATGTGGAAATTCTGGTTTCCATTAAAAAAACTGATAAGAAGATTTCCTGCTTCTGCAATTTCTTCGCGGGTTTTAAAAGGCAGACAATGCTTTATCTGCCCGCCATCATTAATGCTGATGATTCCGGCAATGTTTCCTTTTTTGCAAAGAAGATGAAATTGCGGTCTTTCCTTAATGAATTCTTCCACAAGATATACACAGTATTTTTCATGTTTGAGAAGAAACTGCTGAACCCTTTCGTAAAGATGGGAAGTATACCGGATGATTGTCATTCAGTCACATCCCTGATCCATTTGTCGGACCTGACTCTGAGCCAGCCTGCAATAGCCTTGATAATCTGCTCTGTTTCAAGACACAAAAGAATTGCCCATGGTTCCCACTTAAAAATAAAAGCTGCACAGCAGGCAAAAGGAAGGCTGAAAACCCACATCGGCCCGTTGTCGATAATTGTGCCGTACAAAGTGTCACCACCCGGCCTGAAAATTCCAATAATTGTGAGAATGTTGTAGGAGCGCAAAGGATAAACACAGACGAGAATCAGCAGCAAAGTTGTTGCAGTCTGGATTATCTGCGGCGAAACATTAAAAAAGAATGGAAGGGTTTTACTGAGAGGAATAAGCAGTAAACCGATAAGCAGACCACAAAGTGGCGTAAACCACTCAAATCTGTGGGCATAGGCTTTTGCACCTTCAATTTCTCCGGCGCCGATTTTTTTGCCGATGATAATTCCTGCGGCAGAACCGATTCCAATAAAAAATACCCAGGTAATCTGATTGATTGTGTTAGTGATGTTAAAAGCGTCGTATTCCAGCGTTCCTGTATGGGCAAAAATTGCGTTCTGGCTGGAAATTCCAAATCCCCACAAGGTTTCGCTGATAAATACAGGAAGGGCAATCTGAACAAGGCGCCATGCAAATTCACCGCCAAATGCAAGATAGTCGGAAAATGAACCGCAAACTTCAAATTTGCACAGGTGACTTACGACAAGAATTATTGCAAGTTCAAGACCACGGCTTATGACTGTTGCCTTTGCAGCACCTTCTACCCCCTGATCAAGGATAAAAATGAAAATATAGTTGAGGACAACATTAAGGGCAAATGCAACGGCAGTAGAAACAGTGGGGAGAATTACATGTTCAGTACTGCGGAATGCAATCTGAAAAGCAAAGCCCAATGCCATCAGCGGATAGCTGTAAGCTGCGATTTTAAGATATCTGGAACCTTCTGTAATTACGGCAGGATCTTCTGAAAAATACCCCAGGAGAATCTGTGGAACAAAACGAGCTAGAATCATGAACACAATACTGAAAAAACTGCTTAAAATAAGGGTAACGCCGAGGGTTTTTCTGATTCCGGCTATATCCTGCTTGCCCCAGAACTGGGAAATGAAAATTGAGCCGCCGCTGATGATCCCAAAAAGCATCATGTTAAGGATAAAGAAAACCTGGTTGCCAAGGCCCACGGCGGCCAGGGGAATATCACCTTTCTGCCCGATCATGGCCGTATCCAGAAGGTTTACGCTTGTCTGCAAAAACTGCTGGAGAATAATCGGTACTGCAATAACAAAAAGAGTTTTATAAAAACCTTTTAAAAGCTGTTTATTCTGATTCATATAAAAAGTCAGAGTTTTACTTTAATATCATGTATGTTGCCGAAATAGCTGCTTCCCAGCCGTAATCTTTATTGCCTGTAACATGACCGTTATTGAAAACTGCCGTAAAGGCAGGACAGAAAGAAACTGAGAAATCAGGATTTACAAAATAAGTTCCCTTGATGGCAATGCGGTTTACATATTTTACCGTTCCGTGAGGACCTGTATATGACTGGCGTTTTTTTGCATCATCAGACAAAGTAGAAGTACCATCCTTGTCCCTGTCAGGATTTGGATAAACCCAGTCGCCGCTTGTATTAAACTCATCCCGGTTATTTTCGTTGTAGCGTTCACTGTTTTTTTTGCCTTTATTCAAATATTCGTCAAAAACTCTCATCCCCGAATATTCACCGCAGGCCTTAAAAAGATAATCAAATCCCAGTGACCATTTTGCAGGAACTTCATAGCTGACAGACAGCTGTCCACCGGCTGTATCAGGTCCCCATGGAGTTCCGTACCATTCATAAATTGCCTTGTTGCGTTCTGTACTTACACTTTCCCTGTAGCTGCGCATGAGTGACCAGTTTGGAGAACCTTTAATGTACATAAACGGATCTGTGTAAGTTCCTTCAAGCCAGAGATGAACATATCCCTGTCCGTAAGGAATGTAAGATTCACTTCCTGCCTGAAAAGCCATTGCCCGCGGAGTACAGTCAGTTTCAGAATTTTCATTAGGCATCTGAAACTGATCCATGGCAAAAACGCCGTATAAACGTGTATATTTTGCAGGAGTGTATTCAATCTTAAAGCTCAAAAGGTCACATGTGTGGCTTTCACCGCCGGTTGTCACACTTCCGTCAGAATCATAATCACGCCATGGAGCAAAACCGTGATAAATTCCAATCGGATTCAGATAACGCAGTTCCATTGGAGCATACACAAGAAGGGCTTCTCTGGCAGTGAGCTGAAGTTTATTCCAGAAAATAAAACCCCACTCATGAGTGTACATATATTTATCCACATTGAACTGGTCCACATTCATTTTATAGCGGAAGTTTGGAGAATAAGCGCTCAGATCCACATAAGTTGAACCAGTAAAATATTCACTTTCTGTAACAGAGCCGCTCAAAGAACGGTTGAATGAAGATTCACCTTTTGCAATCTGAAGGCTTACCCCGGTTTTTTCTGTAATTTTGGCTCCTGCTGCAAAATATGCAAAATCAGGGAAATCCAGGTCACAGTCGTCTACCAGAAGCGATACATTGGAATAATTATCATTTTTTGCCATTGCCGCATTATTCTGCCCCAGGATTGTTTCCATTCCAAAAGAAGCATAATCTGCAACGTTCATAATCATTGGAGCTGTAATTACATGCTTACGGCCATATCTGTCAAAATTCCACTCGAGGTCGTCATTTGATTTGTAATAACCTTCAAGATTTGCATCAGCAGTCATGGAGATTTTAAAAACATCTTCGCCAACAGAAAGTGCAGGTTCAAAAGCAATGTATTCCCTGATTCTGTCAAACTGTTTTTTGCCGGCCTCACTTAACTTTTCATAATCAGTTTTTTCAAGATAAGTGGAGATTTCCTGAATTGTCATTGGAGAGCGCAATGTAAAATCCGTGTAGCCGCCTTCAAGGGCAACTGCAGTCATGGCATCATAAACCCAGTGTCCTGTTTTTACGATTTCCTGAGCACCACGGGCTGACAAAAATGTTCCTGCGCAGATAATGGCTGCTGCTAACAATGTTTTTTTCATATTTTTCCTAGTTTCTGAATGAGTGAATTGGAGCCGGAATACGTCCGCCGCGGTTGATAAAGTCAGCACAACCGAATTTGCTTACATTCATAATCGGACAACCGCCAAGCAATCCTCCGAATTCAACCCACTCTCCGGCCTTTTTGCCAGGAACCGGAATAAGCCGGACAGCTGTTGTTTTGTTGTTTACCATACCAATGGCAAATTCGTCAGCCATGATTCCGCTGATTGTAGTTGCAGGTGTATCACCAGGAATTGCAATCATATCAAGACCAACTGAACATACTGTTGTCATGGCTTCAAGTTTTTCAAGACAGATTGATCCCTGTTTTACGGCATTGATCATACCTTCATCTTCTGAAACAGGAATGAAAGCACCGCTCAAACCGCCGACGTTTGTGGAAGCCATTACACCGCCTTTTTTTACCATATCAGTAAGCATGGCAAGGGCTGCAGTTGTACCAGGAGCACCGGCACCTTCAAGACCGATTTCTTCAAGAATACGGGCAACAGAATCACCGACTTCAGGAGTTGGAGCAAGTGAAAGATCAAGAATACCAAAATCAACGCCAAGACGGCGTGCTGCTTCTGAACCGACAAGCTGTCCAAGACGGGTAATCTTGAATGCCATTTTTTTGATGCCTTCTGCCAGCTCGTTAATAGGGCGGCCTTTATAGTCCCGTGCTGCAGCAAGAATTACACCAGGACCTGAAACACCAACATTGATTACGCTGTCAGCTTCTCCAGGACCATGAAAAGCACCTGCCATAAACGGATTGTCTTCAGGCGCATTGCAGAACACAACCAGCTTTGAACAGCCGTTTAAGGCACAGTTTTTTGAAGCTTCTGCAGTTTTTGTGATTGTTTCGCCCATAAGCTTTACGGCATCCATATTGATTCCGGATTTTGTAGAACCAACATTGACGCTGGAACAAACAAAATCTGTAATTGCCAGTGCTTCAGGAATAGATTCAATTAAAATACGGTCTGCAGGAGTAATTCCCTTCTGGACAAGAGCGCTGAAACCACCTATAAAGTTTACACCAAGTTCCTTTGCACATTTATCCAGTGTACGGCAGTATTCAACATAAGATTTTTCATTTGAAGAACCTGCAACAAGGGAAATCGGAGTTACGGAAATACGTTTGTTGATGATAGGAACACCCAGTTCCTTTTCAATATCCTGCCCTGTCTTAACAAGATTGCCGGCCTTTCTCATGATTTTGTCATAAATCTTGCGGCACGCAGTTTTTGCATCTGAATCGGCACAATCCAGGAGAGAAATTCCCATTGTAATACAGCGCACATCAAGTTTCTGGCGCAGGAACATATTTACTGTTTCTTCAATTTCTACAGGTGTAAAAAGCATATTCTAGTCCTCTTGTTTTCTATTTTCTTCTTTTTTTATATTTAAATAAAGGGGTTATTTGTCTTGACCGAGAGCAATATCTATTTTATTATTAAGTATTAATTTTTAGTTTAGGAGACCATTATGGCTAACGAACTTTCATCAGTAGAAAAAGCAGCTATGCGCGATCAGAAATCAGCAGAAAGAACTGCTGCATTTGATAAACTTCCAAAATTCATCCAGTTTCTTGTTGGCATTGCAGGTCTCGGTGTAATTGCTGCAGCTGGTCTTGCAGTATTCTTTGCTGTTGATATCCTTCTTCTTGATGCTATCTAATCAGGAATGATTTTATTACCATAAGCAAAAAGGCTTCGGAAAATCCGAAGCCTTTTTTTATGCCCTGTTGACCGGGGCGTTGCGGGGCGGGAAGCCCTGCAGAGAGGGTAGCGGATGACGCAACAAAGTGGAACAAGTGGCAAAGCCTGCTTTGACACTTGTGGAATGACTTGCGGCAGGAGCGCAGGGAGAGACCTCTCCCTTCACATTTTCTCTACAGTTCAATAATTTTGTACATCGGATCCTGATCAGGCAAAAGTTCAAGGATATTTTTTTCGCACGGACGAACTTCTGACGGATCATGAGTAACATGGAGAATACCTGTAGTACCAGACTCACCGATTGTTTCAATTAAATCAAGAATTTTCTGCCGGTAAGTTTCATCAAGACCATGACAAGGCTCATCAAGAATGAGAATTTCTGGACTTTTTACCGCCGCACGCATAATCAGGACTGCCCGCTGCTCACCATAACTGAGACTGCCGAAGGATTCATGCTCACGGCCTTCAAAACCTGCCAGCTTAAGCCATTTTCGTGCAGCAGCAATTTCAACTTCAGTCTTCTGCTCATACAAACCGATGGAATCCTTAAAACCTGAAATAATTACGCTTTCCAGGTCATAGCCACCAACCATCCTGTATTCAACATGAAGGCGGTAACTTACGATACCCAGCTGTTTTTTAATATCCCAGATTGATTCGCCTGTACCACGTTTGCGGCCAAAAAGCCACACATCGTTACAGTAAACCTGCTTGTTGTCACCGGTAATCAGTTCCAGAAGTGTAGTTTTGCCTGATCCGTTTGGACCACGGATAAGCCAGTTCTGTCCCGGAAGCACTTTCCATGTAAAATTACGCAGGACTTTATGGTCATCCCAGCCGACATTCACGTCGTTAAGGGCAATAAGAGTATCTTCGCTTGCCACAGGTTTTTCGTTCAAAAGAACTCCTGTATCAATCTGAATGGATTTAAGTTCATTTACAAAAGCCGATTTTTCAGAATCACGGTTTCTGGCCTTTTCCTGCTCACGCTGAGCCACGATTTTTTCATATTCAGCTTTTGTGCCGCGGAATACAATTTTTCCACCGGCAATTTCCATGACGTGAGTGATTGTCTCCGGAATTTCATGAAAACGTTCCATTCCCTGGATAATTGCGGGAGTTGTTCCGTCGTATTTTTTACCTGCCATTTTTTCAAAAAATTCCAGCAGGATTGAACGGCTCTGCGCATCCAGGCCGCTGAAAGGGTCACTTAGAATCAAAAGTTTTTTTCTGGAAAGCAGGGCTCGGCACAAAAGGGTGCGGCGGATTTCCCCTGTAGACATAAACTGAAGCCCGCGATCCAGGATTTTTTCAACACCGCAAAGTTTAACTTCCGGCAAAGTTTCAAGTCTATCTGCAACCGGCGGAAGAGGATCAAATTTGTGTTTTTTGTCAGGTCCACCCAGAACTTCGCAGATAAAGCGGCGGCCTGTACGCCCGATGTCGATTCTGTCCATGTATTCAGATTCATCAAGTTCACGTTCTTCTTCAATGAGGCGGGCAGCACGTTCAAGGCTTACGATTTCAACTGAATTTTCAAATTCTGTTTTATAAAAAGAGTCATCATCGTTGGGAACAATCTGCTTTTCACCGGCAAGGGAGCGCAGGAATTCAGATTTTCCTCCTCCGTTTGGACCGATTACGAGCCAGGTTTCCCCAGACTTTAAGCTCCACGAAACAGACTCCAGATAAGTTCCGTTTATGTCCTGCACACGGCAATCATTAATTTCAATCAAAGAATTTTCCATAACAGTTAAAATTATAACTTTTTGCAAATTAAAGTTCAAAGAAAAATGGGGGGGGAGGTCTCCCCCTCGCTGCAGCCGCGAAATCGCGTCTTACGCTACCCCCTCTGCGGGGGAGAAAACGGCCATACAGAAGCAAAACAGTCCGGCGGACTGTTTTAATGAGGCTTTCGAGGACACTTTCGGAAAGCCCCCGCAACGCCCCTGACAGATAATTGTCATTTTTTTAGCATATTTTGTATGTTTTTTTATAAAATATAGGGTTAATGTAAAATTAACAGACTATGTCCGTAAATTATGGAGGATTTATGAAAAAATTAATCAGGACTTCACTTGCTGCCTTAACTTTACTTACTGCCAGTTTCTGCGCATTTGCCGCAGGTGATAAAAATTACGTAAAACAGGAAATCAATGCTTCAGACAGATGTCTTCCTACATTCTACGAAAACATCAAGAACCGCTGGACATTTTCCATGGGTTATCAAGATGGAGTTGATCCTGTTCAGTGGAAAAATGACGGTCTTGCAAAAGCCCGCGAACTCATCATTCAGAACGAAGACAATACACCATTTGATATGGTAGTTCTCGAAACAGAAAAACGTGACGGCTACGAAGTTCAGAAAATTGCATTCAGCATTTCACAGGACAGCCGCATTCCTGCCTACCTTCTTGTTCCAAAAGGAAAAAAAGGAATGAAATACCCTGCAGCCTTAATGCTCCACGACCACGGTGCAAACTTCTTTATCGGAAAAGAAAAAATGGTTCGTGCCATTTCCAACAAAAAAGTAGATAAAGTTCTTGCCATCAAAGATGCAAAACAGTACAAGGAAGAACTTAAAAAACTTTCACCTGAAGACAAAAAACTTGCTGATGTTCTTAAACGTTCAGACGGATGGGCTAAGACATACTTCAGCGATCTTTATCCTGGTGAAGAACTTGCAAAACGAGGTTATGTTGTTCTGAGTTTTGATGCACTCGGATGGGGCGACCGTTCAGTTGACGGCTTTAACGGCGGCAGCCAGCAGTCTCTGGCTTCAAACCTCTTTAACATGGGTACATCTTTTGCCGGAATCATTGCCCAGGAAGATGTTCGTGCTGCAAAATTCCTTGCAGACCTTCCACAGGTAGACAAGACAAAAGTAGCATGTATCGGTTTCTCTATGGGTGGCTTCCGCTCATGGCAGCTTGCAGCTCTTTCTGACGACATTACGGCAGCAATTTCAGTATGCTGGTTTGGTACAATGAAAGGACACATCATCCCAGATGACGGTCAGCTCAAAGGTGCAAGTGCATTCTCAATGCTTCATCCTACAATTGCAAAATTCCTCGACTATCCTGACGTTGCAGGTCTAGCAGCTCCAAAACCAATGTACTTTGTTGCAGGAACCCTCGACGGCGTAAACCCTGTTGCAGGAACAAATGAAGCTTTCGAAAAAGTTCACAAAATCTGGACAGCAAACAACGCAGATAAAAACCTTAAAACAGAAATGGTTGAAGGCATGTATCACGAATACAAAGCCCCACAGCAGAAAGCAACATTCGACTGGCTTGATTCAGTTTTTGCAAAATAAAAAACTGCTATAACAATACAGCATTAGAGATGTTATCAAACGGCTTTGTTGTTCAATTTTTTTTAAGGAAGCTTTGCCTTAAGTTAACAATATTTTTTACGGCTCCCGCTGCATTTTTTTATGGCGATGTCCGTAAAAAATATTGCTTGTTACTGATGACTTGCGGAATAAAAAAATTGGACAATAAAGCAATTCTGTATTGTTAGGTCCGCATAATGCGGACACGTCTAATAGTTTCAATAACAATACAGCATTAGCGACGTTATCGAGCGGCTTTGTTGTTCAATTTTTTTATGGAAGCTTTGCCTTAAGTAACAATATTTTTACGGCTCCCGCTGCATTTTTTAATAATGTACGGGGGCCTTTTTTTTTTATATAATTTACCTTATGGCACGCAAAGAAAAACCAATACAGGGCCCCCTCGGCCTCAAAGACATTCCACAAGGCGATTTTAAATATTTCCTTTCATATTTCAAGCCCCACATAGGACTTTTTATTACTGACGTCCTTTTTGCAATACTTGTAGCAGCAGTGGATTTAATTTTTCCCGTCATTTCCCGCTACACGCTGAATCAGGTCCTTCCCCAGTATCAGTCTGCCCCTGAACAGACAATCCGCCTTTTTATGCTCATAATCGGCGGTTGTGTACTTCTTTATATAATAAGAACACTGGCACACTGGTTCATAACATATTTTGGTCACGTTTTTGGCGTTTATGTTGAAAAGGACATGCGTGCCGACATATTTGCCCATATCCAGAGCCAGTCTTTTTCATTTTTTGATAAACACCGCACTGGATCTTTAATGAGCCGGGCAACAACAGACCTTTTTGAAGTTTCGGAACTTGCTCACCACGGACCTGAAGACCTTATAATATCGGTACTGACAATTCTTGGAGCTTTTGTCGTAATGTTCACAATCAGGTGGCAGATGGCCGCTATCGTAATCGGTTCCCTTGTACTCATGGTCACAAGAACAGCATTAAGCCGAAGTTCCCTGATGAACACAAGCAAAGGAGTCAAAGGCAAAACTGCCGACGTAAATACGCAGGTTGAAAGCTCCATTTCAGGGGCAAGAGTCACAAAAGTATTTACAAATGAAGAACACGAGCAGGAAAAGTTTGAAGAAAGCAACCAGGCTTTTCTTGATTCCAAAAAAAAGTATTACAAATCCATGGCAAATTTTCACAGCCAGATGGAATTTGTAACTCACATCCTCAACGTTGTAATTCTGGGAGCCGGCGGATATTTCATCATCAAAGGCCAGATGACTATCGGTGATCTTGTTGCTGCCACAATGTTCGTTGCAGCATTTCTTCAGCCAATCCGCCGCCTTACAAACTTTATCGAACAGTTTTCAACAGGAATGGCAGGCTTTATCCGCTTCAGCGAAATAATGCACACTCACGAAGAAACTCCTCAAAAAGCAGACGCAATAACACTTGCAGACGTTAAAGGCAAAGTTGAATATGAGAATGTAGGCTTCGATTACGGAAACGGAGTTCAGATTCTCGACAACATTAATTTTACCGTAGAAGCAGGCACCACAATGGCACTGGTCGGTCCAAGCGGCTCCGGCAAAACTACAATCTGCCACCTTCTGCCCAGATTTTACGACTACACGGCAGGATCCATAAAAATAGACGGCCACGACATCAAAGACCTTACACTTAAATCCCTCAGACAGAACATCGGTCTTGTACAGCAGGACGTTTTTCTTTTTGCAGGCACAATCCGCCAGAACATCGCATACGGCAAACCAGACGCCACAGAAGAAGAAATCATCACTGCCGCAAAGAGGTCCGAAATCTGGGAAGACATCAGCAAAATGCCACAAGGCCTTGATACAGTTGTAGGTGAACGGGGAATCAAACTTTCAGGCGGCCAGAAACAACGCATCAGCATAGCCCGGGTCTTCCTCAAAAACCCTCCCATACTCATCCTGGACGAAGCTACAAGCGCGTTAGACAGTGTAACAGAGCAAAAAATCCAGGCCGCCTTTGACGAATTAAGCAAAGGCCGCACAACCTTCATCATCGCCCACAGACTCTCCACAATCCGGAATGCAGCCAGGATCGCAGTAATCGAAGGCCAGCACATAACAGAAACCGGCACCCACCAGCAATTAATGGCCCAGAACGGAGAATATGCCCGCCTGGTAAAAGCCCAGTTCTCAAACTAAAAGCCCCCGCCAAAACAGTCGAGGACTATTTTGAGCGAGTCTCGAAGCAGCTATGTTGCGCAAGGTTTTCCCTCCTAAAAAAAATTACTTTTTTTTCAAAAATTTCCCTAAAGTCCATTTTTTAAATACCGACATATTAAATATAGGGTGGTATACCCGGGGAACTACATTTGTCGGCGGACACTTGTAGAATCAACAGCCAACATCTTACAAGGAGATATATTATGGTTATTAATCACAACATGAGCGCAATGTTCTCACAGAGAGCTACAGGTCTTACTGAACTTACACAGCAGAAGAACATGGAAAAACTTTCATCAGGCATGAAAATCAACCGCGCTGGTGATGACGCTTCAGGACTCGCAGTTTCTGAAAAAATGAGAGCACAGATTCGTGGTATGAATCAGGCTTCTACAAACGCACAGAACGGTATTTCGTTCATCCAGACAACTGAAGGATACCTTCAGGAAACAACAGACATTATGCAGCGTATCCGTGAACTCGCTGTACAGTCTTCAAACGGTATCTACACTGATGAAGACCGCATGCAGATTCAGGTTGAAGTTTCTCAGCTCGTTGCTGAAGTTGACCGCATCGCATCACAGGCACAGTTCAACGGTATGAATATGCTTACAGGTCGTTTTGCACGTCCTACAGGCGAAAACGTTGTTACAGGATCTATGTGGTTCCACATTGGTGCTAACATGGACCAGAGAACACAGGTTTTCATTGGTACAATGACAGCTGCTGCTCTCGGACTCCGCAACGTTGGATCAGAAGAAATCATGTCAATCGCAGCTCCAGATGATGCTAACCGCGCTATCGGAACTATCGATGAAGCATTGAAAAAGATCAACAAACAGCGTGCTGACCTCGGTGCTTACCAGAACCGTCTCGAAAAGACAGTTGTAGGTCTCGATGTTGGAGCTGAAAACCTCCAGGCTTCTGAATCACGCATCCGTGATACAGATATGGCTAAAGAAATGGTAGACTTCACAAAGAACCAGGTTCTCAGCCAGGCTGGTACAGCTATGATCGCTCAGGCAAACCAGTCAAGCCAGAACGTACTCAGCTTGCTCCGCTAGTCTTAGTACAAGGCAAAAAAAACCGCTTCGAATTTTGAAGCGGTTTTTTTTTGCATATTTATTTTTTCAGGTAACGGTTAACAAGTTTTTGATCAAGCTTATCCTGAAGTTCAAACTTTTTAATAACCCAGGTAATGATACTTGAACTTATAACCATTGCCGCAATCAGCCCGATGATCATGGCAACAGGAAGAATGGCATTAACAACACCGCTGTTGGCAGCATCTTCAAACTGCGGAAGCACATAAAACAGACAGCCAAAATAGATTCCGCCTTCAATCAAAGCAAGCAGAATCCCGTTCATCAGAAAAACACCGCAGTTAAACCAGAAAGTTCTTGTTTCTACTGTCATTCCCCTTCCTCCTTCTTTGCAGCAGAAAACGATACAAAGAATGAAACAATAAGCAGAATACCACAAATAACAACGGCCATATCTGCAACATTAAACATAGGCCAGTATTCAAAACCAAAAAGGCCGTAGAGTTTTACACTGATAAAATCCACAACACCATCAGCCCTGAAAAAACGGTCAATAATGTTTCCAAAACCGCCGCCCATAATTCCGGCAATAGCCCATCGCTGCAGCTGAGTAAAACTTGTATTCCTGAGGAAAATACAAAGGACAACAAAAAGCACCAGAAGAGGCACAACGCACAAAAGAGCCCATCTGAACACCTGAGTCAGATTGCTAAGCATGCTGAAAGCAATACCAGGATTACAAAGGTAATCAATGCTGATAAAACCGCCAAGAAGATTGTGTCCCTGTCCCGGAAAGGTAGGTTTCGGCAGATTTGCTTCAATAAGCAATTTTGTAACCTGATCCGCAAGAATCACAAGCAGAGTCAGCACCAGCGGAATATATCTTTTATACACCGGTGATTTATCTTTAAATTCAACATCAATAATTTCATTAGACATAATCAAAAATTATAAAGGCAAAAAAATTTATAGTCTAGTCGGAACATCTATAAAAACAGTTTCTATGCCAGTCTCCTCTTCAAGTTTCTCCCTCAGCAGGTTGACGCCAAAAATCTCAGTTGCATAATGACCGCCGCCAATCACATTAATCTGCGACTCTTTAACAGGATGATACAATTCGTGGCTGACTTCCCCTGTAATAAAACAGTCCGCACCGACTTCAACAGCCTGCTCATAATCTTCACCCGCCCCGCCGCTTACAATGGCAACACTTGTTATAAGTTTTTTACCAAACGGAAGCACAATATTTGCCTTTCCGGCTCCAAAAAGTTCTTCTTCAATCTGCTCCACAGTCATTGGAGTTTCCAGGTCACCTTTACAGCCAAGAGTCATTCCCCTCCACTGCCCGAAAGGACGGCAACGCACAAGACCAAGTTTTGCCGCCATCCCGAAGTTGTTTCCATAAGGATTATTTGCATCCAGGGGAATATGATATGCACACAAAGCCAGGTCATTTTTAATAAAAGCCGCAAGCCTTTTGTAATGAATCCCGGTTACAGTCTCGCAACCACCCCAGAAAAGCCCGTGATGAGTAAAAAGCACCTGACATCCAAGTTCCGCAGCCTTAAGGGCAGTTTCTTCACAGGCATCTACCGCAAAGGCAACTTTTGTAATTTCTTTTTCAAAAGGAGCACTGTTTGCAATCTGAATTCCGTTTCGTGCCGGATCAGACTGAAAATTCTCCTTTCGCAAAATTCTATTAAAAAAATCATCCAGTTGAACAAGATTCATTTCCGTTTCCTCTTTTTTTCATCATTTTGCAGCAGCAGGGCGTCTCCCTTTGACAGGCAAAGGACCGGGCCTTGCGCAGTTCCGCTTACGCTTCATTGGCTGTCGCCAACTGACGCTGCTCCAGTCCCTGACGCGTTCTCAACTTCTGCCGTTTTTTCCTCCGCCGCAACCTCTTCTTCAGCATTTTCAGGTTCAGCAGCAGGCTTTAACGGCAAAAACTGTTCAACATCAACAGCAGTTTTTTTGGCCAAATAACGGGGAATAAAAAATGAATTATCCCTTTTAAGCCCTTTCTTTTTTGCCGTAACCATGTGAGTCATATCGACAAAACCAAAACCGCTTGTCTTATATTCCGTAATTGAGTCCATTGGAAAATATCCCAGACAGTTATCAGGAAAATCACAGACAACAGAATAAATCAGGTCATTTTCAATTCCGTCAGAAATGTAATAAACCTTTTTTTCCATTCCTTCGAGCCCGAGAACAATTTCAGTAATTTCCCTGTACTCTTTAAGCAGTATTTCAATTTCCTTCCGGCGGTATTCGTCATAGGCTTCTTTATCTTCAAAATATTTTTTTGTAATTGCCTGCTTCTTAAAAATGCGCATTCCACTCAAACCAGGCTCACTTGTATCATCTTCCGGATACAGATCGGCAGCATAGACAGTATAACCCCGCTGACAAAGCATCATCAGATAAGGTTCATAATACGAAACCGGCCCCATGGCAGTTCCGGCAAAAATAAAAACAGGTTCATATTCAAACCTGGATTCTTTTTCTTCAATCGGCGAATATTTTTTTAAAACCCCGGCACGGCTTCCGCCAGTAAAAATGTTGTCTTTAACCTTAAGCCCTTCTTCAAGAGTTCCGCTGATAACAGTATTTTCAATTTTGACATTATAGTTACGCGGATTATAGGCAACAGGGCGGTAAATTAAAAGCATGATAATGTAAGCAAAACTAAAAAGAATGGTCAGAATATTGACCACAACAAAAGCAACGCTGTATTCATCAACAAGAAGGTGTGCACTCATACGGATAAGGGATCGCAGATTAAAAAGAATGTTGATGAATGAAAAAACAAGCATTACAACAATGAAAATATCAGCACCCCAGATAAAGAAATTTGCAGCTTCAATAAGGAACGCAAGAGGAGCCAGACAAACCAGAAAATCGATTTTACTGCGACTCACAAAGAACATTCGGAATGCCGCTGTAAGAATAAGACAAACTACTAAAAGATGTGCAAGAAAACAATCAAACATAGTGTTATAATAGTAAAAAATCGGTTATAATTCTATTATATAGTCATGCAGAATTTTTAAATTCCTGCCAAAAATATATCGGGAAAAAGTTTATATGCCATCACCAAGAAAAGTTAATTTAGACATCTCCAAGATTAAAATGGCCATCAGGGCCGGCATTCCACTGTCTATCACAACTTATACATTGCCTCACGAGATGGAAATCTATATGGGTTCTGTACTCACAGCTTTTCTTGAAGAATTAAACCAGTCACAGATGGTTGAGTATCTTACATACTGCCTCAACGAACTTATTACCAACTCTAAAAAAGCAAATACAAAACGAATTTACTTCCGTGAGAAAAAACTTGATATCAACAATGATGAAGATTATGCAAAAGGTATGGAAACCTGTAAAACCGACACATTGAACAACATCAAGTATTACCTCAATCTTCAGAAAAAAGCAGGATTGTATGTAAAACTCATTCTTCAGTCCCGCAACAACAAAATCAAGATTGAAGTACGCAACAATTCAGAATTAACAGTAAACGAATACAAACGAATGCACGACAAACTTAGCCGCGCACAGCAGTACACATCCGTTGACCAGGCTTTGACACAGGTACTGGATGACACAGAAGGTGCAGGACTTGGTCTTATCATCATGATTCTTATGCTGGAAAAAATCGGGCTTACAGAAGAAAACTTCCAGATGCTCTGCGAAAACGGAGAAACAATTACAAGAATCATTCTTCCCCTCAACGAAAAAACACAGAAAGACATTTATACAGTTTCAAGAGAATTCGTAAACATCATCGATGAACTTCCACAGTTTCCGGACACAATTCTCAAGGTAAATAAGCTGCTTAATGATCCGACATCAAAAATGAGCGACATTGCCATGCTTATTTCCAGTGATGTTTCACTCACAACTGACCTGCTCAAACTTGTAAACTCTGCTACATTTGCCCTCGCAAGTCCATGCCACTCAATTGCAGATGCAGTTAAACTTGTAGGATTGCGCGGCATTAAGAATATGCTCATTTCCGTAGGTTCCATGACAGCCCTTAACGAAATGGGCAGAAGTCAGAAAAAAGAACTGTGGACACATGCTTACAAAGTTGCATTCTATTCATACAACCTGGCGCGAAATTTCTGCGGAAGCGAACGCAATATTATAGATGATTCTTATGTTTGCGGACTTTTGCACGATATGGGAAAACTTGTTTTTGATACAGCTCACCCGCAGATTATCGAAAAAATCAAAGACATCTGTTCACAGAAAGGAATCCAGCCCCAGATTTTTGAAAAACTTCTTGCCGGCGTAAATCACGGCGAAATCGGTGGACTTGTAGCTGAAAAATGGAATTTCCCGGAAGTAATCGTTTCTGTAATCCGCCATCACCATGAGCCGGATCTAGCACCGGAAGAAATTAAAAAACTTGCAAGTTTGATTTACCTTGCCGATATGATTGCACATTACCAGACAAGGGAAGTAGACTTCTACCAGTTCGATCAGGATGTCCTTGCCATGTTCCACATTACAACAGAAGAACAGCTGCAGACAATCTCAGAACGACTGGAAGATGCCTTTAAAAACGAAGAATAAATCAGTCACCTAATCTGAAAGCAATTCCGGCATAAAATTTAATGTTTTTGCCACCAGTAACATCAAGTTCGGTACTTGAATTGTCATTGCTTACAGTTCCACTTGTGATGACACCATAATCAACACCTGCATTTACACCGATAAAGTCATTAAAGTACAGACGGGCACCAACGTTTACATCAAAACCATAACCGAGAGCATTTGTTTCAAGTTTTTCAAATCTTACGTTTTCACACAAAAATCCTGCATTACCAAACAAAACCAGATATTTGTTCAGGTTGATTTTCACGGCAGGACCAAAAGAAAAATAAAGGTTTTTTAAGGTTTCACCTTCTTTTTCAAGATCATCATAACCAAGAGTCAGATTCAAGCCAAAATCTACAAATCCAGGATCACCCATAAACTTTGTAATGATTCCCTGAAAACCTTTTCCGTCTTCAGTTTCGATAGTTACGTCGTTTTCAATTTCAACTTTAGAATTTTTACGCATCAGATAATTGGCATTCAAATCCCATGTTCCGGCAATGACACTAGAAACAGAGAAAACAGCAGCCGCAAAAAGAGCAATAAGTTTCTTCATAAAATCACCTCTCAAAGTTAATATGATATATCCGTAAAAATAATCAATACCGCTATAACATTATAACACACATTAACTGAATTCTTTGCAATATCTGTTATTTACGATAGAATTGTAAATAAACAGGCTATGTCGTAATAAAAAATCAATGACATTAATATGCCAGAAGGAGGAAAAAAATGGCAAACAAATACGCTGGAACTCAGACAGAAAAAAACTTACAGGCAGCTTTTGCAGGAGAATCTCAGGCACGTAACAAGTACACATACTTTGCCTCACAGGCAAAAAAAGAAGGGTTTGAACAGATTTCTGCCCTTTTCCTCAAAACAGCAGACAACGAAAAAGAACACGCCAAATTGTGGTTCAAAGAATTAGGCGGAATCGGAGATACAAAAGCAAACCTTGCAGCAGCAGCTGACGGCGAAAACTTTGAATGGACAGACATGTACGAAGAATTTGCCAAAACAGCAGAAGCAGAAGGCTTTAATGAACTTGCAAAAAAATTCCGCGGAGTAGCTGCAATTGAAAAATGTCACGAAGAACGTTATCGTGCACTGCTCAAAAATGTAGAAGCACAGGAAGTATTCAAAAAATCTTCAGTAAAAGTATGGGAATGCCGCAACTGTGGACACATTGTAGTAGGAACAGACGCTCCTGCAGCCTGCCCTGTTTGTGCACATCCACAGAGCTACTTCGAAATCCGCGAAGAAAACTACTAATCAGACCCGGATGCAGTGGCTGAGGCTTTCAAAACCGCTGCATCAAAAGAAAAGTTATATTCAAAAAATTGTGTTGCTGCGCTGATTCAACCTGCCAAAATCACTGTGGCAGCACAATTCACAGACAACCCCTTACAAAAATCACACCATGAATTCAATTTATGCCCAGGTCACAGACCATCTCATCAAAATAAATCAGACAATCACATTTATGGAAAGCTGCACATCAGGACTGCTTGCAAGTCATTTGACAGACACCGAAGGAGCTTCCGCAATATTCAAAGGCAGTTATGTGACCTACAGCAATGAACAGAAAATCCGCCTTGGAGTCGATCCAAAAATAATCCGGGAACATGGAGTCTATTCCAGGGAATGTGCACGGGCAATGGCGCAGGCAGCAAAAGACGGGTTCCAGACCGCAATAGCAGTGGGAATCACAGGAACAACAGGAAACATCGATCCCTGCAACAAAGACAGCCGCAAAGGACAGGTTTATTACTGCATAATCAATGGCACAGAAATATTTGATTTTGCAGAAACAGTCGGAACAGCAGGAATGGACAGACAAGAGATAAAAGAACAATACGCATCAATGGTTTACGAAAGCCTCAGAAAAATCCTGCAGAAATAAAAAAAACAAAGCTGCAGCTCACCCGGACAGAGCGTCTGAAAAACATTCAAAAGACAGCGGGTTCAAGTCCAATCAGCACCATCTAAAGAATTTCTTCAATTTTATCCAGAATCAAAAGATCAGCCGGAAGCCAGTCTACCGAGTGCAGAGTTTCCTTGTTAAGCCATTTTGCGGCCTCGTGTTCAAGAAGTTTGGGCTCACCTGAGACGATTGTGCAGAGAATGCAATGCATGGTCAGATGGAAAGTTGGGTAATCATAATCTACAATACCGAGGATTTTTTCAGCCTTAATTTCAGTGGCAAGTTCTTCACGGATTTCACGGACGATGCACTGTTTTGGAGTTTCGCCAGGTTCCAGCTTTCCGCCAGGAATTTCCCAGCCACCTTTGAAGTCACCATAGCCTCGCTGGGTGGAGAGGATTTCTTTTTGACGGGTAAGTGGGTTGGTGCGAAGGATTATGGCTCCGCTTACGGTGATGTGTTTCATACGTTTATTTTAGTACTTAAATGATTTTTTAATCCATTTGGTAAAAACAATTTTACTTCGTGTATCTATAAAATAATCGTTTACATAGTTTATCTGAAGGTCAATTCGTTCTGGCTTATCTGCTCTCATAACAAGATCTGAAGCTTTTAATGTATTGCCTGGTATCAGAAGTGCATGAAGAATTCTTTTTTCGATATCATTTAATATAATCCACCAGTCAGATTTAAGATACTCTCGATTTGGATTTGCCCAATAAATATAACCCGTAGCATTTTGAGAAGCAAAGGTTATATTCCCATACATATTTAAACCTGCCGCTCTGAACAAGTTTATTGCTTCAGATTTTGAAATTTTATTCATAAATTATCCTCACTAATTACACCGCTTCCAAGAACTTAGCCATGATTGGTTTTTCAACTTCCCATTCAATACTCATTGGTTTTTCACCAGTTGATGTGATGTAATCTACATAACCAAAACAGTAGAATGGATTTGTGTTTCCAAAACCATCATTTTTAGTTTCGCGAACAAAAAGAATGAATTTTTTACCATTCGTTTTTTGATTAATATATCTGCTTCCCGAACCTTTGATTGTATCTTTATTCTGACTTTGCCAATGGAACTTGTGTTCAGAAATGACATAATCCTTATACATACTGGTCGGTGAGAATTCCTTTTCAGACTTATTCAAGGTTACAAAGAATAATTCTGTGTTATCATCTACTGGAACAATTCCACTTTGTTGAGTAAATGTGAATGATTTCATTGCTTCTGGAATATTAAACAAAGAAGAATCTCATTCCTGTTGTAACAACCATAGGCTTCTATTCCTGGATCTACTGTATCAGATAAAGGTTCTGTAACAATTTCAAGATTATCAAGTTTGTATTCTACTAATTCTTTTATTTCCTTTACAAATAATGGATAGTCATTCAACTTTTTCAAAAGAGCTGGAAGAGAACTCATATCTGTTTCGGGACCATTTTTATCTGCTTTTTTATAGAAGAGATTGTAACAGAAAATATAAAGATATTTTTCTTCAGTTGAGTTTGCACAAACAAGTTTTTCTTTTTCTTCAATGATTTTCAGAATGAATCTTAGATTTGCCGCACTGTTTAAGTGAGTAAGCTTTGTAAGATTATTAGTAAATAACTGTGTAAAATCATCATCCTGATATGTTACCTTTCCTGCTGCCCTTAATAATGAAGTCCAGCAATTTTTTCCTTTATAAATTAATCTCACATCCTGATTAATATCTGCTATGAATTGGCCTAAAGCTGGAACAAATGAGTAACTTTGAATACTTTGGATTAATTTTTTTGATGTAAAAATCGCAGCACTAATTGTCTGAAGAACATAATCACGGGCCTTCTGCTCCATCATAATAGAACATCCTGGTGGTAATAAAACAAAGCCTTCAGTTATTTGCTTTTTAATATCAATTCCACCATCACTTTTTTTTAGTAAGGCTCTAAAACGACTTTCAAAATCGAACTTCTTATTAACATGGGCAACAAAATCAAATACAGTAAGAACTTCCTTTTCAGGACAAAGTCTTAAACCTCGACCAAGTTGCTGCAAAAAAATTGTTAGACTTTCAGTTGGACGAAGGAATAAAACTGTATCAACTTCAGGAATATCCACACCTTCATTAAATATATCTACAACACAAAGATAATTGATTTCTCCACGGCGAAGTTTGTTTACTACTTCTTTACGTTTATCTTTTGCCTGTTCTGTGTCCCCTGATACTAAATAATCTGATTTCAAGCCAGCAGTTGAAAGACTCTCTGCAGTAAACTTAGCATGATCTTTATCCGTGCAGAAACATAAAGCTTTGACTTTCTGTTCATCTGCTAAATAGTAATTAAGTGTTTTTACAATTAAAGCTGTTCGTTGTTTTGTACAGAGTCGAACTGACAATTCCGAGTCGATATACTTTCCACCTCTCCAAATTGTTTCGTCAGTAAGATCTGTATCATCACTTATGCAATAATATTGGAAGGGTGAAAGAAGACCTTGTTCCAAAGCTTCTGGCAAACGAATTTCAGCAGTAATTTTTCCTCCAAAATCTGGAAGCAAACTTGTTCCATCCATACGCTCCGGAGTAGCAGTAAGACCAAGGAGGATTTTTGGAGTAAAATGTTTGAAAAGCTCACGATAACTGTTCGCTGTGGAATGGTGTGCTTCATCAATAACAATGTAATCATAATAATCTGCAGGAAGTTTACTGAAAGTTTCACCCCAACGAGATGCAAACATATCTACTGATAAAAATAGATTTTCAAGACCATTGCTCGGCTTATAATTTGCAACCCAGAGTTCTCCAAAGTTGGCATCATTTAAAACACTACGATAAGTTTTAATTGATTGTTCAAGGATTTCTTTTCTGTGGGCAACAAATAAAAGTTTATAAGATTTTTCATTGTTACTAAATCGTCTGTAATCAAAAGCAGAAATTACAGTTTTACCTGTTCCTGTTGCAGCTACAACGAGGTTTTTATAATTTCCATTCTGTTCCCGTTCAACCTGAATTTTATCAAGAATCTTTTTTTGATGAGGAAGAATTGTAAATTGCTGAAGATGCTCAAATGAAATTCCACCTGTTTTAGCAAGCTTTAATTCTGCACGAAGTTTTTCTTCATCACCTGTTTTGTATTCTTCAAAATCAGGATTATTCCAATATGTATCAAATGTTGCTTTAGCTGCATTTATGATATGTTCATTTTCTGCATTTGTAACACGAATATTCCATTCAAGGCCTTCTGTTTGTGCAGATTTAGAAAGATTAGAAGAACCGATATAAGCAGTACTGCATCCTGAGTTTCTGATGAAGATATAAGATTTTGCGTGAAGGCATTCTTTTTTAGTGTTGTAAGAAATGCGAACTTCTGTATTTGGTAACTCTGCTATTCTTTGTACGGCTTTAGGTTCCGTAATCCCACAATAAGTTGTTGTGATAATTCTAAGTTTGTGGCCAGGTTGATTGCAGAACTTTTTTAAATCTTCGTAGATTAAATTAAGTCCAGAAAGTTTTAGAAAGGAAATGATAAAATAGATTTCATCTGACGATTCAATATCCTTTTTAATTTCACTGTAAAGAGGAATTTTACTTCCGCGACCTGTGAATAATGACGAATAAAGAAATCCTGTTTCCGGGCGGGCAGTTTCTGATTTTGCTGCACTCTGTTCAACTTTTTTTTGATTTGAAATGACTTCAGCAAGAAAATGTTCATTATCAGAAATAAGATTTTCATCAGAGTCAGAGAATGTCTGAATGAGTTTATTAATAAGTTTAATGTTGTCTTCAGTAGAATCGCTTTCTTCGAGTTTTTGTTTCAGTAATTTAGAAAGATACGAGGATAAGATTACAGGAGATTCTTCTTTGTCAATAGGAAGTGTCTTTGCAGAACTATCTGTAAGTTCGTTGATTTCTGAAAGAATTTCATTATTAATGATGTTTTCGTAAATACCCTGACTAAGCTTCATACTTGCAGCTTAGCAGGAATTCTTATTCAAAGCCAGATCTTTGCTAAAATGTAGTTTCAAAATTCATACGAAAACAATTTTTAACAATTAATCTCTTTATTTTCCAAAAATTCCGTCAAAATATCCTTCAAAAAGTTATATCTTCTGGCATATGTATTATCTACGTGAATCAGAGTAAATCCGTGATCTTTGCAGATTTGTTTTTTCTTTTCGTCACGTTCAATTACCTTTGGATCATTATGATGTTCCGGGCCATCCAACTCTATTGCCAGGACGGGAAATTCTTTATTTTTGAAAACCTTTTTATAAATTACAAAATCCATACTTGCCCTAAAAAAGAAAGAACAATCTGAAGGTAATTTTTCAAATAAATGAGAAATTTGAACTTCTCGTTTTACAGAATATTGAAAATTATATTCCAGCAAAACAGAAAGAACTTGATTGAGTGTTGTTAAAAATGCATCTTCAGTTTCTGAACTATATGGTTTAATTCCCAAAGCTCTAGAAGATGTTTCTCTGGACGATACTTTATAGTCACCATTTGACCAAACATAATGTACTAATTCATATAAATCATCCTGCTCATCCTTTTTATGTAACCGTTGTAATTCCTTATTACTTGAAATCAAAATTAATTTTTCTTTAGCTCTTGAAACTGCAACATTTAATAGTTCGCGATTATTTTTTAACCAGTCATAAGTTTTTTCATGTGTATGATTTGTCAACGCCAGGGAAAATAAGATCTCATCTTTTTCATCCCCCTGAAAAGCATGAACTGTTCCACAAGTTATTTCTTGATCAAGATGCTCTTCCTGTAACCGATGTGCTATTAATTCTTTTTGGTTTTTAAAAGGTGTAATAATCCCTATTTTTTTACCTGGTTTATTTTTTACATATCTTATGATTGTCTCAACTTCTTCCGGAGCTGTATTTTTATCAGAAGAATAATTTTCAGCAACCTCACAAAATACTAAAGGCCGCTCATACATACCTCTAGATTTTACATTTAACTGATTGTTATAATATTTTCTATTATTAAATTCTATAATTTCTTTTGCACACCGGTAATGATTGTGTAGAAGTGTTTCCTGACTCACTGCATCATTTGCAAGAAATACCTTATAAATTGAATTTTGAATATAGTCATAACTATCATTCACATTATATTTTGCTTTAAGTTCTGAATTTATATTAGGGTCTAAAGTAATTACTGGATTAAGTTGTTGTGGATCCCCAACAAGCATCAAGTTTTTTCCACGAATAATAGGGACCAGAGAAACAGCAGTATTACATTGACTGGCTTCATCCATAATTGTCATATCAAAAAATAATTTTGGTTCACCAATTTTTTGTGTTGAAATACATGTTGAACAGAACACAGGAAATACTTTTTGCATTTTTTTTATATTTTCTGAAACAGCAAAATACTTATTAAATTTATTTATCTGTTCTTTTTCATCTTCCAATCGTAATATATCAAGAAAATCTTTGTATTCAGGCTCATAAAGTTGCTTCAGGTATCTTACAGATGTAAAATTTACAAATTGCATTAATTTATCATGATCAAAATATAATAATGCTAAAGCCTCTTCATCTGTTATATTTCCAATTTCCTTTAAACGTTTTGTAATTGCATTTTCTTGTTGCCCTTCAAGATTCAACCGAAGATTCATATTTTCATTTTTAGAAAGCATTGCATCAATCAAATCTCGCCGCTCTTTTAAATCCAGTTGCTCTTCATGTTTTTGGAGAAGTTCAGTTAATTGCCGGGTTCTTTCTATTTGAATCTGCTTATTTTGATTTAAAACATCTGCATAAACTGAAAGATTCTGAACTGTTGCAAGAAGTCTTTTTATGTAATTTATCGTCTCAGGAATTTTTTCATTACTTGCAATCCTTAAAATTGGAAACGGTATTGTATAACCTCGATATTTAAGATTTGTAAGTTTTTCAAAAACACCATCAATAGGATGATTATTATACGAAGAAAACAAAACGGTTTTATTATTAAAAAATGCGGTGATGATAGTGTTAATGATTGTTGTAGTTTTTCCTGTTCCTGGCGGACCTTGTATATAAGCAACGGGATAATTAATTGCGTTATGAATTGCCAATAATTGGTCTAGGTTTACATTTCGATCTATTAATGCAATAGGTAATGTTTCAGCATTTTGTTTAACACTATGAAGTTCACCAAAAAATGCTTTTATCGGTATAGTTACACTATCAGTTTCATACATATCAATGATTGCTTCATATTCTTTTTCAAGATTACTATTCGTATTGCGTTGTAAACAAATAAAATACGGACAATCATCAACTTCATAATTTTTATTTCCATGAATATTCTCTGTAATTAGATCTTTTATATTTTCTGGTATCAGATCTATATTTTCAAGATGTTGCATTTCATCAGGTTGAATGAAATTCAGGATGCTTTGCTTGTTAACTCCATCAACACAAAATTCAGTACAAATCTTAATTTTACTACCAGCAAGTAAACTTCGTTTTGCTACATCAAACATTACTTCCCGGTACGCAAGAACATATAATCCTTTTGGGGTATGAACACTTAAAACATTAAGCGCAAGTTGAATTATAGAATTTATAAATCTTTCTTTTTTTACCGATGCAGTCTTCTTGAAACTGTTTACAATCATTTTAAATTGTTCATCATCAAGCAGATACCTTTGATTCTGAATTTTTCCTGCATCTAATTTCTTTATCAATGCATAGTCATTATTTAATTTTGGAAGATCAGCAAGTTTATTGCAATCTGATAAATAATTAAGAGTTTTTAGATTAACAATATTATTGAAAAGAAAGGCATACTTTTCAGGATATACATCAATATCTTCAAGTAATTCTTTATTTGTATAATAAAATGTTCCATCGATTACTTGAGTAGTCAGAATTTTATTTACAAACATATAAAGATTTTTTGTTTTAAAATTTCCTAAATGTAAACCGGTTACTTCGAGACTTTTCTTTTCAATGTTAATGTTGTTAATCGAAATCCAATATTTTGTTCTTTCATTATCAGTATTTTGATATTCAACATAAAGCCATTTTCCCTCATGAATCGAACAGAAAATGTCTTTGCAGATTGCATTCATAATTTGATTTTACATCGAAAAAAAAGTATTCGCAAATAAACTCCCCCGCGTAAGGGATAGTAGCAGCGGCGGGGCCGTCCCGCAGGGATGGAGCGCTTTTGCGCGGAACTGCGGATAGCCCGGCCATGACTGAACGGATGTGAAGGCATGGATACGCCCATACTTCTACTACCCCTGCCACCTTTTTTTAGAGGTCTTTGATTAACGGGATGTGCCTGAGGCCCCACTGCAGCCATTTTTTGTCGTCCATGCTGTAATTTAAGTCCAGAAAATTGAGTTTTGCGTCGATTTCGTCCAGGGATTTTTTGCCCATGCTGCGCATTTTTTTTATTTCCTCCTGGGAATGTCGGGTAAGGTCCGAGAGTGTTTCGATGCCCATTTTTTTCATGCAGTTTATGCAGCGAACCGAAAAATCAAAATCCCTTACTTTAATGTCCATTACCTGTCTGATTGTTTTCATAAAAATTTCTCCTCTTGTTTTTTGCCGGCAGTGTCAAAAGATAATGGGGAATCTTTTTTGTGGCAAGTTTGTGTGCTGTTAAAAGCGGGAAAAATCCACCATACAGAATTTAAGTGGGAAAATCTTAAAAATCCGCCCTTTTTGAATTTGCTGTTTTTGTATTTTCTTTCTATCTTAATTACATGAACAACCGCGCCCTCAAACTGATTAAAGAAAAAGGTTCTGTTTCTCTCAAAATTAATGAGCTGATTAAATTGCCGGAAGATGATTTCCAGAATCCGCTCACCGAGGCTTTTTATTATGATTCCAGAGCCCACCACAAACATCAGAGGGGAATCCTGCGGGTTTCAAAATATGAGTTTTTTTCAAGCAAAGAAAACCGTTATGCCCTGCTCTCCAAGCACCCGATTGAAATTGCCTCTTCTGAAGATGATTTTGATTATAAAAGTGGCGGTGATAATTCCAGAATATGGTACATGAATTTTGCCGACCGGGAAGCCTTTGACTTCAGGGATTATGATGATTTTTGTTCCCTGTCTGCCATTCAGGTTGCTCAAATGCCGCTTCTTTTTAAGGTGAACATATTTTTGAACAGGGATCCTTTTGTGTGCATTTCCCCGGCTACTTACTGCAGGGATGGTAATTTGATTTGCCCCACTCCCCTCCTTTTTGAAAATGTTCCTCAGTGGGCTGTGATAAAAGATTTACGGAATATCCGGAACAATCAGCTGATTACATGGGACAAAAAGAACAACATCATAGCCATGCGGTTCCTTCCGGTAATTTTGAAAAATATGAGCGCGGTCATCTGTATTATCTGTGCCAGTGTCTGTTTGCAGGTTTTGGGGGAATTGTTGCCCAGGGTACAAAATCAAAGGTCCGGAATTTTGAAATTCATACGGGAAACTGGGGATGCGGCGTTGTCTTTAACAACAACAAAGAATTAATCTATCTGTCGCAAATGATTGTGGCGTCGATTATGGGCATAAGAAAAATCTGCTTTCACGAGGCTGACAGTGAAGCTTTTTTACAGGCCAGGCAGAAGTTTGAAAATCTGGTGGACGAGTTCAATTTTGAGGAACTCGTTTCGTATCTTGAAGCCCAGGAATATGTAAAGGGTGCATAAAGTGGTGGTTTTTGCTGGTCAGGTATAAAAACAATTTCCGATTTAGTGGTATAATTAATGAAGAAATGTGTACCAGGCGGACACGTCAAAAGATGCTTCGCTTAAAGCCTTGACATGTCCGTTTATCGATTTATATTCAGGAGGTTAAAATCGATATGCCAATGATTAAAGTTGAAACTACTGTCAGTCTCCCGGCTGAAAAAAGAGATGTATTAAAAGCTGAACTTGGAAAAGCTATCAGCATCATGGGAAAACCTGAAAGCTATCTTATGATTAATCTTGTTGATGATCAGGATCTGTATTTCGGCGGAAAAAAAATGGAAAAGGGTGCTTTTGTAGAAGTAAAAGCTCTTGGAAATATTGATGCGGGCCAGAGCGACAAGATGACTGCAAAAATTTGCGAAATTCTGAACACCCAACTGGGAATTCCAGGCAATGCTGTGTATGCAGCATATTTTGGAACAAGCAACTGGGGCTGGAACGGAAGTAATTTTTAGGGAAAATGTTTTGTTGTCCTGTAACCGCAAAAAAAGCTTACAGGACATCTGACGGTCATCAGAAATGAATGATCTTTTTTTATCCGAGGTAGACTCCAAAACTGATCAGGCCGCTTAAGATTTTGTCTACAAAGTTTTCTTAAGATAAACTTTCATTGCGGCAAGGTCCTGGGCAACACCATCGTGAAGGTCTCTGGAAAAATTTATCTGAGCATCATTCATTTCCTTTCGGCGATTATTTTCAATTTTAAAAGAAAAGTTTTTATACAGAATAACAAGAACTGCAATTACAGCAAGAAAAAGACCACAGTAGAGAAGTCAGTCATAACCAAATATCAATGTCTGTTCTGTTTGATGGAGTGAATATTGAAGTTGGATTGTGGCTTCAATTAAATCATCATGGGAGAGTGGCGTATTCATCAAAGCCAGTACATCACTCAACTGATTTTCTATTGTCTGATCAAAATACGAAAATGGCAGTTATTCCAAATGATGCAAGAAGTGGCAAAACATACTTTTAGATTTTCCTGAACAGAGGAAAATCTAATGTCTCATATACAATTTTTTTAAAACCATAGTAAAGGACTATTCCAATGATATAAAACATTATTAGGTTCAATTTCGAGTTTTAGGATTTTTATGCATAAAGACCGTTTGTCACCCTGAGCGATAGTCGAAGGGTCTACAAATCTTAAAAATTTGTTAAAAAATATCAAGATTTGTAGATGTTTCGACTCCATTCACTGTGTTCATTTCGCTCAACATGACACTTTCTGTGAAACTCGACATTTGACCTATTAGATTTTTAGGTGTTACAAAACCGCTGAGAATACAAACAGCTGTTAGAATCGTAAGTATAATATCTATAATTTTATCTTTTTTACGCTGAATCCCCTGTTTTCGCTTAATTTCAGCTTTTTCCTGGCTGTCTTTTTTGTACGCCTCGACACGAGGTGCAAGTTCATTTTTTACCTGCTCAAGAAATTCGTTATACTGCCTGTCACTTTCTTCTTTTGTATGTTCTTTCATGTAATTTGCCTTACATTCATCACAGCAGTTATAATGCCAGGAACTTACACATTTTTTTGCAATCGAATCTAATTCAGATGGAGCAATCAGTTTATTTACATAAGACTGAATTAAATCTTCATCTTTTTTATAAAACGGACGATCTGAAATGGTCACAAGTGCTTTTGTAACAATATACGGTTTAGTCAAAAGAAAAGGATCATCAACATCAATCCATGCCTGCATTCTTTTTATGTTTTCAGTGGCATTCGTAAGTAATCTTAAAGAAGCAATTTTTTACAACGCGGACAGGTAAACTTTTTTCTTTCTTTTTCAACCCAGGCAATTCTCGCCTCTTTATCAATAGACCACTCTTTATTCGACAATTCTTTGTCTTTGTTGTACATAGGGCGATAGAATTTTTCAACAAGACTATCATATTCCTTATGATAAATTTCCCAGATTTTAAAAGTCTTATTAAAATTCCTCCAGTATTCCTGGCCTTCAGCTTCAAGCAGGCGCTGTTCCTGTTCCCATGCTCTTTTTCCATCTTCTGCTGCATGAGAAACCCTATCCAAAAGTTTATGACATTCAGGACAAAAATTACTTTTCATCTTCATATAAACCCCCTCGTATAATAAAGTCATAGAATTATCTTGCATCATTTAGGTAAAATAACCTGTGTCTTATGAAAGATATTCCATCCCTCCCCTTGTAGTTTTGACTACGTAAAATAGACTGGAAGTCTTGCTCTGTATGACAGTTCACCAATAAGCAGGATGGTACTGTGATACCGGATCTCTAACGAGGTTGTGAGTCAGCAGAGTCAAGATAATTCATATTTCACAAAATCTTTTTCACCTTTGGGAGCAAGATCCTATGTTTTTTGTTGGTATCGATATCGCTAAAAAGACTCATCAGGCTGCCATCACTTCTGATGACGGCAAACTTATTGGTAAAGCCTTCAAGTTTTCCAATACCATTGACGGTTTCAATTTGTTTCTGGAGAAGCTCGGGCCGTCAACACTGACCTTTCACAGTTCGAAATAGGCATGGAAGCAACAGGCCATTACTGGTTGAACCTCTATACCTGGTTATCTGACAAGAAGTTTAAGCTCCATGTCATCAATCCGCTTCAGTCTGATGCCTTGCGAAATCTTTACATCCGCAAAACAAAAACTGATTCTGTAGATTCAAAAATCATTGCTGACGTTATCAGAATAGGACAATACTCCGAAACTCAGCTTGCCGATGACAAAATCATCTCTCTTCGAGATTTAAGCCGTCAGCGTTTTTATCTGGTCGACATGGCTTCTGACCTTAAAAGAAAAATTATCGCCATGATGGACCGTGTTTTTCCTGAATATCAGGACTTTTTCAGCGATATGTTCGGAAAAACATCCGTTCAAGTTATGAAGGAATGTACTTCTCCGGAACAAATTCTCGAGATTTCAACTGAAAATCTTACTGAAATACTTCGAAAAGCAAGTCATGGTCGCTTCAAAGAATCAAAAGCAAAGGAACTTAAAGAACTTGCTTCAAATTCATTTGCTACCATGCTCTCATCTGACATGATTTCACTTTTAATCCGCCAGATGCTTGAACAGATTGATTTACTCGAAAAGCAGATTTCTGATATCGAACAAATCATTGCCGTTCAATTTGCCGAATTCAACACTAAGATTGATACAATTCCAGGCGTCGGAACAACACTCGGTGCAACAATTCTCAGCGAAATCGGCGATATTAGCCGTTTTGAAAAACCAAAACAGCTTATTGCTTTTGCCGGTATGGATCCTTCAGTTAAACAGTCTGGTAACTTTGTTGGAACTGAAAGTCATATGTCCAAACGCGGGTCACCGTTTTTACGCCGTGCAATCTGGCTTGCAAGTGTAGTTGCTGTTTCCCATAATCCTCTTTTCAAATATCTTTTCCAGCAGAAAATGGCTTCTGGAAAATCCTATTCTCAGGCAATGGGGTATATCTGTCATAAACTTCTTAACACCATTTTTGCAATTCTCAAAACTGGCGAAGAATATAAACCTGTTTATCCCCCTGAAATCGATGTCTCAAAATTAGCAGACGAAGCTATAAATTCTTAGAATCAATCTGTTGACTTTTTATAGCAGGTCTATTTT
>JAZLKD010000022.1:0-2183 GCA_045597415.1 Treponema sp. | reverse complement strand
TTCCGATTTTTTTTCACTTTTTTGCAACAGGAGCAGCCTTTCTAATCCACTTAAAAATAGTATGACAATAACGGTATAACACAATACCCACATTGTCAGCTGGCGGAACCACGGGTCCTGGCTAACAATGTGGGTATTGTGGCGAGGGGTCGTCCCCCTCAGGCTCCCCGGGGGCATTGCGCTGCCCCTCAAGACCAATCTGCAACGTTGCAAGTCCTGAAAATGCCCGCAAGCGGCCATTAAAAGTGATGGACTTTCCACAAAGGTGAATGCAGCTTGGTCTTTCACCCCGTCGTGAAATCCAGCAAAATTAGTCGGGGCATCTCCTGATTTTGCTTAAATGGTTGTGGGGATTTCAATTCAGAAATAAGTGTGTGAGTTTCTGAATCTTCTTTTTATCATGTGCATGCCCTGTCAGCTGGCTCTTTTTATGCTATAATAATAGTAACTATTTACTTGGAGAAAATCACACATGATAACTGGCGAAATTAAAAACAAAATAGATTCTATTTGGGACGACTTCTTTAGTGCAGGAATGTCTGAATATCTTACTGTTATTGAACAGTTTTCTTATCTTATGTTCATCCATTCTTTGGATCAGATAGAAAATGAAACTGAACAGTATGAGAAATTCTCTGGCGAAAAGAAAGATCACATCTTCCCTGCAGATAAACAGAACTATCGCTGGCATGTTTTCAAAAACCTTCCTGAAGAAGAACTTTTTACTCTTATGGGAAAAGAAATCTTTCCGTTCATCAAAAACATAAACGCTAACGAAGATTCTGCTTTTGCCCGTTACATGAAGGACTCAAGTTTTGCAATTCCAAGTCCTCAGACACTTAAAGCCGTTGTAACAAAACTTGATGAACTTTTTGAAAACAAAGAAGTTCAGGCTCGTGATATGCTTGGTGACATTTACGAATATGTCCTGAGCAAAATGAACAGTTCCGGCCAGGTTGGAATGTTCCGTACTCCAAAACAGATTCGCGACATGATGGTTCAGCTTATTCAACCTCAGCCTATGGATACAATTTGTGACCCTGCCTGTGGTACTGCTGGATTCCTTATTTCTTCTGCAGAATATATCCGCGACACTTTCGGAAACAAAATGGGTGACAAGGAATGGGATCACTACTCAAAAGGACTTTTAACAGGTTTTGATACTGGTTCTACAATGCTCAAAATTTCTGCTATGAACCTTATGCTCCATTCCATCCGCGAACCACACATTGCATATCAGGACAGCGTAAGTAAAGCAAATGAAATTGAAGGTCAGTTTGATGTAATTCTTGCAAATCCACCATTCACTGGCAGTGTTAATAAATCAACAATTGCAGAAAGCCTTACAAACATCTGTGCTACAACAAAAACAGAACTTCTCTTCGTAGCTCTGTTTATCCGTATGCTTAAAAAAGGTGGCCGCTGTGCATGTATCGTTCCTGACGGAGTTTTGTTCGGTTCATCAAATGCACATAAAGCTCTCCGCAAAGAACTTGTAGAAAATCATCAGCTTCAGGCAGTAATCAGTATGCCAAGTGGTGTATTCAAACCTTATGCCGGAGTTAGTACAGGTATTCTTGTGTTCACAAAAACTGGTGCCGGCGGTACAGATAATGTTTGGTTCTATGATATGAAAGCCGATGGTTACAGTCTTGATGATAAACGTCAGCCAACAGAAGCAAATGATATTCCAGATGTAATTGCCCGTTATCATAAACTTGATGCAGAAAAAGACCGCAAACGCACAGACCAGTCTTTCTTTGTTCCAAAATCAGAAATTGTTTCCAATGATTATGATTTAAGCATCAACAAATACAAAGAAATCATTTACGAAAAAGTTGAATATCCAGCTCCTGCTACTTTAATTGCAGAAATCAAAGATTTACAGAAACAAATTGCTGATGATTTAGTAGATTTGGAAAAGATGTTGAAATAATAAGGAGGGGAAAGCCTTCCCCTGCGCGCCCACTTTGTTGGTCGCTACCCCTTCTGCGGGGACACCCCGCTACGCCCCGTTTTGGAGAAACTTATGGAAAATGAAATCTTAGTTCAAAATGAAACTGATTATAAATCTTGGCTTGTTTCAATTAAGAATCAAATAAAATCAGCGCAAATAAAGGCTTCTATTGCGGTTAATGAAGAAATGCTGAATCTGTATTGGAACATCGGAAAGGATGTTTCTG
>JAZLKD010000021.1:0-4141 GCA_045597415.1 Treponema sp. | reverse complement strand
GTTTCTGTCAGTCATTCATGACAGAACTCCAGAGACACATTGGTGCTGACACAGACGTTCCAGCTGGTGATATCGGTGTAGGTGGACGTGAAGTTGGTTACATGTTCGGTCAGTACAAGAGACTCCGCAACGAATTTACAGGTGTTCTCACAGGTAAAGGTCTTACATTCGGTGGTTCTTTGATCCGTCCAGAAGCTACTGGTTATGGTCTTATCTACTTTGCAGAAAACATGCTCGCAGTAAAAGGCGACAGCTTCAAGGGTAAGGTTTGTTCTATTTCTGGTTCTGGTAACGTTGCTCAGTACGCTGCAGAAAAACTTCTCCAGCTCGGTGCTAAAGTTGTTACACTTTCTGACTCAAACGGTTACATCTATGATGAAGCTGGTATCGATGCAGAAAAACTCGCTTGGGTTATGGAACTCAAGAACGTTAAACGTGGCCGCATCTCTGAATACGTTAAACAGTATCCATCTGCAAAATACGTTGAAAACAAAAAGCATTGGGAAGTAAAAGTTGACTGTGCATTCCCATGTGCTACACAGAACGAACTTGACGGAGCAGCTGCTGAAACTCTCCTTAAGAACGGATGTATCCTTGTTGGTGAAGGTGCTAACATGCCTTCAACAGCAGAAGCTGTAGAAAAATTCGTTGCTGCTAAAATCATGTACTCACCAGGAAAAGCTTCAAACGCTGGTGGTGTTGCAACATCTGGTCTTGAAATGTCTCAGAACTCAGAACGTCTCTCTTGGAGCCGCGAAGAAGTTGATGCAAAACTCAAGGGCATCATGAAGAACATCCACGACGCTTCTTATGCTGCAGCAAAAGAATATGGAATGGAAGGCAACTACGTAGCAGGTGCTAACATTGCCGGATTCCTTAAAGTTGCAACAGCTATGGTTGCTCAGGGGCTTGTTTAATACAATTTCATGCTGACAAGCCTTCGGCCTGCAGCATAAAATCTTATGACACGACTGCTTGCGCAGCGTGCCAAACCAATTTCAACCTGACACTGCGTGCAGGTTAAATCATAAGGGCTCCGCTTCGGCGGGGCCTTTTTGTTCATCGCCATTTTAAGAGATTGTCGGATCAAGCCCGGCAATGAGAATCGTGGAAGATTTGAACAAGCGGATATTGAACAGTTTTGAACAATTCTATAATAAACCCAAGAAATAAAAATCACGCTCGGCTCAGTGGCAATGTCACCGACCGGCGCGATAACAATTGTCACTTTCGGGCTTGTGAACAACTATTACCTCAATCGGAAACAATTGTCACCTCGACCGAAGTGGAGAGGTCTTTTTGAAGCAGATTTCTCCACGCACTTCGTTTGGTCGAAATGACACAATGTTTTACTTCGTTTGGTCGAAATGACATAAGGCTTTTCTTTTTCAATATTTTGCATATAATATAATCAAAGACCTGCGGCATCAGCTGATCCACCAGCGAAAATCTTGCTTTTCTTTTGCTATAGTGCTGCACATCACAGCTTGATTATTCCAGCCTTTTCCTATCACGGCCTTTTCTCGTTCTGAACTGAAGCTGGACAAATTCAGAAAAAAATCTTTTTACATTATTATTTTTCTCATTTGGGAGTGCTTTATGGAAAATTCAGAAAGCAAAGAAGTTGTTTTGTTTGAATCTTCGGACAAAAGTGTGTCACTGTCGGTTCCAATGGATGGAGAGACAGTCTGGTTAAATCGTAATCAGATGGCAGAACTGTTTGATCGCGATGTAAAAACAATTGGTAAGCATATTAACAATGCTTTTGAGGAAGAACTTGAGTCTGATGGTTCAGTTGTCGCAAATTTTGCGACAACTGCCACTGATGGCAAAACATATCAAGTGGAATACTATTCCCTTGATGTAATCATTTCAGTTGGCTACCGTGTAAAATCCAAGCGAGGTACTGAATTCAGAAAATGGGCAAATTCTGTGCTTAAACAGTATATTCTCAAAGGCTACGCTGCTAATGACACAAGACTGAGTCAGTTAAAGCAAACTTTGCAGATTATCAGACGACTGGAACAGAATCCCGAGAGTCTTGATAAAAATCAGATTCTTTCTGTTGTTGAAAGCTATACTTCTGCTTTGGATTTGCTGGACGATTATGATTGCGGAAAGTAAACCTCAGGAAAAGGAAATTATGATAAACCTTGTGATGAATTTCCTTGAGTGATTTTGCGCCAGGAACATGGAAGGTGGCGTTAGCCAGTGCGGAACGCAGTGGAGCACCGAGCGGTTTGAGCGAGCCTGGAATACTCCGACCTGAAGCGAAGCGGAAGGTGGCGCCCTCTTGATGAAAAAAATACATTTATGCTGTAAAATTAAACTATGCGTACTAGATATGTTATTGCAGTTTTGATTTGGTTTTGTGTTTTTGCGGGCGGATGTAAAAAAGCTGAAAAAAATGTGACTTTGGCTGAAAGTAAAACTGAATTTGACGGAATTGAGCTGGAAAATGGCCTGAAAATTTACCACCGCTATCTGACTGATTCTGAACTGGAAAAACTTGAAGTCCCGGAAATCAGTTTTAAGCATTTTGAAGATTTTAAGCACCAGTGTGTTATTGATGGAAACCTTCTGGAAATTCCTTTGCGGGCGGATTACGGATACAAATCTCGTGGAATGATTGTGGAAAATGACAAAAATGGCCGGCAGTGGGTGCATTTTTTTATTGATTCCAAGGAAAAATATATTCCAAAGGATGTTTACAAGGCCATGGTCGCCAGATCAAAGTTTTCACCTCGGGATAAAACATCAGTTCGTGGAAAATGTTTTGAAGAATTCAATTTTATTGTGGATTCCAGCGATAACAAGAATTTACGTATTGGAATTGCGAATTTTGGACTCAGGTTTCAGAAAATGTCTGTTCCTATGATTGATGTTTATCTTGAGAAAGGCGGAATTTATGTTAATTTTCGGGATGTGGCCGAAAATGTTCCCCTGAATGAATTGACCTCAAGCATGCTTTCCAGACAGAGAAACTTTTTTTGGGTGAATATGATTTTGGAACAGAGGAAAAACTTCGCCTGGAATGTTCCGGCAGAAAAATGACTGTTACTTACGGGGAAAATTCAAAGTCCTATGTCTATTCTGAAAAAGTTCCGGAAGATATTCTGGGGTATTTCAACGCGGGAATTACGCCAAACAATAAAGAGCCGATTTTTGTGGAAATGCTGGTTTCAGATCTGGAAATGGAATTTGGGAAGTAGTCTATTTATACTTCTCCAGGATTTCTTCACGGTATCTTACGCCTAGTTTTTCGTAGATTGAGCTGATGTATTTTTCTACGGTGTTCAGTTTTACTTTCATCAGTTTGGTGATTTCCAGGTTGTTTTTGCCCATCAGAATATATTCGAAGATTTGTTTTTCCTTGTTCGTTAGGACGAGTGTGACTTGTTCAAGTTTTGTGAGCTTTTCGCGGCTTTCTGATTCAAAAAATTCTTCACCGTTAAAAACTTTTTCCAGAGCTTCTATGAGATTTTTGCCGCTGGAGGTTTTTGAAACATAAGCAGCAGCACCACAATCCTTTGCAAGAAGCTGAAATCCTGTTGAATCGAACATTGAATAAACAATTGATTTTATCTGCGGATATTTTTGGGAAACTGTTTTCATCAGGTCAAAAGTCATTTCTTCTTCCAGCTGAATGTCAAAAATTATTGCATCTGGAAGAGGTTCGTTTTGTTTCTGGCAATTTTCAAGATGATCCAGAGTTTCCGACACCGTTGAAGTCATTTTTGAAACACAAAAGTCTGAATTTTCTTCAATAAATGTTTTAAGTCCCAGCTTTATCATCTGATGATCGTCAACCAGCATTATGTTTTTCATATTTTGATTTCCAGACGAATTTCTGTTCCGTCATTTTCTTCTGATTTTATGTCCAACTTTGCTCCGATTATTTCTGCACGGCTTCGCATAGAATGAATTCCGTAATGATTTTGCTTTCCGTTTTTCAGGATTCTTTCCGGAATTCCGATTCCGTTGTCAGTTACGAATATTATAATAGAAGAATCTTTATTTTTCACCAGAACTGAACAGTTTGTAGCCTTGGAATGAAGTTGTGCGTTGTTCAAGGCTTCCTGCACGATTCTGAAAATATTTAAAAGCGCGTTCTTGTCTTCAATTTTTGGAATTTTTTCAT
>JAZLKD010000020.1:0-35652 GCA_045597415.1 Treponema sp. | reverse complement strand
AATAAAAATGACTTTGTATCGTCTGGCTGCAAAAAGTAAAATTATCGACTCTCTGATTGAAGCTGAGGAAAATGGAAATGAAGTTGTTGTTGTGGTAGAGCTTCGTGCCGGCTTTGATGAAGAAAACAATATTGAAATGTCTCACGGACTGGAAGATGCCGGCTGTAAAATCATTTACGGTCTTGAAAATTATAAGGTCCACTCAAAGCTTTGCCTTATTACCAGAAAAGTAAATGATACCTTGTCTTACATCACCCAGATTGGAACCGGAAACTACAACGAAAAAACTTCCACAATGTATACAGACTTAAGTCTTATTACGGCTAACCAGGGGATCGGAAATGATGCTGCAAATATTTTCAAGGCACTTCTTCTTGGGGAGCCTGTGGATGAAAGTGAACATCTTCTTGTGGCACCTTTATGCCTCCAAAACAGAATTATCCAGATGATTGATGAACAGATTGCTTTGGGAACTGCGGGGTACATTGGAATAAAAATCAATTCTCTTACGGACAAAGTGCTCATCGACAAACTGGTTGAAGCAAGTAAAGCCGGAGTAAAAATTCAGCTTTGTGTTCGAGGAATCTGCTGCCTTATTCCTGGTGTTGCAGGAACTACAGAAAATATTGAAGTTATAAGTATTGTTGGCCGCTTCCTTGAACATTCAAGAATTTATGTTTTTGGAAAAGATTTCCAGACTCAAAAAATCTATATTGCATCGGCTGATTTTATGACACGAAATACTACCCGCCGTGTAGAAGTTGCTGCTCCAGTTTATAATGAAATAATCAGAAAAAGAATTCTGCACATTTTCAATGCAGTTATGAAGGATGATGAAAAAGGAAAAGTTCAGTTCAACAACGGAGTTTACGAAGACAGAAACCTGAATCCTGAAAACAAAGAAAAATTAAATTCCCAGGAACTTTTCTTTGAAGAAGCCTATAAAAAAATAACTGAATACGATGGAATGGGGGAAACAAAATGAAAGATAAATTACGAGTTGGTATTTTAACAAGTGGTGGTGACTGTCAGGCTTTAAATGCTGCAATGCGCGGTGTTGCTCTGGCCTTGTTTGAAAAAAATAAAAATACAGAAATCATTGGAATTGAAAATGGTTTTGAAGGATTAATGAAAGGGGAGTGCAGAAGTCTTTCCAGGGCTGATTTTGAAAACATTCTTTCTCTTGGCGGAACGCTTCTTGGTTCTTCCCGCATGCCTTTTAAACACATAAATGAACCTGATGAAAACGGCGTTGCTAAAATCCCTGCTATGATCAACAACTACAAAACGATGGGGCTGGACTGTCTTGTTGTTCTTGGAGGAAACGGTTCCCAGAAAACTGCAAATCTGCTCAGTGAAAACGGGCTGAATATTGTCAGTCTGCCAAAAACAATTGATAACGATGTTCCGGAAACAGATTTAACTTTTGGATATGCAAGTGCCCTGGAAATCGCATCAGAAACGATCGAAAACATAAAAACTACAGCTGCAAGTCATTCAAGAATTTTCATAGTTGAGATTATGGGACACAAAACAGGTCATCTTACCTTGAACGCCGGTATTGCAAGCGGTGCGGATATAATTCTGATTCCAGAAATTCCTTTTGATATTCAGTCTGTTGTTGAAAAAATTGAGTGTAACGAAATGGAAGGAAAAAAATATTCCATTATCGCAGTTGCAGAAGGTGCAAAAACAAAACAGGATGCGCTTTTATCAAAAAAAGAATACAAGGCAAAAATGGCTGGTCGTCCGGTTTCCTTTCAGCTTGCATCCCAGTTAGGGCGGATGTGCAATAAAGAAGTGCGTGTCTCAGTTCCCGGCCATATTCAAAGAGGCGGTTCTCCATGTCCACAGGATAAAATCCTTGCAAGTCGTCTGGGAGCGGCAGCCGCTGAATGTGTCCTTCAGGAAAAATATGGCGTAATGGTTGCACTGAAAAATGGCAGCATAGTTCCAGTAGAGCTGAAGAAAGTTGCAGGCCTTATAAAATTTGTTGATATTGAGGCGGATACTGTAAAGCAGGCAAAAGCACTGGGCATTTGTTTTGGGGAATAGATCCTACACATTTTGCAACATAGCGTAAACACAGTCGCCGGCCCGTTCAACCTTGCGCACAATGTCGATGTACTGGAGCTCTTCCCGGACATCCGCACCAGATTCCAGTCGCTTGCGGCTGGCCAGCTTAAGCTCTTTTTTTGTCTCGTCAATCTGCTGTTCAATGGCTTCCCCGGCAATTTTTTCGCCTTCAGTAAATCCGATTGTAAAATAAACACAGGTCTGCTCAAAAAAGTTTCTGACCCGTTCTACATAATCCTGGATTTCCTTTGAACGCAGCGAACCGGGATTAAAATCATCATTGGAAACATATTTTTTTACAGTATGCATCAAAGAACAGGTTTCATCGCTTAAGTTTTCCAGAGTGTCAGTGATGTGGAGGAGAGACGAAAAATGAAGGCGGTCATCGTGGTTCGCATTTGGCAGGCGGGCACATTTCTGCAGGAATTCAGTAATCGCCGCGTTCATTTCATCAATATAGTTTTCAAGATATTTTACGTGTTCGTTCTCGCTGTCGGCATTTTTGGGATTCATAAAGCTGTTGCAGACAGAATCAAACATTTCCATGACCTTTGCGCTCATTTTGCTGATTTCGCTCTGAATCTGGTACGAATACAAATCGGCGCTGATTCTTGAATGTGGCAGAATCGCAGGAAGGTGATAATGCTCGTCTTTTTCTTTTTTAGTTTCTGAAATGACCATTCTTGAAATTGCTGCAATCAGATTTACAAAAGGAATGAAAAGGGCAGTAGCACAAATGTTAAAAATAGTATGGAGCATTGCAATGTGAGTTGTGATGTTTGCGGCAGGTTCAAGTGGCACAATAAAATCGATAAGTGTAAGGAAAGGTTTAAAAAGCAAAAGTGCGACCAGAGTTCCCGTAACATTGAAGGCAACGTGGACAAAAGCAGTGCGGCGGGCATTGACGGTGGCCCCAAAGCTGGACATAACCGCATCAACTGTGGAACCGATGTTGCTTCCAAGGATAATCGCAGCACTCAACTCCCAGCTCAAAGTTCCGTTGCTTGCCATGGTCAGAACAATAGCAGTCATGGCAGAACTTGAATGAATGAGGGCAGTAATCAGCGAACCGATCAAAACTCCCAGAACAATTCCGCCGATTCCCCAGCCGTTTATCACAGAAAAAATCTGGGCAGCGGCAGGACCAAGTGCGAGACTTTCTTTCAACAGTCCCAGCCCCATAAAAAGAAGGGCAAATCCCATAAAGCTTTCGGCAAAATTGTGGATTTTAAGCTTCTTGAAATATTTTAAGATGTAACCAAATCCAAAAAGTGGGACAGCCATAGCCGCAATGGAAAAACTGAATCCAAAAAGCGAAACAATCCAGGCTGTAACCGTAGTACCGATGTTTGCGCCAAAAATTACACCAATAGCCTGTTCCAGAGTCAGAATATCCGCGTTTACAAAACTTACCACCATAACAGTTGTGGCGCCAGAAGACTGAATTATGGCCGTAACACCAATTCCAGTAAGAACCGCATAGAACCTGTTGCCGGTGATTTTACCAAGCAGCTTTTGAAGCCCGCTTCCGGCACCTTTCTGGATACCGTTACTCAGCATGTTCATCCCAAAAAGCAAAAGACAAAGTGCGCCGGCAAAACCCAAAGCTTGTGAAATTACATTCAAAATCATGTGTTTATGATGGCGGATACTCGGAAGTTTGAATATTAAGTTTATGTTAAATTTATGTAAAATTTATCCTTCAAACACAACAGTAAATGTACTGCCTTTGCCTTCTTCGCTGGTTACGAGAATGCTGGCATTGTGGTATTTTGCGGCGTGTTTTACTATGCTCAAGCCTAGACCTGTACCACCAAGGGAGCGGGAGCGGCTTTTGTCGATGCGGTAGAAACGTTCAAAAATGCGCTCTTTTTCGGAATAGGGAATGCCGATTCCAGTGTCCCGGACTGATAAGATTACCTTATGCTTTGAGCCGTCTGATGTAAGAATATCCTGAATCTTTATGTCAACTTTGCCGTCAATTTTGTTGTATTTGATGGCGTTGTCCACAAGATTGTAGAGCATTTCGTAGATTACAGGTTCAACGCCATTTATAAGGCCGGAATCTCCTTCCAGATTAACAGAAATATTTTTGGTTTTTGCGCTTGCCGAAAGTACATCAATCACTTCCCGGCAGATGGATCTCAAACTCAAGGCTTCTTTTTTCATTGCGATGGATTTTTCGTCCAGCTTGGAAAGTTTGATTATGTCATTTACAAGTGTGGTCATCCGCTGAGCCTCGTCGTAAATTGATCTTGAAAAGTCCATTATGAGTTTAGGATCAGTGTTACCGCTCATCAGAATTTCTGCAAAACCTGAAATGCTTGTGAGTGGTGTTTTTAATTCGTGACTTACATTTGCAGTATATTGTGCACGGATTTCTTCCCGCTGGGCTTTTTCAAAATTTTCTTCAGCAATTCGTTTTGTGAAAGGCTGTAACTCTTCGTAAACGTCAGAAATTTCAGGCTTATCAAGATTAATGGAATTAAGTGGATTTACGATTTTTCGTGAAATCCATGAGGCTGAGATTCCGGAAATAATTACGGCGATCACCAGAATTAAAAGGAGAATCTGGCTCATTCCTAAAACCAGAACCCACACGGAATGCTGGTTGCAGCTGATTCTAAGTACATCTCCGCTGGAAAGTTGTTTTGCAAAGTACAAGGTTTTTTCTGTCATTGTGGAAGAGTAGCGGGATATTTTGCTTATGCCTTTATCTTTTGCGCCAAGAAACTCTGAACGCAGAGCGTGGTTTTCCATTTTTTCAAAGGAAACTGTATTGTCAAAATAAACGGAACCATCAGTATGAATCAAAGTAATTCTGTTTTTGGTTTTAAGGTTCTGCAGCTTGACGAGATCTCCGTTCAGAACATAATCTTCAAGAAAAACACTTTCGCTTTCCAGTTCGTTGAAAAGCTGCTGCTCAAAATGAGTATAAAGATTTCCAAAGAACATGAAGGCGCAGATAAAATAAACCAGGGTTCCCACTAAGAAGGTGTTGATGAAAATTCGAAAAGTCAATGATTTATTTTTCATAGTTAATTTCTCCTTGCGAGCTTGAATGCGTGAGTGTATGGAGCAACGCGAAGCGATGCCGCAGGCATTGGAGCGACAGCGGAATTGCGGAACACACGACGGCAGCCTGCTGCCGGCACGCCCTACTCATAATTCCTAATTCTTCCTTCCTAATTAAACTTGTACCCCACCCCGCGGATTGTTTCGATTGCGTTACCGGCATCTCCAAGTTTCTGGCGGAGGGTTCGGATATGTACATCAACGGTGCGGCTTTCTATATCGGCGGAAATATCCCAGATGTGTTCCAGAAGTATTTCCCTGGTGAGAACGTTACCGCGATTTTTTATAAGAAGAGCCAGAAGATCAAATTCCTTAACGGTAAGAAAAACCTGCTGCTGGTCATTAAAAACCGTATGCTGGTTTTCATCAATTTTTAGGGGACCGGCCTGAAGAAGCTGTTTATGACTGTCTTTTTTTTCATACCGGCGGAGAACTGCCTTGATTCGTGAAACAAGTGCCATCATTCCAAAAGGTTTTGTAACATAATCGTCGGCGCCAGCATCAAGTCCGGTAACTACATCGTATTCTGAATCTTTTGCAGTTAGCATAATCACGGGAATGGACGAAGTTTTTGGATTTGAACGGAGTTTTTTCAGAATGGAGATTCCGTCTTCCTGGGGGAGCATAATATCCAGCAAAATCAAGTCGGGCAGGTTGTCTTTTATTGCTATCCAGAAATCAGAAGGGAGCGCAAAATCCTGAACTTTATTTCCCTGACTTGTCAGAGAATAATTTATGAGCTTACGAATGTTATCGTCGTCTTCCAGAATATAAATCATGCTTTTATTTATAGAAGAAAAAAGTAAAAAATCAATAAAGGAAATGTAAAGTTTGTGTAAAATGTAGTGTGGAACGCAGGCAGGGAATGTTCCAGACCTTCCCATTGACCCAAAATCCTTAAAATGTTATTGTAAACAACATAATTTTAAAAACAGGGCCATTAGCTCAGCGGTTAGAGCAGAGGACTCATAATCCTTTGGTCCTTGGTTCAAATCCAAGATGGCCCACCTAATTCAGGATTTTCAGTTTGATGCTGGAAATCCTTTTTTTATATTCAATCCGATTGATTCTATCTGCAAAAATCTAAAAAATATGGTATATTATATAAAGATTATTGAAGGAGCCATACTAAAATACATCCGTGTATTTTAGTATGGCAAAGTGCGTTGCACTTTCTATATTGCCATCCTGGCAATCAAGTAAAGGAGGCTCCTATGAATGAAGAGAATGAACTTGATTCAACTTGTGGCGTTAGTGATAAAGAAATGACTTATCGCTTTCAGCAAGGTGTAAAAATCGAAAATGAAATCAAGCAACTCAAAGGACTTCCTATTGCTGGTTATGATCTAGAAAAAAGACAGGCATATCTAGAATATCCTGACGGACACCGTGAATATGCCTGATAAAATCATAAAACCTACAATTCTAGTATTTGCAGGTCCCAATGGTTCTGGCAAATCAACTATAACAAAATATGTTGAAGTTATTCCTCCTTATATCAATGCTGATGATGTGAAAAAATCGAATCAATGTTCAGATTTGGATGCGGCTATAAAAGCTGAAGAGTTAAGAGAAAAAGCGTTATCAGAAAAGGCTAATTTCACATTTGAAACTGTACTCTCAACAGATCGTAATCTCTTGCTTTTGAAACGTGCAAAAGAACAGGGATATTTTATTAAATGTATTTATGTATTAACCGCAGATCCTATGATTAATGTAATGAGAGTGAAATCAAGATTTGCGGCTGGCGGGCATGATGTGCCTCAAGATAAAGTTATATCTAGATATTCCAAAGCTTTAAATCTTATTCCAGAATTGATACAGGTGTGTGATATTTTTCATTTATATGATAATTCTATAAAAGCTTTTAGAATCTTTAAAAAAAGAAAGACAGAATTTTTCTATGACGAAAATCAGTTTTGGAGCTTGGAAGAAATAAAAAAACTTACAGGAATCGAAAATCCTGTATTAAGAGAGTTAAATTAATATCAACCTTTTTCCAAAACACTAATATCAACCGAAATTTCAACCAATTATATGCCCAATAAATAGCATCAAATTCCCTAAAAAGTGTTAAAATTACCCCAACAACTGGTAAATATTCAAAGATAATATAGGGTCGTCTGTTCAAATCCAAGATGGCCCAAATATTTCGTAAGGTCGTGAGAAATGCTACGTAAATCATTTTTTTATGGTGACCGGTGACAGGCGGAATATATTCAAAAAATTACCTGCATCTTTTCATCAAACTTCTTCCAGATCTTCAAGTTCTTCGATTGTGTTGTCAGCTTCGGCTGATTTTGGCTTGATGTGTTCGTAGTCCAGTGCGTCTTCCGGGTCAAGAATGTATTTTGATTCCATATTCACCTGGTTACGGCTGTAAACGTAGGTGTGGAGGATGGTTTTTGTCTGGAATGAGCTTTCCTTTGCAAAAAGAATTACTACGACTGACTTTTTTTCGCCGGCTTTCTGCATGATTACGGCACAGTCGCAGATTACGGTTTCGGATTTAAGGTTGATGATACAGTTTCTGAAAAGCGATTTTTCAGGAAAATATTGCAGTCTGTCATTTGAACAGCTGAAGGCAAGCCCTACACTTGAAATGTCTTCCAGCGGAAACTGCATTTTCTGATTTTGTGCTGTAAGGGTGATGTATGCCGTTTTGTCGGATGAACAGTCGGCACGTACATATTTTCGCCGTCCTTTTGCCCCGTTGATTTCAAAAATATCAATGAACTGTTTTGCCATTGTATCTGGGTCAGAAACAATTGTTACAAGTCCGGCAGGTAATTCTGTATGGATGAGGAGAAGTTCGCGGTCACTTTTTGTCAGGTACTGTACAAGAATCCCCATAACCATTGTCGAAAGTACGTCATCTTCCTCGAATGATTTGATGAAATTGTACCAGCCGCTTATGGTCAGTTTTGGATTGATGCAGACAAAAACTATTGAATCAGGATTTTTTTTAAGTGCGGCTTTTGCCTGTTTGTAATTGTCCAGAATATAAATTTCATATTCATTTTCAATGAGTTTGGGAATTACAAATTGAGAAATGTTAGACTGTGGTTCGATAAAAAAGATTTTTCGTCCAAATACCGAATTTTCATGTTGATTCATATCTTTTCTATTTTAACATGACATTTACGGATTAGTAAACAAAACTTTTACTTAACGGGTCTTATCATTTTTACCTTGAGTTTATCCACATTCTGATACAGTCTGACTGCTGCCTGGTGGATTTCTTCTGGTGTAATCGAGTAATAAACCTTATTTTTGTTTTTGATGAATTCTATTGTTTCTCCGCCAATATAGGTTGTGAGGGATTGGGTTAAACTTTCGTCCCTGGATTTGAATGTGGAATTGTCGGTGAAAATACTCAGCTGAATTGATTTGTAATCTTCCGATGTCCATTTTCTTTCTGCTGTTTCCCTGAGTATCTGTTTAAGAATCTGGATTGATTTTTCCGGATCCGGATCTCTTGATGTGGCAAATATTACATATCCAAAGGAATAGTTATAAAGTGTTGCATTGTAGCAACCATGTTCCTGGCGAATTTTTGTAATTATTGTATTAGTTGTCAGCCAGTCGCACAGAATGTCCGTAGCAAGAGCTTCCCGTGAGTTGAGCTTAAAATCTACTGGTATAAGTGCATGACATGAGCCGATTGTAGTGGTTGCAGGAATGATTTCTTCAATAGGAGTATCAGCAAGAAGAATATGTTTTTTGTATTCCTCCATTGTTTTGTTGATCCGAGGCTTTAATGGTGTCAGGTTCAGGTCGCGGATCATCTTCTTGATTTCTTTAAGAATTGTTTTCTGGTTCCATTTCTGGCAGTAAGTGTAAATCCAGCATCCGCCATTTAATAATTGACCAAAAAAATCTTCTAATTTTTCAAAAAACTCAGGAGTTTGTTCAAGCATAAAGTCATGCATGTTTTTTATTCCGGTATATCCTGAAAGAATTTCCTCCAGGGCATTATCTTCCGTAATATCTGCAAGCATTCTTTTTGTATAATATTTCATGGCTGATTCTGAAAAAATTGATTGTGGCCATGGTGAAAATGCTTTTACGGTTTTTTTATATTCATCCGTGAATTTGCGCAGCAAAGGAAAATTGTCTTTTTTGAATACTTTAAAAGCCTCGGAAATATCGTCATTAAGCATACATAAAGTCAGTTTAAAGTAGTCACGCAAAGGAATATCGTCATTTCCATATTGTGCGACAGCTTTTTGAAAGGCTTCTTCGTCAAAATATTTCTGACTGTACATGGTATTTGAAAATCTGACGTCTTCAGTGGCGTATGAATTTTTTGCAAACAGACATGAATAAAGTCCTTCGGCAAGTTCATACTGCTTGAGGATTCCTGTTTCCATGTGGTCCATAGGAAAGAGAATTGAAATTTCAGGAATAATGGTATGTGTTTCTGATTGGGCAACAATAACAGGAATTTCATCAATGTATTTCAGTGTGAGCTTGGGATTATAACTGTTAACAGGTGCATCCTGCATATTCATGTAAGGAAATTTTTCTTTGATTAATTTTTCTGAATCCTTTGACTGCCATTTTTTAAGGGCAGTCATCTCCCTGATGATTTCTTCTTTAGAAGTTCTGGCAAACAGTTCGGCTGTAAGTTTCTGTTCCTGTTTCAGTTGATGTAACCGGAACTCTTCTGCAGAATGATAAACGAAATTGTACTTAATTTTTAACGGTTCCATCGAAAGTAATTCATTTACCAGAGTTTTATTCAGGAAACGGTCCTTTTTTATGTGTCTTTTAACAATATTACAGCCTGCTTCGATTTCACGTTTATGATTTGTTAATCCTTCTCCAGCTGCCCAGAAAATGGCAAAGTCATAAAGGTCGTCAAATCTCCAGATTTCCAGAGTTTCTTCAGAGATATAATTAAGTGCCTGCAGAATTTTTTTGAGTACCAGCTGAGGAAGCCCTTTAGTTTTTGTTGTTTCCAGTATCTGGTCAAGAGTATCAATTGTCTGCTGATACTTGTCCTGAGGAATTGCATCAATGTCTATGCTGCAAAAAATTTTGTCTTTAATTATCCATCTGCGGATTTTGCATTCTATGGTTTCACTGATTTTTTTTAGCTGTGGAAGAATGATTGTATCTGCAAGCTGGTTCAAGGTCAGATTGGAAATCAGTTTCAGAGGACTTTTTAGTGTCGGACCCCACATATATACGGCAGATTTGAATTCTTCATGTTCAATATAATTTACAAAACAGCTGGTTTCAACCTGTTTGATATTCGGAACAGAAAATTCAAAATCTTTTCTGCAAAACTCAGGAATTTCAGGATTTGGTGATTTCCAATAGGGTAAAGTTTCATTCAGTTGGAATTTTTTCTGCAGGCGTGGAATATAATTATCAGCAATAAAATCAATTAATTGAGTCACAGACATTGAACCGGAATAAGAAATCAGGGCGTTGTCCGGACGATAATATTTTTTGTGGGTTTCAACGAATTTTTCATAAGTTATGGAAGGAATTTCCAGCGGGTCTCCGCCAAAAATGTACTGATAAGCTGGAATTGGGTGAGTGAGATACATTGTATTATAATTTGTGAGGATGGAAGGATCGTTAAAATTATGTTTTACTTCATTAAAAACAACTCCGTTCAGTTCAGGCTGCCCATTTTCACCCAGTTCAAGACGCCAGCATTCCTGCAAAAAAGCTTCTTTTGACAAAAGAGGAAAAAATACTGCATCCATAATGGTATCGGCCACTTTAAAGGCCTCAGATTGAACCATAGAATCTCCATAAAAACTTGTTGTGAATGCTGATGTCTGGGCATTTGCCGTAAAGCAGGCTGTTCGTTTTTTTAATATGTTAAAGGAATCTGCCATAGGAAATTTTTGTGAGCCATGCAGGACAGAGTGCTCCAGTGCATGAAAAATACCTGAATTATCAAATGATGGAGTTCTAATGTTCAGGCTGAAAAGGTTTTGCGGAACAGGATATTCAAAATGTATGAGTTCAAGGCCTGTAGTTCTGTGTCTCAGGTAATAGCGGTGCACTTTTTTATTTTCTATAAAGTATTCAAGATGATTGAGAACATAAAAATCCCGGTATTCGGTGTTTTCCTTAAGCGTAGAGTTTTTCTTTGACATATTAAAAATATAGCACGGACATAGCCAAAAATAAAAAAATTAAGCTTAAAAACAGTAAAAAAAATCAGGTGTTGCACTCGTTGATACACCTTGTCTTTTATAATGAATGCAGATAAAAGGAGGCCAAATATGTTTGGTAAAAATGGTATTATTGCTGTGGTTTGCGGGATTTTTATGTTTGCGAGTGTTTTCGCTTGTACAAGTAATGCTCCGGCTAAAGATTGTTTCTACATCGACAATAACTGTAAGTTTGATGTGTATGTTTCTGTTTCTGAATGTAATGAATATGAACCACAGACATGCTACAGTCTTTCTTCAGGTCGTGCTCTTGCTGTGGAAAACATTCTCGGTTATTACACAATCTGGACTCGTTCTGAAGCAGATTCTGTCTGGTATTCAACAACAATCTACGTAAGGAATAATGCAACACTTCAGATCAGTTACAAAAACGGCAGATATTCCTTTGAGCAGGAAGTTTAAAAAATCATTTCAAAAAGTGATTATAAAATGGAAAAAACAGCATTTGCGTGGTAAAATTTAACTAATATTTTTTTTCAGGAAGTGAATGATGAGCAAAACAGTTGATTTTACTATTGAAACTTTGGGTGAATGTAAGGTTCCATCTCCAATTGAACTTTCTAAAGAACACGGAACTTTTCGTGCCAGTTATGTAAAAGATTCGTCGTATGTTCGTTATCAGGTAAATTATTATTCAGAAGAAGAGGGTGCAAAGGAAAATAATTCTGACCTGAACAGTTCTAACTTAATGCAGAAAGCCGGCCCTCGTGAAAACATCTATTTCAATCCTGCTCATGTTACTGCCGGTATCTGTACTTGTGGCGGCCTTTGTCCAGGTTTGAATGATGTTATCCGTGCCGTTGTACGCTGTCTGTGGCATCGTTATGGAGTAAAACGCATCCGCGGTTTCAGATTTGGTTTTAAAGGATTCTTCAGCGATTCCGGTTATGATACTGTTGATCTGACTCCTGAAGTTGTAGATGATATCCAGAAAATCGGAGGATCATTTCTTGGAACAAGCCGTGGCGGCGGAAACCGTGTAGCTGATATCGTTGATGCAGTTGAATCCCTTAACATCAATATGCTTTTCATTATTGGTGGTGATGGTACACAGCGCGGTTCTCTTGATATTGCCAGAGAAATTGAAAAACGTGGTCTTAAAGTTGCCGTAGTTGGAATTCCAAAAACTGTTGATAATGACCTTGAATTCATTGACCGTTCATTTGGTTTTGAAACTGCAGTTCAGAAGGCTAAAGAAGCTGTAACTGCAATTCACATGGAAGCTGTTTCTCAGGTTAACGGTATTGGTCTCGTAAAACTTATGGGCCGTGAATCAGGCTTTATTGCAACTGCAACTGCCCTTGCCAGCCATGAAACAAACTTCTGTCTTATTCCGGAAATTCCTTTTGATCTTGATGGTCCAAACGGATTCCTTTCGGCTCTTGAAGAACGTTTAAAGAACAGACATCATGCCGTAATTATTGTTGCAGAAGGTGCCGGCCAGGAACTTTTCCAGTCTACTGGCGAAACTGATGCTTCAGGAAATAAAAAATTGAGTGACATTGGTACTTATCTCAGGGATAAAATCAATGAATACTTTAAGCAGAAAGGTATTCACATCAATCTTAAATACGTTGATCCAAGTTATCAGGTGCGTTCTTCTGTTACAAATGCCAACGATTCAATTTATTGTGAACGTCTTGGAAACAATGCCGTTCATGCAGCTATGGCCGGTAAGACAAAAATGGTAGTTGGTCTTGTAAACAATAAATATGTTCATCTGCCAATTGAAGTTGTTACACGCAAACGCAACAGAGTTGATCCTGAAGGTGCTTTGTGGCGTGATGCTCTCGATGCTTTGACACAGCCAATTCTTATGGTAAATAACATGGCTACTGTTGAAGAAAAAATGCGCCAGTTTGCAGCAGAAGATGAAGCTGCTTCAGCAAAAGTTGCCGGAAAATAAAAGGTTCAGGTTCGTCTGACCAGTGATGAAAAAATAAAAAGGGCTGTCCGCAAAGTCTAATACTTTTCGGGCAGCCCTTTTTTTATGGATTTTCAGCTTAAAGTTTGTCGATAAGCATTGAACATTTTCCTGATGGAATTGGAAGTGTCTTCTTTTTCTGATCAAGGATGTTGATTGTAAAGTAGTAAAGTTTTTCACTTTCCATCTGGATTTCCCAGCCGCGTGTTGATTTATTGCTGAGAATTGTAATAAGGTTTCGCTTGAGGGAAAGATTTTCGATTCCCATGATTTCCAGGTTTGGAATAATCCAGTCTACAGTTTTGCGTGGAAGACTGATGCTTAAACCGATTACGTTTTCAATCATGAGGGCGATTGTTGAAAGCCCTACTGTGTGCATGTAGCGGATTTTAGGGAAAGCATCGTTTCCGGCCATTGTTGCACAGCCTTCTTTGCAAGGTTTGTAAGCTTCGTACATGTCGCCTTTTTTGCCGTCTGCAGGCTGCAAACCTTCAAGAACAAAGTAAAGATGACGGATTGCACATTCACGGGCAAGTCCGTATCTCTGATATTTTTCCAGTCCCTTGATAACCATAAAGTTGAATTCAGGATAAACAGAACCACAATAGCATTCACCGTTTTCGCTGAAGTGAGGATCGTCTGCACTCAAGCTTGGGAAAGGATGGTCTGTTCCGAATGTTGTAGGATTGCTCAGATGGTCAATCAAAGTATCTGCTTTGTCAGCATTTGGAATTTCAGCAAGGAGTGGCCAGAAACCTGCAATCGTTTTGTGAGTGAGTTTCTGTTCTTCCTGATCAAGATCGTGATAGAAACCTGTTTCAGAGTTCCACATTAAAGAGTTGATTCTTGTTTTAAGGCTGAAGTACATTCGTTTGTACTGGAAACTTAATTCTTTATCGTTAAGGATATCGCCAAGAGCACTCATGTGGGCGGCATTAATTGCCATTGCCGAGTTAAAATCCACAGGATAAACAGTTCCTTCGCGTGGAGAGTTCTTCATTGTTGAAGCAGCAACAGGAACGGCATAAAGACCATTAGCTTTTTTGAAAGTTTCATCAATCCATGCCATATATTTCTGAAGAACAGGCATGATTTCTTTAATACGGCGCTTGTTTGCAGATTTATGGTAAAGGTTGTATTCTGCCCATGCGAACAAAGGCATACCAACACCTTCAGGATTTGTTGAGTCAATTACAGGAGTTCCAGCTTTAAGGTCATACTTCCAGCGGATTGCACCATTTTCTTCCTGTTTGCTGTATAAATAATCAAGGTTTTGATTTGCTGCATAGTTTCTGTTGGAATAAACAAGGAAAAATGAAGAGAAGATTGTTTCAAACTGATCGACTATGCATTTTTCTCCAGTGGGATAAACGAAATATCCTTCAGGTGAGACTTCGCCAGTTTTTTGATCCAACCAATAGTTAGAAAGCCATGTCCATGATTTGTCATAAATATCGACAAAGTCCTGATCATAAAAATGGATCTTAGGAAAATCTTTCTTGTTCACGATAACTCCAAATTAGATAGTTCTGTAATTATACCACAAAAATTTGAAAAATAGTCAGAATTAAAAAAAAATTATTATGTTTTTTAAGCTTCTGGAATTGCTGTGTATTCTGTTGCTGTTTCTGCAGGTTCTTCCGGTTTTGCGGCCGGTACGGCAGGCTCTTCAGCGGGAGCAGGTGAAGGAGCTGCAGCAGGTGAAACTGGGGCCGGAAATTCAACCTTCTTTTTATAAATCAGATGTATAAGTTCTGTGGAAGACTTGTGTCTTGATTTAAGATACAGAGTGTTTGAGTTGGCATTATAAACATAGCCTGAAGAATTGTATGATTCAAAACGGCCGTCTGTGTGGAACGGAATGCCGTAAATTTCGATATCTGTAAACGGTTTTATTCCACGCATAATGATGTAGTGTGAATCGCCAAGTCCGAAATCAACATTAATGAATGATTCAGTATGGTTTTCAGATTCTGTGTATGAAATATTGGCAGCACAAGTCCATGTCCATACATTTCCTGTTGAAGTTTTACCTGCAATCTGGAAGTGAGGGTAGTAGCTGTTGTCTGCCGCAAGAAGAGGATACAGTTCTGCTGCTACTGAAAGGTTTGTGGCAGGAGTCTGTGCAAAAGCTGTGTTTGCAAGCATGTAGCCGGCAGTCTTGCAGTCTTCATTTCCGTTTACTGTTCCGTAGCTGATGAGGGCTGCGGCAGTTTTAATTGTCTGTGTAAATGACGGCTGAACACCCTTTTCATTAAGTGTAAATGATTCAAGGGCAAGTTTTGAACAACCTGTAATTACTTCGATACATTTATTGATGACAGGAACAAAGTTTTCAGCCAGTGAAGATTTTGCCTTTTTGAGTTCGGTGTATGTTGCAAGAAGTCCTGTTGCCTGGGTCAGGTCACAGTCAAAAGTTTCAAGTGAAGCAGGCATTTTTGCAAGTTTAACTACGTTTTCAAGAGTGTTGTTTCTCAGCATGAAGAGGGCAACTGCAGAATCTGCAAAAATATTCAGGTCACTTGCACCGATTGCGTTTCTGATGGCAAGGGAAATACGGTCATTTTCCTTAACAAGACTTGGGTTCATTGCCACAAGGCTGTTGAAATATGGGGCAGTAAAATATGTTCTGTCTGAACCTTTTTTGAATGAATCAGGTACAGCTTTAACTGCTTCCGTAAAGCGGTTATTTGCACCCATTTCTGCAACATAAGCTGCAATTACTTTTTCTGACAGGTTTGTTCCCGAAGTTATGGCTGGAGTTGCCTGTGACAGGAAATTGCTGCGGAATCGGGCTACATTTGATGCAAATGTTTCATAACTTGCAGCAGGTGAAGTCTTTGGAAGACTTGCAAAAGTAAAGGCTTTTGATTCCTGGACTTTTGGTTTAACCTGTTTTGGTGGTTCCTGGTATGTATAGGCAACAGCAGGGGAATCATTTGAAAATACTGCATAACCGTCAGCAAACCCGAGCCCCGACATTTTGTATGAAAGGTTTTTAGATTCCAGTGTAATGAGACTGGAAGAATTTTCTGTAACTGAATAACCTGAATCTGGTTTGTAAGATAAAAGCAGTCTTGAAGCGTCATGTGGAATGGATGCAGAAACGGAGAGGGAACTTGAAGAAGAAGTTCCTGTAACTGCAAAATTGAGCATGACATTTTCAGAAAATTTAAATTCGAATGAAGATTCCTTTTGTTCCCAGGCAATAAGTTTCAGGGGACGTTCTGATGAATTGTTCATTTTGAGAATTGCAGGAGTTGCTTCGTCAGCTGTAAACGTAATTCCTTTAAAACCTGCTTTTAATGTGTTCAGAAGTTCAGTATTGCCTTTTTCGTCCACATTCTGCTGCAGAGAAACACGTAAAAGACCAATATTTCTGGAAAAAGCTGATTCGCTTCTAAATTGGAGTACAAAAAGTCCGATAATAATAATGGTGTACAGAACAACAAGTCCTGCAAATTTTCTGATAGGATGGTTATACATTTCTGTGTATTTTAGTTAAATATGGCACCAAATTCAACATGTTTCTATATATATAGGAATAATTGAGGAAAAAATGAAAAGTAAGATAAAAATGTTTGCTGCAGTATTTGCGCTGAGTGTAATGATTGCAGCCCCTGTTTTTGCCCAGAATGGTGAAGATGTTCAGTTTGTGCAGAAAGTAAGCAATGCCCTTGATTCCGGGGATATGAACAAAGCTCTTTCGCTTTTTGACACAATGCCGGCTTCGTTAAAAAATGATGTCGGACTTATGTGCCTAAAGGCTTCACTTCAGCTTAGTGCCGGACAGACTAATGAAGCAGATCAGACTGCAAAGGAACTTCTTGCTGCAAATCCTCGTGATATTGATGTTCTTGAACTGAACATTATGACAAGCAAGAACAAAAAAGATAAAAAACGCAAATCTCAGCTCATCAAACAGCTTGTTGCCATTGATCCGAACAATGCAGTTGCAAATATTGAATTAGGTGATGAACAGTCCCTCAAAAAAAACTGGCGCAATGGCCGGGACTATTACAAAAAAGCCTTGCAGAAGGAACCATCAAACATTGATGCTCTTTTTGGTTATGGAAAAATGTGCTATTACCGTGAAGAGGATGACGAAGCCAGAAAAGCTTTTGAAAAAATCCTTGCGATGGATCCAAAAAATCCTCAGGCAAATGCCTACATGGGAAAACTTTCAGGAGAAAACAAACAGTTCAAGGAAGCCCTTAAATATGTTTCAACGGCAATTTCTTCTGATCCTTACACAACTGACTATTATCTCGATTACGGAACATACAGCCGCAGCCTTGGAAAATACAATGAGGCTGAAAATGCATGGAAAAAAGTCGTTGAACTGGATCCTGATTATTTCCTTGGTTATGCATATCTTGCAGGACTTTATGAAGAACTTGAAAAACCGGCTCAGGCTCTGGAACAGTATAGAATGGTGGTAAAAAAGAATCCTCATTATTACTACGCTTATGAATCTCTTGGTATGCTTGCATGGCATGCTCAAAGTTACCAGGAATCTCTCGTTGCATTCCAGAAAGCCTATGAACAGAATCCGGAAAGCCTTTCCTATGTCCTTATGATCAGTGCCTGCTACATGAAGCTTAACAAAACTATGGAAATGAAGAAGTTTACAGAGCAGGTGATGAAAAAGCAGGACAGAAAAGGTCTTGAATATGCCCTTACACGCATGTATCACGATAAGGGCGGCGACACTCCAACTTTCAATAAAGTAAAAGAAGAAAAAAACAGAACAAAACGCGGCCGGGGATTGTTCTATCTTGCACTTTTTTATGAACTGACAGGAAAAGACAGTCTTGCGCAAAAATTCTATAATGAAGTTACTGAAATGGACGGAGCTATGTTCTTTGAATTCAGGCTTGCTTTGTGGGCAACACAGGGCGCAAAATAAAACTTCAACAGGAAAAAATATATGTCTCAGACAGAAAAAACACTCAATTTCGGCGACCGCCAGATTAAACTTATTGGAACGGCACATGTTTCAAAAGAAAGTTGTGATGAAGTCCGCACAGCAATTCAAAATGACAGGCCTGATTGTGTTGCCATTGAGCTTGATGAACAGCGTTACAAGTCCCTCAATGATTCTGAAGCGTGGCGAAAACTTGATATTGTAAAAGTTCTCAAAAACAACCAGGGATTTCTTCTTCTGGCAAATCTTGTTCTTGCGGGTTTTCAGCGCAGAATGGGAGCGAATGTTGGTGTTAAGCCTGGAGATGAAATGCGTGCGGGAATTGCTGCTGCAGAAGAACTGAATATTCCTGTAAGCATGGTGGACAGACCTATTCAGATAACACTTAAAAGAGCATGGGCAAAAAATTCCCTCTGGGGTAAATGTAAGCTTCTGTCTGCCTTAATTGCCAGTGCTTTTTCAAAGGAAGAAGTTTCGGGCGAAGAAATTGAAAACCTTAAGGAACGCAGCGAAATGGACGGCATGATGAATGAACTTTCAGACTTTATGCCGACAGTAAAAGAAGTTCTTATTGATGAACGTGACCGTTATCTTGCCAGTCATATCTGGGAATGTCAGGGGAATAAAATTACTGCCGTTCTTGGTGCAGGACATCTGCCTGGTGTTGAAAAACATCTTAATCTTCTTGCTGCAGGAAGTGAATCAAGCAACACTGAAGATATTTCCGTTGTTCCAAAGGGTGGTTTTCTTGGAAAAATCATCGGATGGTTAATTCCTGTAATTATTGTGGCTTTGATGGCCATCGGTTACATTTACGGCGGAAAAGAAGTCGGACAGGATATGCTCGTTGCCTGGATTTTCTGGAATTCATCTTTGACAGGAATCGCAACACTTATTGCCGGCGGTCATCCTCTGACAATTCTCACCGGAATTGTGGCAGCTCCTGTTACATCTTTGATTCCTGTTGTCGGAGCCGGTATGTTTACGGGGCTCGTTCAGGCGCTTGTTGCAAAACCAAAAGTAAGCGATATGGAAACTCTGCAGGATGATGCTTCAACTGTAAAAGGTTTCTGGAAAAACAGAATTCTTCGTGTTCTTCTTGTATTCATTCTGTCATCTTTCGGAAGTGCTGCCGGAACTTTTGTGGCAGGTGCCGGATTTCTGGGATCCATGTGGGAAACAATAAAAACAGGCTGTTCTGCCGCATGGAACTGGGTTAAAAGTGTATTCTGAGAGATTTCTTAGGAAAAAATTACAAAAAACGGTTAGAAAAGACCGCAAGATTAATAATATAATGAAGGCATGAAACGACGACTGTTTTTGTGCCTTTTTTTATTGGCAGGCTTTATTTCAGCCGCAGACGAAAAGATTGATGAAAAATTGCAGAAACTTCTCACAGGATGGCTTTCCAATGATCTTGAACTGCAGAAATCAACATTGCAGGCTCAGTCAAAAGCCCTTTCACTTGAATCTGTACAAATTAACAATGGTTTTGCAGTTGAACTTTCTTCCGGCAACGTAACGATTACAACAAGAGCAGATGACTCAACAAAAATTACGGTTAATCCCGATTTCAGAATTTCAGTACCTCAGGCAGCAGGAACAAATCTTGATCTTTCAATTCCTGTAACAATTACTGACGGCAAAAATACAGTTGACGGCGGTTCGTTAAGTGCCAGTGTGGATATTATTTCCAGTTCCGGCAAAGAACGTTCTCTTAAACTCCTTCAGGCTCAGCGTGCTTTGACAGAGGCTGAAAGAAGTGTCAAAAACCGTGCCCTTGAAGCAGAAAAAGAATTCTATTCAGATTTAAAGAAACTTTACAAATATGCCATGAATGTCCGTAATGCAAAAAATGACCTTTATGATGATGAACTTGAACTTAAGGTTCTCGAAACAAAAAGCTACAGCAAAACTTCTGCAAAATACAGGCAGGCTTCTTTAAAAGTTGAAACAGACAAGCGCGAAATCAAGGAAATTCAGCATCAGCTGGAAAGGGAAACTGCAATTTTTGCCTTAAAATGCGGTGTTGAGTATGACAGGGATTCTTCGGCAGCTGATGATTTTCTTCCTGACTTAATTCCACAGGTTAAGGCTGAACGGATTTTTAATTATCCTCAGGAATCTTACACAAAGATTGAAAATGCCCTCTGGAATCAGGAAATCGGCAACCTTCAGCGTCAGGCGGATTCGGATGTTTCATTAAAACTCAGCGGAGAGTACAAGTTTAACAGTAATGCCAGCGGACAGGATGATGCAGGCGGCAAATTGACTTTGGGATTTAAGGGTATTGATCTGAGTGCCGGTGCATATTATCCGACGGGAAATAGTGTTTTTGAATCTTCATCAAATTATGTTAAAAATGACAATCCTTATTTTCAGTTTTCAGTGGGAATTAAGCCTAATGAGTGGCGGCTGGCAAATATTAAGGAAAAACAGAAGAAAATTGATGCAGAACTGGAAGAAATTGCAGTTAAGGATGCCATGGATGCTTTTGATGAAGAAGTGCTGAATAAAGTCAGTGAACTTCACGATATAAGATGGGCGCAGAAGTCATACAGCGAAGAATATCAGATGTACACTGATCTTGAGCGGGATATGGAAAAATGGCTGAAAGATGGAATCGTTACGGAAAGTGACTGGCTTGATGCTAAAAACAACCGGGAAAAGGCTCATTACAACCTTATGATTAATTCCATTGATCAGATAATTTACAATAATGAAGTAAAACTGATGTTTACTGACAGAGAAAACAAGAAGGATGGCCGATGATGAATTTTACGAGTTTTTCAAAAAAGCAGAAAATCTGGTTCTGGAGCGGTGTCAGTTTTGCAGGCCTGATAGGTCTTGTTGTCTGCCTCAAGGCAATTTTTGGTGCAGATTCCGGGGCAGGTCTGGCCACATATCAGGTAAAAAAAGAAGTTTATGAAAATGTCATCGAAATTGCAGGAACTGTAAGTGCTGCAAAAAGTCAGACATTAAAGTCTTTGAACGATGGAAATGTTGTCGGTGTTTATAAAAAAGAGGGTGATGCTGTAAAAGAAGGTGATCTGATTGTTCAGCTGGATGATACTGAGCAGCAGTATAACCTTGCTAATCTTGATTACGAAATCAGCGTTGCCAAACAGAATCAGACAGGCGGAAAAATCCGTCTTATGGAAACTCAGCGCAAGTCTCTTGTTCAGAAAGTGAATAACCGCAAGATTGTAGCTACTTTTGACGGAATAATTGCAAGTCTGGATGTTGATCCAGGTGATTATCTTGAAGCTAAAGACAGCATCGGAACTCTTGTTGATACTTCCTATCTGACTGCAGAAGTTGAAGTTGCCGAAACTGATGTTTCAAAGTTGAAGGTGGGGCAGAAGGTTGTGTTTACTTTTCCTGCCTATAGCGGAACTGTTGAAGGTTATCTTGTTTCTTTCCCTGCTATTGGTGAAGTTACAAGCCGCGGAGCCACAATTGTCAATGCAAAGGTAAGGATCGACAATGTGCCGGATGGAGTCCTGCCGAATTTCAGTTTTACAGGAAAAATTTATATTACAGATCCTGAAGAAAAACTTGTTGTTGAACGTCTGGCAATCGGCTACGAAAAAACTGCCGGCGGAGAATCAGTGCATTCCTTTGTTGAAGTCATTGAAAAAAATGGAAAAACCCAAAAAGTTGAGGTAAAAGTTGAACCATATTCTCCAAACTATGTAAATATCATTGAAGGGCTTAATGGCGGTGAATTATTAAAACAGCAGGCATCAGGTCAGCGTTCAGGAAGAATGAGTACAACAACAAAAGGTAAAAAATCAAGTGGCAGCGGTAATGGAGGAACTTCGGGAGCTGGTTTTGGTCCTCCACCCCGATTTTAGGTGAAAGGTTTTTTATGGAAAAAAAAATCATCGAAATGGCAGATGTTACGAAAGTGTACTCAATGGGTGACCAGCAGGTTCATGCTTTGCGGGGCGTTTCTTTTGTTGTTGAACAGGGAGAATTCTGTGCCATCATGGGACCTTCCGGCTCAGGAAAATCAACATGCATGAACATGATAGGTTGTCTGGATCGTCCCACATCCGGTGTACTCAGGATTGACGGTAAAGAAACCGCAGCCATGACCGAAAAAGATCTTTCAATTCTGCGAAACAGAACAATCGGATTTGTATTTCAGCAGTATCATCTATTACCTCAAATGACTGTTCTTGAAAATACTATGGTTCCTTTGCGCTATCAGGGAATTGAAAAAAATCTCAGGCGCGAAATGGCTATGGCCAGTCTTGAAAAAGTCGGCCTGGCAGACAGGGTAAATCATCTTCCTAATGAACTTTCCGGCGGACAAAAGCAGCGTGTGGCAATTGCAAGGGCAACAGTTACAAATCCACGCATTATTCTGGCTGATGAACCAACCGGTGCCCTGGACAGTACAACCGGGGAAGCCGTTCTTGAGCTCTTTGATGACATCAACCGCTCCGGCACCACAATTGTAATAGTTACCCATGATCCGCGAATCGGCGCTGCCACAAAAAGATGCATCCGCATTCTGGACGGCCTGATTCAAAGTGACCAGGTTCAGGTTCCCATTTCTTTTGCTCAGGCTATGAAAAGGCAGGGGGAATAATGATAGAAGATTTTCTTGATGCATTAAAGAATTTTGCCCGCAATAAAACCCGTACAATGCTTTCTCTTCTTGGTGTAATCATTGGTGTTGCCAGCGTTATCATCATTACAAGCATGGGCTCTTCATCAACGAAGGAAATCGAAAAGACTTTCGGATCTTCGGGTCTTGATCTGGTAAATATTTCCGAAGGCGGTTTTATGCGCCGGAACCGGGATTCCATAAGCTTAAAGTTCAACGAAGAATTCAAGACTGAAATATTTGAGCATATTGAAAACATAAAACAGGTCTGGTTTAAGAATTCTGCAAGTTTTACTGTCAGTTACGGTGAAACTTCCGTTACGTCCAATGCTTCGGCCATCGAGCCGGGATATCTTCAGATGTGCGGTCTGCAGCTGGCTTACGGTGAATATTTTACTGTTACGGATGAAGTCTATGGGAATCAGAAAATCATTCTTGGAAGCGAAGTAGCATCGTCTCTTTTCCCGGACGGAAATGCCCTTGGAAAATCCGTAATGGTTGTGACAAGTAAAGTTCCTTTCAGTTTTGTTGTCTGCGGAGTTTTGAAAGAACAGACTGCCGGAATGGAAGATGCTTCAAGCGGAATTTACATTCCCCGGGGATTTTATTCCAAAAAAATCAGCCCTAATCCCAATGCGTCAACAGTTGTCCTTCAGGCTGTAAATCCCGGCTACTGTACTCAGATTTATAATGATGTAATTGCCTTTACCAATGAAAAGGCTGGTGCAGAAGGTGCCGTAAGGGTTATGTCCATGCAGACTATGATTGACCAGATGTCAGAAATTACAGGAACTCTTTCACTGATGCTGTCAGGAATTGCAGCCATAAGCCTTCTTGTCGGGGGTATCGGGATTATGAATATTATGATTGTAACTGTCACGGAAAGACGTCAGGAAATCGGTATCCGTAAGGCTCTGGGGGCAAGTCCCTGGCAGATTTGCCGGCAGTTTCTGGTGGAAAGCGGTGCAATTACACTTCTTGGAGGACTGTTGGGAATAATTCTTGGGGTAGTCCTCAGTCTTGCTGTTGAATACATCCGCGGGCAGGCTTTTGTAATAGATACAGGTTCCTGTGCAGTGGCTTTTGTTTTCAGTGTTTTTGTAGGAATATTCTTTGGGTTCAGCCCGGCAAGAAAAGCCGCAAAACTGGATCCTGTAGAAGCCCTGAGCTGACGTTGAATCTTGTTACGGTAGCTTTGTTGTTCAATTTTTTTATGATAGCTTTGCCTTATGAAAACAACACTTTTTTCGAACATAGCCTTGAAAAAATCGTAGAAAATATTATTTTCCATGCTATACATAAGTGATGGGTTGCGCCTTTACTGTGGTGCTAATAAGATATTTATGGACAAAAATAATGGCTAAAAGTAAAAATTCTACAATGTTTAAGTGTTCTGTCTGCGGGTATTCTCAGCCAAAGTGGCTTGGGCGATGTCCTCAGTGTGGAGAATGGAATAGTCTTGAGGAATGCATAGTCGATTATAATTCGGCAACTGCAGCTTTTACTTCAAACGGTATTGCTGAAAAAGTAAAACCTGTGGCTCTTTCCAGTGTGTCAGCTCAGGAAGGAACGAGATTTTCCACAGATATTCAGGAATTTGACCGTGTTCTTGGTGGCGGTGCCATGCAGAGAAGTGCAATTCTCATTGGCGGTGAACCTGGTATCGGAAAATCAACTCTTCTGATACAGACCTGTGCCAGGGTTGCCCACTCACTTAGAAATAAAGGTGGAAAAATTCTGTATGTTTCCGGTGAAGAATCTGCGGGGCAGATAAAAAGCCGTGCTGACCGTCTTAATCTTGATACAAGCGGAATTGAAATCCTTTGTACAATGCGCCTGGAAGATATTCGTGATGCACTTAAGGCTATCAACCCTGTTTTTGTGATTATTGATTCAATTCAGACTGTTTATTCTGTAGAAGCTGGAATTGTTCCCGGAACTGTCAACCAGCTGAAATATTGTGCCAATGAACTTATCGGCTGGGTAAAAGAAAGGGATTCAGTCCTGATTATGACTGCTCACATTACAAAAGAAGGTACCATTGCCGGTCCGAAATCTCTAGAACACATGGTGGATACTGTCATCAGTTTTGAACGCAATGATGATGAAGTGCGTTTTCTGCGGGCAATTAAAAACCGTTTTGGATCTGTAGATGAACTGGGAATTTTTGCCATGTCTGAATCCGGTCTTGAAGGAATACCTGATCCGTCAACAATGTTCATCACAAAAAGGTCAGAATCTACTCCTGCCGGAATTGCCAATACCTGTGTTTTTGAAGGCAGCAGGGCTTTTCTTGTAGAAATTCAGGCATTGACTGTTCCTGCAAAAGCCAGCATAAGTCGTGTTTACAGTGACAAAATCGACAGTGCCAGAGTTGCCAGGGTTGCTGCCGTCCTTGAAAAAAGAACAGGACTGCGTTTCAGCGACCAGGATTTATACATAAATGTTGCCGGTGGCGTAAAACTGACGGAAAGTTCCATTGATTCGGCTCTTGCAGCTGCATTGTATTCTGCAAGAACAGATCTGCCGCTTTGCGATAATACGGTTATTTTAGGGGAACTTTCCCTTGCCGGTGAAATCAGGCCTGTTCCGAGATTAAAGCAGAGAATCAAGACTGCCAGGGAGCTTGGGTTTGTAAATCTTTATGTTCCTGAAAAAGAAAGCGGAGCAGTACAGGTATTTTCGATAAATAGTCTGGTAAAGGAGTTGTTTGCTAAAAAATATTGACGGACAGGTAATTATACGTTATCATAACACCAGCTTGTAAAAAAGCTGATAAACTCTCTCCGATGTCCAGCTTGCTGGACGGCAAAACCCTGTTGAAGTGTTACTTTAGCAGGGTTTTGTTTTTTTAAAGCAGGATCTTAAGGGCGGCAGCCCTTAGGAGAGGGGGCAGCGGAAGACATGACAAAGCGGAACAAACGTCAAAGTTTACTTTGACATTTGTGGAGCGGCTCATGGCTGAAGCGAGGGGCAGGCGCCCCTCTGTAATCTGATTCTGTTACTGGTTTACAATCGTGCCTTTTTTTACCGGCGAAGTAATCCATGTGTTTCCGCCGATGACTGCACCTTCACCGATAACTGTTTCACCGCCGAGAATTGTTGCATTGGCATAAATCGTTACATTGTTTTCGATTGTCGGATGGCGTTTTTTATCCTGCAGGTTCTTTTTAACACTCAAGGCTCCGAGTGTAACACCCTGATAGATTTTGACATTGTTTCCGATAATTGTAGTTTCACCGATTACGACACCTGTTCCGTGGTCAATAAAGAATTTTTCCCCGATTTCAGCACCAGGATGAATGTCGATTCCAGTTTTGCCGTGAATATATTCTGACATGATCCGTGGAATTACAGGAACGCCCACTTTGTGGAGAAAATGTGCAAGCCGGTAAACAACGATTGCTTCAAGTCCCGGATATGAAACGATAACTTCTTCGTCAGATTTTGCGGCAGGATCTCCTTCAAAAGCAGCCGTAACATCCGTGCGGATTATGCGCCGAAGTTCCGGGAGGGATTCAATGAGGGCGATGGAAGTTTTTTCGGCAAGTCCATAGCAATGGCTTGCAGTTACGTCGCCTGTATTGTTGACTGTTGCATAAATAAGTGCTTTCTGGATTTCTTTTGTAAGTACGCTTATAATCCGGTTGATGCGCTGACCGGTTATGTAGCGGATGTTGTTCTGGTCGATTTCTTCCGCAGTCCTGTATCCCGGAAAAATAAGGCACTGAAGGTCGTTTATAACCTGAACCACATTTTCACGGTTTGGAAAACTGTTTACTCCGGCCTGATTGATACCACCGTTGTCTTTATAAGAGTCTAAAAGTCCATCGATTAATTTATTCATATCCATTTTTGTGACCATTGCCATTTATTTATGGTAGCATTGCCTTTTAATCAACACTTTTTAAGGGCATAGCTTTTCTTAAAAAATACTAGCATAAAACTGCTAAAATTACTATATTTATGAAGAATTAATCATTTCTCCACTTGACTAAAACTTGCTCAATCTTTATAGTTTTACAACACATCATTGTGTACCCGCTCTTGTAGCTCAGTTGGTAGAGCACATCGTCGGTAACGATGAGGTCAGCGGTCCGATTCCGCTCGGGAGCTGAAATATCTGGTGGGAAAAAATACTAATTTTCTATTAGGAGTAGATAAAAATGGCAAGCAAGAAAAAGACAGCGATTGATATCATCGCTCTCCAGTGTACAGAATGCAAACGCAAGAACTACACAACAACAAAAAACCGTAAGAATATTACTGGTAAACTTGAAAAGAATAAGTATTGCCCATGGTGCAGAAAAGAACTTTTGCACAAAGAATGCAAAGCTAAATAATTTTTAGTTTAACTGAAATAATAAATCACAGCAGTTTTATGTAATGTAAGGCTGCTTTGAAATATAGGCCTGTAGTTCAGTTGGTAGAGCATCGGTCTCCAAAACCGAGTGTCGCGGGTTCGAGTCCTGCCGGGCCTGATAAAAACTTCAAGTAAGTAGAGGATCAGGAAATGTTCAAATTTATTAAAGAATGTGCCGCAGAATTAGGAAAGGTTGTATGGCCAAAACAGGATGATGTTGTTTCATCGGTTAAGGTTGTAATTGTTTCAACAATTATCATCGCTGCAATTCTTTTTGGAGTTGATACATTGTTCACTCTTGGAATGAAAACAGCGTTCGGAGCATAAAATGGCAAAAAGCTGGTATATCGTTCAGACTTACACAGGTTACGAAAAGAAAGTAGAACGTACATTGCGTGCTATGCTTGAAAAAGGTGATCTAGATTCAGCAGTTCTTTGTGACATTAAAGTTCCAGAAGAAGAAGTTGTAGAAATTAAAGACGGCAAGAAGAAAGTAACTAAAAATATGATTCTTTCAGGTTATGTAATGCTTGAAATGGATCTCCCGGATCTTGGATGGAAAGATACATGTTCAAAAATCCGTAGAATTCAGGGGCTTTCTGGTTTTGTTGGTACAAATCCAAATGTTCGTCCTAAGCCTATTTCTAAAGAAGAAGCTACAAATATTCTTCAGAGAGCTGGTGATATTAAAGGTGAAAGCAAGGCAGTTCGCATTAAGCAGAACTACTCTGTTGGCGACCAGGTTAAGATTACAGAGGGACCATTTGCAACATTCTCTGGTTCCGTTGAAGAAGTTCTTGCTGAAAAAGCTAAGCTTCGCGTAATGGTTCAGATTTTCGGTCGTGCCACACCAGTTGAAGTAGACCTTACACAGGTTGAAAAGATTGTTTAAGGCAAATTAATAATTATAAAAACAATTCAGCAGCACTGCTTCTATAACAGTGCTTTTGCTGTTTTTGGGAGGAATGTAAGTCCGTTGGACATAGGCATTCCGTTATATACCAATTTAAGGAGCTATTAAAATGGCCTCTAAAAAAATTGTAGAAGTGTTCAAGATTCAGGCGCCAGCTGGAGCTGCAACTCCTGCTCCACCAATCGGACCAGCTCTCGGACCTAAAGGTGTTTCTGCACCACAGTTCTGTCAGCAGTTCAATGAACGCACAAAGAATATGGAAAAGGGTCTTGTAGTACCAGCTGTTATTACAGTTTACCAGGACAAATCTTTTACATTCATTCTTAAAACTCCACCAGCAGCTGTTCTTATCAAGAAAGCACTTAAGCTGGACAAGGGTTCTGCTAACCCACTTCGTGATAAAGTTGGTAAGCTCTCACAGGCTCAGCTTGAAGAAATCGCAAAAACAAAGCTTCCAGATGTTAATGCTAACGACCTCGAAGCTGCTAAAAAAATCATCGCAGGTACTGCTCGCAGTATGGGCGTAGAAGTGGAGGCATAGTTAAATGAAACACGGAAAGAATTACCGCAACGCATTGGCTAAATATGATGCTCAGGCTTCATACAATGTTGAAAAAGCTTGTGCACTCGTTAAAGATCTTCATTTCGTAAAATTCGATGAAACTGTAGAACTTCATGTAGCTCTCCGTCTTGGTAAGAGCCAGACAGTTCGTGATACATTGGTTTTCCCTAACCAGTTCACAGCTGAAAAGAAAGTTCTCGTATTCTGTTCTGAAGAAAGAGCTAAAGAAGCTCTCGATGCAGGTGCAGCATACGCTGGTTCAACTGAATACATCGACAAAGTAAAGGGCGGCTGGCTCGACTTTGATATCGCAGTTGCTACACCAGATATGATGAAAGACGTTGGTCGTCTTGGTATGGTTCTCGGACGCAAAGGTTTGATGCCAAACCCTAAGACTGGTACTGTAACAAACGATATCGTTGCTGCAATCAACGAACTCAAAAAGGGTCGTACAGAATACCGTGCTGATAAAACAGGTATCGTACACATTGCTGTAGGTAAAACTTCAATGGATTCAGTAAAAGTTGCTGAAAACGTTAAAACTTTGCTTGCAGAAATCGACCGCAAAAAGCCTTCAGATGCAAAAGCTGACTATGTTCGCTCAGTATCTGTAAGCTCATCAATGGGCCCAGGCGTTTGGGTTAATTTCCAGGAGGAGGCATAATCTATGGCTATTCTTGCAAAACAGATCCAGGCTGCTAAAACAGAAGCTATTGAAGAAACAAAAAAGGTATTGTCTGACTACAATGACTTTATCTTTACAGAATACCGTGGTTTGACTGTAAGTCAGATTACTGAACTTCGTAACAAGCTCCGTGAAAAGAACTGTGTTCTTAAAGTTGTAAAAAACAACTTTGCACGAGTTGCTTTCGAAGAAATGAAAGTAGAAAACGTTGCTGACATGCTTAAAGGACCAACAGCTATTGCTATGGTTAAAGAAGACGGTAACGAAGCTGCTAAAGTTCTTTTTGACTTTGCAAAAGATGCACCAAACCTCGTGGTAAAAGGTGCTGTTGTTGCAAACGAACTTATGGATGCTGCAAAAATCGAAGCATTCTCAAAAGTTCCTGGAAAGAAACAGCTTATTTCTATGCTCATGTCTGCTATCAATGGACCAGCACAGAAACTTGCTGCTACATTGCAGGCATACGTTGATAAAAAAACAGCTGAAGGTGCTAACTAATTTTTAGTAAGCTTTCGCTGAGTACGATCAGGCTTCATAGCTGACTACTGTTCGTACAACTAAAAAATACAAAATGCGGATATATCAGTTCAGTTTGTTCTGACCGCATTAATTACTAAGTTTGAACAACAAATAAAAACAGTTCAAACATGCCTATTCAGGAGAAGATAATATGGCAGCTCTTACAAATGATCAGATTCTTGATGCAATCGCATCTATGACAGTTCTCGAAGCTTCAGAACTCGTTAAAGCAATGGAAGAAAAATTCGGTGTTACAGCAGCAGTTGCTGTTGCAGCAGGTCCAGTAGCTGGTGGTGCAGCAGCTGAAGAACAGACAGAATTCACTGTTACACTCGACAGCTTCGATGCAGCTAAAAAGATTGCTGTTATCAAAGCAGTTAAAGAAATCCTCGGCCTCGGTCTTGGTGAAGCTAAAACTCTCGTTGAAGGTGCTCCACAGACTCTCAAAGAAGGTATTTCTAAAGCTGATGCTGATGACCTCATCAAGAAGATCGAAGAAGCTGGTGGTAAAGCTTCTAAGAAATAAGTTTTCTTACGAAACTAATCGTAATAAAATTTCATAATTAATTGGTAAATGCTTACATTCGGAAGAAATTCTCGGGTGTAAGCTTTACTTGTCTAATAAGACCTAATAAAAATCGCCACGAAGGCGTATCGTTTTTGATTTTTGTGCTGTATTTTTTAAGTTGTATGTCATACTGCTGGATTAATATGTAGCAAACTTCAAAACATTCAAACTCCAGGAGTTGTTAATGTTTGCTAAAAGCAAAGTTATCAATCGTCAGAGGTATGGTAAAGATATCCAGGACTTTATGGATTTTCCAAACCTCATTGACATCCAGTTGTCTTCTTATGAAGATTTTCTTCAGAAAGAAAAATTAGACAAAGGTGAAAGACCTGAATGCAAAGGTTTGCAGGAAGCTTTCGAATCTACTTTCCCAATCGAAAGTCCAAACGGTGACATGTCACTCGAATTCGAATTCTACGAACTTGATATGGATAATATCAAATTGTCAGAATTGGAATGTAAAAAGAAGGGTGCTACATATGCCGTACCTCTTAAAGCCAGAATTAATTTGAATTTTCTTCAGTCTGGCGCAATTCTTCAGAAAGATATTTACATGGGTGATATTCCGCTCATGACAGACCGCGGTACATTCATCATTAATGGTGCTGAACGCGTTGTTGTTTCTCAGATTCATCGTTCGCCAGGTGTAATTTTCAATCACGACAAAGATGAATATACATCACGTATCATTCCTTACCGTGGTTCATGGCTCGAATTTGAAATCGATCAGAAACACGAACTTATTTATGCAAAGATTGACCGCAGAAAGAAGATCCTCGGTACAATTTTCCTCCGTGCCCTCGGATACAATTCTCGTGAAGAAATCATTGATGCTTTCTACAAAACAGAATCAGTTTCAGTTTCTGAAGCTAAAAAAGAAGAACTTACAAACAAAGTTCTTGCAAGAGCTGTATTTGTAAAAGATGGTGATGAAGACCGCCGTATTTTCCGTGCAGGTGACAAACTCAGTCTTTCAGATGTTGAAAACCTCATTGCACAGGGTGTTTCAGAAATCACTGTTATTAAATTTGATGCTCGCCACGAAATCGGAAATAAAGAAGAATTCAACCCATCGTTGGATTCTCAGATGATCATCAACTGTTTCGAACGTGAAGATATCCGTCATCTTAACCCGGATTCAGGCTCAGATGAACCAACAAGAGAAGATGCTCTTAGTGAAGTTTATGAAGTTTTGATGCCTGGTGAACCAATGACTGTTGAAAATGCACAGAAAGATCTTGAAAGCATGTTCTTCAGCCTCCGTCGTTATGACCTTTCACGCGTTGGACGTTATAAACTCAACAAAAAATTTGACTGCTACTCAGATCCTGTTGAAGATCTTACTCTCGTTAAGAGCGATATCATCAACACAATGAAACACCTCATCAAGGTTTATATCGGAAACGAACCACTTGATGATATCGACCACTTGGGTAACCGTCGTATCCGTTCTGTAGGTGAATTGCTCACAAATAACCTTAAAACAGCATTCAGCCGTATGGAACGCATTGCAAAAGAACGCATGGGTCTCAAAGAAACTGATACAATGAAACCACAGGATTTGATCTCAATCAAACCTATCGTTACATCAATCAAAGAATTCTTTGGTTCTTCACAGCTTTCTCAGTTCATGGATCAGTGTAACCCACTTTCAGAACTTACACATAAACGTCGTCTTACAGCCCTTGGTAATGGTGGTTTGAACCGTGACCGTGCTGGATTCGAAGTTCGTGATGTACACTATACTCACTATGGACGTATGTGTCCGATTGAAACTCCTGAAGGTCCAAACATTGGTCTTATCGTTTCGCTCGCTATTTACACTCGTGTTAATGATTACGGCTTCCTTGAAGCTCCATTCCGCAAAGTTGTTGATGGAAAAGCTACAAACGAAGTTGAATATCTCTCAGCAATGGATGAAGACAAATACTACATCGGTCAGATTGCTGAAGGTATGAAAGAAGATGGTTCTTTCACAAGCGACATGGTATCTGTTCGTCACCGTGGAGACTATACAACACGTTCTGTAAAAGACATTCAGTACATTGACGTTTCTCCTCGTCAGGTAATTTCGGTTTCTGCTTCTCTCGTTCCATTCCTTGAACATGATGATGCTAACCGTGCTTTGATGGGTTGTAACATGCAGCGTCAGGCAGTACCTCTTCTTTTCCCGGAACCACCATTTGTTGGTACTGGTATGGAAAAACGTGCAGCTTATGACTCAGGTGTACTTGTAAAAGCTAAACATGATGGTGAAGTTATTTATGTTGCTTCTGACTTGATTAAAGTTCAGCCAAATGACAAATCTTTGCCAGTTGATGAATATCCACTCCTTAAATATCAGAGAACAAACAGCGATACTTGTAACCACCAGCGTCCAACAGTTGAAGTTGGTGAAAAAGTTGCCAAGGGCGCAGTTCTTGCTGACGGTTCAGCTACATTTAACGGTGAACTTTCTCTTGGTCGTAACCTTCTCGTTGGATTCGTTCCTTGGAATGGTTATAACTACGAAGACGCCGTTCTTATCAGCAAACGCGTAGTAAAAGAAGATATGTATACATCTATTCATATCCATGAATTCCAGGTTGATGTTCGTGAAACAAAGCTTGGTCCAGAAAAGATTACACGCGAAATTCCAGCTGCTCCAGAAGATCGTTTAGCAAATCTCGACTCTGAAGGTATCATCAGAATTGGTGCTAAAGTTCGTTCTAACGATATCCTTGTTGGTAAGGTTAGTCCTAAATCTGAAACAGAAACAACTCCAGAATTCAAACTCCTCAGCTCAATCTTCGGTGAAAAAGCTAAGGATGTTCGTGATTCTTCTCTTACAGTTCCACATGGTGTTGAAGGTGTTGTTCTTGACATTCAGCGTCAGAAACGTTCAGAAGGTGAAGATCTCCCTCCAGGAGTTGATGAAACTGTAAAAGTTCTTATCGCTAACAAACGTAAGCTTCGTGAAGGTGATAAGATGGCCGGTCGTCACGGTAATAAGGGTGTTGTTGCACGTATTCTTCCAGAAGAAGACATGCCATACCTTGAAGATGGTACTCCACTTGATGTTTGTCTTAACCCTCTTGGTGTACCTTCACGTATGAACATCGGTCAGATTATGGAATCTGAACTTGGTATTGCAGGTCGTTACCTCAACCAGTATTTTGAATGTCCAGCATTCCAGACTCCAGACCAGTCAATGATCGCAAAGAAACTTGTTGAAGCAGGTCTTTCTCCTGATTGTAAACAGGTAGTTCGCGACGGTCGTACTGGTGAACCATTTGTAAATCCAATTTTCGTAGGTGTTATCTACTATCTTAAACTCCATCACCTCGTTGACGACAAAATGCATGCCCGTTCAACAGGTCCTTACTCACTGGTTACTCAGCAGCCACTTGGTGGTAAAGCTCAGTTCGGTGGTCAGCGTCTTGGTGAAATGGAAGTTTGGGCACTTGAAGCTTATGGTGCTGCTAACACATTGCAGGAAATGATGACTATCAAGTCTGATGATATGAATGGTCGTTCTAAGATTTATGAATCAATCGTTAAGGGTGATCCTGCTGCTCCTGCTGGTGTACCAGAATCATTTAACGTAATGGTTCAGGAACTTCGTGGTTTGGCTCTTGATTTTACAATCTATGATGCCAAGGGAAAACGTATTGCGTTGACTGAACGTGATCAGGAACTTATTGATAAAGCAAATTCCGGTTTCGAAAAGGAGAATGAAGATGCGTGATATTCAGGATTTTGATTCGATTAAAATCAAACTGGCATCTCCAGAAGACATTAAAGCATGGTCTTATGGTGAAGTAAAAAAGCCAGAAACAATTAACTATCGTACTCTTCGTCCGGAGAAAGACGGTCTTTTCTGTGAACGTATTTTTGGTACAACAAAAGAATGGGAATGTTACTGTGGTAAATTCAAGAGCATCCGTTATAAGGGTGTTATCTGTGACCGCTGTGGTGTAGAAGTTACACATTTTAAAGTTCGTCGTGAACGTACAGGTCACATTGAACTTGCAGCTCCAGTAAGCCACATCTGGTATTATCGTTCAGTACCAAGCCGCATGGGACTCCTTCTTGGTCTTCCTGTTGCATCCCTCCGTTCAGTTCTCTACTACGAAAAATATATCGTAATCGACTCTGGCGAAACTGATCTTAAAAAATATGAACTTCTCTCTGAAGATGAATACAACGAACGTCGTGATCGTGGGCAGATGTTTAATGCAGATATGGGTGCTGCAGCAATCAAAACTTTGCTTGAAACACTCGATCTGGATGAACTTGCAGCTGAACTCCGTCAGAAGATGGTTGATAAAGGTGCTAAAACTGACAAACGTCTTCTTAAACGTATCGAAATCGTTGAAAACTTTAAATCTTCTGGAAATAAAGCTTCATGGATGATTCTTGATGTAATTCCAGTTATTCCACCTGATTTGCGCCCTATGGTACAGCTTGACGGTGGACGCTTTGCTACATCAGATCTTAATGACCTTTATCGCCGTGTTATTAACCGCAATAACCGTCTTAAGAAGCTTCTTTCACTCTCTGCTCCTGACATTATTATCCGTAATGAAAAACGTATGCTTCAGGAAGCAGTAGATTCATTGTTTGATAATTCAAAACGTAAGCGCATTGTTAAGGGAGCTGCTAACAGACCTCTTAAATCAATCAGTGATATGCTTAAAGGCAAACAGGGTCGTTTCCGCCAGAACCTTCTCGGTAAACGTGTAGACTACTCTGGCCGTTCTGTAATCGTTGTTGGTCCAGAACTTAAACTCTGGCAGTGTGGTCTTCCAACAAAAATGGCTCTTGAATTGTTCAAACCATTTATCATGAAAAAGCTTCAGGATAAAGGTGTTGTTACAAACATCAAACGTGCAAAGACTCTTGTTGAACAGGAATCTCCAGAAGTATTTGCTATTCTTGACGATGTAGTTCGCGAACACCCTGTAATGCTTAACCGTGCTCCTACATTGCACCGTCTTGGTATTCAGGCTTTTGAACCAGTTCTCGTAGAAGGAAAAGCACTTAAACTTCACCCTCTTGCTTGTAAAGCTTTCAATGCTGACTTTGACGGTGACCAGATGGCCATTCATGTTCCTTTGACACAGGCTGCTCAGATGGAATGCTGGACTTTGATGCTCTCTGCAAGAAACCTTCTTGACCCTGCAAATGGTAATACAATCGTAGCTCCTTCTCAGGATATGGTACTTGGTATTTACTATATG
>JAZLKD010000019.1:0-2408 GCA_045597415.1 Treponema sp. | reverse complement strand
CATGGCATTAATATTTTTTACAACTGTCTGCTTTTTGCCCATAACGGAAGCACCGTGAGCAAGACAGGCATTTACAACCATCGGAAGCATTTCTGGAATAAGCCCAACACCAACTGAAAGACTGAAGAGGAAAGATCGGAGCAAATCGCCTTTTGTGGTAAAGCTGATTATGAACACAAGTGGAATTAAAATTACCGCAAATCGAAGAAGAACCGCAGCAATGGACGAGGCCCCCTTATCAAAAGACTGTTTACGTTTTTCATCTTTTTTATTGAAGATTTTTTTTCCACGAGGATTATCGCTTTCAATCTCAACAATGCCTTCCGCTTTTCCGCCAACTACAATTGAACCGGCACGGCAAACTTCATCAGCAGTTTTTTCAAAAATGTCACTTTCGCCAGTAATGGCAGATTCAGAAATAAAAAAATCAGTGGCCGCAGAAAGTTTAACATTGCAAGGGATTTTCATCCCGGCTTCTAAAAGGATTTTATCGCCTGATTTAAGATTGCTGCTGGAGGTCTGTCCCCATTGTCCGCATTGTCCGTGCCCCGATTCATCATCATGCCAGACCATAACATCAGTTTCCACAAGGGACGCCAGATAATCCGCCGTGCGTTTAGACTTTAATTCCTGCACAAGACGAATCACTGCAGAAACAAAATACATGGTAAGGAGGATTATGAAAGTGGAAAAATTCTTGGAAAAGTTTGAGGCGAACAGAACATCCGTAACAAAAGAGATTGCTGCAAGACTTATGAGAATCACAGAAAAGGGATTTATGAATGAGCGCCTGAGAATCGATTTTATGGTCATAAGGGTAATTATACCACGGATGGGGCAGGGAAAATATGGCGAAATTCTTGCGTTTTTTAGATTTGAGTTTGTAGTGCTGCCAGAACTTTTACAATAAATAGAGCAAAAAAAAGAATGCATGGGTCGGGCTGATTTGTCATGGCGGAAATAACTATTCCAAGAGAACTGAACATTCCTGACAAAATCAGTTCTACTTTCTGTTTACCTGCAGTCTGAATATTTTGCAGGGCCAGTTCCAGAGCGCCAAATATAACACTGCATCCGGCAAGTACCACAAAAATGATTCTAATAAATCCTGGAACATGAGATAAATTCAAAAGATTCACAATTTCGATTTTGCCTTCGAAACGGTCTGCAAAAAGTGGGATTATAAAAAGCAAAACCGCAAGAAAATCTGTGATTCCAAAAATCAAGGAGCGAAGGATTCTGGAATTGTTTTTGTTTTGAGTATTTGCTAGATCAATCAGCTCATTGGACGATAAAAGTTCATCAACAGAAACTTCAAAAATTTCGGAAAGCTTCTTTAAGGAATCAAGATTTGGATACCCTCGTCCTGATTCCCACTTTGAAACTGCCACTCTGGAAACACAAACTTTTTCTGCCAGCTGTTCCTGAGTAAGACCTTTTTGATTTCTTAACTGCTGAAGCTTTTGGTTAAAATCCATATTGGTCATAGTATATCACAAAACCTCTTGTAAAATTCAACCAAAGACAAGGATAAGATAATTCCTCCTGCAATGTCGGTGGCCCAGTGAACTCCGCTGATTAATCTTCCAAAAACTGTAATTGCAATTATGAGGCGAAAAATAATTTTCACCCACATAAGAACTTTTAGATTTTTGATGTAATAGGTCAAAATCACAATTGCGGATTCCAAAATGCAGATTACAATCATGATGTGGCTGGAAGGATAAGAGGCTTCCGGGTGGATTCCTAAAATCACAGGCCGATAGTTTATAATCACCTTTTCAAAAAATATGTAACAGCCTATGACTACGAGATAAAATCCGCCTAAAAGCAAAAGTTGCTTGTCCACTTTAAAAAAGGAACGTCTTTTAATCAGTTGAATCAGGCCTAAAACTGCAAATGCAAAAGCAATGAAAACTGGCACTAGTCCCAGCCAGTCGGTGAAATTGTACCAGAACATATTGAGTCCGAAAAAATTATTCACCGCCAGATTGATTGTTGCAAAACCGACCTTTGTGGATTCCGGGCCGATTGTCTGAACGTCCACAAATTTAAGCATCACAGTAAAGAGAACAAAAGTTGTAAATAACGAAATTGGGAAAATAAACTTACGCATAAAAACTCCGTATAAAATCTTGCCCATTAAAATCTACACGAAACAGAAAAACCTAGTGGTGAAACTGTAATTTGAGCCTTTTCTGATTTACTTGGCTTCCACCAAAGAGAATTAACAAAGGGCACTAAAAATCCGATTGCAGAACCAACCGCTGCTCCACATAAAACATCTGTTAAAAAATGATTTCCACTAGCAAGTCGCAAAGTTGCAGTTGTAGCAGCAAAAAGATAAGACATGGAAATTACAGGGATTTTCCAAGGTGAATCCGGGAAATATTGGCAGAACATAAAAG
>JAZLKD010000018.1:0-2179 GCA_045597415.1 Treponema sp. | reverse complement strand
GATTGAATTCTGTAACACAATTGTTTTGAACAAGTTGGACCTTTTGGAAGAAGAACAGGTTGAACAGGTTATTAAAGTAATCCGCGACTTCCAGCCAAAGGCAGAAATCATCAAAGCTACTCAGTGCAAGGTTGATATTGATCGCATTACTTCTACTCAGAAATTTGACTTTGATATGGTAGATTCATCTTCTGCTATCCAGAAGGCAATCAATTCTATTAATGACAAAAACCGTGGCTTCACAGACGAATATGGAATTTCCAGCTCCTCTTATGAAATTAAAGAATCTTTTGATCAGAAAAAGTTTATGGAATTCATCAACGAAGATTTCCCAAAAGAACTTATTCGTGCAAAAGGGTATATCTGGTTCAAGAACCGTCCACAGGATGTTTTGCTTTTTGAACAGGCAGGTCGCAATTCTTCGGTAATGGCAGATGCTTATTGGGTTGCCGCTTTGGGTGAAGCTACTCAGAAAGAATGTCTTGAAGGTGACGAAGAACTTCGCTCAACTTGGGACGAAAAATACGGTGATAGAATTAATCAGCTTGTATTCATCGGTAAGAATTACGACAAGGATGCAATTATCGTCCGTCTGGAACAATGTCTGGCGGAATAAAGATGTCACACGGATTCGGAAAATCTAACGATTTGCCAATGAAATAATATTATTGCAAAAGATTTTACGTTAGTAAAATCCAATCCGTGTGAAAAAAAAATTAAATCAAAAGGACTGAAAAAATGAAAAATATTATCAAATCAACTATTATGGGTTTTTTAATGCTCACTTCGACTGCTGTTTTTGCAGCACCTAAAAAATCTATTGTGTGTACAACTTTCCCGGAATATGACTGGGTTATGAATATTCTTGGCGAAAGAGCTTCTAAGTTTGATGTAACTTTACTTCAGAACAATGGTACAGATTTGCACAGCTATCAGCCATCTGTAAAAGACATTGCAAAAATTTCTAAGGCAGATTTGTTTGTTTACGTTGGCGGCGAAAGCGATGAATGGGTAGAAAAAGTTGTTGAACAGTCAGTTAACAAAAATCAGGTTGTAGTAAACATGATGGAAGTTCTTGGCGACAATGTTCGGGAAGAAGAAATTGTAGAAGGTATGCAGGCCGAAGAAGAGGATGAAGAAGAAGCCGAGGACGAAGAAGAAGTTGAATATGACGAACATGTTTGGCTTTCGTTGAACAATGCTATTGATTTGACAAAAGTGCTTTGTGCAGAAATTTCAAATATTGATGATGCTAATGGTGCTATTTATGCAAAAAATGCCGCTGAATATATTAAGCAACTCGCTACATTGGATGCTGAATACAAGGCTGCTGTAAAATCTGCCAAGAAAAACACACTTCTTTTTGGAGACCGCTATCCATTCCGTTACCTTACAGATGATTATGATTTGAAATATTATGCAGCATTTGTTGGTTGCTCTGCAGAAACTGAAGCAAGCTTTGAAACAATCATCTTCCTTGCAAACAAAGTTGATGAACTTGGATTAAATGCTGTTCTTACAATTGAAAAGAGCGATAAGAAAATTGCCAGAACAGTTGTAGACAGCACAAAAAATAAAAATCAGCAGATTCTTGAATTGGATTCTTTGCAGTCAATTACAACTAAGGAAATCAAAGCCGGAAGAAATTATCTTTCTGCAATGAAAAAGAACTTGGATGTTTTGAAGAAAGCATTGAATTAGGAGATAACATGGCTCTATTGGAGTGTAAAAATCTTTGCGTTGGGTACGGCTCAAATGCTGTACAGAAAAAATTAAGTTTTTCGGTGGAGAAGGGCGATTACTTTTCTATTATCGGGGAAAACGGCAGTGGTAAATCTACTTTGCTTAAGACGATTTTGGGATTTTTAAAACCAGTTTCTGGTGAAGTGGATTATTCAGCAGACTGGAATAAAAAGGAAATTGGATTTTTGCCACAGCAGACTGATATTCAAAAAACTTTCCCTGCCACTGTAAAGGAAATTGTTTTGTCTGGATGTCAGGCAAACTTAGGCTGGTGGCCTTTCTACAAAAAGTCTGATTTGGAACTGGCTTATAAAAATCTTGAAAAACTTGGAATGACCGATTACGCAAAGAAAAGCTTCAAAGAGCTGTCTGGCGGTCAACAGCAGAGGGTTCTACTTGCCCGAACTCTGTGTGCCGCCAAATCTGTTTTAATTTT
>JAZLKD010000017.1:0-52153 GCA_045597415.1 Treponema sp. | reverse complement strand
CGTGAATATACCAGCATTGTTGAAAAGGACAGAGTTGATGTTATCTTAGCAAATCCTCCTTTTGGTGCCAGCGTTAGTGATGGTGTTGAAACTAATTATCCTGCTCAGTTCCGTACTACTGAAAGTGCCGATTTGTTCCTGTTTTTGATGATCCGCTATTTGAAGATGGGCGGCCGTGCTGCAATTGTTCTTCCTGATGGTTCTTTGACTGGGGATGGTGTTAAGCAGAGAATCCGTCAGGAATTTCTGGAACAGTGCAATGTTCACACTATTGTTCGTCTGCCTAACTCGGTTTTCCAGCCTTATGCTTCTGTTGCTACAAATCTTTTGTTCTTTACTAAGGGCGAACCAACTAAGGAAATCTGGTACTGGGAACATAAACTTCCTGAAGGTCAGAAATCTTATTCCAAGACTAAGCCTATTCAAAAAAGTGAATTTGATTCTTTAAAGGCCTGGTGGAATAACCGTACTGAAAATGAACAGGCATGGAAAGTTGGAATTGATACTTTGAAAGGCAATGGATTTAATCTTGATATTAAGAATCCGTTTGTGAAGGAAGAATAAGTTACTCATACTACTGCGGAATTGCTGGATTTGTTGAGTGAGTCGTTTAAGAAGAGCGATGAGTTGATTGAAGAATTAAAAACTTCGCTAAAATAGTTTCCCCCTCCACTCACAACCTCCCCCGCACACCAACTGAAAACCTTTTTACCTTTGTACTTTGGGTCCAGGTGGCTATTATGTTGTTGTCATTCCAGTGCCTGTATTTTATGGTGAATGTCGGGGCGAGGTAACCGGTTTTATTGATTGTGCCGGCTGCGTATCCTGCGGACAGGGTTATGTTGCTGAATCCGGTTTCAAGTTGTGCTGCGGCTTTTAATCCTGCGGCCGGGCTTGTGGTTCCGATGCATAAATCCAGGCTGCATTCGGCTGAACATCCCAGGCGCAAGGTTGAGTTGCTGATGTAATGCTGTACTCCCAGGGTGTGGGATGCTCCAAAATAGTGGTTTTCTTTTCCGTTATTTTTGATTTTGTAGTAAACAGCTTCTGTGGGTAAAAGGAGGCCGAATGCTGTTCCTGTTATGCAGCCGGTTGTATTACAGGAAGACGGGCCTGGTGCACAGCTGATTTCTGACCCGTCAATCGCCTGTTTTACAAGTCCATATGGAAATTCAAAGTCTTCATCGCTGTACCAGTCTGATTCTTTCTGTTCTGTTATCTGCGGCCGTGACAGTTCATTCTGAGTTTGTTCTTCTTCAAGGGAATAAGTTTGCTGCAGAATGAAGGTGATGATTATGACGGCAACTGCTTTTTTATTCACACGTCCACTATCTTTTATTTTCAATTTTTAGTCCATATGTCTGCAGCCGGCGATGTCCGCATAATGAGTACACTATTATTATCAGCACCACCTTTTACGTACATATATTAGTGACGGGCGAATTTGACCAATGGATGACAGGCGAAAAAAGCCAAAAACTGACAAGAAAAAATGAACAAAAATCCCATCTCACAATTCAAATTTTATTCGATTTCCTGAATGCTGTCAGTAACAGTTTGCACTTTTTTCGTGGTCAGGTTGAATGCTTCCCGGTTCCAGCAGGTCCGATGAAAGCAAGATTCCTGTGTGCATAAAACGGTTCCAAGGTTGTTATCGACTTAAGCTTTTCGAGTCCTTTTCCCGAGAGTTCTGAAAAATCAAAGTTCTCGAAAGTCTTGGGATTCTTCATCGGAAGCTGGGAACATTTCAGAAGGAAATTTACAGAAGTTTCCTGTTTCCTTTCTGCGAATTCCGCAAATACTTCTGCTACGGCCTGCATCTGAAAGTCAGAGAATTCTCTTTCAATCATGTAATCGGCAAATTCCTGCTCTGTAATCTTCATTTTCAGAACAGTATTGGCCTGCTGAGGATGAATTGAAAAATTATGCAGCGTTTTTTTCTTAAAAAATTTGGGTATTGTACAATACCCAAATGAGTTGAAAAACTCATTTGAGCGAAGTCTTGTTACACTCGACTTCGCCCAAAAATTAAAATACAGGAGAACTTTATGAAAAAATTTTTAATAATAATTATGGGTCTGATGTTATTTTCAGTTTCTTATGCAAAAACTTATGATGAATATTTAGAAGAAGCAAAAATTTTTGAAAGCAAAAAGGAATGGATTTACGCACTTGGAGCATATGATAATGCAATAAAAATTTCTGATAATTCTGATTTAGCGCAACAAAAATACAATGAATTATCAGATTATATAAAAAGCGGAAAACCAGGTGTTGGGGATTTCAATGTTTTTTCAATGCATGATGAATGGGTAAATCTGATCAAAAATGCAGAAAAATATTTTACAGAAAATTTTCCATATTCAGTATCTTATAATAAACTTGAAATGGATTCGGTTAATTATGAAAAAAAAACAGCAAATTACAAGCTTGGACTGACAGTTAATCAATCAGAATTTTATAAAAATATTCGATTATTACTACAAAGTGGATATAAAAATACTAATCACAGTGGCTGGAAAGAATTCGAATCAGATAATAAGTCATTGTGGTTCATGGATGATGTTTTTGGGATGATTGGCCATTCAGGTTGGGATCACTCATTAACTTCTTGCATAAATTTCTATAGAAAATCGATATATTCTACTAAACAAGAAAAAATAAAAAAGGTTACTGAATATCCAGTTTTGCAAAAAGAGGCAAATTCAGTTTATCAAAAAGATAAAATTGCCATTTCTTATTTAGCCGCTGTCATAGTCCCTCGTTATGAAAGTTTATCAAGAATCTCTGGAATAAGTGTTTGTGAAGTTCCTGCCTTTGCAGCACGTTTTTCTGAAACCATAACAACATATAACAAACATGATGATTATGTTCCACTAGTTTTACCATATTATATAGAGGGGAAACAAACTTGTTATGATTTAAAACTTGGGATTTATGATGAAGATGGGAATTTAATAGTTGAAGGGACTCGTCAAACAATTTGTATGGACAAATTTTCATATATATTCTCAAATATTTCTCAAAACAAGTTTACTTTCTTGGATTCCAGGAAATATTTAATTAAAATTATGGGAATTTGGTTAAACTATGGAGTATATGATATTAACTTAATGACCGATGCTGATATTAAGAATGATACAATCAGAGGAATTGTTAAACCGCTTCCAGATATAAAGCTTTCAGTTGAAGGAGTTCAGTTTATTGATATTATTGAGGAACAAAAACGCTTAAAAGAAGAAGCAGAATGGTAAAAGTTCATTTCAGAAGTGTTAGATAAATATAATGTGTATAATTATGCTTATAAAGAGGCTAAAGTGTATACTGAAAATTTCGCTGAAAAAGCGGTACAGGAATAAAATTAACTTTAAGTTCTGGTTTTAATGGTAACTATTGGGATTATAGAAGAAAATGGGAGTGTTTTGCAGTTGAGGAAGTTACTGGAAAAAGTATTGCTAAAAAAAATAAGATTAAAGAATATGATAAATTAATAAAAATAAATGGCATCGATTTGTCTGAATTAAAAACTTAAGCAATAGAAATTTGGCTAAAATATAAAAAACTTGTTTCACTAATAAACGAAATATACAGTGTAAACGAATCAAATCCCGATCTTCTTTATGAATTTAAACAAAGATATGAAGCTATAGAATTAGAAAAAACAGATATATTACTTTTTAGAAATTTAGATAGGGATGATGGATGGTATTTAGCACCTTTAAAATCTGGTGATGTATTAGTTTTTCAAGACAGATTGAAGGAATCTGAAACATTCGAAATATCTATTCCATAAATTCTGTCATTCTGAATTTATTAGACAGGCTGTGTTCCATTCCTTGATAAAGAGTTTTTTGGAAAATTTTTAAAATGGGTTACTGTGGAAATTGCGTGATGACAGCATCCTCTCTCACACAGCCTTCCCCGTACTTCTCCTGCATTGACACTTGTGAAGCAATTTCATAAAATAAATCCGTAAAAAGCAATGAGGCTGTAAACAAAAATTTGCAATTTTTGTGCGAATTTTTGTTTACAGCCTCTTTTTTTTTGTTTTTACTGTCTGAATTTTTGACTGCTGTCCGGGGGCGTTGCGGGGCTCTCCCCGCAGAGGGGGTAGAACGCAACGGCGGAAACGGAGTTTCCAGAGTGCGGGCGCAGGGGGAGACTTCCCCCTTTTTGAGGAGAAAAACATGAAATACATTTTTGTTACTGGTGGTGTTGTTTCGGGACTTGGTAAAGGTATCACTGCTGCAAGTCTTGGTCGTCTGCTCAAAAGCCGCGGCCTCAAAGTTGCAAGCCAGAAACTTGATCCATATATCAATGTTGACCCGGGAACTATGAGTCCTTATCAGCACGGTGAAGTTTATGTTACGGAAGATGGTGCTGAAACTGACCTTGACCTTGGACATTACGAAAGATTCATTGACGAAGACCTCAATAAATATTCCAACCTCACAAGCGGCAAAGTTTACTGGAATGTCCTCAACAAGGAACGCCGTGGTGAATATCTTGGTGAAACTGTTCAGGTAATTCCTCATATTACAAACGAAATCAAGGACTTTATCTACAATGTTGGTAAAACCAGTGGTGCTGATGTTGTAATTACTGAAGTAGGCGGTACTACCGGTGATATTGAAAGTCAGCCTTTTATTGAAGCTATCCGTCAGGTCGGTCTTGAAGTCGGCAAAGAAAATGCAATTTATATTCACGTAACTCTTCTGCCTTTCCTCAGCGGTTCTGATGAACATAAAACCAAACCAACCCAGCATTCTGTTAAGGAATTGCAGGGAATGGGTATTAAGCCGGATATTATTGTTCTCCGCTGTGATGAAAAGCTTGAACCTGCAATTTTTAAGAAAGTTGCCATGTTCTGTAACGTTGCTGAAGACTGCGTAATTGAAAATCTTACTCTTCCTGTTTTGTATCAGGCTCCTCTTATGCTCGAAAATCAGAAAATGAGCGACACTGTCTGCCGTCTTTTAAATCTGAATCTTCCTCCCTGTGACCTTACAGAATGGAATACAATGCTGGACAAAATCAAAAACCGTTCCCGCAAAGTTACTATCGGTCTTGTAGGTAAATATGTGCAGCTTCATGATGCTTACCTTTCTGTTGCTGAAGCTTTGCGCCATGCAGGTTTTGGACTTGGTGCCGATGTTAACATTAAGTGGATTGATTCCGAAACAATTACCGATTCTACGATTGTGGACACTTTTGCCGGCATTGACGGTGTAATTCTTCCTGGTGGTTTTGGAAGCCGTGGTATTGAAGGAATGATTCTGACTGCAAATTACTGTTACAAAAATAATCTTCCGTTCCTGGGTATCTGTCTTGGTATGCAGATTGCGGTTATTGCTTTTGCAAGATATGTGGCTGGGCTTAAAGGTGCTAATTCAGGTGAATTTGATGCTGACAGTCCGTATAAGGTAATCGACTTTCTCCCAGATCAGAACGACAATGTTGCAAAAGGCGGTACTCTCCGTCTTGGTGCTTATCCATGTAAGGTTGTTCCTGGAACTAAAATGGCTGAATGTTATGGTTCTGAAAAAATCTCTGAACGTCACCGTCACCGTTATGAATTTAATAATGATTTCCGTGACATTCTTGTTGAAGCTGGTCTTACAATCAGCGGTACAAGTCCTGATGATTTTATTGTTGAAACTGTTGAAATTGCAAAAAATGACTTTTATGTGGGTGTTCAGTTCCATCCGGAATTTAAAAGCCGTCCAAACAAGGCTCATCCTTTGTTCTTAGGTCTGGTTAAGGCTTCGTTAAAATAGGTATCTGGTAATAGGGGATAGGTGTTTATGGTGAATGGAATTTTGCAGGACGAAGGTTCTGGTGGAAAACTTCACGAAGAATGTGGTGTATTTGGGGTCTGGGCACCTGAAAAGTGCGAACTGGCTTCTTCTGTTTATTACGGTCTTTTTGCACTGCAGCATCGTGGTCAGGAATCCTGTGGCATTGTTGTAAACGATGAAGGTAATTTTACTTCATGCAAAGATCTTGGGCTTGTAAGCGATGTTTTTACTGCTGATAAAATCAATGGTCTTGGTGAAGGAACAATGGCAATCGGTCATGTTCGTTATGGAACTACAGGGGCAAATATCCGTGCAAATGTTCAGCCGATTGAAGTTCACCGCCTTAATGGAAATCTTGCAGTTGCCCATAACGGAAATCTTACAAATTCAGAGCAGTTGAGACGCCAGCTGGAAATGCAGGGGTCAATTTTTCATTCTACAAGCGACACAGAAACTATTGCATATATTCTTACAAAAGAGCGCCTTACCTGTGCAAATATTGAAAGCGCAATTTCTTCTGCAATGGAAAAAATTCAGGGAGCCTATTCGCTGATCATCATGACTGGTGACAAGCTCTGTGCAGTTCGTGATCCAAACGGTTATCGTCCTTTGTGTTACGGTAAAACAAAAGACGGCCGTTATGTTATTGCCAGCGAAACCTGTGCTCTTGATGTTGCCGGTGCTCAGTTTGAACGGGATCTTGAACCTGGAGAAATTGTTGCATTCAGTTCAACAGGTGTTACTTCCATCAAAACTCATTGTAAAAAAGTTAAAAAATTACTTTGTGTATTTGAATATATTTATTTTGCACGACCGGATTCTGTGATTGACGGTATCAGTGTTCACGAAAGCCGCGTAAAGGCAGGAAGAATTCTTGCAAAGGAACATCCTGTGGAAGCTGATATTGTTATTGGTGTTCCGGATTCAGGTCTGGACGCTGCTCTTGGCTACAGTCAGGAATCAGGCATTCCATACGGTATGGGTTTTGTCAAAAATAAGTACATTGGACGTACTTTCATCAATCCGGGACAGAAAGAACGTGCAAATAAGGTAAAAATCAAGCTTAATCCTGTCAGTTCTACTGTAAAAGGCAAAAGGGTTGTTCTTATTGATGACTCGATCGTGCGCGGAACTACCAGTGGCCACATTGTTCAGCTTGTACGCGATGCAGGGGCAAAAGAAGTGCACGTAAGAATCAGCTCGCCGCCTTTTATTGCACCTTGTTATTATGGGACAGATGTTCCAGACTGTCAGCATCTCATTGCATGCAACCACCCCCTGGATGAAATTGCAAAAATCATCGGAGCAGATTCTCTTGGTTATTTGAGCATGGAAGGGGCCATGTCTTTAGGGGCTGACGACGGTTTATGCTGTGCCTGCTTTAAATCTGTACAATAAGGGTTTAATAACTTTATACTACCTTTATGGACGATTCTGAATATTATTCTATGATGCGCCGGCAGTATTCTCATTCTGAGGTAAAAGTTCCTGTAAAGAGTACTACGGCGCAGCAAACAGGCGAAACTCAAAAAACTCCCGGCACTTTCAGCCAGTGGAGCAAAGAATATGGTCACGAAGATGCAGAAATGTTTCTTGAACGCAATTCTGACTTGAAGGAAGGGGAAGAAAGCCGGGATTGTGAGGAATGAGTTTTTTATGGACATAGCATTTCGATTACCTGCAATCTAAAAAAAAGTCATAGAATACGCTTAAAATTACAAAAAATCTGTTTAATCTTGCATAAAATTGTGTAAATCATTAATATCTTTATATAAGCAAAGACGCTTGGTTCGAAAAGGCAATTATTGTCTGTTTGAGTCAGGCGTCTTTTTTTTAACATTATAAAAAAAAATTTAAAACGACAATGGGGCCGTAGTTTCAGATGAGGTGAATTTTACAGGAATTTGCCTTAAATGCTGTATACTGCGGCCTTTTGTTTTTTAAGGGGAAATAAATGAAAACTCTTTACGAACCATCTTTTGAACATGACAACTGTGGGATTGGGGCTGTTGTAAGCATTGATGGAATTAAAAGCCGTCAGGTTGTAGACAATTCTTTGAGCATTGTAGAAAAGCTTGAACACAGAGCCGGAAAAGATGCAAGTGGCAAAACTGGGGATGGTGTTGGTATCCTTATTCAGATCTGTCATGAGTTTTTCAAAAAGAATGCAGGAATTTCTATTGGCGAAGAAGGTGAATACGGAATCGGACAGTTCTTCTTTCCTCCTGAGGAATCTGCTGCAAAAGGTGAAATGAAGCGTTTTGAAATTGCCTGTGAAGAAGCTTCCCTCAAATTCCTTGGCTGGCGTGAAGTTCCTGTAAGTCCTGCAGTTCTTGGTGACAAAGCCCTGGAATGTATGCCTGTAATCATGCAGGGTTTTATTGCAAAACCTGTTGATTGTGCAAAAGGCCTTGAATTCGATAAAAAATTATTTGATCTCAGAAGAAAATATGAAAAAGCTGATGATGTTCCGGCAAAAACATATATCTGTTCTTTGAGCAGCCGCACAATTGTTTACAAAGGTATGTTCCTTGTTCAGCAGCTGCGCACATTCTATACAGACATGCAGTCGTCAGAGTATGTTTCTGCACTTGGCATTGTTCATTCGCGCTTTTCTACAAACACAAATCCAAGCTGGCAGCGGGCACATCCAAACCGCTTTATTGCCCACAACGGCGAAATCAATACAATCCGTGGTAATGCTGACCGTATGATTGCCCGCAATGGTGAAATTGATCTTTCAGGTTCAGATTCTGCAATGCTGGACAATACTCTTGAATATTTTGTAATGAACGGTATGTCACTTCCACTGGCTGTAATGGTTTGTATTCCACAGGCATGGAAACATGACAATGCTCTTTCACAGGAACAGAAGGATTTTTACCACTACTGGGCAACTATGATGGAACCTTGGGATGGTCCTGCTGCAGTTCTTTTCAGTGATGGTGAACTTTTTGGTGCAACTCTTGACCGTAACGGTTTGCGTCCAAGCCGCTATTACATTACAAAGGATAATATGCTTATTCTTTCTTCAGAAGTTGGTGTTCTCGATATTCCTGAAGATTCAATAGTAACAAAGAGCCGTCTTGAACCTGGAAAAATGCTTCTTGTTGACCTTAAGCAGAAGCGCCTTATTTCCAACGAAGAAATCAAGAATTCATATTCAAGTCAGTATCCTTATGGCGAATGGCTCAGTCAGAATCTTGTGCAGCTGGGTTCAATCAAAATTCCTAATAAAAAGATTCCTGTATCTTCACAGGATGACCGCGATCTTCTCTACAAAGCTTTCGGCTGGTCTCTTGAAGATGTAAATGAAATGGTTCTTCCAATGGCAAAAAATGGTGTAGAACCAACAGGTGCAATGGGTGTTGATACTCCTCTGGCCGTAATGTCAGAAAAACATCCTCCACTTTACAGCTATTTTAAGCAGCTTTTTGCACAGGTTACAAACCCTCCGATCGACAGCCTTCGTGAAAAAATCGTTACAGATACAACAGTTTATGTAGGAAGCGACGGAAACCTTCTTAATCCTACAGGTAAAAACTGCCACGTTCTTGAAATTAACAATCCTATTCTTACTGGTGTTGATCTCATCAAGATTACAAGCCTCAATACAAAAGGCCTTAAAGCAACAACAATCAGCCTTCTTCTGGATGCAAAAAGTGCAGAAGCCGATCAGGGAAAATATCTTGAAAAGGCAATGGATGATCTTTTTGCAAAAATCGATGATGCTTACGATCAGGGCTACAACATTGTGGTTTTGAGTGACAGGGGGGTAGATGCAGAACATGTTGCAATTCCTTCACTTCTTGCCGTTTCTGCTGTTGAACAGTTCCTTATCCGTACAAAGCGCCGTACACAGGTTTCTGTAATTCTTGAATCTGGTGAAGTTCGTGATGTTCATCAGGCTGCAATGTGTCTCGGTTATGGTGCCCGCGCTGTCAACCCATATCTTGCACATGAATGTATTGCTGAACTCATCGACAAAAAGCTCCTTGATAAGGATTACCATACAGCTATTGATGATTACAACAAAGCTGTTATGAACGGTATTGTAAAGATTGCTGCAAAAATGGGTATTTCAACTTTGCAGTCATATCAGTCAGCTCAGATTTTTGAAGCAGTTGGTATTTCAAAAGAAGTTACAGACAAATACTTTACAAATACAGTAAGCCGTATTGAAGGTATTGGTCTTGAAGAAATTGCTGAAGACATGATGTTCCACCATAATAAGGCTTACAAACCAATGATCGATGAACAGTTCAAGGTCAACAACAAACTCATTAAGCTGGATACTCTCGGTCAGCATAAATACAAAGTCGGCGAAAACTGTGAAGACCACATTATTACTCCACAGCTTATTGCAGCATTGCAGGACAGCTGCCAGAACGGTGATTATGCAAAATTCAAGGAATATTCTTCACTTGTAGACGATGCTAATCATCCTCACACACTGCGTGCTCTTCTTGCCTTTAAGTTTGATGAATCAAAAGCAATTAATATTGATGAAGTTGAATCAGTGGACTCAATTGTTCAGCGATTTAAGACTGGTGCCATGAGTTATGGTTCTATCAGTGAAGAAGCTCACAAATGTCTTGCTGCTGCAATGAATCACCTTCACGGAAAATCAAACTCAGGTGAAGGTGGAGAAAGAGCTGACCGCTTTGGAACTGATTATTCATCAGCAATCAAGCAGGTTGCTTCGGGCCGTTTTGGCGTAACAGAAGAATATCTTTTGAGTGCAAAAGAAATTCAGATTAAATGTGCTCAGGGTGCAAAACCAGGTGAAGGCGGACATTTGCCAGGTAAAAAAGTTTATCCATGGATTGCTCAGACTCGTTATGCAACCCCAGGCGTTTCTCTTATTTCGCCACCACCACACCACGATATATACTCAATTGAAGACCTTGCACAGCTTATTTACGATTTAAAGAATGCCAACCGCAAAGCTGACATTTCCGTAAAACTTGTATCAGAAGCAGGTGTAGGTACAATTGCAGCCGGTGTTGCAAAAGCCGGTGCACAGGTAATCCTTATCAGTGGACATGACGGTGGTACAGGTGCAGCACCAATCAGTTCAATTCACCACGCAGGTCTGCCATGGGAAATGGGTCTTGCAGAAACACACCAGACATTGATTCAGAATGGACTTCGTGGACTTGTTCGCCTTGAAACAGACGGCAAACTTATGGACGGTCGTGATGTTGCCATTGCAGCACTTCTCGGAGCAGAAGAATACGGATTTGCCACAGCTCCACTTATTGTAATGGGCTGTAAAATGCTTCGTGTATGTAACCTGGATACATGTCCATTTGGTGTTGCAACACAGAACGAAAAACTCCGAAAGGCTTTCCCTGGAAAACCTGAATATGTTGAAAACTTCATGAGATACGTTGCAGAAGAAATGCGCGAAATCATGGCAAAACTGGGACTCCGTACAGTTGACGAAATGGTCGGCCGTACAGATCTTCTTAAGCTTAAGGACAAACAGGCATTTGGTCGTGCAGGACTTATTGATATTTCAAGACTTCTTGCAAGCACACCATACACAAAAACTGCTGCAGTTGGCCGCAATCCAAACGAAATGTCGGCAACAGTTGATGTCCTTAACCTGATCAGCAACATTGAAACACTTCGCACAACACCTGCACAGATTAATCTTCAGTGTACAGACCGTACAGCCGGAACAATTCTCGGATCTGAAATCCAGGCAAAATACGGTTCAACACTTGAAGATGATACATTTAATGTACGTTTCTCAGGCGGAGCCGGACAGTCATTTGGTGCATTCATTCCAAAGGGACTTACTATGAGACTTTACGGAGATGCCAATGATGCTGTAGGTAAAGGTCTTTCTGGAGGAAAAATTGTAATCAAGCCTGCATACGGATTTACAGGAAAAGCAGACGAAAACATTATCATCGGAAATGCTGCATTCTTTGGTGCAACAAGCGGAAAGGCATTCATCAATGGTGTTGCCGGTGAACGATTCTGTGTACGTAATTCCGGAGCAACTGTTGTAGCAGAAGGATGTGGTGATCACGGACTTGAATACATGACAGGCGGTGTTGCAGTAATTCTCGGCCGCACAGGAAAAAACCTTTGTGCCGGTATGAGTGGTGGTGTAGCATATATCCTGGACGAAAATCACGATCTGTACAAACGCCTTAACCGAGAACTTGTTACAATGTACGATCTTGATGATGAAACAACAGTTTCTGAAAAATCAGATGTTGAAGTGCTCAAGGAACTTCTTAAAAAGCATTATGACGAAACAGGCAGTGCCAAGGCAAAGGAACTTCTTGAAAACTTTGACTCAAAAATCAGCTGCTTCAAAAAAATCATTCCAAATGATTACCTGCGCATGATGACAGAAATCAAAGTTGCAAAAGACAGCGGACTTGCTCAGGAAGAAGTAGTGTTCACAGCCTTTAAGAAAGTTACAGCATGATAAATCAAAGTTAACGGGAAATTGCCATGTGACAATTTCCCGTTAATTCAATACAATACCTTCTATGAAAAAAGCATTGAGACTCGGTATTGATATTGGTTCCACAACTGTAAAAGTCGTTGTTTATGACAGCGAAAAGGATGAAATTCTTTTTCAGAAATATGAAAGACATCATGCTGAACAGCGCAAAACTGCAGGACGGCTTCTTGAAGAAGTAGAAAGACTTTTTCCTGGAGAAAAATTCAAAATCGGAATTTGTGGTTCCGGCGGTAAACTTGTAGCTGAACTGACAGGTGCTTTTTATATTCAGGAAGTTGTTGCAAACTCTTCTGCAGTCAGAGCCAGATATCCTGCTGCCCGCACTGCCATTGAACTTGGTGGCCAGGATGCTAAAATCATCTTCTTTTATTACGATGAAAAGCAGCAGCGTCTTATGACCAGTGATATGCGCATGAATGGTAGTTGTGCCGGTGGTACAGGTGCCTTCATTGACGAAATTGCATCTCTCCTTAAAACTCCAGTTGAAGAATTTGAAAAACTTGCTGCTGCAGGAACAACAGTGCACAGCATTTCCGGCCGTTGCGGTGTATTTGCCAAAACTGATATTCAGGGTCTTTTAAATCAGAATGTCAGCCGCGAAGATATTGCTCTTTCTGCTTTTCATGCCATTGTCAAGCAGACAATCGGCGGTCTTGCGCAGGGTCTTGAACTTAAGGCGCCTGTAATTTTTGAAGGCGGTCCTCTCAACTTTAATCCGACACTTGTACGCGCTTTTTGCGAAAGACTGAATCTTGGTGAAGGTGATGTAATTTTTCCAGATCATCCGGATACTATTGTCGGTCTTGGTTGTGCTCTTGCCATTGATGAACTTTTCCCGGATTCAGAACACCCTGACTGTGAAATTCTTCTGACAGATGCTGTTTCAAAACTTCTGACAGCTTATACTTATCAGCCTGCAGAAAATAAAGATACACGTTCCCTTCCATATTTCAACAGTCCGGCTGAATGCATTCAGTGGCGAAAAGAACATGAAATGGCAAAAATCCGCGAAGTTGAATACAAAGAAGGCGATGTTGTGGATATTTATATCGGTATTGATGCCGGTTCTACAACAAGTAAGCTTGTTTTTATGGATAAAAATGAAGAAGTAATTGATTCATTTTATGCCAACAATGAAGGTGATCCTATCCGCATCGTCAAACAGGGATTGAGTCAGCTTTACAAAAAATATAAGCGCATGGGCGTAACACTTAATGTTCTTGGAATGGGAACTACAGGTTACGGTGAACTTTTGCTTGGAACAGCTTTTGGTGCAGATTATCACACTGTAGAAACGGTAGCTCATGCAACTGCCGCACGAAAATTCATGAAGGATGTAAGTTTCATTCTGGATATCGGCGGTCAGGATATGAAGGGAATCTGGGTGAATGACGACATTGTAACCAACATTACCCTTAATGAAGCCTGTTCTTCCGGTTGTGGTTCATTCCTGCAGAATTTTGCCAGTTCACTTAAAATTCCTCTGGAAAAAATTGCAGATGCAGCTTTTTCTTCCAAACATCCTGCAAATCTCGGAAGCCGCTGTACTGTATTCATGAACAGTACAATTATTACTGAACAGAAAAACGGTGCCAATGCCGAAGATATTATGGCAGGGTTGTGCCGCTCAATTATTGAAAATGTATTTACAAAAGTTGTCCGAATCAGCGACAAGTCTGTTCTTGGTAAAAACATTATGGTTCAGGGCGGAACATTTAAAAATGATGCAGTTTTGCGCGCCCTTGAGCAGTATCTTGATGTCAATGTAAATCGTGCACCATATCCTGGAGAAATGGGAGCCATCGGTGTTGCCCTTCTGACAAAGAATCATGCTGCGGCAAAATCAAAGTTCATCGGTTTTGAATCTCTTTCCAGCTTTTCATACGAAACAGAAGAAAACAAACTTTGTCCGTTCTGTGCAAATCACTGTAACAGAACAATCGTTAAATTCCCAAATGGTACAGCCTATGTAACAGGAAACAGATGTCCGCGGGGTGAATCAATTGCCGAAAAACCTGCACCTGTCAAAAATGTTCCGGATCTGTTCCTTATGAGGGAAGCGCTTCTCATTAAAAAATATGATTATGAACTTGTGGCTCCGGAACAGAACAAAACAGTGGCTATGCCGCGATGTCTTGAATTTTGGGACAGTATGCCTTTCTGGTCAACTTTCTGGAGGGCACTTGGCTACAATGTAATAATTTCTGATCCAAGTACACGGCCAATGTTTGAACAGGGACTTCCGTTTGTTGCCAGTGATACAGTATGTTTTCCTGCAAAACTTGTTCATGGTCATATTCAGAATCTTGTTGAAAAGAAACCTGATATCATCTTTATGCCTATGATCATGAATATGCCGCCAAAGGATACAGAAGGAAAAAGTAATTATGTCTGTGCCGTTGTAAAAGGTTATCCTCTGATTATTTTTAACCAGGAAAATCCTGAAAAGCGATGGAACGTGCAGTATGAAAATCCAATGTTCCACTGGTATCAGGAAAAAGACAGATTCCATCAGCTTTCAATTTATATGGAAGAAAAATTCGGTGTGTCAAAAAAAATCTGCCGCAAGGCTTTTGACCAGGGAATGAAAGCCATTGAAACATTCCGCAAAACCCTTGTGGAAGCTGGCGATAAAGTGCGTCAGCAGGTAAAGGAAGAAGGTAAATTTGCAGTTGTTCTTGCAGGCCGACCATATCATACAGATCCTCTCGTAAGTCACGATTTGAGCCGAGTGTTCACAAAATCAGGAATTCCTGTTCTTACTGTAGACAGTTTAAGTGGACTTGAAGAAGAAAATCTCCGCTATACACGGGCAGAAGTTACAAATAATTTCCATACACGCATGCTTTCAGGTGCTCTTCTCAGTGCAAAATCACCTGAACTTGAATTTACACAGATTGTAAGTTTCGGCTGTGGACACGATGCCATCCTTAGTGATGAAATCATCCGAATCACGACAGAAACAAGCGATAAAGTTCCCCTTATCCTCAAAATGGATGAAGGAGGAGCAAGCAATTCCCTTAACATTCGTGTTAAATCGTTTATTGAAACAATTTCTGAACGCCGGACAAAAAATTCCCTTAAACAGGCAACCTTTACACCTTTGGGTGATGCTTATCCGGTTAAATTCACAAAGGAAGACAAGAGAATTAAAACAGTTCTTGTTCCAAATGTTTCAAAGGCATTTTGTAAAGTTCTTAGTGCCGCATTGCGGCGTTCAGGATTAAAAGCAGAACCTCTCGAAATGGGTGACATCAACGAAATCCGGCTTGGCAAAAAATATGTTCATAACGATACATGTTTTCCGGCACAGATGGTTATTGGTGAAGCAATCAGCGCACTTCAGCAGGGAAAATATGATCCTGATACTGTAGCAATTGGTATGGCAAAATACCAGGGTGACTGCCGCCTTACACATTATTCGGCTTTGCTGAGGCGTGCTCTTGATGCGGCCGGTTTCCCTCAGGTTCCGATTGTTTCAACTGACCCTCTTGATTATAAGGACATGCATCCTGGAGTCAGGATTGGAAATGTGTTCAATATTTCGGCAGCCTGGGCAGTTTGTTTTATCGATGTTTTTGAGGAATTGAGAAGAAAAATCCGTCCTTATGAATTGAATCCTGGTGAAACAAACAGAGTATTTGACCAGACAATCGACAATATTGCCGGCGCATTAAAAAAAAGCATTCGAAAAGCTTATGCTGAGTTTAAAAAAGGCGTTGATGCATTCTGCCAGATAAAATACGACCGCAGTAATCCAAAACCACGGGTTTTTATTACAGGTGAATATCTTGTAACATTCCATGCAGGTTCAAATTTCTATGTAGAAGATTACCTTGAAAAGAACGGAATGGAAGTAATTCTCCCAAGGATGGCCAATGTTTTCTGGCGCGAATATATTTCAAAAGAATACGAATACAGTCACTTCCATGTAAAATTTAATCTGGGATACATGCTCATGCAGTATGCTTCTGATAAGGTGTTTGATTTTGCAACAAGAAAAGTTGATGAATATGCTTCAAAGCATCCTTTGTATGAAAAACCTGTTCACCTCAAGGAAGTAGCCGAAGAAAATGATAAGGTTATGTGCCGTACATTCATGTCAGGTGAAGGCTGGCTTATTCCTGCAGAAATTCGTGAATATGCCCGGGAGGGAGTAACTTCATTTGTAATTCTCCAGCCATTTGGTTGCCTTCCAAACCATATTACTGGTCGGGGTACAATGAAAAAAATCAAAGAAGAATTTCCTGCAATTCAGATTCTGCCGCTGGATCTTGATCCTGATACAAGCTTTGCCAATGTTGAAAACCGTCTGCAGATGCTCATCATGAATGAGAAGAACCGCACCCGCTAATTTGGAAAATTAACAGCTGTTTTATCGGGATTTTGTTTTACTTTTTACCATTTTTGTCTCATATTAGTTATGGAGGCATTTATGGTAAAGGAAGAAACAGTTCTTTTTGGCTATAATCAGCATGACTCAACCTGGAATACTTGTGATATTCTTCCTGTGCCGCCCAAATTTTCCCTGATGGACATGAAGCAGAAAAAAGTCTGGTGTCCTGTTCATAAAATGTGGGAAAAAATCATTGGGGTTGAACGCTCCAACGATGACAAAGCAAGGATGGTGGGTATTTTAAGTGCCTGCAGAACAATAGTTCGTCCGCCATTTGTAAAAAATTACGGTTATATTCCATACGGTTATAAAATCGCAGACAGAAAAAAGCAGCTTAATGTTCTTATCACAAACATGAATTTTGAAACTGAAAAAAAGTTCAAATCAGAAGTTCAGTTTAATTTTAATCTGATTTCAGGCGACTGGGATTGTGACAACAAAGATTTTAACAAGGCCGAAGATAATTATTCTTTTCCAGATGAAGTTTCAACTTATATCGTCAGCAAAATGGGCGAATATTACAACGGAATTTTCAATTTTGTGCCGACACAGACAGGAAGTCTTAAAGGAATCCATAGAATTGCAGCTTACCTGACTTATCCTTTCAACATGAATTTTCTGGAATTCAAAAAATTCAGCGGAATGCAGGTCTTTAAGTGCGAGAGGGAAGATTCTCAGAGTGTAAATAAAATGTGGGATTTTCTTCACTTAAAACCTTCTAAAAATCTCCGCAAGGCTTACGATGCTTTTCCTTATGCTCCAATAAACTATAAATTCCTCACGGGTCTTGGTTTTAAGGATCAGAATATAATTCAAAAGCAGCTTTCAAATCTAAAAATTACTGCATATCTTAAACTTCACTGGGCAAGTTATACACAGACAACGGATTCTCTTGATTATAATTCGGCAGCTGAACTTAAATTTTTTTGCGAACAATCTCTTAAGCAGAATAAAGAACATACGGCCATGAATGCGCTTTTGACCTGTATCGATACAGTTTTGTATTCGGATTTTGAAAATGCAACAATGGTTGTGGATACCATTAATATGATTGACCGCCGAAAGGACAGGATTGATGAAGGCATAAAAAAAGAAATATTTCATGATGGAATTACCCAGCGGACCCATGATAATCTCGTAGTTTATCTGAACAATATTCAGGAAGAACTGGATGCAGCCGCTGCCCTTGAACCATTTGATTATTCACCGCTGGACTTAAACTGTGAATGGAAATATGGCTGGCATGTTGAACCTGAATATCAGAAAAATCCGGATGGAACCGAAGTTGAAGTAAAAGCAGGTATTCCGGAATATGCCTTTGTACTTCCTAAAAACGAGAAGGAACTTGTTGCATTTGGGCGCAGTATGCATAACTGTGTAGGACATGGCTGGTATACAGGAAGAGTCAGAAGTGGAGCAAGTCTTATTGTCGCAGTTTATCTGCAGGGTTTGCCGTATATCTGCATTGAACTTAAAAAAGATGAAGTTCTTTCCCGAAAAATGATTGTTCAGGCTCTGGGTGTGTGTAATAAACGAATGAACACAACGCAGTGCATGATTGTAAAGGAATGGGCAAGTGTAAAGCACATAAATGATATGGGCTGGTGTGATAAATAAAACTATTATTTGCCGTCAACGGTGAATTTATATGATTTTAAGGAAACTTCTCCGGAACTTAATGTTTTAGTTGAGCCGTCAGGCAGTTCAACAACAAGATTTGCATTACCGTCAATATCCACAGCTTTTGCACAGTATACGGAAGTTTCATCGCCGATTACAGGATGGATTTCCACAGTTTGTCCCAGGATGAATGAATCTTTTTTGTATTCATCGATGATATTGTCACACTCATCCAGAATTGTAAGAAGTTCTCCGCAGACAGTTGCAGCCAGAAGTGAACGGGAAGGACTTTCACCGTTTTGAGCAATGCTTCCTGCAACACGTCCCAGTTCTCCTTCAAAAAGAGGATTGTCGCGGATGTTGATACCGATACCGATTACGGCACTTTCCACGGCGAAGTTTGCAGGGTTGGCAGCTCCCTCTGTCAAAATGCCGCAGATTTTTTTTCCGTTTACAAAAATATCGTTGATCCACTTGATTTTTGGTTCAACATTTTTGGACAGTTTTCTGATGGCGCGGCATACTGCAACGGCAGCCGATGCAGTAAATTTTGCAGGATCAGTAATTCCGCCGGCAGGAGCGTAAACTACGGAAATGTAAATTCCTGTTTTTGCAGGAGAAATAAAAGTTCTTCCAAGACGGCCACGACCCTGAGTCTGACTTTCGCTGATAAAAATTGATTTATGGTAAAGAGAACCTGATTCTGTAAGGGAATAATCATTGTTGCGCAAAGTTCCGGCCTGAGAGAGAAGCCGCTTTGCATAGGAGTTGGTGGAATCAATTTCTTCAAAACATTCAGTATGGCAATTATGCAGGTGAGGATAGTTTGTGCAGAAGCAGCTGGAAAAAGTGTCTTTGTTGAAAATGTCGTCAGATGAATCCATAAGTGAATTATAATTGACGGCGATAATTTATTCTATGTCCGCAAAATTGTGTTTTATGCCTGTTCGCGTTCATGCTGCATATTTTTAGTGTGCTAAATTGACACAAATTTGTAAATGTTGTAAAATTTTGATTGTTCATAACACTTCGAAAGAGGTCGTAGAATTTTTTCTAAAATAATTAGAGAAAAATCTACGGCCTCTTTTTTTGTTTGCTTTGTACTGTAAACGCCTTATGTTATAATAAAAATATGGCAAAAAAAGATATTTATAAATTGCAGAATGGCAGTGACATCCGCGGCGTTGCCTGTGATGGTGTAGCCGGTGAAAAAATCAATCTTACTGAAAATATTGCATATAAACTTGGAGCCGCTTTCTGTCAGTGGCTTTCAATTAAATACAGACGTTCTCCAAATTCTTTTAAAATTGGTATTGGCCGTGACAGCCGCATAACAGGGGCGAATTTATCCCATGCTTGCGGACAGGGAGTTGAATCTACAGGTGCTGCAGTAATTCAATGCGGTCTTGCTACAACTCCGGCCATGTTCATGTCGGTTGTTTTTCCGGAAACAAGTTATGATGGTGCAATTATGGTGACAGCCAGTCATCTGCCATTTAACAGAAACGGGTTAAAATTTTTTGATCAGGATGGCTGTCTTGATCACGAAGACATTACGATTATTCTTGAGATGGCGTCCGAAATGGAAGAGCCTGAAATTGCAAATAATAATGAAGAACCTGTTCTTTCCTGTCTTATGACTTTGTATTCAAATCATTTAAAGAAAGCAATCTGCCGTGGATTAGGAAAAGAAGCAGAAGATAGGCCTCTGACCGGTCTGAAAATTGTAGTAGATGCCGGTAATGGCGCAGGCGGATTTTTTGTAAATCAGATCCTGCAGGAACTCGGTGCTGATACAACAGGAAGTCAGTTTCTTGAACCGGATGGAAGTTTTCCAAACCATATTCCCAATCCTGAAAATAAAGAAGCCATGCTTTCGATTCGTCTGGCAACAACTGCAAATAATGCCGATCTGGGATTAATATTTGATACTGATGTTGACCGCATGAGTGCAGTTTTTGCCGATGGAACGGAAATCAACAGGGATTTGATTATTGCACTTATGGCGGCGATTCTTGCTCCGGAAAATCCTGGAAGTACAATTGTTACAGACAGTGTTACAAGTGACAGGTTAACATATTTTTTGCAGAAAGAGCTTGGACTTACACATTTCAGATATGTCCGCGGTTACAAAAATGTCATCAATAAGCAGCGGGAACTTAATGAAAGCGGAATTAACTGTCCTCTGGCAATGGAAACAAGCGGCCATGGTGCATTAAAAGAAAACTATTATCTTGATGACGGTGCTTTTCTTGCAGTTAAGCTTATTATTGCGCTGGCTCTGGCAAAAGGGCAGGGAAAAACTCTGGAAAGTTATATTGAAAAAATGCCGCGCGCCCTGCCAAAGGAAGAAGGCAGCTTCAGGTTTACAATTACAGAAGAAGATTTTGAAGACTACGGAAAAATTGTTCTTGATGATTTTGAACAGTATGCTTTTGAGCAGGATATTCAGGTAGAAAAAAGCTATGAAGGTGTGCGCCTGCGATTTGATGATTCAAGGTGCAAAGGATGGATTCTTCTCAGATTGAGTCTTCACGATCCTGTTATGCCGCTGAATATGGAAGGAGAAAATCCTGGAAATTTAGAGAAATTGAAAAAAATTGCGTTAAAATTATTGAATGGGTTTGATGGGCTTGATATTTCAACACTGGAGAACTCGATAAAGTAAGGATTTATCCGTGAAAGGTGCCGTTTTAAAACGGTATCTTGTGTAAATTATAAAAAAAACTGACCCAATTATTATAATAAAAAATGATTTGTTTTAGGTTAATTTTTTATGTTGTTATCGGAAATTATTTTTTAATCTATTTTTAATGAAAAATTGATAATTTAACTTGTTATTAGTTTCCTACTTCTTGAAAATCGTGTAAGTTGTCTTGCTTAATTTTTGGGTACTTGGCCAGTAATCGTGGGGTATAAAAGAATTACCGTCAGGTGTTTGTTCTTGTTTCATTAAATAAATTCCATTTGATTGGGCAGAAAGAATATTTCCTGATTTAAAAGAATATACTTCATAAATATTATTTTTCCCAAAGTCATATGCATATTGAGAACCACCAACTGTAGAAGCTTTTCTGACATACCTATAGTCACAATGATACCAGCCATCTTCGATGTATTTTACAGGTTTTGGAAACCAATAGTAATTTGATTTTTCAGCTGTTTGTATGGTTCTTGAGGACCGTTCCCATCCTGAATTTGGTATAGTTGAATAATGCATTGTGTTGCCTGAATTACCTAAGTGAAACATGTAATATCCGTTACTGAACCATACGAGAGGGTAACTTTCGGAATCATTATCAAAAGTTTCCAGGACGGTTCGTAAACCTGAAGATATATTAATTACTTCCAGAGAATCGTCATAGTCACCATCCCCATAGTTGGTTTCTGATGTATAGAATAACCAGCCGTTTACAATGCACAATGCTTTATAAAAACTGTCTTTATCTGTTTTGGGTGCATTCATAGTCTTTGTAGCAAAATTATTCTTTAATATGTAAGTTGCTCCATCATTTGCCACACAATAAACAATTCCTGATTGTTCATCTTTCATAACCCAGTGAGCATTTGATACAGCAAAATTCCCCCATGAAACTCCATTCCAATAAAGTATCCTGTCAGTAGCACATGCATATATATATCCATCACTATCGGTGTCAACAGTTCTTATTGTTGATGAATTATATCGATAACTTGACCAGTTTTTTCCATCTGCAGAGTAATAAATATAGGTCGTTGAATTTACAGCAATATATAAATTCCATTTCGGAGAGTAACAAATTTTCGTGAAGGAGCCCGAATTAATATTTGATACGTACCATGTTTCACCATCGTCTTCTGAATAATATAATCCTGCTGAAGTTCCAGCTATGAGAACAGTTTTTTCATTTTTCTCAAATACTATGCTCCCATTGACAATAAATCTTCTTACATCGGGATCAATAATACTTCCTGCAGCATTATTAAGACTAATTGTCTGTACTTCATTATTATTAATTTTGAATGCCATTACTTTATCCTATAGAGTAAGATTAAGTTCCCTGGTTGTTGGATTATATGAAAAGTTATTTTGAGTTATTATCCTAAACCAGCCACACCATCCTTCACCATCCCACTTTCTGTACAAAAGGTCATAATTATCATCTCCTTCTACAGAAAAAATTTGTGTTGGATATGATGAACCACCAGACATAACAAACAATTGACCAAATTTATTACTCATGCCTGGGGGAAATGAAAATTTTATATCTTCACTTGTAATGCGATATACACCTGCTTTAAGGTTTTTTGAATTATAATCTAGCGAATCATCACCATCTGATAATTGAAACATTTTATTTTTAATACTTGATATTTCATTATTATTAGAATTCCTATAGTCATTTAAATCATCTTTAAGATAACTGATTTTATTTTGCACATCGTCAGTTTCATCCTTGAGATCGTCAATTTTAAAGTTAACAGACTCAATTGTTGCAGGTGTTATTTTTGAGTTAATTGTTGCCCATTGTTCTGCCGTAAATCCAGTTGTATTTAAGTCAAATTCATAATTCCATTTTTGAGTTTTGGCGTTTCATTTATATCGTTTGAAAACCCTGTTTCCAGATTCATTCACGATTACATATGCATAATCATTATTTGTCAGTTCTCCGGAATATGATTCCAATTCATCATAATTAGAGAATGTTCCAATAGGATAAGCAGTATTCGTTGAAATTGATGAATTTACAAAATCTTTATCGGCCAGTTGGTTTTCATCTGTTGCATTTGATGGAATTTTAGAATTAATAACATCAATCAGTTCTTTCAAAATACCTTCAACATTTTCCGCTCTGGCCTTTTCCAATGCCATAAAAAAATCTCTAGCTAAATCCATCCTGAGTGAGCGATCTTGGTCATTATCTGTATTTGGATTATGTTCAAGGACAAGGAGATCTCCATTTTCAATATCTCGAGGTGAAATTTGTGGCTTAGTCCTGAACCTCTGTTTTTCATTAGCTGTCATTTATTTTGCCTCCGCCATTTTAATTTCTTTATTTTCTAAGCCTTTTGAATCAGCAACCACTTGATCATCCAATTGTGCAATCAGACTGTAAACTTCTTCAGCAGGTCGCTTCATAAGAGCTTGTCGTATGATTTGATAATCTTTTATGGTAATTTCAATTTTCATGGAATTATTTTAAGTCAACGAATGGATGACAAGGCTTTGACAGGAAACAAAAAAAAGGTATTTGTAGATTTTTATAATCATACAAAAAAGGATCCGTTGATTGATAAAGAATCTTTTGTTGTTGATTCCTGTAAAATCTTTTGATTATGCGTGCCGTTTGCATAATTGGTTATATCAGTCCAATAATCTCCTTTTGAACTGTACGATACTGAAATTGAAACTCTGTTAATATCATCTTGCACTTGCGATATAACGCTTCTAGCACTGGATAGAGAAGAAGTTCGATATATCGCTATTCCCTCTATTTCTATATCGTGTATTACTGTATCGGAATGGCTGTAAGGATTAGAAGTTGCGTAATGCCAATTTTTTGAAATCATATATAAAAGAATTGTTAATCCATTAAGTTCAATTACACCACTTGCATTATATGGATATTCAACATACTTTGACTCAAAGTTTTCCCAATAATGATAACCTTCTTTCAAAAAAGATAAGTTATTGAATAAGGTTCTGGTATTACAGTTTGAAAGGTTTAAGTGATGGCTGAAGAAAAAACCTTGGCTTGCGTAGATTCCACCACTCATTGTAATTTCTTCAAAATGACCACCTTTTGCTGTTACATTATCCAATTCTGCCTTGCTTGCTTTCAAAATTCCATCACTTCCCAGATATGCACCAGCCACATTTTCTTTAACACCTTTTCCCGTTTCATCATATCTTTCACCTACACGAATTGAGCCTGTTGCTTTTACATCTTTTGCAAAAATTGAATTGATAATGGCTTCATTGGCTAGAAGTTTGTTTGTTGCAATAAGTTTTGCAAAAACTGTATTTGTCGTAAGATGGTCTAGAAACTGATAAACTGTTGAATTGTTCTTTTCGAGATTATCATTAGCTACAGACAGAACATCGGACAATGGTCCACCCACATGTGAGCTAATTGAATCTGGTTCCCATTGATTTCCATTCCAGGCGTAAACGGCAGATGGCTTAAAAGTTCCTCCTTCTACAAGCTGACTTTCTATCTCATTTCCACCCCATGTGAAATAATCCCCGATGACATTATTTTGAGGAAGATTTTCTTCTGAAGAAATTTTTCCGTAATACGCACCACCTTTTACACCCTGAAAGCTGAATCCAAGGTTGGAAACAGTTTCATCCGGGGCAAAGTCAGAAACTCCGTAGGTATTCCCGTTTTCATCGCAATAAATAATTCCATTTTCATCTGCATAATAGTTGTCATGCAGCTGCTGACGAAATATAACTGGAATTTCAATTACCCCAGATGTAATTCTTACACCTTGTTCAACTGAGAAAGTCAATGTGTGATAATTTACATCTACACTAAATCCTGCAGGAAGGTTGAATTTTCCGAAATAAAAATCAATTTCTTTTTGTTCCTGGACAACGTGAACTTTTGTGCTTATCTGCTGGGCTTTGGGTGTTACACCAGCATCATTGACAGAAAAACCAAAACCCAAAAGTTCAGCCCAGACATTAGGACTTTCAAGAAGCGAGAGGTCTTCAAGCTGTTGCTGTAAACCTTGTGCAATCTGCATTGCTGTTTCTGCCATCTGAGAAGCTGCAGAGCCGGTCGCCACAGGAGCACTCCAGGAACCTGAATTTATATTTTTTGCGATTTTTGTCGACTGCCATTTACTTTCATTTGTCGGTATTCTATGCCAGTCACCAGAGGTTCCATCACCAGTTGGAGATTCTGGCATCTCTTGTGAATCATTGAATGTGTAAAATGTCTGCCAGCCTTCAGTGTCAATTTCACCAGAATCCACTGTTCCATACGCATCGGAAACATTGCTCTTAAACTCAGGCAGAACATAACTTTCATCGTCTAGTGCAAAGATTTCCGGGGCATAATCAACGGCAGTAATAGTTGCCGTAAGACCTTCTTCACAGGATATATCTGTAATGATGAGATCCACAGAGTCGCTTTCTGGATTACCAAAAAGAAAAAGATTTCCTTCCTGAAACACTTGAGACGGAAGCAATGATTGTGTGAAATATACTTTATTCTGTTCGCCGGCATCTGTCCGAATTGCAAGCTGCACAAAAGTGGCATCTTTGCGTCTGATTCTGACTGCATAATTTTCACCTTTTTCCATTGGAATTATTTCATCTGATTGAAAACCGATTATATTTCCACTTGGGTCTTTAATAAGTTCAGATACACGTCCTTGTTTGATTCCAGCAAGAGCAATATCCCCGGCATATTTAATCCAGTCTCCTTTTCTGCATAGCATATATTCAATGTCAGCCTTAAATGAGTGGACTATTGGTCTGTTTTTTGAACAGGCGTACTTATATATTCCGATTCTTTGAGCCTGTTTGCTGTTTGTGACACCCCATGTAATTAGGTCTGTAGTTGTTTTTGGTTCATCTGCTTTTTCCCAATTTGAAGTGTTGTACAGTGTGAGTTCATCATCCGCATATCCAGAATCCTTGTTGTTGAAACTAACAGCAAGTGCATCAGGTATCTCTGTAAATGAAATTGTCTCTTCATAATCCCAACTGTTGCGAGGTGTAAAGATTTGAACAAAACTGTCCCGTTCAATGTCCTGGACAACTGTTATCTTGCCATTGATTCTAAAAATTTCTGCACGACATGTAGAACCGATTGCAGACAGAAGTTGTTGAATTGTCATTGATTCTGAAAGATACGCATTGCATTCATATTCTTTTTTCTGGCACCATCTGTAAAGTTTGCTGAATGCCGGCCAGTCAATGTCAGAGTCTTTTAATTTTTGTTGTGCCATTTCACCCTGCATTGCATACACAGCACAACTGGCTGGATTTGAAGACAATGCAGTTGAACTCCAGTCTGCAGATGTTTCTGCAGAACCATTGAGAACTGGAAGAATCGATTGTGATTCAAAATTGAGCTGTTCAATTATGCTATTGAGTTTTTCACTTACTTTTATTTTTAAGCCAATGAGCGTAAGTTCCTTGCATCGTTCTTCAGATACAGGCTGTTCATTTTTTATGGCACGAATTGAACCTACATAGCATTTGTCCACAATTTTTGAATCCGTACTGTCAGCTGTCACACGGGTAATTCTTACTGTATATTTGCCAGGCGTGAGCCCCGTTTTGTGAAGTGAGTAGCGCTTTGTCTTTAATTCGGAACCACGAATCATATTTGTTGGTATTGAAGGATCCCAGACAGTTTCGACAATCTTATCGTATTCTCCCCATCTGCCAACGTAAATATACTCTCCATCAACAAAATCGTACTCACCATCGTATTCATCATCCGAGTCAACAGACTGTGTCGGTACATATTTTTCAATCTGTACATATTCTCCAGATGTAAAATAGCCAATAAGCTGGTAATCTTCGTCAGGGGCATTTTCAATTTTATATTCTGCTTTTATTTCCACTGAGGCTTCTTTAACCTTGCCCTTATCATCATATTTTCCAAGACCTGAGCTGAAAAGGATGTCCACATCAAGTTCTTCAGTGTTGTCTACTGTTGTTTGAATAATTGAAGCATCAATTCCATCTTCTGTCTGATGATTAAGAATTTTATTGATCTGATACTCATGAACACATTTTGTAATAATTGGTGTTTTTTCTTCACCGTATGCAATCTGCATGTTTATGAGGGAGTCCTGTCCGGATAAAATTTTTGTAATATCTTTGGTTTCTGAATAATCTTTAAGAAGTGTATCTTCGATTTTGATTGTGTTTATATCTATATGCTGATTCTTTTGACCGCAGCAAAAAAGCTGATAAAGATATTGGTTCCCATTTTCAACCAATGTGTAATATTGCATGGCAAGGTCAGAATAGATTCGACGTTTACCAAAGAGTGTTGGAATATATCCTTTAGGACGCAGCTGATTCCGGCTTCCTCGAATAGAAGGGTCTTCTTCAGGTTTTTCTCTGTCAGAACCGGCACCAGGAATATCAATATTATACAATGCAACACCACCGGTAAGCATTCCAACACCTGCGCCAATTACTGCTGCCCCGAGACCAGCTCCAACACCTGTGTACATAAGGATACCACCAACTGCAATCAATGCAGCTCCTGCCCATCCCATACCTTTACCAGTTTTTTTGTTATCTGTACCTTCAGGTATTACTTTAATATAAAGCCTGTCACCATCAAAAACAGGCTGTTCAAGATGTTCGATAATCTGGTCATTGACCATTACCCGCCAGCCGGCTTTTATGACATTATTTGTATCAATTTTTTTTAGAATGTCTTTAATTTGACATGGTTCTGTTTCAAATTCCTGACGTTCCTGACTGAACGGATTTATCTGAGCTATAACTTTCACTGACACGATACCACCCCTCAATACGGCCAATCAGTGAAGGATTTGAAAGTCGTTCAATGACAGTTCCCGTATGCAGCATGGTATGAATTATATTTCCGTCACCCGCATATATTGCTACGTGTGTAGGAAGCCCATGGTTTTTTATGATTGCCAGGGCTTTTTCTTCAGGTGTTTCAATTTTTTTTGCACAAACAAGAGGAATATATTCTTTGAAAATTTCCTTTGTGATATCTGTGTCCAATGCATTCAAATAATTGTTGTCTAACACTGGAAGTTCATAGTCGTACTCATTTTTAAGTATCAGCCGGACAAGATCGTAACAATCACATCCATCTGAGTTTCTTCCGCCGGATTTAAAAGGAATTCCAACATATTTTTGTGTCCATTTGTACATTAAAAAAACATCCCCGGAAAGTCTTTTGGTGAATACGTCCATGTTGTGAACTTCATATCTGCCATATAGTCATCACAAAGTTCACCTGTAATTGTGTCTTTATTGATTTTAATGTTGCGAAGAATGAAATTATAAGGTCCCTGCTCAATTACATCAGGACTTGTTGCCAGAACAACTTTGACCGTTGCAGAAATTCGCTTATTAATGCTTTGCTTTATTGTTCTTGCAATGGTCAGGTCTACATTATCTATCTGCAGACTGCATGTTGAAGCTGCATCTGCAGTCTGGCTTGGCAAAATCGGTTTGAATCCCCATGGTATATACTCTTTACCATTACTTGTAATAGTTTGAGTATCATCAGTAATTGAAAGAACCAGAGTGTCATCCACATAAAGGTCAAGAAGTGTGAGAAATACTGCTCCAGTTTCCTGTTCTGTCATTGCGTTGATTGCATCTGTACTAGGCATTCATTTTCTCCAAAGGCAGTGATATGTTCCAAAGACCGTCCCCGGTTGAGTCTTCAGAATAATCATCCGTAAAGCGAAATTCTGCTTCTGTCATTGTCTGAGGATCCAGCATTCTGAATCTCAATGCGCCATTTGCTATGACCGATTTATACCAGTTCTCAAGAGTTTTTCTTTGTTCCTCATTTATGATGATCGAGCCTTTAAACTCCTTCGTACTTGTGGTGTAACGCTGACGGGTTTTTGAAGGTCCTGCATCCATTTGTGTTCTTACTACATTTGATTTTCTTTTGCCGGACATTCCGTCAAGCCTCAAAAGTCGTGGAAGTGATTCCGGCCATGTAACTGAAGTCATAAAATCTCCTAAAATCCTTGGGCTGTAATTCCATAACGTGCTCTCATTGTTTTATCTGCACGTCCTGAACCAATATGCTGATTAATTAAAGCTCCAATTGTAATTTCAAACTGACGGCTCCCATCGGGATTTTCAGTTTCTTGAGTTCGTATTTCTTCTGAAGAATAGTTGTGTATTATCACTGGCATAGAAATTGCAACACCAGCAAAACCTCCATTTACACTAACTCCCAGCGAACCGTCAGGTCCGCGTGATAAAGGCATTATGGCTTCAGGTCCGGCTTCACCCATAAGTCCTGTTCCAAAACCAGAACCTTTTGCAAATCTAAAATATGTTGGTTTTGAGACAATTTGATTTGTAAAAGTTCCGCCAAGTGCAAAGGCCTGATACTCAGAATTTCCATAGACACCACCAAGTGCATTAGCTTCAGCAGTACTTTTCTTTCCCTGAACATATCCGTTTATCAAAGATGTAGAACCTGCAGCTGCAACAAATCCAAGTCCTATAGGCCATTGTCCTTGTGCAATAAGCTGAAGACCTGCCTGCAAAAACATTGTAGGAAGCTGTGAAAGAATTTGTTCGGCCATATCAGAAAGAGCAGCTGACAGCGCTTCACTTGCATTGGCTCCTTCTGCCATTGCCTGCCCAAAAGCTTCAAACCCGTCTAGTGAAGCATTTATACCCAGTTCCGACATTTGTGTTGCAAGTTCAGCAATCATTTTGCTTTCTTCACTGGTAAAATTGCCTGTATCGTCGAGAATGTTCTGAAAGCTATTTTTCATGCTATCTTGCCAGGATGTAAAAGGGTCGTCTTCAGTCATTTCACCAAGAATTTCTTTTAGTTCTTTGACTCGCTCCACAAGAATTTGTATTCCAGGATCATCAACCTTAAAAGCTTCATTTATTTTTGATGGATCAATATTGAGCAATGAAGAAAGTGTTTTTTCAATTTCAGCTTTTTCTTTTTCAAGATAGGGTTTGATATTAAAGGCGATTCCAAATTGAGCAGCAATTTGTGAAGCAGTTTCTTTTTCGCGTGTAAAACCGCTAAGATATGCTTCCGCACCAGCTTGTCCTGCAGTCTTGAGAATTTCTCCGTTTTTATCCAAGGCGGATTTTATTTGAGACTCATCAATTTTTGTAATTTCGGAAAACCACTTTTTCCATGATTTTACCTGATTGTCTGAAATCGAATTATTTAAACTGGCAATTTTCGCTTTGGTCTGCTTTTCAATATAATCAAGCCGTGAAGTAATTGTTTTTACTTCATCTTCTGTAACTCCAGCTTTTTGTTTTTGAGAATTAATCTGGGCCCGCGTTTTGGCAATTTCTTCTAATTTGTGCTGAAGTTGTTCAAGTTGCAGAACAGGATCATTTGCTGAGAGAGAGGCATATTCAGAATTGATTCCCTTGACCATTTCTTCAAAGGATTCTTGAATTTTTCGTGTTTCTGTTTTGACAATCTTATAGGTATTATCGAGACTCTGTTCAAGTACCAGTCCTGCTGTTGAAAGTTTTTTGTTGATGTTTCTTTCCAGATTATAAATAGCAATATCCGCCTCAGAGGCTAGTTCCTTTTCTAGCTTCAAGAGCTCTTCTTTTTCGTTGTTTGTTAGATGTTGTCCTTTCTTTTTTAATTGTTGAAACCGCTCATTTACTCTAGCAAATTCAGTAGCCCATTCATTAAGTTTTGACAAATCAGTGCTAACACTTTCCGTTGCTTTTTGATCTGCAAATTCTTTGACTGCTGCAGTTGCTTCCTCTACTGAAGTTTTATAAGCTTTTACCTTGCCTGCCAAGTCTGGATAAAGTTTAATGAGACGTTCTGTTGTTTCTTCATCAATTTTTTTTGAAACTGCACCTGAATAGAGATCTCGTCCCATTTCGGCAGTTATCTGCTTGAGTTTTTCAGCTCTGTCTGCTTCTTCTTTAGCAAGCTTTATTTGTCTTTGAGTTTCTTCCTGTTGTTGACGTTGAAGTTCAATCTGTCTTTTTTTCTCTTGAGCTGCTTTTTTTGCAGCTTCTGTTTCATCTTCCTCTGCCTGATCGTATGCTGCTACAGCCCCAACAATTGCACCGATAGCAGCGGCAATTGCTGTTGCGCCAAGTATCAATGGATGCGCTTCAAGAAGTGTTAATGCAGCTGAAATTCCTTTAATTCCCAACACTACCGCAGGAGTTGCTGCAACAAACATTCCCATTGTCGCAACCATTGTTTTTGTACTTTTATCCAGGTTGAGAAAAGAATTAATGACTTTGTTTGCAGTAGATGCCAATGCTTGATTTAAAGGAGACAGCGCTTCTCCTATACTAGCTTTGAGATCATTCATTGAATTGCTTAACTGTGTCGTAGCGTTGGCTGCAGCTTTTGCAGCACCACCATAAGTTCCGTTAAGTTCATCAAGAATAACTTTTTGGGCACCGGCAACATCCCCGACATTAACCATTGCCTGTATCATAGCTTTCTGTTCTTCAGTAAAAGTAAAACCTTGCCGGCTGAGACTTCCAAGACCATTAATTGGATCATCGAGAGCTTTACCTACAACTTGTGCAGCTCTTGCAAGATCCATTTTCATTACAGTTGCCATATCAAGTATTGCAGTAGATGCATTTTCAAAATTTGCACCTTGAATGGATTTAAAACCCAGCAACACAGTTTGCATTGATTGAACAGCACCAGAACTGTAATTTGTTACTTTCTGAAAACTGTCAGCCATGGCAACAAGTTTCTTGCTGCTTGTCCACGCCACAGCACCGGTTGCATCCAGAGTTGATTCCAGAACTCTTAATGTCTGAGCATTGCTTTCATAAGCCTGATTTGAGGCACGGACAAAATCCAGAATTTGTTTAGTCGCAAAAACAGTGGCTATGGTTTTACCAAGTTCTTTAAATTGGTCTTCTGTTTTTTTTGTTGATTGATCTACATTGTTAAGAGATTTTATTGCCTTTTCGACTTCGGCGGTTACTAATACTTTAAGTTCTTCAGTAAGATTTGTTGCCATCGTGTTGATCCCTCCAGGCTTTGAAATTTGCCTTTTCCCGGTCAAACAACTCTACAATGACTCTAACTGCTTCCGGCTCTGCCAGGTAGCCTTTTCCTTGAGGCCATCCGTATTGGCTGATTCTATGCCACATTTGAATGTACTCATATAAATCGTCAGTTATGTATTTTTCAAAATCTTTTCTTTGGATTCTTATGTAGCCGTTTTCACTTTCTGGCCATGGAATAGATTCTTTTGCCTCATCATATTCAGGACTCCAGTCTTTTGGCCAGAGCCCTGAAAAAAGAATTTCAAGTCCTATTCTGAGGTCTTTTTTTTTGATTCAGTAGGAATATCGGAACGTACTTCCATACAGATAGCAGATACAATTTCTTCTATGCCATAGGCACTGCATTCTGCAAGTTCGGCACCGTTTGTAATATCCTTTGTTTTGTCTCCAATCTTGACAGAAAGGTTTTTGATTTTTCCGACACATGTTCTGAGAATATAGTCGGCATCAATCTTTACGTCCGTTGAAATTGACTTGAATTTCTGCACAGTACGAGGATTTCCTTTTTCATCAAGAGGCTGGTCATTCTCGTAGAATTCTCTTGTAGATACAACAGATGTGAATTCTCTTGACTGATAGCCTTTAGGTCTGATGATTTCTACAGCCAGTTGTTCAGATTCAGGCTGTTTAAGGTTTCCCATAATATCTGGATAAAACCAATATTTTGGTTCTTCTGTAAGTATCATTCTTAAACTCCTGAAGGTTCTTTGATGACTTTGTAATAAATCATTCCTGGATGATTTCCGCCATCAACCTTGTAGTTGAAGTTGAAATTCTGTTCACCGTCCAAAGGTTTGTCGGTTGTTACCGATTCAACCACCACAGGGAAATGCTCCCAAACAGCGGTTTCACCAACAGTTGTTGTTTCTCGACGGCTCATGAGGTAATCCTGGTTTGTCTGTTTTGCAGGATAAACGGCATAATTTTCACCATCATCTTCCTGAATTGCTTCGAACTGGTTCATAAGTTCGCGCTGAGCATCAGAGTCAGTCTCGAATGTTCCGTTGATTGTTCCGCTGGCATCAGTGAACGCACCTGTAATCCATTCACGCAAACCTGAATCAAGATTTTCCTGTGTGGAAACATCATAGCTTGTGCCCTGTTTTGAATTTGACACATCTTTAACGAATGAGATCAATGTGTAATTCAAAAGAGCTACATTGTCACCTTCCGCAAGTTCCTGACCTTTCCAAAGATGACAGACATCACCAGCTTTAAGCGCACGTGCGCCCTTGACAATCTGTGCTTCCGAAGGCTGTGGAAGCAATGTATCTGTGCCAACAGATTTAATTCTGTAAAATCCACTCGTTGAAAGGGTTACGTCTTCACCGCCTTCAACAAGTGTTTCGCCTGTGATTTTGTAAAGTTTTCCGTCTTTTCCACCTGGTTTCATTTTTATTCCTCCGTTATGAGTCTTGATGGTATGTCGATTTCAATTCGGTACTGCATGACATAAGCAGCCGGCATTGAATCTTCACTGTCTTGAGGATACTCCCATTGCGGTGTATAAAGGCTTTGCCAGTACGCCCTGAGATTCTCACCCTTGCAGACAAAATCCATGTGTGATTCTGAAAAGCCCTTGAGCTTTCGTTTAAGTTTAATTGTCTGCGACAACCATTTTTTGTGAGTACCTGCAGTTTTGTATTCTGCATCTATTATAAGTTTTTCCCCATTTTCTCCGTTCTGCTCGCAATCCTGGAACAGAAGTTCAATGTGCGCAGTGTTGTTCGTGGCATTCTGAGGGAGTATGAGAACTGGAAAACCTGTCTCTGCCGATATCTGTTCCTTGAGCGCGTCAATAATTTCCTCGTATGTCATGTTCTTCCTCCAAGCATATTTCTTATAGCAGTCTGTAATTCTTTATTGATGTATGCTTCATCGGTCTGATTGATGTAAAGAAATGGTCTGGCTGGAATTGTTACAGATTTTTTTATTATAAACAGGACAAATGGAGACTGTTGTTTTTGTTTTGCCATCATAACCTTGCCTTGTCGCCAGCAGGACCAGCCAGCGGACATCATTGAAGGAATTAGCTCACCGGCCGACTGTGCATTGTACTGACGCATAAGCTTACGAGTTCTCTCATTTGCCGGAATCCACAAATCTTTACTCTTCCCAGTAATAGTTCCGCCATATTGCATAAGCCTTGCATATTTTAGATTTGTATTTGCAGCCGCCCAGGTGTTTCCGTTCTGAGGAGCAATAGACGACATAAGAGTTCCGTTATCTCTTAAAGTTTTGCTTCCTTGTTTTACAGATTGCGTCAAAGGAGCATTTTCTGGGCTGATGCCTTTATTGATTTTTCCAACGGCAGAAGAAACAAGGTATTTAGAAATTTTTCTCATTACAGGTGCCATTTTTCTTTCATCTAGTTTTTTTGCAAGCTCTGGTATGGATTTTTGAACTGTCACTCCCATATATCAGAACTCCGTGAAAGAGGATTTTTTCTTCTGTTGCTCAATACTCCAACGGCAGGTCCTTCACCTTGGGATGCATCATTTTTTGTTAGAATGTTTCCGAAATATGTTTTTATGATAAGCTCATAATCTTCCTGTTTTTCCCGAGCTTTTGTCTCCTGGCCACAATACGCATAAAGTTCATATAAAGCGCATTTGAGTGTGGCAAGCTTACAGGCTTCGTTTTTTTCGTCATACGTATTGCCTGTAGAAGTTACCATACCTTTGATTATGATTTTTGCCTTGAGCAGACATCTGACGGCCACAGTGTCATCTCCAAGAGTCAGTGTCTCATAATCCTGTTCTGTAATTTCACCTTTTAAATCTTCAACTGTGATATAACCTTCCTGAAGTTCTTCTGCTTCTTCATCTGCCATAAATACCTCCTGACAAAAAAAGACGGGATTTCTCCCGTCTTGAAGTCTATTTCATGACATTTGAATTTTGACTTTTTCTGTTTGAAAAAATGACCGGAGTTCATCCGGTCATAACTTGAATACTTAGAATCAAGTTCGTTTACTGTTTGATTGTCAGTCAGGTACTATTCTTATTCGCCAGCAGCGAATTTTGCCCAGGCAATTCCGTTGATGTTGACGATTGGGAAAGGCTTACTCTTTGAGTAAATGTCAGTTCCGCGGTGGTCGTCGCGCTCAACTGTGAAAGTGTAGAAGGCAACAGCGTTCTGCTGAACGGTGTCATCAAGTTTACAGAAAGGCATTGACTGTCCGGCATTTACGGCACGAGCGACGATTTCACCTTCATTACAAAGGCTCTTCACCACATTTTTGCCGTCTACACGGTCAATGTAGCTATCATTGTCCTGATAAACCTTGAACTGTCCGATTGTCACAAAACCGTCACCGATTGTGTCCTTTGAGTTAGGCTTTGAACTGACAAGGTCAATCAGATGACCAAATACATCACTGGCAGCAATGTATTCAATTGGACCGCCAACACCATTTTTCTTAATCTTCTGATTAAGACTTGAAAGCAGCTTTGTAAAGTCCTGATACTTTGCATCTGCAAGCTTCATTTCAAGCGTGTCAGTCATTGCGGAAATCTGTGCGGATGTTCCGTATTCAACCACATAACGCTGTGGACCTGATTCAGTCTTCATCATGTAGTCGATTTTTCCACGGTGAGCCTGACAGCACAGTGCGTTCATTGTCTGGCGAACAATGTCAAAGTGTTCACCAGTGAACTCGTCAATGATCTGGTTCTTTCCCATGTCAGTTGCGCGTTCATAGTTGTCCATGTCAACAGCCGAGATTGTGTCGTCAATCTCAATCGGCATTGGTTCGATGAGCATTGTCTCGGCTCCGTGCTTTGGACGGACACCAGGACCGCCACGACCGACTACAGGAATGTTGCCTGTTTCCTTTTTGATTTTAGAAGCAGAGATGTGTGTGCTGTTGTGCATCGGTCTCTGCTTAAAGTATGCAGCTGCAAGAGATGTGTTTTCAGGTTTTGTTGCCTGCATTCTCACAATGTCTGCCTGAAGAATCTTTCTGATAGCCATTCTTCAATTCCTCCTATAAAAACTCCGCGTTAGCGGCAACGCATGGAGGCGTTGTATATGCAGATGTAGAAGCAACGCTGTTACATCTGCACATGATAAAAAATACAGGGAAGTATTTTTTATCATGCCTCCTATACATAGTTTGACTCATCCCAGTCAGCCTGAGTGAGATAGATTCCAGTTGCCGGAAGCTTGTTCTTGAGTGTGTCTTCGGCTGCAGTCTGAGCATCAACAAGAAGACGGCTTGAAACCGCGATGCCATGAAGAAGAACACGGGCAAGGACAGTTTCTGAAGAATGTGCTTCCACATCCTGAACAAGAACTGCTGAAGGTGTGTCAGAGCTACCAGCCGCAGCGTATTTGCCGGAACTGAGCTTGAGAATAGTTCCAGCTTTAAGTGCTGTGGCAGAAGTTGCCATTTCTACAACACCGATGATTGGCGGATGTGAAGGATTCACGATTCCGCGGTCAAGTTCTGTTCCAATTGTTTCAAAAGCCATTTTTGTGCCTCCTACATTTTTGCGGCAATGTCAGCAGGATTTCCCTTGTCGGAACTGCCGTTTTTGTCGCCTTTGTCAGAATATTCGCTGGCATCGAATTGATTGTCGAGAACGGAGCTTTTTTCAGCGGTTGCAGAAACCGCACAAAGCACATCACTAAAGGCATCCAGAGCAGACATTTTTTTGGAAGTGTCTCCATCTGAAAACTCGCATTCATCAGCAGATGCAAGAGCCTGTGCGATTGCCTTTACCTTTGGCATTGCCTCAGCCGGAATCCTGTCGCTGAACTTGTCAACAACAGCCTTAACCTTGGCTTCGCGCGCTTCTTTTTCAAGGCGTTCACAGCGTGCAGCCATGTCCGAATAGTCCTTGTCCTTCTGTTCCTTGTCGGCAGCCTTTTTTTCTTCTGCCGACTTGGCCTCGTCCTTGAGCTTTTTGTTCTCAGCTTCAAGTTCAGCCATCTTCTTCTTTTCTTCTTCTGTCATTGAAGAACCCTCCTGAAATTCAACACAGTCCGAAAAGTCATAGACTTCCACCGTGTCACCATCTGAATAGCAGCTCTTGACCATGAGCTGTTCCAATCCTGGAATCTTTGGCGGAGTCGCCCCACAAATCGCAAGTGAATGCAGGTAACGCTTTCCGTCACTTGCACGCCTTGGAATCGTAACGCTCCAGCCTGAATAAAGACCGCTTCCGTCGCCCTTGTCGCTGAACTGTTTTTCAAGTTCAGGATGAAGGACTACATCAGCAACCAGAACCTTTTCACCTGGATGTCTCTTGTCGTCAAAGATACCTTCAATGGCAAGCACATCACCGAACTTCGGGAAATTGTCAGCCCTTGCGCTCTCGTGACCTATGCTGATAGGCCGAGGCGGTGCGAAGGTGTCTGAAATATCCTTCAAGTCCTGTTCCGTGATTCTGGCTCCGTCCTGTCCGAACGTTCCTGTCCGGCACAGCTGCCAAGTTCTAACTCGTTTCATGGCTACATTCTAAAAAAAATTGATTCTCCCTCGGCTTTGCGTGTAGAGGGCATAAAAAAAGGCCGTCCCATTTCTGGAACGACCTTGAGCTTAAAAAGAATTGATTCAGTTTGTTTTTACAAGATGAATTATGTATTCAGTGAGTTTCATTCCTGCCGCTTCTGCCTTGTCCTTAAACATCTGAAGCTCGCTTTCTGAAACTCTGATTCCGATGTTGCGGTCACGCTTTTCTTCGCCGATTATTTTTCTTCCGGCTCCTTCGCGCTTTCCTCCGCGTCCTGATTTTTTCTGTTCATCCATAATCAAAACACTCCGTAATATTTCAGAAAAAACAGTATTACCCCAGACAGGACACCGATACAAATCCATCTTAAAGTAGTTTTTGCTTTTCTTGACATGTTCGCCCCCTAGGGAGTAGTATGGTCATATAAGGGTTGAGCAAGCCGTCAACTCACTCAACCCTGCACCCGCTAGCGGAAGATAAGCGGTTTAACAACAGTTCAGTTATTAAACCGCTTATCACCACTATTAGGATTTCGTAGCAAGCCCGTTTAAGCAGCTCTTTTGCTTTACGGGCTTTTTTGTTACGCTTTCCCATAACTTACTCCCTTTAATTAAGATAACCACCGGAGCAACGCTCCTGATGATTTAATAATACAATAATTATATGATTATGTCAAGTAATATTCAAAGGTTATCCAGGCTAAAAAAAGGGCTGAATGTCATTCATTCAGTGCTTAGGTTTACCAATATTGACCGTCTGGCCAAAGGTCTAGCTGGACTACTGTTCTTCCTGGCTTTCTATCCACGCTATCAGGTCGCTTCGGTTTATGTTCCACTCGCCGTCGGCTTTGTATGCGTGTAAAAGGGGATTTTTTAACAGACGATAGGCTTGCCTTTCTGATATCCTCAAGCTGCTCATCAAATCCGAGATATTTAGTATAGCAGGGAAGGATTCCAGCTCTTTTTTCATTGATTCGTTCATACATCTCCCTTGCTGAGTTCTCGTCAATGCGCCAGTTTGAGCAGATTTTAACGGCACCGTCTATGCGGCCCAACCGCAGAAGATACCACAAGTGTCCGGGTTTCATCTGCAGGATTCCTGCCGTTTCTTCAACCGATAAAAGCATTCTTCCTCCTAATCCTTGTAATCCGGGTTCACACCTGCGTCTTCTGCAAGTTTTCTCAATGCCAGGATGACATTGCTGGCATCTTTTTTTCTAAGCCATGCAACATCTTCGGTGCCAGTTATCCGGCGGACAAAAGCAGATTCTTAACGGCGTATTCACTGAGGATTCCAGTCTTTGTGTAATCAAGAAAGAAGCTGAAAAAATCGCCAAGGAAATCAACGAACTCTCTCTTAGTGCCGTTCAGTTCGGTGGCATGGATACAGCTAACGAGCTTGTTAAACTCTCCTGTGTCCTCCTCTATATTCAGACTCTGGAAATAGAGTCTGAAAGCCTTGAAAACGAAGTCGTCAAAGAACTCTGTGTTTCCGTCAAGTCTCACTTTCAGAAGCTTCAGATGCTTGCCAGAAAAGAAAACCATTCTGACGAAATCGAAAGCTTCATGCAGGATATTTTTGAAAAACATAAAAAGCTTTTCAAAAACGCAGATGTAATCCAAAAAAAGAAACATCTTAAAAAGAGCCACTGACAAAAGGACAGCGACAAAAACAAAGTAAATGTCTTTCGTCTAAGCCTCCTGTTTATTTAATTTTGGTTAACTGGTGTTCCTGATTCACCGATATTTACACTAACGTGTACAAAAACTAGCCGTTTTGTATTTCTTGTACACGACCGTGTACATTTTGTATTATATCCCCATTTTGTAGATTGTCAATACAATTTGGCGATTTTAATTATAAATTATATACATTTTGGAGATTTTTATGGACGAATTGGATATTCAGATTGGTCAACGAGTAAAACTTGTTAGAGAAAGTAAAAATATAAGTCAAAAAGACTTTGCAGAAATTTTAAAAATCATTCCTCAGACATTTTCTAAGTACGAAAAAGGTGAAAGAGGATTACCTGATTCCGTTAAAGTACAATTGTGTCAGATGGGAGTAAATTCAGACTGGCTACTAACAGGAGAAGGAGAAATGTTCCGAACGCAGGACAAAAAAGAAATCTGCGTAACGGAAGACAGAAAGATACCAATAATTAATCAGAGCGTAAGCTGCGGACCAGGACAGGAATGGCAGGAGGCGGACATCAGCGACAGCTTTCTTGACAGCCTTACGCTGCTGGCGAACATCAGACCAAAAGACTGCTATGCGTTCCGGGTACGGGGCACAAGCATGGTAGGTCTTGGAATAGACGACGGAGACATGGTAATCCTTAACCGCGACATGCAGGATCTGAACGATGACATCTATGTATTCGCACTGGACGGTGCGGTTTACTGCAAGCTCCTAAAGTTCGATTCAATCACCAAGAAAATCAGAATCTACAGCGTGCACACCAAGGAACTCAAGGACGCTGAACTCCTGAAAGTAATCGACACCACCAACCCCGACATAAACGAATACTTCCACATCTTCGGCCGCGTCCTCGGCTGGGTGCGGGAAAACACGCTGATGAGGAGATAAGGAAAAAGGAGCCACCTGTGAAAAAACTGTACAAAAAGGAATCATACAGAAGGTTTAATAACCATAAAGTTTGTAAGCAGAAGATTAAAGAATTGAGAAAAGCAACTGCTTTAAAAAATTATAAGTTGCATCCTCATGGTAAAAAAGATGAGGAAATGAAATATACGATAATTCGATTTCCTCAGCGATTATATTTACGAGACGAGTTTTTATTTGAAAAAATAAATTATGCACAAAGTCTTCCTGCTGTAAACTTTAATTTTTCACAGGTAAAAAATATAAGTGTTGGAAGTGCTTTATATATAAAAGCTTATGTTGATTCGCACAAAACAAAACAAAGGATTAAAATATCTTGTTCACCAGAAAATTTAAAAATGAGAGAAATTCTTCAGCACATGGAATTAAAATCCTACAAAATAAAAATCACTCATAAAGACATAAAATGTTGGATTTTTAAACAGTGGAATAAGAACTGCCCCGAAAATTATGGAAAAGTTATGAATGAAGAAGTTTTACCAAAAGTTCTTGCAAACCGAGGGTATTCAGAACGATTTTCGGATATAGCTTCTAATTTACATGAACTTTTATATAATTGCAGTGAACATGCTTATGAAGTTGACGATTCATTTACAGGATATTATTTTATAGCTGGTGAATATGAGAATGACAAAGGAAAGTCAAACAAATTCACATTTTCTGTAATTGACATGGGGCAAGGTTTTAGAGCCAGTTTAAGAAAAAATACTTTATTCTCGGAAATAAAAGAAAAATTAAAAATAGAAAGTGACAAGGACTTGCTGAAAGCTGCAGTAGATGGCAAGTTTAATGCAGATCCTGATAAAAACTCTGGACGAGGGACAGGTTTGCCTGCAGTAAAAGAAACTGTGCAATCTATAAATGGTATTCTAAACATAAGTAGTGGAAATGGATATTACTGTTATGATGGAAATGAAAAATTGTATGAAAGAAAAAATGCCACTATAGGCTCAATTATAACTGTAAATTTACCGATTAACTAATTAGGATTTAAATTATGAATAATGTTTTAAAAATTACTGAATGCAAAGAAGACTACAAATATGAAGGCCCTCGTTTTATTGACCTAGGACCTGATTCAGGAGAAGAATTTAGAGATACATATTTGATTCCATGGCTAGAAAAAAATAGAGGTGAGAAAACACTAACTGTTGATTTTGAGGGGACAATAGTTTATACACCTTCATTTCTGGAAGAAAGTTTTGGAGGTGCAATCAGAAAAGGATATTTTAATGTTGCTGATCTGAACTTTATAAATATTCCAGACGAACAGAAAAAACGAGTTCAGGGATATATTCAGGAAGCCTTGAATAAGATTAAAAAATAAGGGAGTTTTTCAACATGGGGGAATTAGCTATTTCTCTTATTTCAGGTCTTGTTGGTGTTCTTGTTGGTTTAGCAATTCAGTTAATATACGATTACACTGCAAGTAAAAAACAAAAGCGTGATGACTGTAAACGTAATTGCATAAATGAGTGGCTGCAGTTCAGAACTGAGATAAAAGATTTTTTTGAAAATGCAAACGAACGTAACCATCTTTATTTCCGTCAAAGTTATATGATAAAAACGGAACTTCTGAAATCAATTGCTAATTCCAAGAAATCAGAGCAATCTGTTAATGATCTTATAGATTTATTAAATCAGAAAGATGAAATTATTTCTTTAACAGGAATTGCAGAAAAGGCATTGAAATTAAATGCCAATCCTAAAGAACAGAAGCGATTTGAAAGTGAAATATTTAATGTCATATATACTACAATAAAATCTATTCAAAAAATCTAATTTATGCCTCGGTTTTCCGGGGCGTTTTTATTTTAAATTATATTATTCTTTTTTTTTGTTATATGTATTGACATAATACAAATAAGGTGATATATTATAAACATCAGGAGGTTAGAAGTTATGAAAAAACAAAAACCAAGCATAACAGAATGGATAGTTGCGATAGCAACTTTGCTCATGGCAATCGCAACTATCCTGGAAGCACTACTAAAGTTTAAGTAGTTTTCCTGGGGCAGGCTCTGGAGAGAGTGCCTGCCTTTATGATAAATCAAAAATCATAAGGGGGTCAATAATGAAAAGATTTTTCTGGTTTGTTGCAACTTTTTTGGTTGTATTCGGAGCTTATCTATTAGTAAGAGTTTTATAGGAGTTTTTATGGAAGATTCAAAGAGTGAAAAAAAATATTCTGGTTATGGTTATCACGGTGGAGGCAGAAAAGCCACCGGCATTAAAAGGGTTTCTTTCAGTGTGAGCTGCCAGCCAGAAGAACTTGAAAAAATAAAGGAACTGGCAGCAGCAGCAGGAAAAACTGTCAGCAGATTCCTTTTGGACTTAGCATTGGAAAAATAATTGTTGCCCCGAAAATGAGTTGATTTTCGGGGCTTTTTATTTTAACATAAATTATCTTTTTTGATTTATTTGTTATTGACAAAAATAATAATTAGATGTATATTATAAACATAAGGAGGTTGCGATGTGAAAAACGAGAAGTTTTGGAAACTGCTAAATGAATCAGCCAAGTACGCAGCAAGGCTGATTCTAGCAGTAGCAATACTAATCTACGTGTTGAAGCTCTAGGTTAGATTGCGAATCGCCGCCTAGGTAATCACTACCACCTAGGCGTTTATAGATACTGTACTTTCTAATGTGGAGGTTGTCAAATGGAAAAATTAAAATTGATTATTGAAACAGTTTCATCGGTTGTATTATTGATTGCCTCAATAATATTTCTTGTTGCAGTTATTTTAATGTAGGTAACTCTATGGCAAGTGGTGGATTAAGAGAAGGTGCTGGTCGTCCTAAAGGTGCAAAAAATAAAATACCTGCACAAGGGCGAAAAACACCTTACAAAAATATTACAGTTTCAGGAAGTCCTGAAGAAATAGAAGAATTAAAAAAGCTCGCAGAAGCTTCTGGTAAAAGTCTTTCAAGATTTGTTCTTGATTCTCTTTTAGAAAAATAACCATTCACATCGCAAACCTTTTTAGCCCCGAAAATGAGTTGATTTTCGGGGCTTTTTTCTGCAACTGTTAAATTTTGAAATCTTCGCGTTTTAACGGTGTTTTAACATCGTTCGACAAATTATTCAATTTTCCGTAAAAGTGCGTTAAAAACCGTTTAAATTTCGTTTAATTGGGGGTGTTTTAGTCGATACAATAAAATACTAAAACTTATTTTTACAATTTTAGAAAATTAAGCAGTAGGCTTAAATGTGTAAGTCGTGCTAGGAGTTAGTATACTACCGCTATTATTCCAAGTAACATATCTTGTTTTTGCAGAATTAAGATAAATACATATTTCTACATAAATATCTGGTGGCGTATAACCTTTCCCTGTAGTATATGTATAAGTTTTTTTAAACGTTGTTGATGAGATGTCAGAAAATTGTGTAACACTAGCACTACTTTCGAAACTTGATTTTACAGATATATAGCCACCATAAGGGAAATATCTAAATTCTAATTGAGAGCACCTTACAGTTGTTGATACAGTTTGGGTATTCGTTCCACCCCCATATTCAAAAGCAATTGTTATACCAGTCAGTCCTATCCAACATATATCATTACGACTTTGTACAAAATATACATTAGAATATGTGGTAGATTTATTTTTGAATGCAATCGGTGTATTTTGTGCAACAGTTGTAGTTTTAATTTTAAGTGGCATATACTCTCCTTACGAAATTGTAATAGTATGAGTGCTAGAATTATATGACACAGATATAGAAGTTCCATTAGTACCATTAGAACCTTTGATTCCAGAGAAAGCAAAGTTTAGTGGATTCTCTTCTGACCCATCACCTGTAACTACACACGAAGGAGTTCCTGTTGTATTTGATACGGTTGCAGTAACGTTTTCAATAATCATTCCGCCACCACCGCCTTGTCCTATTTTTTCAACTAGCTTTCTTGTAATTCCAGAGTTAATTGCTTCCCATTGCTTTGCAGTAAAAGATGAATTATTAAGACGGTATTCTTTACCCCATACTATTGAACCATCAACTTCTTTAGCTTTGTATCGGTCATAATAAATATTACCATCTTCATCAATTCCAGAAACAAACGCATAATCATTAGGTGTTACGCTCCCAGGATAAGATTCCAATTCTTCAATACTGTCAAATGGAACATTTTCTTCATCCACTGTTTTATATATGTAATTTGCGGTGTTAGTTCCAACTGTAGAATTTACAAAATCTTTATCAGCTAACTGATTCCCAGTTGTAGCTTGAGTAGGAATTAATGATCTAATTTCATCAACATTTGATTTTGTCTCAAAAGTCTGTGCGGCGTGTGATTTAGTTTCGTATGTTGGTTCTGTCTTTTCGAGTATGTAATCAGCAACTTGTTGAGCAGTTGCTTTACCGTCTGTTTCACCTTTGACATAGAGTAAGTCTGTATCATTGATGTTTTCAACTGGCGATAATTCGTCAATAATTGTTTTGTATTCTTCTTCCATACCGTTTATTCTCCTTTATTTTATTCTACTATTCTTAAATAACCGTTATCATTCCAAACTCTCCCTTTTTCTGTAGGTTTGGATTTTGTTATCATTACTGCAGGTAAATATAAAGCCTTTGTTGAATTTTTAGGTATACCGTAGAAAATAAAATCATAATCTAGCAGTAAAGTAGATGTTGAAACAAAATCTGAATTTACATATCTAGAGCCGCTAGAATCAAATCTTAGTTCTTGTATTCTTAAATAATATCTATATAATTTATTATCCATTAATAATCTTCCTAAACCTATGCTAGTTACTGATGTTGAAATAGTTGGACCTATTCTAGGACTATATCTAGCAGATAAGTTCTCAACATTAGGATAATTTAACTCTGATATTTTTGTATAAGTATAAAGCTTTTGAGTCATTACATCTAATGTAGAAAGTTCTTTTACTTTTGCACCGTATTTAATTAAATTATCTATTACAATTGCAATAATTTTTCCTTCATTAAATGATTGTGCAGCATTTTCTACATAATCAGTAACGATGTTCCCATTTTTTATATTGCCAAGAAATTCTGCTTCTTCTCCAATTGTTATTTTTCCCCAAAGCTTCATATTTCCAGATGACTTAATTTTAAAACCTTGACCCTTTGATATACTTCCGATTTTACACTTAGGAAAGCCCCTTCCCTGTATATAGTAATTTCTATTCCTGTATTCTTCTAAAGTAAAAGTTTGATTTTCTCTTTTTCTAACCTCTGTAACAATCTCATCATTTTCATCATAAATAGTGAAAATTTCATAATCAGCAACATAATTAGATGGCATAAGTATATAAGTACCGTCTGCATATTGAATTTCATAACTTCCTGCTATTGTTACAGGTGTATAACGATCTTGTGAAAGACCTGTAGAGTGCATATATTTAACAGATATAATCCCTTCTTCATAATCACCACCATCCATATAGTTTTCGGATTTAATGCAAGCGTCATTTCCACTTAAACTGATTACTTGTGTCTGTAACTGTTGAATAATCGCACTATTTGCCATAAGAATATTAGCGAACAATGTACTGAAAGCACCCACAGATGGTGTACTTATTTCCATTACTTTATCCAAAATACCCATATACATTTTACTGTTTGTCGCAGGGTCTTTTTCTTCCCAAATCATAGTATCGTAAGCCATACCTTTATACTCATAGATATAACCGCTTTTACGATTTTCTGTTTCTTCTGTACAAAGGTAATAATCGCCAATGCTAACTTCATCTACTTCTGGGTCAGTAACTCTTGCACCAAGATAATTTGGATTACGTTCTGCAATTCCCGATATTGCTTTTTCAATAACTGTTGGAACTTCACCTGTAGACTGGTATGAATCTATCATAGCAATTACATATCTGTAATCTGATTTATTTTTTACAAGTCTCCAACCATCAACAGTACACTCATATATATATCCTGCTTTATACTCTCTCTGAACTGTGAATAATCTTCCATCAGCAGTTGCTAATTTTTTTCCGTTTACATATAAAGTTTCCTGTGCATTATACGATTTAGATAACAAGAAATAAGCACCTAAATTATATGCAGGAGTTGATTCGAATACACCTAGATAATAACTTGAATCGCTTATATTCCATCGTCTATTATTCCAGATATAAACTTTACCCTGATATACAGCTACTTCATCTTCTGTACCAGTTTCTGATAGGGATTTTAGAACTCTAGTAGTGGAAATGCTTTTCTTTACTGCCTGAGATAATGAAAAATTACCATAATTAGATGAATACTTTTTATATCTTGAACTTAAAACAGCAGATTTTCCATATGTAAGAAATGATAACTTATATATTTCCTCATCATAATTGTATTCACAATTGATAACAATTGCATTGCAAGTAAAACCACTTAATCCTGTATCTATTTTTACATGTTCTCCAATTTTTAAAGGAAATGAAGCTCTTCCTGTGATTTTAAATCCACTTCCAACAAAAAACTTACTAATAAATTCAGAAAACCAACATGCATTTATTTCGTTGTAAATATATTCTGCCTGATATTCAAAAGGATGCTCTGTTTTTCCATAAGTTAGAATTACATCATCAGATCTATAATAAGCATCTGCTCTTATTGCAAACTGATTTAATTCAACGTCTTTCGAACTTTCATTATAAAATCGTACAGAAGCTTGTTTAGCTCCAAATTGAGTTCTGTTAATTGTAAGTATACCTTCCCAATCTTCTATTACATGATGGTTTTCTGTATACACAAGCGTAGTCTTAGAACTTCGTCTGTATTTTTTTTCTCCATTGTATAAAGTATAACTTTCTGCATAACCATTTTCAAAAGACTGAAAAACCTGTCCTTCAGATTCCTCTACAATTGGATCGGATTCGTAAGGGTAATATTGACCAGGAAGTATTGTTATAGGGATAACATGATTTAAATCATTTAAACCGTTTCCTTGCCAATACACCTGTTCATTTTCTTTTTTTATAAGATCATTATAAATGACTTTAACACCTGAATAATTTTTATTAGTTTTTTGAAATTGAAGATTTGTATAAAAATCGTCTTCTGTAATACTAATTAAATTTTCATCTACCGAGTTTAAATCAACAATAGTAAATTCTCCTTTTTCATTAAAGATAAATGAATATCCATACTGAAAAAGCAAATTTTCTAAAGCTGTTAGATATGTCTCTCCTGCATCAAGTATAAACGCATCAACTATTACGTTTCTTAAATTTAATTCTTCCTGAATTTTGACTTCACATAAATTACATATAGATTCAATTATATAATTTAGTGTTTTACCTATATATGCAATTTCATTTTCAGCTTCTTGTTTAAGTAGATAGGTATTATCATCAATTGTAATCGTAATATTCTCTATCGGAAGTGGAAAACCATTGTCTGCCCATGATAAATCTCTATTTGTTATTCCTGTAAATATTATTTCCTTGTCATCATATACGGTAGCATGCAAAGATTCATACTCAACAAGAAAGTCAAACAATTCGGAATCATATTCCAGCTTTACTTGAATATTTATTTCTTGATGTTGAAGATTTTCATTTAATGCTCCATTAGATATATTTAAACTCTCCAAAGGCAACACACATTTCTCTAAACCATCAGAATTCATCAATCTAATTTCAATCATCTAGCACCCCCAGGAAATGGCATATATTTCTTTTGCTGTATACCTTTAGCAATTCCCTCATAAATAGCATTAGTAAGTTCTTTTTCTGTAACAACAGAACCTTCAACATTAATAGAGACCTGAAGATTACTTTCAGGAGTTGTATTTCTATTCTTAAGAAGGAAATGCGAGGAATCAGAAACATTAGTATTAGTATTATTTTGTAAGGTCTTTTGGTCGTTATTTTTTTGGAGAATTAAGCCTGATAAACCCGTTGGATTTCTTTTGGTTAATAAATCTGTAATATCCTTAATACTTTTGCCTTTAGCAATGGCATCTAATTTTAATTCAAGTTCACTTTCAAGTTTTGCGATTTCTTTATTTGCTGCATCAGTATAGTTTGCGGCTTGATTTTCATACATTTTTCTAGAAATAAGTCCAAGTTCATACTGAGCTTTTATTGCAGTAAGTTGAGATTGTAACTGATCATTAATTGCATTTTCCATTTGTTGATATTTCTTCTTTAGCAATTCCTGATCTTTGGAGGTTTGATCTGCAAGGTCTTTTGCATTCATTTCTACCGTCTGTAATGCTGCAACAGTACTGATATTAACACCAGGTATTTTATTAATAACTCGAATTATAGAATTGATTAAATCAATAACCTTATTTCCAAATGGAACTATAACTTTATTATTAAGCCAGACAAATGCTTTACCTACAATATTTAATATTTCGGCAAGAATATTAAACTGTACTGTAAAAGGTGTTAACATCAATGCTATATTATTTATAAGAGGTGCTAAAACAGCACCTATAGTCTGTCCTATTTGTTCCAGATAATCTGATAAAGGTTTAAACAATGAATCTACAAGGGGGCCTATAACACTAAAAATATTCTCAACAATTGTACCTGCCCAATTGAGTATATTGGCCACAGATTCAATTTTCATTAATGCTTCTAAGAATTCATCTATTAGCAATGTAATAGGATCTGTTCCCATAATGGTTTTTCCTAAATCAGTTCCACTAACAGCTGCAGTTGCTGAATTTACTGCATAGGTACCATAATTGGCTAAAGATTTATCACCATTTTCGATGCTATTCAAAGCAAGAGCAGCCCTGTATTCGTACTCTTCTTTTATATGCTTCATACGAAGTTCATGTTCATTAATAACAGAGGTTCTGGTTTCATTTTCATATTTAAGCTTAAGATTTTGTTCTGCTGCAATAAAATCTTTTTCCATCTCATATGTTTCACCATACAAAATTTCTGCAGCTTTTCTTAATGCTTCCAGCTGAGATTTAAATTCGGACTCAGGCGTTTTTAAATACTGATTAATTGTTTTCTGTGCCTGTTCTATAATTTGTTTTTTTTCTTTTTCTTCTTGCTCTATTTTTTTCCGTTCTTTTTCAGCAGCTTTGTCTGCTTCTTCTTGTCGTTTGTTTGCATAGTATGTTTTTAGAGCTGAAAGTTCTTTTTGATATGCTTCGTGTGTTGCATAGTTCTGTCCGAGAGTCTCTTTAGCCTTTGCATTGAGTTTATTTAGAGCTTTCTGTTCCTGTTCGTCAATTTTTGCTGTTTCCGAAGATAGTTTATCCTGCCATTCTGTACCGAAGGAAGCAACTGCATCTGCAGCTCTTTTTTCCAACTGTTCCACATTTTTAAGGGCCTGATTGTATAAAGTTGTATAGTTATCAAGATATTGCTGTTGTCTTTCTACCTCTTTCAAAGCTTTTGTGTACTCTGGATTTTCAACTTCTTCTGTATAACTTTCATATCTTCCTTTAGCTACAGGCCGCTTTTTTGTTACTTCAATTTTTTCTGGTATCGTTTTTAATATTTCTTGTGCTTTTTCTAAGGCTGATTTTGCGGATGGAATAAATACATTTTCATATGAACTAACAACACCTTTTGCATCTAATATTGACAAATCATTCATATAGTTTAGATAGTCTTCTGCAGATTTTTTCAGTTCATCATATCCCTGAGCCTGTTTTTTTAATGCAAGAGCTGCTGCATTCGCTTCTTCATTGGCCTTCTGTTGGGCTGATGCCATTGTGGCAACCAAACCAACAACTGCACCAACTGCAAGTGTCACTAATCCTATTGGACCGAGCATTGCATGTGCAGCAGTTCCCAATGCGGTGAGTGCAACTGTTCCAGCGTGAGACTGTACAACAAGAGCTACTAACGCTTTGCCTGCAAAGATATTTACTGCCACAGTTAATGCAGTAATCGCTCCAAGAAGCAAACCTTTTAAAATTGGAGAATCGTTGATTTTATCTACAATGTTTGTAAAAAGTTCAAGAATCTTTGCAACTCTTGGAGCAAGCATGTCACCGATTGAAGCTTTAAGCGATTTTATGCTTTCTTCAAGTCCTGCCTGTACGGATGAAAGTCTCATTGCGGCGGTTGCCATAGAGTTGTAGTAAAGGCCACCTTCTGCAGCAAGGCTTGCTAATGCCTGGTCAAACTGTTCAAAGCTGATTTTACCTTTACTTGAAAAATCTACAACTTCGGCTGTAGTAATTCCCATCTGCTGGGCAAGAGCGTCAAGAATCTGCACGCCTTGGTCGATGTACACATTCAACACTTCCATATCTGCCTTTCCTTTGGCAGAAGCCTTGCTGAAGGCATTAATGAATGACTGGAATTTCTGACCGTCACCCTGAGCAATATCACCAAAGCGGGTAAGATAGTCTGTGATTTCTCCAAGTGGAACTTTTGCCGCCATTAAAACTTTTGCAGCCTGACTCGTCTGTTCAATATCAAAAGGAGTCCAGAAGTTGAATTTCTGAAGCTCGTCAAACAATCCGGCTCCTGCCTGCATATCTCCAAGCATGATTCCGAATTCTTCCTTTGCGCCCCGGAATGAATCGCTTACTGCAAGTGCCGATTTTGAAAAATCCGTTACAGCTTTATCTACTGCCACAGCAGCGGCTACAACGGCAAGAGAGCCCATTTCACCTTTGAGTTTGCTGATTACACCTAGAAGACCGTCCTGTTTTGCTTCTGTTTTTGAAAGTTCTTCATCAAGATTTTTATACTGCTGTACAAGGTTCTGAACTTCTACGCTTTCTGGTTTGAGTCCGTGGTCAATGAGGTCCAGGACTGTCTGTTTCATCTTTGCCTGCTGATTGCGAAGTTCGTTTGTTGAACCGCCAAAAAGTTTTAGTGAAGTTGCCGCACGGTTTGCTTCTGTCTGCAGAGATTTGACCATAGAGTTGACAGACTTCTGGTTTATTTTTAGTCCTTCTGCATTTTGTGAAGCAGTCTTTATGTCCTCTGAAAAATTCTTTATCTGATTGGCTGCCTGTTCTGCGGCAAGTTTAATTTGAAGTTCGAGGGTTTTCTTATCGGCCATAACTTAATCCTTTGTATAAAATTATGGTCTTTTTTTTGGGGAATTAATTGAGCGTAGCCAAAATAAGCCCCGCAAATTTTTCATTCACAGGGCTTGTTTTTACTTTTTCTTTTCCATCTGTTCGGCTTCCCATTTTGATTGTTCCACTTTGAACAGATTTATTACTTCCGTTATTGCTGTCGGCTGTTCTGCCCATCCACCATCAAAGGGCAGGCATCCTAGATTTTCTGTTCTGCACCAGATTATGTATGCACTCCAGAAAGTATCATCCATGTACTTTGGTATATCCTTACGAAGAATGAAAACTGTGTTTCCATCTTCATCTTCTACACCGGTACACCAAAGTACATTTTCTCGGCCGTTTTTATAATTATGTTTATAAATGCCTTCCTTAAAAATCCGAAAGGCAATCCTTAGTTTTTTTCGTTGATTTCCGATTCGTTGAGTGCTTTGTTACACTCTGCAAGAATTTCGTTCATCAATGGAGCAAACTGAATAGGTGCAGCGAGCAAATCCTGTACACTGACAATCTGGATTTCTTTTCCATTTTCTTCTTCGTAAGAACAGTTGGTGATTTTTTCAACCATGTTTCTAAGAACTGCAACATCATCTGTTTTAAGACTGATGTCTATTCCTTCAACACGACCGTTTGCATCAGCTCTTGCGACAGTTTCAGGTTTTGAAGAAACCTTGTCTTTGATGGCAATTGTAGGATTTTTGATAGTTACTACAATCTGTTCTGTTGGAGAACAGTCTTTGTTGCCGTTGAATTCTGGAATGAATGTGCGTGTTTTACTGATTGTTAATTTCATTTTAAGCCTCTTTAATTTTGATTTAAGGCAGTTGTTAAGAGTTACTTAACAACTGCCAGTGTGTTATGCAGTAAGAGAAGGAATGTCCAGAGAATAGAATACTGGATCTCTACCGGTCAAACGCATAGCCGAATCATAGCTCTGGGCGTTTCCTGTTGAGCCACCAAGAGTGATGTTATATAAATAAACCTGCCCGAAAACGAAAGCTTCTGTTTCACCTGGAACATCAGTTTTGTTTACATA
>JAZLKD010000016.1:0-26221 GCA_045597415.1 Treponema sp. | reverse complement strand
ATCTAAAAAAATAGCAATTGTTGCAATAGCGAGAAAAATAGCTGAATTGATGTATACATTATTAAAAAATGGAACATCATATGAAAAAAGAACTCCTCCTGCTATAACTAAAATAGCAGAAGAAGCTCTTTCATTAGCATCATAAAAATATGTAATCAGGACGTCATGATATTGACAAATATCATAGGAGGCACGCTAACGCTCAAGGCCTTGACACGCGGGGTACTGCTTCCGCAGTGATCCCTAACGCGTCAAGGCACGCTTCGCTCAAGACAATTCCCAACGTAAAAAAAGGCCCCTTCATTTTTAAGAAGAGGCCCAAAACGGGGGAAAGTTTTATTTTATAATCTGTTTATGATTATTTGTTTGATACACCAGTGATGCGGTACCACTGATATTTTTTGTTGTTAGATGAAGAACAGTTTGTGATGCTCATTTTTGCAGTATTTCCGTTTCCATCGTAACCACATGCAAGATTGTGATGAGCATTACATCCTGAGAGGTAATGTGTTACATTTGCATATTTTGAACCAAGTTTGAAACCGTTTCCGTCACCATTAGCTGTTGTTGAACCATTCTGGCGGTAACCGTTGTATTTAGCTTCACAGTTTACGAAGTATACTGAATATGGCTGGCTGTAAAGGTCCCATCCGTCATCTGAGTTGTAAGCAGCGATACAACCTTCAAATTTGTTGTTTTTTCCACCTGAAAGTTTACAAGCATAACCGTCAGCATTTTCACCGCCGTTTGCAGCATCATAGTTGTAGTAAGATTCACATTTGTAAATGTAGTTGTCATGGCTTGAGTTGTAGATCTGGAGACCAGAATCACCATTGTTCAATGTTTTTACATAGTAAACATAGTTGTATCCGCCTGACTGGAATACGATACCACAGTCTTTAGCGTTTTTGATTGTCATGTTACAGATGTTCCAGTAAGAACCGTTAACTTTAACACCCCAGCCAGAAGACTGACCAGAACAGTCAAGAGTTTTTCCCTGACCGTTAAAGTTGATTTTAGCAGAAGAAGTTCCGCTCTTAAGCAGCTGGAGCTGCTGTGTCAGTTTAATGTCTGAACCAAGATTGATTGTTGAACCGGCAGAAGCATTGTTGATTGCGTTTCGGAGAGCGCTTTCATTGTATACTGTTGTAGAAGATGCACGATTAGCAGCAGAAGCAACTTCTTCCCCAGCAGAAAGATCCGAACAAGACATGAACAGTGCAGCTGCAGCAGTAATGGCAAGTGCACATACTTTGTTAAACTTTTTCATAAAAAATACCTCACTTTTTTGTTCTCACCGATTTCGTTACTATATAATATATCGGTTTCAAAACTTTGGATTATTCCGACTACTGTTTATTCTAAAGATACCAGAAAATTATATTTTATAGAAAATTTACTAATTTTATACAAAATATCAATATAAAAATCATCAACTAAAAAAAATACTTCTAATTTTTCCGTGATTTTTGCAATATTTTATAATAATCTCATTCTTTATTTTTACAAAAAATTCGGTTATAGTTAAATTATGGCAAAAACAACTGTTAAATATGAAATCGACGAAAATCTTGTCTCAAAAGCAGAGGCAATTATTGAAAAACTGGGGCTTTCAGCTGAGCAGGCTGTTTCAATTTATTACTCCCAGATCATTCTCAAAAACGGAATTCCTTTCTCTCTAAACCTCAGCGACACTTCTGAACAGATTGATATTGACTCTCAGACAACTGAGGAAGAAGAAAAAACTGCTAAAAAAGGCAGAAAATCATCTAAGAAAAACTCAAAGCGAAAAGTTTTACCGGAAATTGCTGACAATCTTGACCTTACTCCTTCTAAAGACAAAGGTGTTCCTGACCTGGAAACAGGAGTCATAATTAAGGTTGCCCCTGTTACCGTTGCAGAAGATTTTGATGTCGAAACTTTGCCGCTCAAAACTCCTGAACCAGCAGAACCATCAGAAAATGATGTTCAGGTCGAAACTGTGGAATCTGTTCTTGCAGAAAAACCAAAAAAGAAGCGCAAACCACGCACAAAAAAAGCAGATTCAGAAAATAGTTCTTCCGAAGAAAAAGTTAAAAAAACAAGAAAATCACGAAAAACAATTGTAATCTCAGAAACAATAGAAGAAAGCGCAGAAGTAAGCAGTGAACAGACAGCAGAAAGCGTACCTGAACAGGATGCGGAAAGCGGACAGATTTCAATTACAGCTGAAGATCTTGCAGCTGTTGAATCAACAATCGTTGAAAATGCTGCTTTTGAAGACACTCCTGTCCCTGAACAGATTAATCTTGAAGAAGAACTTTCAATTTCGCAGGAACCGTTAATGGACGAACCTGCTATCAAAGAAGAATCAATCATTGTTGAACCTTCAGCTGAAGAACCTGTCATCGAAGAAGGAACTCCTGCAACTGAAGAACCGGTTATCGAAGAACCTGCTATCGAAGAAGAAACTCCAGCAATTGAAGAACCTGTCATCGAAGAGGATATTGCAGAATCCATCAGTGAACAGGAACAGCTTGCTGCCCAGATTTCAGCAATTTCTGAAGACATCATTATCCCGGTTCCTCAGGAAGAAGAACCTGCAGCCAAAGATGCAACAATTACAACGGAAGCTGCAATAGTTGAAGAAGCCTACGAAGCAAAACCTGAAGAAGCTGAAGAAGATTCAGATACAGATGAATCAATTCCAGACAATCTTTTTGACAGATGGGTAAACGGTGAATAAATAATGGCTCAAAATAAGTCGCCTCTCAACAAAACCATAGATTTTTCTGCAGAAGAAGGTAAAATCTGGTTTGACCGCTGTTTAAAAGCAGCTGACTCACTGGACTGTGCAGAGAATATTACAGACAAGACAATTTTCGGCGATTCTTTTGAAACCCTTTCAAAATTACCTCCAGCATTTGCCGACCTGATAATTGCTGATCCGCCGTACAATCTGCAGAAGACTTACAGTTCAACAAAATTCAAAGAGCAGAATTCAAAAGAATACATTCAGTACACAAAAGACTGGCTTGAACCTGCCCTGACTCTGTTAAAGGACAACGGGTCCATGTACATCTGCTGTGACTGGAAAAGTTCAATCCTCATTTCCTTTGTACTGACAGAACTGGAAGAACAGAAAAAACTTATTATCCGCAACAGAATCACCTGGGAACGGGAAAAAGGACGGGGAGCAAAATCCAACTGGAAAAACTGCCACGAAGACATCTGGTTCATTACAAAATCAGACAGCTACACATTCAACATGGAAGCAGTAAAAATGCGCCGCAAAGTTGTAGCTCCATATAAAGTTGACGGAAAACCTAAAGACTGGAACGAGTCCCAGGACGGCAATTACCGGGACACCTGCCCTTCCAATTTCTGGAATGACATCTCGATTCCTTTCTGGTCAATGCCCGAAAATACGGCCCACCCTACACAAAAAAGCGAAAAACTGCTGGCAAAACTCATCCTTGCTTCTTCAAACAAAGGTGATATGGTCTTTGATCCTTTTTCTGGCTCTGGCAGCACCCTTGTCACTGCAAAAAAACTGGACCGTCACTGGTGCGGCATTGAGCGGGAAGAAACTTACTGCGCATGGACAGAATACCGCCTTGAAAAAGCAGAAACTGACAAGACAATCCAGGGCTTTGAAGACGGAATCTTTAAACAGAGAAACGAATAATTTTTTTGCTACGCCCGTAAAAATTATTGTTGTAAAAGGTAAAGCTTCCATAAAAAAATTGAACAACAAAGCCGCTAGGTACCGTCGCTAATGCTGTATTGTTATTGAAACTATTTGAATGTCCGCATTATGCGGACCTAACAATACAGGATTGCTTTATTGCCCAATTTTTTTATTCCGCAAGTCATTAATACCAAGCAACACTTTTTACGGATATAGCCTAAATTTTAAACCAAAGCTACCATAAAAAAATTCATTCAAAAACTGCGGAACAGGTTATGGGCAGATGATCCGAATACCCCTGTCCTGTATATACTTTGTATCTCACAGGCCGTCCCTGGCTGTCTGCCCATGGTCCATCGGACTCAACATGAAATTTTGCAATGCTTAAATCACCGGCTGCAAAAAAATTATCAATACGGCTCCACTGCTCATCATAAAAATAACTTCCGATTCCATTAAGGCTGCCATTATCATCAAACCAGGGTGAATACACCGGAATATTTTCTCCTCGAAGAATAATGTTTTTGTTAATTCCGCCTGTTACAGGAACAAACTCTTCAATGCTTCTGTTAAAATCACCGCACATAAGAACATATTTTTCACCTTCTGCAAGAGACTGGGCAACAAGGTTTGAAAGAGATTCTTCCTGATAATTACGCCATATTTCAGACTCCTGCGCTCCGCCGCTTTTACTTTTCCAGTGATTTGCAAATAGAACCAGGCGGTTTTCACCTTTTACCACTGAACATTTAACGATAGGCCGCATGGCCGGTTGTTTAGATTTTTCACTTCTGATATCAAGAACATGAACGGAAGTGTCGGCAAGAAGATACCGGCTCAAAATCCCGATTCCGATGGAACTTGTTTCATCTTTTGCAAAAAAGGCATATCTGTAAACCTTATCTCCTGTAAATGCACCTGACAGCCTGTTGGAAATATCAAAAAGCTGACCTTCTTTTTCCAGCTCTTCAAATACAATTACATCCTTATCCATTTTTTTTATGACAGAACACAATCTGTCAAGACGCTCGCTGTATTTATCTTTTGACCAGCCGCTGTTGCCGTTCCTGTATTCCGTATACTCGTTGCCGTCAAAATTACCGTCAAAAAAAGTCTGCAGATTCCAGTTAAGGACAGAAATTTCTGAGTGGACGGTTCCCGAAACACAGCCGACTGCCCCGCCACATCCCATAATAAGGGCAAAAAAAGCTCCCATCAAAAAATTCAACCATATTCTTTTCATAAAAAAAACCTCTACTATATGTATAGCAGAGGTTTTGCATTTTCTGTCGATTTTCTAAAAAGTTATGCCTGAAAAAAAGCGTTGTTCTCTTAAAGCAAAGCTACCATAAAAAACTACGCCTGATTGGAGCACCTTTAGTCCCGCAGGGATGGAGCGCTGGCGCGGAAGTGCGCAAAGCAGGTTGCCCGCAGGGCCGTCCGTCTCTGAATTCAATCAAACATTAAACTTGAAGAACATACAGTCGCCGTCCTGAACAACGTACTCTTTGCCTTCCTGACGATATTTACCGTGAGATTTGATTTCGGCTTCAGAACCATACTGGCGGAGGTCTTCAACGTGATAAACTTCTGCCTTAATAAAGCCTTTTTCAAAATCTGTGTGAATTACGCCGGCAGCCTGAGGAGCCTTGTCACCATTACGGATAGTCCATGCACGACATTCATCAGGACCACCGGTAAAGAATGTACGAAGTCCCATAAGTTTGTATGCAGCACGGGCAAGAACTGTAAGCCCAGATTCCTTGAGGCCAACACTTTCCATAAATTCGGCACGGTCTTCAGGAGATTCAATATCAACAAGTTCACTTTCAAATTTTCCGCAGATAACGATTACATCTGATTTTTCTTCTGCAGCAAGTTTTTTAACACGTTCAACGTAGTCATTTGTGCCTGTAGCAATTGTATCTTCATCAATGTTGCAGACAATGAGCTGAGGTTTGATTGTAAGGAGGTGAAGGTCGTAAATGCCTTCCTGTTCTTCGTCTGTAAGTTCAACCTGGCGGGCACATTTTCCTTCCTGAAGGAGCGGAAGAATTTTATCAACGGCACTGCGGTAACCGGCGAATTTCTTTTCTTCAGCCTTGCCCATGGCACGAATCTGGCGGGTAACCTTATCTTCGCGTTTCATGATAGTATCGATGTCTGCCTGACAAAGTTCGTAGTTGATTGTGAGAATGTCACTTTCCGGATCAATCGGAGCATCAGTTTTGGCATCTTCGCGGACATGCTGGATATCCGGATTGTCAAAACAGCGTACAACGTGAGCAATACAGGTAGTTTCGCGGATATTTGCAAGGAACTGGTTCCCAAGTCCTTCTCCTTTTGAAGCACCTTTAATAAGGCCGGCAATATCAACAAAATCTACAGTTGCAGGAATTTTCTTTTTAGGGTCAAAAACAGAAGCCATAAAATCAAGGCGTTCATCCGGAAGTTCAACAACACCATGATTTGGTTCGATTGTACAGAATGGATAGTTGGCAGCTTCTGCAGGAGCGCGTGTGAGTGCCGAAAAAATAGTCGACTTTCCAACATTAGGAAGCCCGACAATACCACAAGTAAGTTTCATAATATTCCTCAAAAAAAGTTAAAACAGCGGTGGTTGAGGCTCTCGAAACCACCTTTTCTACAATAATAATGCTTTTGAAGGATTTTTACAATTAAGGAGCGTTGCGGGGATGGGCGTCCCGGCTAAAGCCGTCGGGCTCTTGCTGCAAGTCCTCAGCAAGCCTGCGGTCTTTCCGCAACGATCCCTGACGCGAATTTGATTAATTATTAATGATTGATATTGATTATTACCACTTTATTTAGCCAATTTTTCTGATTAAATTTTTAACCAAAACTCCTTTGTAAACAAGTCATAAAACTCCCTAGCTGTTATATCATCTAAAATATACTCGCCATCAATAAAAAGATTATTGTTATCAACTTTAAAGCATTTATCACGATACCCCACTTTTTCACCAAGACTATTAAATACTTCAACTACAACCTTATAAAAATTTATAAAGATTTCTTTTTCCTGATTAGTAAATTTGGGATGAAAATAAATTTCTATTTTTTTCGTTTGTAAATAATTAAAATTTACTAATCCTATAAACCTCTTTAATTCATCTACTTCTGAGAGAAAATTTATTGGCATAATACTTTTTTTATTATTTAATAACATTTTTTCAATTTGTTCTTTATAATCTTTTTTTTCTTGTATTACCGTATTTTATACCTCAAAATAGTTGTAAAATCAGGGCACAAAGTGCCTTCTCTGCTTTTACAACCAGATTAAGCATCTGCCTGGGGCAGACGCAAGAAGATGTGCAAAGCTCCGAAGGAGCTGTCTTAAATAACTTCCACTCATGCAAACGACCATAGGTCGTATTACAGTCAATTTCACTGAAGTGAAATTGACAAAGCGGGAACAACACCAACACTACGGCTGTTTACGTCGATGTAGTAGTCAGCATCGCCATCGTTGTAGACGTCGCGCGCGGTGGGAAAGTCATCATAGTAAGGCGAGCGAAGCCACCACGAACCGCCAAAGCCGTCGGTTGTACTCTGGTAAGCGTAATTTGCCTTTGCAAAGTCTGTTGTCACACGGATTCTTGCGTTGTCAGAGATGTTGTATGCGGCAAAGCCATAATCACTGTTTATTACTTCGCTTTCACTAAGCAGGAAAATCTTATCTGTTGTATTTGCACAAGCATAAGTTTTTGCATAAGTGCTTTCTGAGTATCCTGTTGTTTCTTTGCTGTTATCTACTTCTGTATCTGCAATCAATGTCTGCGCAGCTGCTGTAAATGCTGTCTGCAGGAAGCCGTTGTTCTCGTAAGCAGTTTTTTCCTGTGTATCATCGCTTTCGTATTTTCCGTTAAGGTATGCTCTGATTGTGCTGTATTTATAGTTTTTTTGATAAACTGTTTTACTATCAATTTTTCTATTTGAAGTTGATACATAATACGGCACATTTGCTGTAAGAATGTCTTCTGCAAGCAAAAGGGCTTTGCCGTTATAGTTTGTTGTTAAAACCTTCCACTTAACTGGTTCTACTTTGAAGTAACGAACTGCACCATATGTTGTTGCACTTTCATCAGTGTATTTATCTGACGAACTGTATGTCCTTGCAGTCACTTTTACGTAGTAGTTTCCGTCGCTTCCCTTGTAGTAAGTGTTGGCTCCCATTGTAACGCTAGTTGTTTCATCAACTGTTACATCACTTGTTGATGGAAGAACTGTTTTTGGAAATACACCAAAATAGATGTATGTTGATGACGAAGTTGCAGCAAGTCCTGTTTCTGCATCAACAGGGGATTCGTACAATACAGGTTTTGTTATCACTTCAGTTCTAAGTTCAAAATCACAACTTTTGCATCTATATGTTCTTACACCATCTGATGTTAATGTCACTGCTGTTGTTACAGTGCCTTCATCTTCTCTATGAACATTCATTTCATAAGTAGCATCACACACATCACAAACTTTCCAGTGGTTAGTTCCATCTTTTGAAAGTACTGCTGTTGTTTCATGCTGGTGTTGCTGGTCATCTACATAACTGCACTCTGTACAAGTTCTGATTTCTTTTCCTGACTCAGAATCGTACTGATAGTCTTCATGATTCCATGTGTGTGCAGTTACTTCAAATTTTCCACCACACACATCACAAAATTTCCAGTGGTTAGTTCCATCTTTTAAAAGTTCTGCTGTTGTTTCGTGTGAAGCCTGGTCTTTTTTCTGATCTGTGTGACCGCATGTTGCAGCGTGCCAGTGTGTTGCTTCGTCACTGCTCCATTCTGCTGCAAATGTGTGTTTGTGGCTTTCTGATTCACTTGAACAGCCGGCGAGCAATACTGCGGCTATGGTGATTAATCCTGCAACTTTATTCAAACGCATACATTCCTCCATGCTTACTTTTTCGCCATGCGAACGTAGCAAGCATGGAGAAAAAGTAATTTTGTCAAATTACTTTTAGGGTATACCCTAAAAGTCCGCCTTCGCCGGAAAAAAATTTTTAAAAAAAATTAACCGGGAATTTTGTCTAAAAAAGCGTTATTTACATATAAATAATTTGTGCAAACGTAATGACGGTAAAATTTCAATGGAAGAATTTCTTGAAAATAACAATTAAAAAATGAATTTGTTTTCAGGGGCGTTGCGGGGATGGGCCCCGCAGAGTGGGGTGCGGCACAACGCAGTGTGACGCAGGGGAGAGACTTCTCCCCTATCCTTTATGGCTGACCGGCAATTATTACACGGTCGCGGCCATTTTCTTTGGCACGGTACATGACCTGGTCGGCTGTGTTGAACCAGTCTTTGTCACTCTGGCCGGGTAAAAGTTTTGCAATTCCGGCACTTAAAGTCATGGGCTGTCCAGGATTAAATGTCCACTGCACCTGGGAAAGATCGCGGCGGATATTATTCACAACTGCTGAGATTTCTTCCGTGGAATCTGCTTCAAACAAAAGTACAAATTCTTCACCGCCAAATCTGAATGCACGGCGGATACCGTGCATGTTTATTTTTATGATTTCTGCCAGTTTTGTAAGTACTTCATCTCCGGCTACATGTCCGAATGTATCATTGACTTTCTTAAAATAATCCAGATCCATCAGCACCATGTGAGGAACAAATTTTCCTTCTTCAAATTTCCGCATAAATGAACGCATCGCTCCATCCAGGGCTGTTCTGTTATACAGTTTTGTCAAAGGTTCAATTTTTAATTCGTGGATAAGCTCAATCTGTTTCTGGCTTGCGGCATAAATAAAATCAATCTGATCTGACTGGTACCTTACAATCCCCATGGAAATAAAATAAACCATGATGATGAAAATAAAAGCACAAATCACAGTTGTCCATATCTCTACATAGTTGGTGCCTGTAAAATCATGGTACATCGTATAAACTGCGATACAAAAAGAAATAAAACTACATAAAAGCAGCTGCAGAAGAATTTTTCTGTCGGCAAATACGGCACAGAGAATTATAGGCAGGCCGAACATAACAAAAAGGAACCTGAAATAATTGTGAAAAATACCGACAACTGAACAAAGGACAAACACGGCGACCACTGAGAAGAAATTTTTCCAGCGGATGTCGATTTTGCTGTAATTGATTAAAAAGGAACAGACTGAAACGCTTACAAGATTTAAACCTGAAGGAAGGAATAAACGCAGAAAGAGATATTCCAATACCGGACGGTTAAGAAAATCAGAATGAAAGAAGAAAAGGAAAACAACTATTTCAAAGGTGGCCACAACAAAAAATCCGCCCCAGCTCAACCGGAGCAGAAATTTCTGCCATTTTGTATAGATATCCTCTTTAAAATGATTAAACTCCACCATTCACACTCTCTCCAGTTTTTATGGCTCAACTTTTTATTGCCGTTTTGTCTTAAATAACAATGTTTTTTGCGGGCACAATAACTGAAATTATAATCTGAAAACCGCAGGATTTCAAATTTACAAAACTACATGCCTTTTTTTTGCTTTTACTCTCTCTTAACACAAACACGTCAAAATGATAAAATTATAAAATACTTCGGCAACTAACCGAAAAGTGAGGATTTAAAAATGGCTTTTGCTTTAAATTTGTATCCAGTAACATACATGGCAACTTACAATCCTGAAACTCAGAAATGGGACGAAAAGTGGCTTGAAATCGACAATGTTACATACGATGATCTCATGGCTATGTCAGAAAGTGACCGCAAAGCAGTTCTCGACAAACGCAATCAGATGGGAATCCCAACTGTATCATACACTTCTCAGTATGGATACGGTTGTTTTGAAGGAATGAAAGGCTTCCCTACAAAAGACGGTGGTGTAGCAATTTTCCGTCCTGAAGAAAACGCAAGACGTTTCAACAATTCCATGAAAGGAATGTACTGCCCTGCTTTTCCACCAGAACAGTTTGTAAAAGCTTCTGTTGAATTCGTAAAACGCAATGCAGCACTTGGTTATGTACCAAAATACAATGATGAATGGGAAAAAACAGGTTATGCTGATGCAGAATCTATTTACATGCGCCCATTCATGAACTCAGAAGGAGCTATCGGTGTAGGATGCTCACAGCAGCCTTATGTTGTAATCTGTGCAACAACTGTATCGGCTTACTTCAAAAAAGGTCTTGATGGTGCTGTTATCACAGACCGTATCCGCGCTACTCCACACGGAACAGGATACATCAAATGTGCTTCTAACTACGTTATGTCTGCACTTGCTAAACACGAAGCTGAAGAAAAAGGCTATATCGAATGTGTTTACCTCGATGCAGTAGAACACAAATATTTCCAGGAAGGTTCAAGCTGTAACATCTTCTTTGTACTTAAAGACGGCACTCTCGTAACTCCAGAACTTGGTGACACAATTCTCCCTGGTATTACACGCAAATCAATCATCGCTCTTGCCCGCGAACAGGGTATGAAAGTTGAAGAACGTCCAGTAAGCGTAAAGGAAGTTCAGAAAAACGCTGTAGAATTCTTTGTAACAGGAACTGCTGCAGGTATTTCTCCAATGTCTTCTCTCACTGACCTTGAAGGCAACAAAACAACTTTCAAAGATGGTACTCAGGAAGGAACTGTTGCTTACAAACTCCAGAGACTTCTCAAAGGCCGCCAGTACGGTCTCATCGAAGATCCTAACAACTGGAACACCGTTGTAATTGACGGTAACGGAAACCCACAGGAAGCTGTATACAAACCAGCACCAGAAGGTGAAGCACCTGTAGTTTCTAAAGCATCTGCTAAAAAATGTTGCTGCTGCTGTTCAGGAACAATCGGATTCATCATTGGCGCCGTAGTTGCAGCTGCAGCTACAGCAGCAGGATTCCTCTGCTTCTAAGTTAAGCTTATACAAAAAAAATGGTGGTTGAGCGGCAAGCTCAACCACCATTTTTTTTCACTTTTACTTTTAATCTTCAAACCAGAAAGAACTTACAGGTTTGTAATTATTTTCATTCAGCACCTTTATGGTATCACTATACCCCTGCTCAATAAGCTGATGAATTGTTTTCCCTGAAAAATCAAGGCTTCCTAAAAGTCCGCCCAAATCTTTAGAAGGAATGATTTCAATAAATTTCTTGTCAGGATATTTTGAAACATCCGGCTTATATTCAGGTTTTGCATACAGATAGACAATAAAAATTGTATCCAGCTCAGGATGATTTTCACCCACAGGAATCAAAGGCGTATTGTCACCTCCGTAGGCTTCCATTCCTCCGTCCACATATCTATGCCCGTCTGAAAGAAGAACCGGGTCTGTCAGATAAGGCACTGCTGAAGTTGCCAGAAGCTTCTGCTTGATTTCATTAATATCTTTTTCATCATTGAGAAGAAACCGGCTTGCATTCATTGAATGATCAACAATAAACGAACTTAAGATTTTTAGGGTGATAAACTCATCACGACAGGCTGTAACATAAACCTTTGGCCATTTCTGCTGCTGCAGAATTGACAGGTCAAATGAATCAAGAAGAAGCCTTACTCCTTCCTGGTCAATAAATTTATCTTCTGTAGACAAAGTATGAGGAACGATATTCCTCCATAAAGCTTCACCTTCATCAAGAGTTGCACAGGTAAACATTGCAGAGTTCAAGCCTCCTACGCTTGTTCCTGACAAAACTGTAGTCCGCTGGGCAATTCCGTATTCTTCAAAAGCTTTCCATACGCCGATTTCGTAAGCACCTTTTGCTCCACCGCCACTTAGAACTACTCCAAAATTTTCAGCTGCCACTGTCCATACAAAAGAAAGGCCGGCGATTAAACACAAAAACTTTTTCATTTTTTATAAACCTTTCCCCTGTAAAGAATTGCCTTATGGTTTTCTGCAACTTTCACTTCATGTTCACCGTCAAGAACCAGGCTCTGAGGAACAAGAGTCACAAATGAAGAAAAGATTTCGCCGCTTTTATCCATTTTTAATTTCAGTCCCTGCTGAGTTCCATCCTCAAAAGCTGCCGGATATTCTCTTCCGTAAATTTTTGAAAGCATAGCATGACGGCGAGGCCAGACATCTTCGATGGTAAGATTTTCCTGAACAGCATAATCGTTCCATAATTGAGTTTCTTTTTTTTGAGGCTGAACAACTTTCAGATAAATGCCGTCTTTTGCAGTCAATGGAAATTCAACTGTTTCACCAGAATTTCTTGTCCATGTTCCGGTAATTTCAGTTGCAGAATCAATTGAATTAAACTGTGAATCAAGGGTTACGCACTGAACACAGAGAAAAGCGAGCATTATTACTGAAAAAAAACTCAAATAATGTCTCATTCAAATCCTGCCCCGATTCCATTCATTACTTCATAAAATCTTGGGAAACTTACGGCGCAGCATTCAGCATTTTTGATTACAACACTCTGGCCATCAGGCAAACCAAGACCGAGACAGGCAAGAGACATTGCCATACGGTGATCATCATAGCTTTCACAAATTCCGCCCTTAAGGCTGAACATCGGATTTGGTTTTCCTTCCGAAGTCAGAGGGCTGTGACCGTGAATTATAAGTGCATCAGGTTTTTCTTCAACTGCAGCGCCAAGCCGTGTAAGTTCTGTTTTTAATACTGCAAGACGGTCTGTTTCCTTACGGCGGCAAACGTCTGCATCTTCCAGAATTACAGTACCTTCGGTAAAGCAGGCGATGACTGCAAGAGCGCAGATTGCATCCGGAAAAGAAGACATTTTTACGCGCAAAATTCCATCAGGGCAGTTTTCTGTTGAAAGCCGGCCGATACCGTTTCCTGATTTTTTTCCGCCACGAACACGAATCTGTTGAGTTTCCTTATTCCATTCAATATCGGCTCCGACAGACTGAAGGACTGCAACAATTGCATCATCTCCCTGTGTTCCGCTTCCATCAATATTTTCAATGGTAATGTCAGAATCGTTTACAAGAGCTGCAATAAGCGGAAAAGCAACTGCTTCCCAGTCAGATGGAATTGTTTCGTCAAAAGCCTTAAGGTCAACAGGCCCCGTAACTTCAATTTTTTTATAATCTCCGGAAACAAAAGCAGGAACTCCAACTTTTTCCATCCATTTCTGTGTCATTGTAAGATACGGCGTTTCTTTTGGATTTGAAAGATTAAGTGTCAGTTTGCCGTTCATGAGGATTGCACTCATCATAAGACCGGAAATATACTGACTTGAAACTTCTCCAGGAGTATTTACAACACCAGCCTTAACAGGTCCTTCAATCACCATCGGACAGCCGTTATGACCTGGAATTGTAGTTTTTGCTTTTGCGCCAAGCTGATTGAGGGCATCTACAACATGAAAAACAGGTCGCTTACGAATGCTTTCGTCTCCTGTAAAAACAGAAGTTCCTTCAAAATTGGCAGCAATTGGAGAAAGAAAATACAAAAGGGAACCGGAGTTTCCGACATCAACAACATCCTCAGGAAGATGAATGTTTTTTCCGGCACCTTTTACAACCCACTGTGTACCAGGCTCCCCTTCTTCTGACAGATTAAGGTCAATTTCGGCACCAATAAGCGGAACTGCCTTTGCTGTTGAAAGACAGTCTGCGCTTGGGAGAGGATTGCGGATTACAGAAGTGCCATCTGCAATAGTTGCAAGAATAAGTGCACGAATTGTATGTGATTTAGAGCCAGGAACAACAATTGAACCGCTCAGATTATGTTTTGAAGATTTAATTTCCATAGTATTAAAACTATAGCATAATTAATCTTTTCTTAACACTCCATTTTTAACATCTTCTGGAGCCCGTTTTTTCATTTCGCCGTGACGTTTTTTTCCTGTTGCAGTCATCGGGAATTTATCAACAATTGCAAAATATCTCGGTTTCTTGTAGCGTGACAGAACTTTGCAGTCGTTACATTCATTCATCAGTTCTTTGATTGTGAGTGATGGATCATCAGCAATTACGTAAGCAACTACTGACTGCCCGCGTACAGAATCAGGAACAGAAGTTACAAGCGAATCCCTTACTTTTGGGAAAGAATTAATTGCATCTTCAACCTGAGCCGGATAAATATTCTCACCGGAAACAACCATCATATCATCTTTTCGGCCTGTTACAGTAACAATGGAATCTTTATTCCATACACCGGCATCTGCAGTATACATCCATCCCTTGTAGAATTTCTGTTCAGCAGCATCAGGATTATTATAGTAAGTATAAGTAGATTTTGCAGGAGAACGAATAATGATTTCGCCTTCTGTTGTTCCGTCCATTGGAACTACTTCATCAGGGTCAGCTTTTTTATCCTCGTACATCTTAACAACACGAACTTCATCATCTGTGCATGACCGGCCGACAGCACCTGCATTTTCAGGCAGATCAGAAGGTTTAAGGAAGCAGTTCCAGAATGTTTCTGTTGTTCCATATCCGTTAAAGATGTTTGGAGAAAGATATTCCATAAAGCGGATACAGTTTTCTTTTGAAAGAGGTGCCCCCATTGTTACAATTCCGCGCAAAGAAGAAAGGTTATAATTATCTTTTCCCTGTGAGCGGCAGAGGACTTCAAGACTTGCAGGAGCCCCCATAATGAAAGTAATTTTATATTTTCCAATCCATTCAAGAGTAACTCTCGGCTTAAAATAACGCATTACAACAACTGCTCCGCCTGCATAGAATGTAGGACAGATTCCACCGGAATGACAGCCGCCGCGATGGAACCACGGAGTCATATTCATTGTAATATCATTATTATTCATCGGATAATGCATGATTACATCGTGTGCCGAAAGAACTTCATTGATTTCATTGAGAGGAACAGATTTTGGAATTGCTGTAGTTCCAGATGTACACAGACGAACAGCTTCGTCGTAAATATGGCGGCGGAAATTAATCACAGGTTCTGTATCACTGGCTTTTTCAACAAATTTTTCATAGGAAATATGACCTTCAGGAATTTCTGCACCTTCAGGATTATCAGCCATTACGAAACATGCAGGTTTCCACAGACAGAGCATTGCAGCTTCCGACATCATCTGCGCAACTACACCGCTGTAAATTACAACCTTCGGCTTGTTATGATTAATAAGAAGAGCCATTTCACCGGCAGAAAGATTATAGTTGGCAGCCAGGAAAATACCGCCTATTTTTCTTGGAGCAATATAAGAAAAAGCAAATTCAGGACTGTTTCTCAAGGCACCCATTACAACATCGCCCTTTTCAACACCTGCTTTCTGAAGAGTATTAGAAAGTTTATTTACGTCTTTGTTAAGCTGTTCGTAAGTCCATGTTTTATCAAGTTCCGGATCAATAATTGCAAGTTTAGAACCGAAACGCTGAACATTACGCATCACACCATTAGTCCAGGTATATTCATGCTCAAAAGTATCTCTAAACATTGTGTCATCATATGTACGTGTTTCCATTTACTTACCTCTGTATTTTTGACACATCATATAGAAAAAAGTTGCACCAGACATATAAAATTTTTATAATAATTAAATGCTTTACTATCTCGGTGAGTTAATTACTCAAAATACAGAATTTGGACCTGCCAGACTTTTAACTTCGTATTCAATTTTAATTGCCCTGGCACTCTATACCGGTTTTATTCTTGTCCGCTATGGACTTCCTGCCTTTTACAAATTTCTGCCCCATGACCGCGGCAGGGAATTTACAAAAGATGCAGATCTGGCAAAAGGAAAACCTACTGGAGCCGGGCTTTTCTGGATCAGTGCCTTTGTAATCCTGAGCCTTGTTTTTGTTCCCCTCGACTGGATCAAGACAAGCATTATCGTCCTCACATGGCTTATGATGCTTACAGGCTACCTTGATGACAACAGTGTTTCAAGCTGGGGTGAATATAAAAAGGCAATTCTTGACCTGATCATTGCCGTTGCTGCCAGTGTTCTTCTGGCATTCTATCTGAAATCCCAGAACGACGACAATCAGATCATTTTCTGGATTCCTTTCATTAAAAACAATCTTGTAATTGAACCATGGCTTTTTGTCTGCATTTCTACTGTAATCATCTGGGCTTCTGTAAACACAACAAACTGTACAGACGGCGTAGACGGACTTTCAGGAACTCTTGTTCTTGTTGCCCTTTTAACAACAGGAATAATTTTTTATGCAATCCTTGGTCATAAAGACATTGCCGGTTACCTGATGGTTCCTCATTTTAAAGATGGAGCAAGCTGGGCTGTAATGATTTTTACTCTCGTTGGAGTTTTGATGGGTTACTTGTGGCATAACGCATTTCCAAGCAAAGTTCTCATGGGAGATGCCGGAAGCCGCGCCTTAGGATTTTTTCTTGGAATCTGTGTCATGCTCAGCGGAAATCCATTCATCATTCTTGGAACATCTTCAATCATGCTTCTTGACGGAGGAATGGGACTTGTAAAGGTTTTCCTTCTGCGATTCTTTAAGATTTCAATTTTTAAGAATATCAGATTTCCTCTTCACGATCACATGAAAGTTAACCACGGATGGTCGCCAACTCAGGTTCTTGTAAAATTCCTGATTCTTCAGCTGCTGATTACCGTTGCAGTATGTGGAATTATCTTTAAGGTCCGCTAATCCTTTTATGAATTATCGAAGACAGGCACTTTCAACCAGATTGAGGGTGCCTTTTTTTACGTTTATGCGGCTGATATGCCGGTTGCACAAATATCCATTCTGCATAAAAGAAACCTGAACTTCATATTCACCTTCATAAGGCAAAGTCAATCCTGTTATTGAGGCTGTTGCAGGAAAATATCTTGTACAGCGTATATCAGCCGTTTCAGAATATTCTGTAATCAAAAGGGCAAAAATTTCTCCCATCCAGCCGCCGTTGGCACATACAGTTGCAGGTATTGCCCTGACTATGGACCTTGCCAGAGATTTAGCATAAAGCATGGAATACCGCTGCTGAAAAGTGTCCAGGGCAATATTTTCAATTGACTCCAGCTTTTCCAGCCGTTTGTGAAACTTTTTTCCTGTTTTGATACAAGTTACATCCACATCTACAGCATTAATCTGCGATTCACGCTTTTGCATTTGTGGAAGTGACAGTTTATAAAAGAATTTTACATCTTCATCGTAATAAACACGGATATTTTCTTCCACTTTGTCAGGAGCATTTCCTGTAAAAGCCAGAACATTTAGCCTGATATCGCTGCTCTTAACAGATTTTTCCTCAGTTAATGCGGAAGGTACGCTAAAATTGTACAAAGTCGGCTGGGTTTTAAAGTCCCGGATGGCAAACTGAAGGTCGAGGGCTGCATTGTCCCAGTCACCGTCATTTCTATACAGAAGCATGCTAAGATACCTCGCAAGAGCAGAATCACTGAACTTGACACTTATTTTAGGAACCTGCACACCTTTATTGTTCTCGTCCCGTTCATAGGCTTCAACTTCCTTTTCGTAGAGCCGTTTTAATTCCTTGATTTTGTTGTCAAACCGGCGCACTTCAACCATAGCTTCATCATATTTTTTAAGCTGCACATAATTGAGTGCCATAAAAATGTTTGAATAAATATTTTCGTAATCTTCACCGGCATAATCCTTAAAAGTGTCATTAACTACAAATCCGGTAAAAATCTGGCTGACAGAAATTGCCATGAATTTATCCATAAGAGTTTCTGCCCTGGTAAAATGTTCATTTGAATCTTCAAAGTCTCTGCTGTAGTGGGAAAGAACACCATAATCCAGATACTTCAGGACTTCGTCATAACTGGAATAGATTTTTTTCTCATCATTTTCGAGGGTTTCTTTTGCCGATCTGAAATCACTTTGAGCCAGCTGCGAATCAACAGTTTCAAAACCATAATTATTCATGGATGAACAGGAAATAACCAGAAAGAGAAGAAAAACTGCCGGCAAAAATCTTTTAGTCTTCAACAAAAAGAGCACACAAAGTTACCCCGTCGGCAACTATATTTTTTACATAACAATATTCATCAGGCTGATGACAAACTTCATCCATAGTCGACCAGATTGCAGCATTAAAGCCTTCATTCCTAAGTTCAGCACCAACTGTACCACCACCGATTCCAACATGTTTTGCATCAAAACCGTGAGCTTTTTTAATTGCCGCTGCAAGATGCTTTACAACAGGAGCATCCATTGGAGTTGCAGGAGACTGCTGAGCCTGAGGTTCACTGACATGGATTTTTACTCCATATTTTTCTTCAACCTGAGCAACCCGTTTTGCAACTTCTGCCCTTACCTGCTCCAGTGTATATTTGGGAAGAATACGGCAGTCCATATAGAACACGTCATCTCCCGGAATGATATTTACAGTTTCTACATTAGCTTCTTTTTTTGTCGGCTGGAATGTTGACCAGGAAGGAGTAAACAAAGGATCTTTATCACTGAAAACATTTTCAAGGTCATTCAGACGCAGGGCAAGGTCACAGGCTGCAAGATGTGCATTTTTTCCCTTATCAGGCATTGAACCATGGCTCTGCTGGCCGACAGTGTGAAGTTTAAGCCAGAGAATATTTTTTTCGGCAATCTCAATTGTTTTTCCTTCAGGATCTCCTCCATCAGGAATGAGAATCAGATCATCTTTCCCAAAAATTTCACGGTGAGAGCGCAGAAGATATTTGATTCCATATTCTGAGCCGAATTCTTCATCTGCCATAAACAAAAGTTTTACTGTATATTCCGGCGCAATATTATTCCTGAGGAGCGCAAGAGCGGCAAAAACGCCTGAAACAAGGCCCTGCTGGTTATCTTCAACACCGCGACCGGTAAGTTTGTCAGTTACAGGATCATAAATAACTTTAAACGGATCACTGTTCCAGAGTTTTAAATCTCCTGGCGGAACAACATCCATATGAGCCATAACCCAGACAGAAGTTTTCTTTTTTCCGGGAATCGTAAGGATAAGGTTTGGGCGGATGCCGCTTGATACACGACTGTCAGGAGCATCAATACGTTCAAACTGAGACTCATTAAACCCCTGAGTCAAAAGCCATTCTTTAAGGGCATTACATTTATTCAGTTCGCCGTCACCGCCGCTTTCCGGAGCAATGGCAGGAATCGAAGTCAAAAGACTTTCAAGTTCAATCATCAGCCGGCGGCTCTCATCAGACTCGACAAACTTCCGAAGTAAATCAAAATTACTCATTCTACTGTTTCCTGTTAACTGAATAAGCTTTCCATGTGGTTTCCAGCAAAGTATGAACATCGGAATATTCCGGAACCCAGCCAAGTTTTTCACGGGCATAAGCACTTGCAGCTACAAGAGTTGCAGGATCACCAGGGCGACGTTCAACAAAATCAGCTTTAATTTCTCTTCCTGTAATTTTACGGGCTTCTTCAAGCATTTCTTTTACTGTAACACCAGTTTCACTTCCAAGATTGACAGTAAGGCTTTCATTATTCTTAGCAATATATTCAAGAGCCTTAACATGAGCGCTGGCAAGGTCATTAACATGAACATAATCACGGATACAGGTTCCGTCCCGTGTATCATAATCAGTACCAAAAACTTTCATTTTGTCACGCATTCCACAGGCAGTTTCCATAATTACAGGCAGAAGATTTGCAGGTTTCTGTTCCAGTCCGCAAGGAAATCCTTCAACATCATAACCGGCAGCATTAAAATAACGGAGCGCAGCAAATTTCAAGCCCTTAAGCTGATCGTACCAGGCCATAATTTCTTCAATTTTAAGCTTGGTAAAACCATAATAATTTTCAGGTTTCTTGGGATGTTTTTCATCAATAGGAAGATACTCAGGTTCTCCAAATACAGCTGCACTGGAACTGAAAACCATATATTTACAGCCGTGTTCAAGTGCCGCATTCATAATATTTATGGTACCTGTAATGTTATTTATAGAATATTTTTCAGGTTCCAGCATTGATTCACCGGCCGCCTTAAAAGCCGCAAGATGAACAAAAGCATCAAAACCACGGGCAAAAGCCTGATCCAGATCCCGTTCAATGAGAATATTTCCATAAATAAAGTCATTTTCGGCAAAAAGATTTTCCCTTAGCCCGCTTGAAAGATTATCAAAAACACAAACTTTGTGACCATTTTTCATCAATTCTTTTACAACATGAGAACCAATATATCCAGCCCCACCAATTACAAGAACATTCATAAAAATTACTCCGTTAAAAATATTCCAAAAATAATACTACAACATTTTCACACAATTAAGCAAATTGTAAACCGCGTCAGGGATTGGAGTGGTGGCGAAGCCAGTCCGAAGGACCGTCAGCCACGCAAAGCCCGCCCCGAACGAATGTGAGGGAGACGCCCCTATGATCAATTCGCAATTCGCAATGCACAATTCCCTGTTACCTGGCCCAGTTTTTTCCTTTCATACGCCAGAGCATAAGAATACCGCGGACGGCAAGTTCAACACTCATGGCAAACCAGGCACCGGCAAGCCCATATTTTGAAGCCAGCCATAGGGCAAGTGGAATCCGCACTCCCCACATGCTTACAAAACGCAATATTGTAGGAACAAAAGTATCACCTGTTCCACGCAATGCACCATTGGCAACAAGACTCGCACCATACAAAGTTTCAGCAAAGGCAACAATGCGCAGCCCCTTAGCGCCGAGAGCAATAACTTCACTGTCCGGCGTCATCAAAGCCATCATTTTTTCGGCAAAAACAAACATAAGGACCGAAGTCAAAACTGTAATTGCAATTCCGACCCAGGTACAAAGCCATCCCAGGTCATAAACAAGATCCTTGCGGTTTGCCCCATAAGCCTGCCCTGTCAATGTCGTAGCAGCAGACCCCAGTCCGTTGGCAGGCATATAGCACAAACCTTCCGCCGTAATGGCAAGACTGTTTGCCGCAATTGAAGCGTTTCCCAAAGGACTTACAATTCTTGTAAAACCAATATGTCCGCCGGTCATGACAATCTGTTCCAATGCCACCGGAATTCCGATTTTTACTGCACGGCTGAAATATTCTTTTTTAACGACCATTTTTTCATCCCAGCGCAGTTTGAGCATGGAAGACCGGGCAAAAAGGTAATAAACCAGGGCGCAGGTCGTAACAAGACGGGCCAGAAGACTTGCAAGAGCGGCTCCCCGGACACCCATTTTAAGCTGATAAATAAAAATCCAGTTGAATCCCACATTAAGCACACAGGTCAATATTTCCATCAGACTTGGAAACTTCATATTTCCCGAAGACTGAAGCATACCTTCTGCAAGACTTCCAAACATAATCAAAGGAACAGAACATACGCAGATAAAAAAATAATTCCGCGCATCAACTGCAATGTTTCCGTCCCCTCCAAGCCATCCGACAATAAAAGGTTCAATTAAAAAAAGTACGGCAAGAACAACACTGGCAAAACAGCAGCTTACAAGAACACTAACTTTAAGGAGATTTCGCGCTTCAGCATCTTTTCCGGCACCAATCAGGTGGGAAGTCTGTACGGTAAATCCCATTGCACAGGCAAAACAGAAACCAAAAACAAGCCAGGTTGAACTGCTGACAAGTCCAATGGAAGCCGAAGCATTTTTTCCAAGATGTCCAACCATTCCTGCATCGATGTAGGTCATGATTATGTACCCGAGTTGTGCCAGAACAGCCGGAACAGAGAGTTTTCCGATAAGCATCAGCTGATTTTTAAGAGAAAGATGGTCGCCATTCCGCAAACTGGCCAGAAGATCCTGTTTCATACATTTTAATAATACAATAATTTCTCATTTTTGTGTTAGAATAATAGGGCGACTGCCTGCAAAGCAGGCACCGGGCTATCCAGGGTTCCTCTGCCGCTTCAAACCTGCGGTTCGCCACAGGCGCCCTTCCTATCCCTGCCGCATTTGCACATGACAAAACTTCAAAAACTGCTGGCAATAATTCTTCTCATTCTCTCCACTTCCTCTCTGAGCAGTGAACTTCCCCAGCTTCATCACAATCCATGGGAACTGATAATATTCCGTCCTACGGATGCTCCATCCATGGACACCGTCCGCTGCTGGCTAACCATTACAGATATGGAAGGAAAAGATGTTACAAAAACAGCTGTAAGGGCATCATACTGGTGGGCACAGGGACCTGACATAGAACACAAATACAAATACAGTCCCTTTTTATCCGGCGGAATGTACATGCATCTTTTTATAGATCCCGGCCGGTACATTTTTACCTTCTCAACGCCTCCGGACAAGCAGTATCCTTATCCGTCCACAAACCGCAGCGAATGGAAAAGCAACCAGTTTGTCTACGACACCACAAATCCGGCAAAAGTAATTTTTGTCTATCCTACAGCCAATGACAACGGCTTTTACAACGGCGGCTGGGAAATCTCCGGCCGTGCCCCAAAATTCTGGCAGTTCACCAAGCCAAAAATGCAGAAAAATTAAAAGGCGTATAGCCTTATATACAATATTTTTTACGAAAATTATTTCTTAAAAAGGCTATGACCGTAAAAAAAACCGCCGGTTCACGGCGGTATGTTCATTGCCATACTTCATATCAGATGAAGGGCAAAAAATATGTGGTGCTGGTCATGCCAGCGGATTTTGTCTTAAAAATGACCTTCAAAAAGGTCGGCTGATTTTGTCGGTAACATATTCGCCTCCTCTCGGGTAACCGGTGTAAGTCCTCATCTCTTTCCTGATTACAATTAAATAATACCACTCATTTACAGGAACGCAAGTATTTTTTTACAATTTTGATATTTTTTTTTAATATTCTACGCCTGATACGGAGGGCGCCGAAGGCGTTGCGCAGTGAAGGTGGTTTACCACCGTAACGGAGTAATGAAGCGCCAGCGGAACCCGCAGCAGCAGGTTGCCCGAAGGGCCGTCCATTTTATTACCGTAACTTTTATCTGCTCCTCCCCAGTCGAACCATCAGCCGTTTTCCTCTATAATAAAACCATGGCATACACCGACATAATTTTAGACATCGACGGCACCATCTGGAACACCACACAAATCGTAGCAGATGGCTGGAACAAGGCGATCGTTGAATATCTTTCCCAAAATCCCCGGCTGACAGACCAGATAGGGCAGGTCACAGCAGAACAACTGCAACAAGAATTCGGAAAGCCAATGAACATCATCGCCATGGATTTATGGCCGGCCGCAGCAGAACAGGACCGGAGCAGACTACTGGAATTGTGTGTAATTTACGAACATGAAGCCCTCAATAAATGCAGCCGGGACCTTACCTACCCGACCGTAGTGCAGACAATAAAGAAACTGAGCGCGCAGAAAAAGTGCAGGTTTTATATAGTTTCAAACTGCCAGAAAGGATACGTTGAAATCGTCCTTGAAAAAACAGGAATTGCCGGGTGCATCCTGGATTTTGAAACCTTCGGCAACACCGGCCTCCCGAAAGGAAAAAACATCCGCCTTCTTGCCGACAGAAACCATTTGCACAACCCGCTCTATGTCGGCGACACCATGGGCGATCAGGAAGCAAGCCACGAAGCAGGAGTTGATTTTGTATGGGCATCCTACGGCTTTGGCAAATGCGACAAATATGCAGCAAAAATCACAGAGTTTGCAGAAATCCAGGCCGTCATCGAATAAACAGACTGTCAGTCAGACTTCAAAATCGAGGCAGACACGGGATTTTGTAAAAGGCCGCACCTTAGAATCAGCCACAGCCACGTGATCAGGGTGTACAGCATAGTTTTTGAGGGCAGCAACATCATCAAAAGCAGAATCCAGCATCACGTCGGCATTAGACGAATCAAGACCGTTGCAGTTAACCTGAATGTCGATGAGTCCCGGGATTTTTCCCTTAAGCCCTTCAAGCCCGTTTTTAATTCCCAGCTTTACAGCCGCTTTTTCGTCAGTAGAAAGTTCATCTTTAAGTTGCCATAAAATAACATGTTTAATCATAATTGTTAATTATATAAAAAAGGAGCACCATCATCAAACCATTGGTGAAGCATTATCGGCACTCCCGCTTTCCGTGGTTCCAGTCCCGGCAAAAGCCGTGACCGCTTCGCGCCACTACAATCGGGGCTAGTATGACAGGCTGACAATAGGATAAAATTAATACATATTTAGACCCGGAGATTGAGGAAATAATAATCACATATAAAGATTCTGATATTATTAAGGAAGTTGAAATATTAAGTGACAAAAATGAACTGGTAAAAGTGACAACAAAAGAATTTAATGTTTATAGTTCTTTTTCCGACGACATTCAGATTTTGAGTGTCTCGACAAAATTTGTTGAAGGCACAAATAATATCGGAGCATCCACAGTAGCATTTATAAATAAGTGGGCACTTGCAATGGATATTGATGACGCACTCGAACTCAATAGATTTGCAGCTTACTGCAAATCAAATGCAGCAACATTTTGTATTTCTGACATTGTAACTATCAACACATTCAAAGTGTATGAGCATTACACTCTTAAAGCGTGTGCTACGGGCCAAGGTTTAGGTTGACGCCCCTCCAAAAATTGCTGGTCTTTATACTGAGCAATTCTATTAATCTTGATAAATTCATATAGCAAGTTTAGAAGTATATGCATCATAAAGTCCGAAAATTCCAGTCATATTGTCGTAAGTCATTGTGAATATATGCATACCACCCTCTGTGTCTTTATAAGCTAGGTTATAAGCATTATCATAAGTGTCAGGCTGCAAGTAAAGAAACAACCAAATTACTTTCACCATTTATAAGTGTTAACTGAATACCTTTTAACTTCCATTCCTCAGTAAATAGTAGTATTAATTGATCATCGTCAACATGGTGACCGGCAAAACAAAATTCTTTTTTACTAAACGTGTTCTATTTTTTTTCAAATCGTCTGTAGAAGCGACAACTTGCTCAAAAACTTTTTTAATAAAGAATTGATGAGTGTCAAAACTATAAGTTCCAAGCTGTAAACCACAGAAATTTGTTATCCCTTCTGAGAAACAAGTAAATTCCACTAAAAAAACAAAAATACAAAATAATGTTTTTTTCATTTTGAATCCTTGTTCTTTTTTATAAATAATTTACTCACAACCACCCAAGTTAATTTACACAATAAGATTTAAAAAGCAAACCAAATTAATTGTAATAAAGGATGTACTTGAAAGATTAATTTTCCAAATAATATTGATCCATAACCAAAAACGATAAAATACTCAATTATCCATAAGATTAATGACACAATGAATCTAATAAATTTAATTTTTTGATTTTACAATTGAATCTTGTTTATGTCAAAAAAATAATTTTACTATACATTTTTCATCAGACAGTCTATCATACAAATTATTAAAAAAAACTCTGCAAGTCTTAAAACTACGGAACCTTTAACTAATCAGCCTTTTCTGTTCAAAAGCTTCACTGTTGAGATGAATATTTCTTCGATTGAGTCCTTAAGCTTTTCACCGCGGAATTTATTGATTGTTCTGAAGTCCGGTTTCTGGAATCCTGTGAGCCACATCACGTTCACATTTTCACGGCACTGCTTGGCTATCATTCTTAATGAATATATTCCCGCCATGTAGCAGTAAATTAATACACTCGAAAGCATGACAGGATTGTATCTGTCTCCTCCGCCTTTTGTGTTTTTAGCAAACACTTCTTCTATCGGCTCCACTTTGCACATCATCTGCCAACGATGATACTGCAATCGCAGGTTTTAAAATTACCAAGGCTCAGCTTTAGCTGAGCCCCTTAATTTAAAAAGAAAAAGCATACGA
>JAZLKD010000015.1:0-30399 GCA_045597415.1 Treponema sp. | reverse complement strand
ATAATCTGTTTACAATTATTCCATTAAGAACTGCAAGCAGCAAGCGATTGCGTGAACAGATGGTAGGTCGTGGTCTTCGTTTGCCTTTTGGAAAAAGAACTGGAAATAAAATCATAGATAGCGTTTATCTTACAGCTCACGATAAATTCCAAGACATTATGAATGAAGCCCAAAAGGGAGATTCTTTGTTTACTGCTGAAAATGTAATTTATGCAGAAGAACTGGAAGAAGAAGGAAATAAAATTTCTCAACCATCATTTAAATTTCCAGGTATTGAAATTGAAACAAAAATTAAAGAGCTGGAAGAAAAAACAGGAATCCAAAATACAAACAAACTGGAAGATGTTGTCAAAAAAACATCAGAAACAATAAATAAAAAAATTGTTGAAACACTACAGAATGAGCCTGAGAAAAAGATAGATACATCAGTAATTGAACAAATTGCAAGCGATACAATTAATTCAATTCAGGAGGATAAAGATTTAGGCGAATTATTTGCAGAGAATATTGATCCATTCTCTGATTGGGTAAAACAAGAAACAGAAAAAACTGTAGTTGAGACTCAAAATAAATTTATTCCAATTCCTCAGATTTCTGTAAATGATATGGGAATAAATGATTACAGGTTTGTTGATTTTAATCTCGATGTATCAAATATGAATTTTCAACCAATTGAAAATGATATTATCGTTCAGAATCTTTCTGATTTAAGCGACAAGGAAATAATCCATGGTGAAAAAATAGATTTTGATGCCTTTAATGCAAGATTAAAAATTGCCGAAAACCTTTTGCAAAAATCAGAAATTGATTATGACATTTGCTTTGAGTTGGTTAATAAATTGATTGAACAAACTTGTATTTATTTCACAAAAAAGTTCGGTGAAAATGGAATGAAGAACATTGTGATGATGAATAAAAAAGCCATTTCAGAAGAAATATTCAGACAGATGATGTCCGATGAACATTTTTATTATTCTGTCGGTTTATTTCAAGAGTCTGTAAAATCAGTTAGAACTCAAAATATTCCTACTTCATATAATTATGCTTCTGAAAGTGATTTATTCTCTGATGTTCCAGCAAGTAAAATAAAGTCAACTCTAATAACAGGGATTAAACGAGGCGTTTTTGCAACTGCTAAATTCGACAGTACAGATGAACATAAATTCGCAAGACTTCTTGAAACCGAAAAAGATTTCGTTAAAAATTGGCTTCGTCCTAACAAGCAAGAATTTAACTTAATTTACAACAGAACTCATCATTACGAACCTGACTTTGTTGTAGAAACAGAAGATTGTATTTATTTGGTAGAAGTAAAAGGCGATGATAAATTTAATGATGCAGATGTAATAGCCAAAAAAGAAAGAGCTGTTAAATACTGTAAAGTTGCTACTAATTACAATGAAGCTAACAAAGGAAAGCCATGGAAATATGTTTTTATTCCATCATCAACATTAAATGCAACAACAACAGTTGAGATGCTGTTTAGAACTTATGTTGTGGAAGAATGATGGAGAAATAAAAACATGGATAGTTTTTACGATTTTCCAATTAAAGAAAATGCTTAACTGTGAGGGAAAGAAAATGGAAAATAAAATAGTAATGTCTGCAAGTAAAACAGCCTCATCTGATTATTTTGCATGGTTCGAAGAATTAAAATCACGCTACCGTTCTAGTCAGTTAAAAGCAGGGTTGAATGTAAACCGAGAACTTTTACAGTTCAACTGGAATCTTGGCAAGGATATTTAGAAAAAAAAGCGGAAGAAAAATGGGGAAGCGGAATAATCGAGCGTTTAAGCTTGGACTTTAAAAATGCTTTTCCATCACAAAAGGGATTTTCTACTACAAACCTCTGGTATATGAAAAAGTGGTATTTGTTTTACGCGGAAAAAGTCCACCAAGTTGGTGGAGAAATTCTTGAGCTTATGTATAAAGTTCCGTGGCGACATCATGTAGAAATAATTTCAAAATGCAAAAATATTGATGAAGCGATTTTCTATTTAAATGAGATTGTAAAAAATAACTGGAGCCGTTCAGCCTTGGAAGATGTTATTTCTGCAAAAAGATATGAAAAAATGGGCAAGGCTCTCACGAATTTTCAAAATACACTGCCGGAAACTCAGGGGAACCTTGCAAAAGCGGTTCTGAAAGATCCATACAGCTTTGATTTTCTTTCAATGCGTGAAGGTTATGATGAACGAGAACTTGAAGATGCATTAACATCTCACATAACAAGATTCTTGCTCGAACTTGGAAAAGGTTTTGCTTTTGTCGGACGACAAGTAGAAATTGTAGTTTCTGACACATCGTATTTTATGGATATGCTTTTTTATCATATAAAACTAAAATGCTATGTTGTAGTTGAATTGAAAGTAGTAAAATTTGAACCAGAATTTGCAAGCAAACTGAATTTTTATGTAACAGCTGTTGATAAATTGATAAAAGGCAAAGATGACAATCCTACAATTGGACTTTTAATATGCAAAGATAAAGATGAAACAAAAGTAGAATGGTCTTTTGATGGAATCAATAAACCGTTGGGAATTGCATCTTATGAATTAAACATAAAACCTGATGATTTTAAAAACAGTCTTCCTACAATTGAAGAAATTGAAAGTGAGATAAAATAGTGAATTCTGGGAGAAAACTTTCTCAAAAGAACTTGGAGCAGAATTTGGAAGCGGCTTTGGTAAAAGACAGCTTGAAAGAGCACGACAATTCTTTTTAACTTATCCAATTGCGTCTACACTGCGGACGCAATTAAGCTGGTCTCAGTATAAACATCATCCAGCAACTTATTCAGCAACAACTTCATTTCGTTTATTTCTTCATCATTAAGATTGAAAGTTTCTGAGTTGTAGTAGATGGCGTTCATTGTTAAAAGGACTGCTTCAATATTATCTTTAAGCTCATCAGGGGAAAGACCGGTTTCAAGCAAAACTGAGACATTTTCAAGTGATTTGAGTTCCTCGTACAGGCGATTAAAGAAATCATTTACATATTGTTTTTTGTTATAGTCTAAATCCGAAAGATTGTGGCACAAGTAAAGTTCATCAAGCAGATAATCGATTCTTTCAAGACCTTTTCTGGATGTAATTTCTTTTTCTGTAATTTCGTCTAACATCTGCTTCCACCTCGAAAACATTTATGGATATATAATATAAAGTCAGATTCTCAAAAGATGAGAAACTTCCGAAGAGGTCTGAATCGTCACATTACACTACATTATGCTTGAAACTTTATAATTTGTAGTGTAAGAAATAACATGAAATCAGAAATTGTAAAAGCAGTTTTTCAGGATGAATTGGAGCGAAACCAGCGTCTTGTAGCCCGTTATGAAAAAGAACTTGAATCTCTCCCAAGAGGATCTATTTTTAAGAGGAAAATAGGCTAGCAGGAATATTTATATTTAAATTATAGAGAAGGCGAAAAAGTCATTTCCAAATTTCTTGGAAAAGCGGATGAATTTAATTCACAGGAATTACAGATTCAGCTGGATAAATATAAAGAATGCAAACAGCTTTTGAGAAAATTGAAAATTGAACAGAAAGAATTATTGAAGGCAATGAAATGAGAAAGGAACAGGAAGTGTTTCTCTAAAAGCAATTTTCTTCCGCTTTTTTTAGGTGATATAAAAGCTGTTTCTCATTTTTTGAGAAAAATTTATGTATCAATCTATATATACGATAAAATCGTATAAATCTGACAAACTACTACTTTATCATATATCTGTATGTGTTTGAGAAAGAAAAATTATATTTTTTGTTTGCATATCCGAAGAATGTTCAGGAAAATCTTACAGCTGATCAAAAGAAAGCAATAAAAAATATAATCAACGAGATAAAAAAGGAGTCGTAATCATGGACGAACTCATATTTGAATCTTCTCTAACGGATGAGCAGATTGCAGAAAATTTCAAGGATATTTCATTTTTTGATGGTTTAATGAGCGGACTCAATGAGGCTTTGGCTTATGAAAAGGGCAATGCTAGAGCTGAAACCTATGCTCGAAAACGAAGTCTCCCGGAAATTGATGTTGCTAAAGAAAGATCAGCACTTAAAATGACTCAGAAAGCTTTTGCTGCCTTAATTGGCGTTTCAAAGCGTACTGTTGAAGCCTGGGAATGTGGAAAGCCGTCCCCTACAGCAAAAAAACTGATTCATTTAATTAGCGTTGATCCGTCTTTAGTTCAGAAATTGTAGTTTTCTAAGGTTGTTTCCCTTTTATTCCCCCATAACCTTATCCGCAACCCCATATTCCACAGCCTCTTTCCCGTGCAGGTAAAAATTCCTGTCCGTGTCCCGAACAATTTCTTCCATTTTCTTTCCGCAGTTCCGGCTTAAAATTTCATTGAGCATATCCTTGGTCCTGTGGAGTTCCGCCGCTTCAATATCAACATCGCTGGATTGCCCCTTAACACCGCCCAACGCCTGATGAAGCATTACAGTGGAGTGGGGAAGCACGAACCGCTTTCCTTTAGTTCCTCCGCTGAGTAAAACTGCCCCCATGCTCATGGCTTTTCCAACGCACACAGTCTGAATGTCGCATTTTATGTGCTGCATTGTGTCGTAAATTGCCATTCCAGCAGTAACATCGCCGCCGTAAGAATTGATGTAAAGCTGAATGTCCTCGTCGCTCTGGGCACTCAAATACAAAAGCTGTGCCACAATGCTTTCCGCCATGTTTTCTTCAATTTCACCAAAGCAGTGAATGATTCGTCCTTTAAGGTTTGCACTCCAGATATCAGAGTGGTCGTTGAGTCTTGGTTCAATGTACATAATAATTCTCCTTTTTACGCACTAAATCCAATCTGCAAATCCGCATTAAGATTTTTCTTCTTTTCTTTCTGCAAGATTTCCAGTTCTTTTGTAATGCATTCAGCAGTCTGTTCTTCTTTGTTCATAAAACGGAATCGTCCGTGGATTGCGGCAAAATCTCCTGGTGTTGCAGTCTTGAATTTTGCAACCGCCTCCACCTGTTCTTCAGAAAAATCCAGCTCAGGAAAGTATCTTGCACAAAGAGTTTTGATTCCCTCTTCTGAAAGTGCTTTGAACTCGCTAAGAATGTGAAACCTTCTCTGCATTGCAGGATCCATGATTTTCCGAAGGTTTGTGGTACAGATAAGGATTCCTGAAAATTCTTCCATCTGGGTCAAAAATTCATTTACCTGAGTAATTTCCCAGCTGTTTCGGGCGTTCTGTCTGTCCTGGAAAAATGAATCTGCTTCGTCAAACAGAAGAACTGAACCTGTCCTTTCTGCTTCTTCAAAGGCATCGCGGATATTTTTTTCACTTCCGCCAACCCACATGCTTAAGATGTCGCTGGCCCGCTTCAAAAGAATCGGTTTGTGCAAAGTTTCTGCAATGTATCGTGCAAACTCAGTTTTTCCCGTTCCGCTTAATCCGTAAAAAAGCATCCTTACCCCAGATTCGCAGTCCTTGTGGTTTTCAGAATATTCCTGTGCGTTTTTGACCATTTCAACGATTTTTTGCGGATTCATAGTCGCGTTCACAATGGAAAGGTCGTATTCCCTGCAGGCACTTTCCCTCATCTTTGATTTGCCGTTCAAAAGCAGGGAATTTTCCTTCATTACAATTTGAACTTTGTTTAAAATCGTTTCTTCATCAGGACAGTTCATGCCTTCAATTACGCTTGCAATATTTTCAGCACTTGCACCGCTCAGCTTGTACTTGTCCAGCAAATCCAGAATCTTTTCTTTTGTGCTGTCTGAAATGTCCAGCGGTTTGATTTTGCTTTCTGCAATGGAACGGAGCATTGTCTGTGGCATTGCTTCAAACTTCAGGCTGAAGGTAAAACGCCTTTTTGTTGACTCGTCAATCTGCTGCTGGTGATTGATGATGTAGATTACTTTGTCCTTGTTGTTCTCCAGCATTTTGTTAACGGTGCCTTTCTTGTCGGAAGGTTCAAAACCAAAAAACGAAAACTGAACTGTCTTTAAAAGTGAATCTGCTTCATCCACAATAATGATTGAATCCGGCCGTTCCATTGACAGAAGACATACAAGCCTTCCAAGGATTGATGGACCCCTGTTATTGTTTTCTACTTCATTTTTGAAAATGTAGATGTTCTTGCCTGTCTCTTTACATAAAGATTTTGCCAGTTCAGTTTTTCCGCTGCCAGGTTTTCCATAAAAGAGAATGGAAACAGGTTTTTTGCCGTTTAAAAGGTCGCTGCAGATTTCAAGAGATTCTTTTTTTACTGAATACGAATCCAGCTCGTAAGCCTGACTGCAGTCCACAGGCTTTAAAAGGTCACAGAAATAAGGTTCAATGTTCTGTTCCTCGATACAGTCATTAAGGGAAGAGTCATAATTGCCGTTATTGTCAATAAATCCGTAATTTTTGAGTTTCTGGTCGCCTCTGAGAATGTATTTGAGTTCTTTATCAGAAATGCCAATCATTGATGCCATATTGTTTTTAAAATTGTTGTCAGTGTTGCCGGCAGTTCTTATGATATCGTCAAAAAGTTCAATTGTGTCTAACCGGCACTGCATAAGGATGTAGCGGGCTTCGTCTTCTGAGAGTTTAACCTGGTCTACCAGAAAGCGGGTTTTTGAAATATCAAAAATTGCATTTTCAATTTCATTCGACAAGTTAAGTTCCTGATTCAGTGTGTAATTTGTGCCTTTTTTGAATATGGCAGCATTTATTATTGAAGAAAAAACCGGTTTTTCTGAACAATAGAGTACTCTATGCAGGTTGATGAGATTTTCGTCCATGGTTTCGTAATGGCGCATTTCTCCTTCAATTCTCTTATCCTGTTCATATTTATATGGAATGCCTGCATTATCAAACTGCATCCTTTCAGTTGGTTTTTCTGTAAGAGGTGTTAAAAGTTTTTTTGATTCGAGGTTTTTCAGTTCCTTTTTAAGTACCTTTGTCAGCCGGCCATTTTTTTCCAGAATTGAAACACAGTCCATAAAAATTCTGATTGCACTGTCAAAAGTCGCGATAATGCGTTTGTTTGATTTTGTCTCAAACATGTTGAAGAGATAAAAGCACAGTGCATAAGGTTCAGATTCTGTCCAGGTAATTGAAGACGAACCTTTCCTTGATAATCTTCTTCTTCGTGCTCTGAATCTGTCAATGTCATAAGCCATAAATAAGTCTCCTTGCTTCCTAAGTTTTCTACCCGTATAATATAGTAAATAAAATTCCCAAAAATTGAGAAAATGGCAGTTTAGAGACTTTTTATTAAAAAAATTACAGAAATATATATGCAGAAGCTGGATAAAGATGATGAAGAGGAAACTGATTACAAAGAAGACACTTATGTTTCCCGGGTAATTTTTATGGGGCACCGGCGGCAAATGTTCAGAGCGATGTTTGGGAACTGATTCATTCTGCCATGATGGACTATAACCTGATTAAGATTTATTATATTGCAGAAGACAAAACGGAACCTGCTTATTACACAGTCAAACCCTATCAGCTGATTTTTGACAACGGCTTCTGGGAACTTTGGGGCGAGTTCCAGGAAATCAGGGAAGTTGAGGACGGCTACTTTCTGGATTTTGAAGCAACCCAGTACAAGCCGATTTTGCGATGGGTTTTAGGATGGGGAAGTGATGTTGAACCTCTTGAACCACAGAAACTGGTTGATGAATGGAAAGCAGAAATATTAAAATGTGCAGAAAAAATTAAAAATGAAAAATAAGACTGAAATTATGCTTCCAACAGAACTTGAAGCAGAATCCAGACAATTTTATAAGTCTCTTTATGCCGTTGTAGCTCCCATTGCTCTCCAGAATCTTCTCTCGTCGCTCGTCAATTCTCTTGATGTTGTAATGCTTAACCTTGTAAGTCAGACGGCAACGGCTGCTGTTTCTCTTGCAAACCAGGTTCAGTTCATTTTAATGCTTTTTTACATCGGGCTTGCTTCTGGTCTTACCATGCTTACTTCCCAGTACTGGGGGAAGCAGGATATCAAATCCCTCAAAATCCTCACCGGAACAGCACTCAGGGTTTCTGCAGTTGCCGGATTTATTTTTTCCGGCATCGTTGTATTTTTTCCTGAACTCATAATGCGGATTTTTACAGATGAACTTCCTATGATTGAGTGCGGGGCAGAATACCTCAGGGTTGTGGGAATTTCTTATTTTTTCCTTGCCGTTTCCCAGGTCTATCAGGCAGTCCTTAAAAGTATTGAAAAGGTTGGAATTTCCACAGCCACAACAGTCATTGCCCTTGTTCTCAACATGTTCCTTAACGCAACATTTGTTCTGGGCTGGTTTGGTCTTCCAAAGATGGGTGTTTTTGGAATTGCGCTGGCAACTGTTATTGCCCGTTTAGTTGAAATGGTTATCTGCATTGCAGCCGGCTGGAACTGTGAAGAAGTCAAAATTGTTCCTTCAGATATATTTTTAAACAATCAGACTTTAACCCGTGATTTCATTCATTTTTCAATGCCTGCAGTTGGAAATGAATTTATCTGGGGAGCAGCCTTTGCAACCTATTCAGTGATTCTCGGCCGTCAGGGTGAAGATATAGTTGCCGCAAATTCAGTTGTGAATGTCTTAAGGAATCTTGCAAGTATTGTCTGTTTTGGAATGGCGTATGGTGGTGCAATAATCTTAGGTAAGCAGCTTGGTGAAAACCGCCTTGAAACTGCCAGAAGAAACGCCCGTCGTCTTATTAAAAGTACCGTCATAGCAGGTATAGCCGGCGGCATCATCATGATTGTCATGTATCCGCTTCTTTCGTTTTTTCCAAATCTTACGGAACAGGCCAAGGAGTTTACTTTTACACTTCTTGTCATTAATTCCTATTCACTTATCGGAGCTGCCGTAAATACAGTTTTGATCTGTGGAATTTTCAGGGCAGGTGGAGATGCCAGGTTCGGATTTGTCCTGGATTCGATTTTTATGTGGGGAGTTTCCATTCCTCTCGGTTGCCTTGCGGCCTTTGTGTTCAAGCTACCTCCACAGTGGGTATATTTTGTCCTTTTTCTCGATGAATTTGAAAAAATGCCTGGCGTTATTTCTCATTATTTTAAGGGTAAATGGCTTAAAAATATTACAAAGGATGTGGTGGAATGAAAAAACGGGGTTTTTTGAGTGCCTCAACCACCGTAAAATCAAACTTTTGGGACAGCCCTGTTTTTTTTAGCCCCGATTGTAGTGGCGGCGGCAGCCGTTGAAAATGGTGGTTTCGGTCCCTGAGGCTCTCGAAGGGGCGAAACTACCTTTTTTAATGGAGCGCTTTTGCGCGGAACCACGGAAAGCGGGAAACAGCTCCGGAAACAAACTAAATCAAATTTGCAAAAAATGGTACTACTGCAACTGTAATTACGCCTGTAACTGCAATTGAAAGTCCGCTCATGGCACCTTCTACTTCACCGAGTTCAATGGCTTTTGCTGTTCCCAGAGCGTGGGAACTTGTACCGATTGCAACTCCACGGGCAACAGGATCTGTAATATGAAAAATCCTGGCCAGAACTTCTGCAAAAAGATTGCCCAGATTGCCGGCGATTGTAACCATAATTACTGTGATTGAAGCGATTCCTTCATATTGTTCCGTAACTCCCAGTGCGATGGCGGTTGTAATTGATTTTGGTAAAAGTGAAACATATTCTTTATGGCCGATTTTAAAGAGAATGCACATCCCCAAAACTACGGCAGCATTGGCCAGGACTCCGCTTAAGATTCCCAGTAGAATTGCAAGCCAGTTGTCCTTAAGCTTCTGGAACTGACGGTAAAGGGGAACTGCAAGGCAGACTGTTACCGGAGTGAGCATGTAATGGATGAAGTTTGCACCGAGAAAATATCCGCCGATTACTTTTGAAGTTCCTTCTGCTTCCACCTTGTATGGAATGTTGAGGATAAGAAGAACTGAAATACAAAGGATTGTGGAAACGATAAGGGGACTGAAAAGAAAGAACTTTGTCTTTTTATGAACCCAGACCCCGATGAAAAAAGTGGAAAGGGTGAGGAAGAGACCGAAAAATATTGAGTTTGAAAGGTAAGTATTAATCTCGTTCATCATTTTTGTGTCTGAAGGTCATGATTGTCTGGACAGTAAGTCCTGTAACTGCAAATACTGCAATTGTTGAAACGATTCCAAGTATAAGGAACTGGATACCATAATTTTTAAGGATTTCGCCGGCTGTAATAAGTCCAACCGTTGAAGGAATAAAGAAAAGTGTCATGATGCTCAAAAAAAAGTCCGAAGCCTTTTCAACCTGTTCAAGCTTAATGATTTTGAACTGAAGGCAGCAGAACATAATCACAAGCCCGTAAATGGAAGCCGGGCAGGGAATCGGCAAAAAATAATTAAGCGCTTCTCCGATAAAAGAGATGGTTATAATAATAGAAAATTGTCTAAGGTATTCCATAATATTTAAAGCAGGTTCTTAGGGTGCAACCCTAAGGCGTGCCGCGGAAGGAGGGGAGTTTGAGGGGAGGAAGGAGCTCGCTTTGCAGTAGGGCTTCTTTCTCCCCCTCAAAAACGGGGTTCAAAAGGGGCAGCTCCCCTTTTATTACTCCTTCCCGTTCCAGCAGTATGTACACAGGTTTTCGTGTGGAAGACCTGTACTGTTAAGCATATCGTCTAAGCGGTGGAACCGCAAAGTTGTAAAGTGCAGCTGCTTACGGATTTCTTCCTGCATCTTTGCGTATTCAGGAGTGTCAGGGTCGCAGTATTTTGCAAGAGTTTCCTGACTTGGATTGTCGCCTTCAAACTGTTTTACAACGCGGCGGGCGATAAGATCCATTTCGCTCTTGGAACGAGAGAAGTTGAGATATTTACAGCCGAACATGATTGGAGGACATGCAGGGCGAACGTGTACTTCTTTTGCACCAGACTGGTAGAGGAAGTCTGTAGTTTCTCTCAGCTGTGTACCGCGGACGATAGAGTCATCAATAAGAAGAATGCTCTTGTCCTTGATGAGCTGTGGAACAGGAATAAGCTTCATGTGAGCAATAAGATTGCGCTGTTCCTGGTTTACAGGCATAAATGAACGTGGCCATGTTGGTGTATATTTAATGAATGGACGTGTAAAAGGAATTCCTGCTTCGTTTGCATAACCTACAGCGTGTGCAGTTCCTGAATCAGGAACACCGGCAGCACAGTCAGGTTTAATGTTGTCATCTTTGTCGCGGCGTGCAAGGTAAGCACCACAGTTGTAGCGCATTGCTTCAACGTTTACGCCTTCGTAACAGGCTGTAGGGTATCCGTAATAAATCCACAGGAATGTACAGATTTTCATTTTCTTCTGTGGCTCCTGGAGAACTTCGTAGCGGTCTGCTGTCATGAATACAATTTCTGCAGGACCAAGTTCGTGTTCATCCTGATAACCAAGATTGATGTATGCAAAACTTTCAAAAGAAATACAGTGAGCAAGAATAGAACCTTTTGCATCTTTTTTGATACCGATCTGGAGAGGAGTTCGGCCCATTTTGTCACGTGCACCATAAATTCCTTCAGGTGTAGCAACAAGCATGGTAATTGAACCTTTGATTTTGTCTTGAACGTATCTGATACCTTCAACAATTGTTTTCTGAGTATTGATCATTGCAAGGATAAGTTCTGTCTGGTTGATTTCGCCGCCTGTCATTTCAAGGAAAGCTCCACCGTTATCCATAAGTTCCTTAACAAGTTCATCTTTGTTTGTAACGATACCTACAGTTGTCAGTGCAAAGCGGCCTAGATGTGAACGGGCTAAAAGAGGCTGTGGTTCGTAATCTGAAATACAGCCGATTCCGATTGGACCTTTCATTTCGGCAATGTCATCTTCGAATTTTGTTCTGAAAGGTGAGTTCTGAATGTTGTGAATTGCACGCTGAAAATGGTCATCATCGCGATAAACTGCAAGACCGCCGCGGCGTGTACCAAGGTGTGAATGATAGTCAGTTCCAAAGAAAAGATCCAGTGAACAGTCGCTTTTAGAAGCAACGCCAAAAATTCCGCCCATAAATGTACCTCTTAGATAAAAATATTATAGTGAATTCTGCAAAACTAAACAATTATTGAAGAAAAACAATATAATGATTTCATGAACAAAGAATTGAAGGACAGACTGATATTTCTTGCAGCCACTTACGAAACGGAAACATTTTTAAATGCAGATCCGTCACAGTTTTTAAGACGGTACAGTCTGAGGAAGGACATTGAACTAGCAGCTTTTGTTGCAGCAAATCTTGCATTTGGTCGTCGTGACCAGATTATAAAACACATGAACATGATCATTGACGACTGCGACAGGCTTGGCAAAACCATCTGTCAGTGGACGTCAGACGGGGACTACATGGATTATTTTACAGGCGGCGAAAGTTCTTTTTACAGAATGTTCACTCACAATTCCATGACTTTATTTTTTAAAACTTGCGCCATGATATTACAAAAAAGTCAGTCCCTGGGAGATTTTTTCAAGGAAGAGTGGGAAAAGGGCAATGATGAACATCTTTTTCAGACAATCTGCCGCCAGTTTCCCCGGGAATGTAATCTGATTCCTCACGGTAAAAATTCCAGCTGCAAGCGGATAAATATGTTTTTACGGTGGATGGTTCGTGATAATTCGCCTGTAGATACAGGATTCTGGAACTGGTATGACAAATCAAATCTTCTGATGCCAATGGACACCCATGTTCTTAATCAGGCCTGTCAGCTTGGATTGCTGCAATATACGGCCAGTGGAAAAGTTCCAGCGGCAACATTAAAAAACTGCATTGAATTGACGGAAAAATTAAAGGAAGTATTTGAAGGTGACCCGGTCAAAGGTGATTTTGCACTTTTTGGTCTCGGAGTAAACAGTTAATAGTGCAAAAAAAAAGTGGTGGTTTCGAGAGCCTCAACCACCACTTTTTTGCAAAATTCAAAAACTTGATTTAGAAAATGTATGTCATGAATACGCCGCTTGACCAGCATTTACGTGTTTTGCCGTCAAATGCATTGCGCTGTTCAAAATCTGCGTAAACTGAGAATGTTGTGTTCTTTGAATAGTCAAGTGTGAGCTGTGGACGAATGTTGAAAATCTGTCCGCCGTCCCAGTCGTCTGTTTCAGAATGGTCCTTCCATCTTTTGTCTTTTGAACCCTGAGCAAAAGAACCCCATACTTTAAATCCAACATCTTTGTTAAGTGCAAACTGCAATGTTCCGCCTGTGTACCAGGCAAAATCGTAGTTGTCGTTTTCAAAGAAGTTTACACCAAGTTCAGGACGAACAGAGATTTTTGTATTTGGAATTGTGAAAGTGATTGCAGCGCCTGTACCGTAAGCTTCATCATCGTCATCATCAGTAAAGAGAGAGTCAGCAGCAAAATAAAGGTCAAGGATAAAGTGATCAGCACCGATTGTAGCACCCGAGTAGAAGTTAGCCTTTTCTTCAAAAGCACCTTCAATGGCACCACTTACAGTAAGCCAGTTAAAGAGACCAATCTGGAGACCAAAGTTTACTGCAGGATCGTCTGTGTTGAATCCGTTAGGAATTGCAGAACCAATCTGGAATTTTGTTCCGTTTTTGCTTTCTGAAATGTAGCGTACACCAAGGGCGCGTTTTGCATATTTGTTAGCATAAGGAATAAAACCAACAACATCAGCAGTACCAGGACGGTCTACAGTGTATTTGTAAGAGTGTACATCTTCAGAAGAAGTTCTTTCGCGTACACCTGAGCGGTCATCGTAAGCCGTTGAGAAACCGCCCTGACGAACGTGAGCATCATTTTCCCAGAGCCAGCTGCCGTAACGTGGAGCCGGACCAACCTGCCAGTTAAGTTTTGTACCAACACCAAAATCAAAGTTCTTTGAAGGGTGCCAGATAAAGTTGATGTAGTAAGAATCCTGGTAAGTGTTTGAAACATTGGCACGGTTGTCATAACCAAGCCCCTTCTGTGCAGAATTGAGAGTGTTCTCACCTGCACGTGAAGTCATGTTTCTTGTACCGTATTTCAATGAAAGAGGGTTGTTGTTTGAAGTACCGAATACAAAGTTATTAACATCACCTTCATTGTCATAGTTAGCAAGGAAAGACCAGTTGAGCATTCCCTCAATTGTAAAGTTTCCTCGGTCAAAGCGAGCCTGGAAAGTGTCAGTAAAACCATAGAACATTGGATCACCTTCGATTGGTGCACCAAAACCAGACCATGCAGTGTTCTTCATCTGCTGTGAAGGAAGAACCTGTGCAAAAGAAGCTGAAACTGCAAAAACAGCAGCAGCCACTGTCAAAATAAGTTTTTTCATTTTAATCTCCATAATTGTTAACAATCTGTTAAAATATGTAATTATCTGCAAAATTTAACACAGTTTTCATCCCGTTTCAACTGTGTCGAATTGTAAAGTCGTTTTCCATAAGCTATGTCCGTAAAAGGTGTTGTTATCATAAAGCAAATCTGTCATTAACCGGCAACACATTTTACGGAAACAGCCATCAAAAAAAATGACTGTCATAGCGACAGTCATCTGATCAAAAAACTGATTTGTAAAAATTAGAATTTGAGTCCTTTGAGAGCTTCAGCAGCTTCTGCGCCAGCAGCGTTGAGTGCATCTGCAGCATTAGCACCGGCAGCATCAAGAGCAGCTTTTGCTTCATTTGCAGCAGCTTCGAGAGCAGCCTTAACTTCATCTGATGCAGCTTCAGCAGCGGCAGCTTCAACTGATTCAACAGCGTTTTCGATAGCTTCTGCAGCTTTTTCTTCGGGTGTTTTTTCTTTAGCACAGCCGGCAAATGTGATAGCTGATACAACTGCGAGAGCAGCGATAAATTTTGTCAATTTCATATAAAAACCTCCGGATAAAATCAACATATTATTGAATTATAAACCTATTATAAAAAGTTGTAAAACTCATAAGTGCCGGTTTATAAAAAAAGCCGCTTAAAACATAAAAATATTTCAAGCAGCCTCAAAAAATATCCAAAAAGTTAAATTTTAGTTCTTTGGAAATTTAGCTTCAAATTCAGCAAGAACTTTTTCTGGAGCCGGGCGGGCATCAACATCTACGAGATTTCCTTCATTTTTATAGAAGTCAATGAGTGGAGCTGTAGATTCGCGGTATACAACGAGACGGTGCTGGATAGATTCAGTTTTGTCGTCATCGCGTGTATAAAGTTCGCCGCCACATTTGTCACATTTACCTTCAGTTTTTGGAGGATTAAATTTTACGTGGAACATCTGACCACATTCTTTACAGCAAACGCGTCCGCCGAGACGTTCAACAACAGCTTCGTCGGCAATGTCAAAGTTTACAGCAGCATCAATTTTAGCAAATGTGGCAAGAGCCTGAGCCTGTGGAATTGTGCGTGGGAATCCGTCAAGAATGTATCCCTTTGCTGTGTCTGGCTGTGAAAGGCGGTCTTTTACAAGGTCGATTGTGATTTCGTCGCTGACAAGTCCACCAGCATCAATGATAGCCTTAGCTTTTTTTCCAAGTTCAGTTCCGTTTTTGATGTTTTCGCGGAAAATATCACCTGTAGAAATGTGTGGAATGTTGTAAGCCTTTGCAGCTTCCTTTGCGAGTGTTCCTTTGCCTGCTCCTGGTGGGCCTAAAAAGATAAAATTCATTTGTATCTCCTATAAAATGGGCGTTCCCCTGCGGGGCGTGCGTTCCGCCACTCGGTAACCCTCGGCCTCCTCAGTCGCTTACGCTCCCTGCGGTGGCTGGCCTTTGGCCATGGCTTCATGCACTAACGCGGTTTTTACTTTATCACAAATTATTATATTGTAACAGTCATAAACTGAACTGTGATGTTCCAGTTAAAAAGCTTGTTCTGGCTTGCAGTTATAAGAAGGTTCTTTATTTTTTCAACGTCTTCTTTTCCTGTTGCCTGTGTTATGGCATTTCCCCAGGCAGAAGACTGGGAATCAAACCATTTTTCAATTTCGGCAGGAGAAATCCGGCGTTTTTCAGAAATAACCTTTGCTGCAGATTTTACGTTCAGATTCAGTGCCGAAAAAGAAGCTGCCGTTGTTTCTTCATTCCAGTTAAAAAGCCTGTTTTCACAGCTTCCGAAAAATTCATTTTCTGCAAGTTCCATCTTTTTGAGGATTGTGTCAAAAGAATCTCTGGTTCTTTCCGTAAGGACCTGATTTGCAATCAGGTCAGATATTCTTTGTCCTTTTGACGGAATTCTCTGGGAGATTACGACTTTAAGTTCCCTGGATTTACATTCTTCGGAAATATTTTTAACGGCTCTTGCAAGGGCATCGGCACTTTCCTGACAGTTGAATGGATCCCTGAAGAATATTCTGTCAAAAATCATATCCTTTTGAGAGAACTGTTTTAAAATGCCGTTAAAGGCTTCTTCATCAAGATGATTTTTATCTGTCTGCGGCCTTCTGATAAAAACAGGCCTGTCAAGATCATCAAGGGTTCGTGCGTACTGTTCAAGAATTTCCATTCCCTGTGCAGAAGAACATAAACCGGCAGTAACCCCTTCAGGAGTTTTGCGGCTTACGTCCCAGAGTAAAAGTCCGTCATCAGCATTCCAGATGAGGCTTCGCGTATGACGGCTTAAATCTCCCAGCTGAACCATGGCATCACGGATTTCTGTAAGAACTTCAGCCCTGTTGGAATCAAGCCTTGCCCGCCATGAACGGTCAGCTTTGTCCAGTGCAGATTCTTTTCTGCTGTCTTTTGGAGTGAATGTCAGATTTTCTTCTTTAACAGTCTGATTTGTCCCGAAAGCTTTATTTATCCACCATTCGCCGATAGGGTTATTAAAATCTGAGGCAAAATGCGGCAGAGGGTGCATTCCGCAGCTTGCACCTGTATCCGGTTTTTCCGGAGCATTTCCTTCAAGAATTGCGCTTATCTGGATTTCCCTTCTGCTTAAAACATCATCTTTGATTCTGGCCTCGTAACCCTGATTTGTCGGAGTGTAAAAAACTCTTCCTACAAGGGGAGAAGGCAGATACTGCTGGGCAACCCAGTGATCCCGGTAGGCATGTGGATACAGATATCCGTCTCCGTGTCCAAAACCTTCTGCATCCCGGCTTGAATCCCTCAGATGATTTGGAACTTCTGCATCTTCTTTTTCAACGCTGGCAAGGGCATCAAAAAAAGCCATGCTTGAGTTGGATTTTGGTGCAGTTGCAAGGTACAAAGCTGCGTGGGCAAGATGATATCTTCCTTCCGGGAGTCCGATTCTGTCAAAGGCTGCCGCACAGCTTTCTACAACACTGACAGCATAAGGATCGGCAAGGCCTGTATCTTCGCAGGCACTGATGAGCATTCGTCTGAAAATAAAATGAGGATCTTCGCCGGCTCTTACCATTCTTGCAAGCCAGTACATGGCAGCGTCAGGATCCCGGCCCCGCAGAGATTTAATAAAAGCACTGATTATATCGTAATGATAGTCACCATCCCTGTCATAGAGAACGACTTTTTTCTGAATGGATTCTTCACTGGCTTCTTTTGAAATATAAATTGTAGTTCCCCAGGCAGGTTCAGGCCGGGCATTGAAGGGATCCCATTTTTCAGGAGTAGTTTCAACTGCAAGCTCGAGGGCATTGAGAAGAGATCTTGCATCTCCGTTGGCAGTATCAACAAGGTGTTCAAGGGCACCTTCTTCAAACTGAACGTTCCAGTGGCCATAGCCCCGCTCAACATCGCTGAGAGCCTGTCTTGCAGCTTTAAATAAATCTTCTTTCTGTAACGGTTTTAGCTGAAAAACGCGGGAACGGCTTACAAGAGCTTTGTTTACTTCAAAAAAAGGATTTTCAGTTGTTGCTCCGATAAGGATAACAGTGCCGTTTTCGACCCATGGAAGAAGGGCATCCTGCTGAGCCTTATTCCACCTGTGTACTTCATCAACAAAAAGGATTGTTTTCTGGCCGTAAAGTTTTCTAAGGTCCTCAGCTTTTTTAATGGCTTCACGGATGTCGGCTATACCGGTAAGAACGGCATTGAGGGTGAGAAAATTTGATTTTGTGTGATTTGCAATAACCCGGGCAAGAGTAGTTTTACCGCAGCCTGGAGGTCCGTAAAAAATTACAGAAGTAAGCTGATCCGCAGCAATAGCCCGCCGCAAAAGCCGTCCTTTGCCAACAATGTGGTCCTGTCCGATATATTCATCAAGATTGCGTGGCCTGAGCCGAGCCGCCAGAGGTTGCTTTTGAGTATTTTGCGCCACAGAATCAAATAAATCAGCCATGGAAATAGTGTAGCATATAAGTGAGGAATTAGGAATTAGGAGTCAGGAATTATGAAAGGACTGTTCAGGGGATTGACCCTTTTATTCTTTATTCCACTTTCCTGAATTTCCGTTTGGACGGTATTCGTAATATGACCACAGACCGCAGTTTTTTGTTTCGGCACTTGTTGAAGAAGGAGATCCTTCAAAACTTGTTGTACCGTAAACGATTGTCCTATCTACTGTCTGTGAATGGTCTGTAACGAGAACTGTCCTTACATCATAGTAAGCCGAAAGTGTAGATTCCGAGTTAAAAAGGGAAGCTGTATCGCCTGTTGAACCGTCAGAATTCAAAGCACAGTATTTGAGACCGCTGGCAGTTCCTGCTACAAGGTAGTCCTGAGAATAATCCAGTGCAAAGATTTTCCCGTCCAGGTCTTTTCCTTTTGTTCCTGCCTGTAAAGGATCTGTTCTGTAATAAATGTATGAACCGTTTGAGTTCCAGATTGTTGTGCCGTCTGTAGCAAGGGCATTGGCATTTGAAAAGTATGTTTTTCCGCCAAATACAATGCATGAAGTAATGGATGAAATTGTTTCAGTTCCTTCGAGATAATCTGGAGAAGCAATTTCAGAAGCAGATGCGCCGTTTAATTCGTAAAGCCTGAAATTATATTTTGAGTTTTCAACGTCGTAGTATTTCTGTTTAGCGTAAGCTTTGTTGCCTGATTCGTGGTTTGTTCCCAAAAGAGTTACAGTTTCAGGAGTAAAAGATGTTGCTCCGTTGAGTGTGACAGTATCCCATGTGCTTCCGTCAGTTGTGTAAAAAATTGAAGAATTTGTTGCTTTGTTTTCACCTTCATTTTCGTTGTAATCTACCCGTGTAAGCTGGGCATAAAGGTTTGAATCATCAGCTGCCAGTTTGTTCACATATCTGAAGTGTTTTTTAGTTGTATTTTCAGGTTTGCTGACATTTGACCAGTTATGTTCTTTTGTGAATTCTGTTTTTGTTCCGTCTGTCCAGATTTCTTTTGAATAAATGTTTCCGTTCTCAACCCAGAGTTTGTCATCAAATCGGACGATAGATCTTACATCTCCCTGGATCTGTGCATTTTCAAGTTTAACTTCTTCGCGGATTTCTGCAAAAATTACGTCGTTGCATCCGGTAACAAAAAGAGAAGCTGCAAGTGAAAAAATAATGGCTGTATTTGTTATAAGTTTTTTCATTCTTTAATTCCTGATTAGTTAAAAGATTAGAAGTGATATCGTGCTGAAAGAACAACAGAACCGAATAGTCCGTAATCATTATCATCTGAATCCGAGTGATATTCAGGAATGAACAGACATTCAGCTTCTACGCCAAATGACCAGCTTGGAGACATTCTGTAAAATACTCCGGCAGCAGGTTTAACGACAAAAGCAGGGAAGTATGATTTGTTGAGATAAGTTTCAGTACAGACACCCAGGCTCAAAGTAACAGGAAATTCAAACTGTTTGTAAACAGGCTGAACGGTTGTTGAAAAAAGAATAGGAATGTAAGTGAAAATATTTCCGCCGAGAGTAGGATTATAGCCGAAGGAAACATCTCCGCCTAAAGCAATGTATGGAGTAATGAACTGGTGGTATCCTAAAGTTCCGGCACCTCCAGTGTAAAGCTGGTCATCAAAGTTCAAAGGTTTGGTAACCATAAGACCAAGGCGCACGTACTGGTCACCAGTTTCATTAAGGTTTGTATTATTGATGTTTATTTCAGTAGTTTCGGTTTCTGTTTCCTGTGCAAAAACAGCAGATGAAAGAAACAAAAGTGATGCAGCAAGTGCAAAAATACGTTTCATAAATCCTCACATTTTGATATATTTTTAGTGAAAAGTTTACATTTTATAGCAGTTTGTTTCAATATATATCTATATAACCGGGCAGGCTGCAAAACGTTACAAATTTTTATTAGAGGTACAAATTAATGGCAGCTCAAATCATTGACGGAAAACAGATTGCTCTTGATGTTCGTGCAGGTGTTGCAGAAAAAGTTAAGGCTCTCAAAGAAAAGGGAATTGAACCTTGTCTGGCAGTTATTCTCGTTGGAGAAAATCCTGCATCTGTAAGTTATGTAACAGGAAAACGCAAGGCTCTTGCAGAAGCCGGAATGGTTGATAAATCTGTAGATCTTCCTGCAGAAACAACAGAAGAAGAACTTCTCAAGATTATTGATGACCTTAATAAAGATCCGAAAGTTCACGGAATTCTTGTTCAGCTGCCACTTCCAAAGCATATTGATGAAGATAAAGTCATTATGGCTATTGATCCTTCAAAAGATGTTGACGGATTCCACCCTGTAAATGTGGGAAACCTGGTAATCGGCAAAAAAGCATTCCTTCCATGTACACCACACGGAATCATTGTTCTCCTTCAGAGAATGGGAATTGAAACAAGCGGAAAACATGCTGTTGTAATCGGCCGTTCAAATATTGTCGGAAAACCAGTTACAATTCTTCTTGCCCGCCGTGAAACAAACTGTACTGTTACAATGTGTCACACAGGAACAAAAAACATGGCAGAAATCGTAAAGCAGGCAGATATCATCGTTGCAGCTTCAGGCCATCCTCATACAGTTACAGCAGACATGGTAAAAGAAGGTGCAGTTGTAATTGATGTTGGTGTAAACCGTATTCCAGATGCAACTAAAAAAAGCGGCTTCCGCCTTATCGGTGATACAGATTTTGAAGAAATCAAAGAAAAAGCCAGCTTTATTACCCCAGTTCCAGGCGGAGTAGGCCCAATGACAATCGCCATGCTCATGTACAACACACTGGAAGCTGCGGAACGAAGTGAGTAGCTTCACGTAAAATCGAGCGAGAATCGCAAAGCGATTGTCGCCGGGTTCTGCGCAGCAGAATCCCGCCAATACTCTGGAAGCTGCGGAAAATTCTATTGATTAAGAAACAGAGATAAACGTGGATGAACGCGGATAAAAATACGCGTTTGTTCACGTCCAATATTTTTAAGTAATGTCACCTCGACTTAAATGATGGTGGCATTTTTTTTATGGTGAAAAAAAATTAAATGTAAATATTTTTTTTACATTTTTGCAACTTTTTTGTATAATGTCTTGTCTAACAGGTATAGACATTAATTAAGGAGATTAAAATGGCTACAATTGGTGAATTGCTTAAAAAGGCAATAATTGAAAATCCGGAAAAATTAGCATTTAACGGATCACTTGAATCAGAAAAAATTACTTTTGCAGAAATGGACCGCCGTTGTGCTCAGGTTCATGCACTTCTTAAACAGAAAGGCTTGAAAAAGGGAGACTGTTTTGCAGTTCTCATTGACCGTAAATATGAATATTTCCTTGGGCAGAATGCAGGTCTTCTTTATGGTTTTAAAATCGTTCTTCTCGATACACACTATCCTCAGGACAGAATTGATTACATCATTAAAGATGCAGGTGTAAAACTCATTGTTGACGATGCTTTCCTTGAAGAGTCAAAAGGTGTAGAACCAGATTTCAATATGCCTGAACTTTCAGAAGATGATGAAACAATTGCAACATACACATCAGGTTCAACAGGTAAACCAAAGGGTGTTCTTCACGATCAGGGGTCACTGGCAGATTCTGTTGTGCGCTCAACTTACATGGGTGCTCACATGGGAACAGACATTGCTGGTCTTATTGCACCTTTTACATTTATTGCCGGCGTCTGGATGTATCTTACAGTTGTATGCCGCGGCTGGACTTGTGTAATCATTCCTCTTGATGTTGTAAAGAATCCAAGAAAGCTTCCTGAATTTATTGCACAGCACAACATGAGCTACACTTACATGCCTCCACGTGTACTTAAAGTGTTCAAGCCCGCATCAGATTCATTGAAAATGGTAATTACAGGTTCTGAAAAATTCGGAAACATTTATTCTGATAGATTCGACATTGTAAACTGTTACGGAATGACAGAAACAAGTGCTACAGTAGTTACATTCAAGCTGGATAAGGCTTATGACCTTACACCTGCAGGAACTCCACTGGGAACTTGTGGTGCATATATTCTTGATGAAAATCTTAATGAAGTTGAAGAAGGTGAAATCTGTCTTACAGGCCGCTTCTTTAAAGAATATATCGGTCTTGAAGAGCAGACAAAGAAAGTTAAGATTAAGAATCCGTTCTATGAAAAAGATGGGAATGAATGGATGTACAGAACAACTGACCTTGGTATGAGACTTCCTGATGGAAAAATCAAATACCTTAACCGTCTTGACTGGATGATTAAGATTAACGGTCAGCGAATTGAGCCGGGTGAAATTGAATCTGTAATGAAGAGTTTTGAAGGCGTAAAAGATGCCATTGTAAAAGACTTTACACGCAAAGACGGAAACGTTTATATGGCAGGATTCTACACAGCAGAAGGTGAAGTTTCAAAAGATGAACTTTTTGCCCTGCTCAAAAAGAAGCTGCCTGATTACATGATTCCGGGATTCCTTGTACAGCTTGAAAAATTCCCGGTAAATGCCAACGGTAAACTTGACCGCTTTGCATTGCCAGATCCTAAATCAATGATGTAAGTTGATTTGCTTTATTTGTAATTAATAAACGGTGGTGAACGCGGATAAACGCGGATAATAATAATCCATGTCTATCTGTGTTCATCCTGTTATGCGAATCTTTCTAAAATACCCTTTATTAATTTTATAGGCTATGTCCCGAAATTGTATTGCTGCGCCGATTGAGGCTCTCGAAATCAAGCAGTAAACACTAAATAAGTGGTGGTTTCGAGAACCTCAATCACCGCATGTTATGTAGCAACTTTTTTTACGGACACAGCCATTTTATATATCCTGTAAAATCTATCGCGTAAGGGATTGGAAGGGCGTAAGTTGCGCAGCAATGAAGCGGCAGCGGAACCCTGGAAAGCCCGGCGGCGTTTGCGCCGTACGCCCGTATTACAACACCTTGTATTTTCAATATTAAAAAAAATATCTATAATATAGATAAATGATTGATATTCAGAATACTCCTGATACACGGGAAGTTCCGCTTCAGAAAGTTGGAGTAAAGAACGTAAAATATCCTGTTCAGGTTTTGGACAAAGAAAAAAAGACTCAGTGCACCACAGCAAGCGTAAATCTTTTTGTAAACCTTCCTCATGATTTTAAAGGCACTCATATGAGCCGGTTTATCGAAGTTTTTCACAAATATCACAAAGATATTTCAATGAACAATTTTCTGGAAATGCTGGAAGAAATCCGGACAAAACTTGATGCTCAGATGGCATTCGGCCGTATAACTTTTCCATATTTTATAGAAAAAAAAGCTCCTGTCACAAAAAATGCGGGTATGATGGAATATTTGTGTTCCTATGAAGGTTCAAGTCAGATTGTCTGCGACGATGAATGTGAAAATCCTGCAGCAGAGAAAAAATTTTTTGTCTCAATAAAAGTTCCTGTTGCAACTCTTTGTCCATGCTCCAAGGCTATAAGTGATTACGGGGCTCATAACCAGCGGGGATTTGTAAAGGTAAAAATGCTTTACAGTGAGTTTTTCTGGATTGAAGATGTTATTCAGATGGTTGAAAGTTGTGCTTCCACGGCCTTGTATTCTGTACTCAAGCGGGAAGATGAAAAATATGTTACGGAACACGCCTATGAAAATCCAAGGTTTGTAGAAGATGTGGTAAGGGAAGTGTATCTGGGGCTTAAGAAAATGAATTTTAAATGGTTCAACGTAGAAGCGGAAACAGAAGAAAGCATCCATTATCACAATGCCTACGCCTGCGCTGAATTTAATTAAGAGTTTAAAATTGGGAATTGAATTATGAATTATTTTTTTGAAACTTATGGTTGTGAGATGAATATTGCGGAATCTGCGGCTATGGAACTTTTGTTTAAGGCCCGCGGATGGAATAAAGTTGAACGTGCTGAATATGCTGACATGGTTGTAATCAATACCTGTTCTGTTCGTGAAACTGCTGAAAACCGCATTTTTGGCCGTATGGGCTATTTTGCCGGGGTTAAAAAAATCCGTCTCGGGGACCAGAATGCAAAATTCCGTCTTGACGACATGAAGTATGCAAAAGAATTTTTTGATCAGAACGGTCCCCGCCCCCTTACACTTGTAATCATGGGATGTATGGCAGAGCGTATGCTCAAGACTTTTAAAAAAGAATATCCTGTTGTTGATTACGTTGTTGGAACTTTCCAGAAATACAAGTTTGGTGAAATTATTGATGCCGTTCAGGAAGGCCGGGCAGCTTTTGAAGTTGAAATTGAACCTCAGTATACTTTTCAGAAAATCAGCTATGAAGATGAGTCTTTTTCTACATTTGTTCCAATTATGCACGGCTGCAACAATTTCTGTACTTATTGTATCGTTCCTTATACACGCGGTCGCGAAATCAGCCGTCCTCTCAATGAAATCCTCAGCGAAATTGATTTTCTTTCAAAACATAATGTTAAGGAAATTACGCTTCTCGGGCAGAATGTCAATGCTTACCGCTGTATGGATAGGGACGGAACTGAACTTAATTTTCCAAAGCTCCTTAAAAAAATCAGTAGTTATATAGATGAAACTGGTTCTTCAATAAAATGGATTCGTTTTGAGTCTTCAAATCCTAATGATTTTAGTGATGAACTTATTGAAATGATTAGGAACGACAGTCATGTTTGTCACGGCTTTCATATTGCAGCACAGCATGGTTCTTCAGAAGTTCTCCGCCGCATGAACCGTAAAAATACTCGCGAAGAATTTATTGAACTGACACAAAAATTGAGGAAAGCCATTCCGGATGTTCAGCTTGTAACGGATCTCATGGTTGGATTTCCTGGAGAAACGGAAGAGCAGTTTGACGAAATTCTCACTTTTATGGAAGAAATCAAATTTGAATCTTCATTTATGTACTATTATAATCCAAGAGAAGGAACTCCTGCTGCAAAATATGAAAACCAGATTCCTGTGGAAATTAAAAAAGCTCGTCTTGCAAAAGTAATTGAATTGCAGCAGAAACATACTGAAGAAGTAATGAAGAAACGCATCGGTGAAACTATTGAAGTTCTTGCCGATATTGTAACAAGGGATGATGAAACTGAACTCCTTGGAAAAACTGAACAGAATGAACGTGTTGCATTTAAAGCAGATAAAAAGATTATTGGTTCGTTTGTAAAAGTCAAACTTACAGGTTTGAGCGGTAATACCTTCAGGGGTGAACTGGTTTAATCAGGAATTAGGAATTAGGAATTTTGAAACGCTGTTTTATTGTTTTTTTGATTTTGATTTGTTCTCAGTTGTGGTCTCAGTCTGCTAAAAGTGTTATTGCAGAAGCCTGTAAAAAGGATTCGGTTGAGCAGTCAATCAGTTATATGGAAAAAAACATTGTTACCATGCAGGATCTTTCGGAAAAACGCGGGGCATATATTTATCTTGCCGGTATACAGGAAAAAATGGGTCGTTTTTCTGATGCCCAGAAGAATTATGCTGCAGCTGCTGCCATTGCTGCCGGTGATGCAGATGGAATGGCAAAAAGAAGCAGTGAACAGCTTGTGCTTGATGCCGTAAGATGTGCTTTGTGCGGCGGTGAAGGGGATATTGCACAGAATTACTTGAATTCTGCAGTCCGCAGTTCTAAGAATGGTGAAGTTGCAGCTTATGTTAAATTGTATGATCAGTGGGCACTTCTTGTAAAAGCAGAAAATTTAAAAGATACGGAAGAAGTTGTGGCAATGCTTAAAACTTATGCTGAACTGGATTCAATGAAGTGTGTTCATCCTCAGATTCTTTTGACATTGTGGCATATTACGGGGCAGGAAAATTATGCTGACCGGCTTAAAAAAAGTTTTGCAGGTACTCCTGAAGAACTTATAGTCAGCGGAAAAGTAAACCTTAAACCAAGTCCTTTCTGGTATTTTGTACCAAGAAAAGGTGGTGCAGTGCCTGAAGTAGTACCTCAGAAAACAGAAAATGTTGTGACTGCAGCAGTCGAAGAAGAAAAAAGTTCAGGTTCTTCTGCAAAAGGTTCTGAAGGAAAAAAAGAAAAAATTACGAGACAGCAGCTGGGGTTGTTCAAAGATAAGGCAAATGCCGAAGGTCTTATTGAAAAACTTAAGAAAAAAGGGTTTAATGGTAAAATCACCAGTGAAGTAAGACCAAGCGGAACTACTTATTACATTGTGGTTGTTGATGAAAACAAAACAAATACAATCGGACAGGAGTTAAGGACTGCAGGTTTTGACTGCTATCCGGTGTTTGAATAGATTGTTTTACGGGTATTAGCGCAGCTGGTAGCGCGTGACGTTCGGGACGTCAAGGCCGGCGGTTCGAACCCGCCATACCCGATTTTGTACGGTGGTTGTAAGACCACCGTTTTTTTTCACAGTTGATACGGATGTACACAGATTAGGCTCTCACGGAGGGACGAAGTTCACGGTGTTATATAAACAGGGATGGACGGGGAGTTGTAGGGGAAAAAAAATCCCCAATCCGAAGACTGGGGATTCCTTTTGCAGTTTAGTTAGTTATAACTGATTAAACTGGATCTGCAACTGGTTCAATGATAACAGCTTTGATACCAAGTTCGTTTGTTGTACCGATGAGGATATCTCCGCCTTCTGTTCCGAAGTCAAATGTTTCTACGATATCATCAAATGCAGTGATTGAATCTGTAGCTGCTGATGTATCAGCGTTTCCAACAGATTTAACTTCGCCGCTTCCGATTTTGTAGCAGATAGATCTGTCACCTGCAGCTTTTTTACCGTTGATTGCCCATTTGATTGTTACTTTTACATTTCCTGTGATACCAGAAAGCTTGAGAGCATCAAGTTTTACAACGAGACCACAAAGAGCCTGCTGGTTGTATTTGTAACTTGGGTCTTTATTAGTACTGGCTTTATCACCAAGACCATCTGTTCCTTCCTTTGAGAATGTAAGAGTCGCACCCTTACCAAGCATCATTGTCTGTTCTGCATCGATGTAACAAGCTGTTTCTTCAATAGTTGTACCTTTTGAAGCGTCTGTAGTTGTAAAACTGTAAGCTTTGATTTTGTTTGCAACTTCATCAGATGTAAAGTCGAGAGAAAGAGATGTTGTTCCTGCTACATAACCTGCACAAGTTTTGAGGTTATCACAAGCATTTTTTTCTTCTTCTGTAGCATATTCTGTACCACAGCCATCACATGTGTATTTTACTACATACTTTGGACATCCAGCCTGTTTGTCACAGTTCTCTTTTTCTGCTTCTGTAGCGTATTCTGTGTTACAACCAGAACATTTGTATGTTGTTGTTCCTGCTGGTTTTGGATCGCTGCTGTCATCATCTGATGAACATGCTGCAAATGAGCCTGCGAGCATTGCCATTGCAGCAAATACTGCAAATGCTTTCATAAATTTTTTCATAAAAATTTTCCTCCTGTTTTTTATGACTTTTTGATTGATATTAATTTAATCCAACGTTTTTTTTCGATTTAAAAGGCGACTGTTATACGACAGAAAAAGTCACTGAAAAAGATATTTATAAGAATGAAATGTCGTTTTTATTCAAAAAAAGTATCGTATTTTACGGAAAAGCACAAAATTGTCAATTTTCTCTAATTTTGACTTCGTTATTGTTCAAACATCCGTCAATAATAACAATGTAGTAAATTTAACCGTTCGTTTAAATTAGATTTACTTATAAAAAAAACGGAGGAATTTTTATGAAAAAATTGTCTAGAGTGGCTGCTCTTCTTGCATCAGCAGCACTTCTTTTTGGTGCCGCAGCTTGTTCTGATGGCAGTGATGATGGTAACGGTAAGAGTGATCCAACACCAACACCAGCACCAACTGTAACTGGTACAGATTACAAATGGAATTTTGCTGCTACAGATCTTCTTGGAAACCTGGCATGGTCAGCAGACTCTGTTCAGACTAACACAACTGCTCCAAGCGGAGCTGAATATGCTAAGGTAAAACTTGATGCTGCAGGTTCTTACGAATCAACTCCAGCAGGTCTTACAATGAACCTTGCTGCTGGTTCTCAGTTTAACAAAGTATCTCCTTCATCTTCACCTTCAAGTTCTGTTACTACAGGTGCTTCAAATGGCTTTGTTGAACCTCTTGCTGGTACTGTTGTTTCAGTTTCTGTAAAAGGTCCTTTCACTGTTAAGGCTAATGTTGGTGCTAACTCTTCTAGCGATAAAACAGACCGCTATGCTTTCATTAAAGTAGGTGACGACGAAGTTGCTGCTCCAAACAAAACAACAACTACACTTCCTGCTGCTGGTCAGGTTCTTTCTTACACATACGAGGGAACAGAAACAGTTGTTGTAAGTGTTGGTGGTTCTGGTATTACACGTATTTACGATGTAATCATTACAACTGCTAATGGGGAGGCAGGTACAAAAACTGCCGGCGAAGTTATTTCTCTCGGATCATTTACTTCTGCAACAGATGAATCTACAGCAAATGACGAAGCTACTCTTGGTCTCGTAGGAACAGAAGTTTCATCTTCTGCAGAAGCTGTAGCAACAGCTGCTATTGAAGGTGGAAAAATCGTTATTACATCTGTAGGCGCAGGTACTGCTGTAATTACAGTAACAGATGCAGAAGAAAATGCTGCTACAATTGCTGTATCAGTTAATGCTACTGGTGCAATCGCAATTGGTAAGATTACAAAATACGTTGCAGCTGGTGCTCCAACTGTTTCGTACTTCACAGAAAAAACTGCCGATGTTTCAGCTACAAATGGTGATGCTGCAGTAATTACTGGTGGAGATGTAACATTTGCATATGTTGTTGATGGATTTACAGCTGGTACTCCATCTGCATGGGAAGCTAATGAGAAAAATGTAAATTTTGATGGTGTAAAAGTTGGATGTACAAGTACAATTAAAGAATCTGCAAAAGACGCAAAAGATGCCAGCCTTACAGTAGCTAAGGGTGAAGATGTTGGTTATGCAGAATTTACTGTAACAGCTGTAAAAGCTTGTACAATCAAAGCAATTGCAGCAACAACAGGTCAGACACAGTCTAGTAACCTTGGTACAGCAATCTATGTAAACGGTACACTGGTAAATACTCCAGCTGGTAACAAGATGTCTACAGTAGAACAGACACTTGCAGAACCTGTAGCTCTTGCTGCTGGAGAAACAGCTACAATCAAAGTTGCTGTTAATGCTGCTGCTGCATGGTCTAAAGTAAACCAGGCATCAGTTGCATGTGATATGTACTTTGCTAATATCGTAGTAACAGCAGAAGCTGCAGCTGAATAATTTCTGACAGCTTTTGAATGATTATTTCCCGGCAGGCTGTAGGCTTGCCGGGATTTTTTTTGACTGTCTGTGAAGAATCCCCTAAAAAATCCTTTTGTGTTATAATTTTCTGCATGGCAAGATGTGTAATTATCAGTGCGGCAAAAATTGCAGATTATGACCGCATTCATTCTTTTCTTTTTGATGATGATTTTTTTATTTTCTGTGACGGGGGGCTGGGACATGCCCGAAGCCTTGGGGTAAAGCCGGATCTTATAACCGGTGATTTTGATTCTTTTGATAAGAATAAACTGAATCAGTTTGGTGATGTTGAAACCTTAGCTTTGCCCTGCGAAAAAGACGACACCGACACTTTTTTTGCCGTAAAAGAAGGACTTAAAAGAGGCTTTACTGAGTTTCTTCTTCTTGGAGCTGCAGGGGGCCGTTTTGATCATTCTCTCTGTAATGTTTCTGCACTGATTTATCTTTTTAATCACGGGGCAGAGGCTCTTCTTGTGGATGATTATTCTGTCATGCGTATTACAGGAAGCCGTCCCGACGGTTCTTATGAAGAGACTGTTACGGGAGACTGCAGTTATTTTTCCCTGATGAATGTGGCCGGAAATGTTTCTGGAGTTACAATCCGGGATGCAAAGTATTCCCTGGAAGATGCTGAAATAAAAGCTGAATATGCCTTTGGCGTTTCAAACGAAAATCTGCCTGGAAAAAATGCCCGCATTACTGTTAAAAAAGGAATCCTGCTTCTGGTTGAAGTAAAATAGGGGAGCGATGGTAGCCTCGTAGTCGACCGCAGCGAAGCGAGGACGATGAGCGTGAGCGAAAGGCGGACGTAGCGACGGCGAAGCCGGCCCCTCCTGTTGATTGTCTAAATCATTGTTTTTTAATAAAATAGAATCTCACACGAAAATTAATTTTTGAGGAAATATATGTCAGAAAGAAATGCTAACGAACTCTGTCACTGGGCTGACCAGCAGGCAGAACGCATCATCAAGGCAAAGGGAGACCGGGATTCCTACACTTGTGCTTCCGGAATTACTCCTTCGGGAACTGTTCACATCGGTAACTTCCGCGAAATCATTACTGTAGACCTGGTTGT
>JAZLKD010000014.1:0-209689 GCA_045597415.1 Treponema sp. | reverse complement strand
TTTAGTACGAGAGGACCGAAGTGGACGAACCTCTGGTTTACCAGTTATCCTGCCAAGGGTAAGTGCTGGGTATCTAAGTTCGGAAGGGATAACCGCTGAAAGCATCTAAGCGGGAAGCCCACCTCAAGATTAGACTTCCCTGGGAACTTGATTCCCCTGAAGACTCCAGAGACACTATCTGGTTGATAGGATGCAGGTGTAAGCACAGCGATGTGTTCAGCCGAGCATTACTAATAAGTCGTGAGGCTTGACCATATTATCTTTTCCTTCAAAGAAGATTTACAAATCTGTTTCTTTCTGGTAAATTGTTCTAATCTTAGTTCAGGTCAGCCTGATAAAACTTGAAGACCTGGATAAATGACATTTGTAATAAATGCCGGTGGCCATAGCGGAGAGGCAATACCCGTTCCCATTCCGAACACGGAAGTCAAGCTTTCTTGCCCCGATGATACTGCAATCGCGGGAAAGTAGGTAGCTGCCGGTTTTTTCTTTTTAAATTAAGGGGCTCAGCGAAAGCTGAGCCTTGGTAATTTTAAAACCTGCGATTGCAGTATCATCGTTGGCAGATGATGTGCAATGTGGAGCCGATAGAAGTGCATCGCGGGAGCGATTGTGCGCGTGAAGCGCACCAGTTAATAATTTCCTTGAAAGCCGACAACTTTGCCAGAGCAAAGTTGTCTAAGCAGGTAGTGTACCGATACCGTAAACGACGTCATCATCACCTAAGAAACCATCTAACCAAACGATTGACTGATTCATGAAGTCTCCATCTTCGTCATCAGCTGGATGATTTGCTAAACCTGTACCACCTTTCCAAGCTTCAACCTGTTCTTCAATAACCCTCTTCCAGACTGCGCGAGAAACTTTGTTTCTCGTATGCTTTTTCTTTTTAAATTAAGCGGCTCAGCGAAAGCTGAGCCTCATTAATTTTAAAACCTGCGATTGCAGTATCAACGTTGGCAGATGATGTGCAAAGTGGAGCCGATAGAAGAAGTGTTTGCCAAAAACACAAAAGGCGGCAGCGCAAGCAGGTAGAATCCGGTCATGCTTTTGAGTGTATTAATTTACTGCTACATGGCGGGAATATATTCATTAAGAATGATAGCCAGACAGTGCCGCGAAAATGTGAACGTGATGTGGCTCACAGGATTCCAGAAACCGGACTTCAGAACAATTAACAATTTCTGCGGTGAAAGGCTGAAGGATTCAATCGAAGAAATATTCATCTCAACAGTGAAGCTTTTGAACAGAAAAGGCTGATTAGTTAAATGTTCCGTAGTTTTAAGACTTGCAGAGTTTTTTTTTAATAATTTGTATGATAGACTGTTTGATGAAAAATATTGACATTCTTTTATTTGTGTTGCAATTTTGTTTGCAATTCCGATGGGTGTTTTATTTCAACTAAGACAGAATGGTTTAATAAACAGTCAACATTGTATAACGACCCGCAATTTTTGGAAGGTCGTTAACCTAAAATGAACCAACTTTTCTCCTCGCGGTTTCCAAAATCACTTCTTTCCTAAGCTCTATCCACAGTGGGAAACTACTCCACTTATAGTTCCCGCGGGGATCGAACCCGTGTCTTAGCCTTGAGAGGGCCACGAACTAGCTTCTGTTCGATTGAACCAATTTTGTTACAACAATAATATAAAAGAACTTTTTTGATAGTTTAATTTTTAGAATGGGTATTCAACTTTTACCCTGGCTTTCAGTTCAACACCTTCAGTTCCGCTTCCTACAGCTGTTCCAAGATGCGTTTTAATGAATATGCCGAGTTTTTGAGCTCCAGCATCTGTTCCATCATACTAGCCCCGATTGTAGTGGCGCAAAGCGGTCACGGCTTTTGCCGGGACTGGAACCACGAAAAGCGGGAGTGCCGATAATGCTTCATCAATGGTTTGATGCGGCTGCTCCTTTTTTATCTGTTTTCACCACAAAATCAGCCCTTACATTTCATAATAAATTATTTCGGCTTCGAAACTGGTTTCGCCTTTGTTTTTGCCTGTCACTGTTATTTTATTTTCTTCTCTGTTTATGGCGCCAAAAATTTCTACCATGTCACCAAGATAAGCTTCCTTGCAGTAATTCAGGCGAAAATCTTTTACCGGTTTTCTGTAAAACTCCATTGGCAGGTAATCCATTGCCAGGTCGGAATATTTTGAATTGGTCAGATGGTTGTTTCCGTCGATGAGTGAAGGCAAAACCTGCTGTTCCCCAAACTTTTCAAGATTTTCAGGTATTTTAATTTTTCCAGGGTTTGGACAGTCATGTTCAATTTCCAATTCGTTCGGCTCTCTCATTGTAAACTTTGACACGGGTATGATTCTTCTTGTCTGTGGATGTGCAAAAAGCCACTGACTTTTTCCTGTGATGAGTTTTTCGCCGCTTTTTGTTTCAAAATCGTAGGAACGGATCATCTGTATTGCTTCCGGTTTTTCTTCTCTTGTGGTAATTACGATTTCTTCACCTTCCTTTGGCAATCTGTGTATTCTAAAGGCTGACCGGCTTACAAGCATTGCAAATCCTTCACTTACCATTCTGTCGCGGCTCATTCCACGCTGTGCAAAATCTTCTGTTGCAAGATCGGCGCAAAACTGGAGTACCTGCGAAAGATTTAGTTCCTTTTTGTTGTTGCACTGGCCAAAATATATTCTGGTTTCCGTTACAAATGTGTTTCCGTCTTCTTTGTGGTATTGATTGTACTGCATGTGTTTTCCTTTTGTTGTTTCTCTTTAGAATAGACACCGGTTTGTTCAAAAAAGTTGCAGTAAAAATACGGACCTGTTCCCGCTTTCCGCACTTCCGCGCAAAGGCGCTCCATCCCTGCCGGGACTAAAGGTGCTCCAATCGGGGGTAAATGTTCTTAAATTTCCATCATTATTTTGTTATAATTTTATTTGATTTTTTGATATTAAAAGCAGGATTAGATATGAAAAAAGGTTGTGTTCTTGAAGGCGGTGCCATGCGGGGAATGTTTTCCAGTGGAGTAATTGATGTGTTTCTAGAAAACGGTATTGAATTTGATGGTCTTATTGGTGTGAGTGCCGGAGCTACTTTCGGCTGCAACTATAAATCCCGCCAGATTGGACGAGCCATCCGCTACAATAAAAAGTACATGAGCGACAAACGTTACTGTTCTTTTAAGAATCTGTGGCGAACTGGTGATTTGTTTGACACTCAATTCTGTTATGACCTTCTTCCGAAGGAACTTGACAAATTTGATTACGAAACTTTCAAGGCAGATCCAAGTAAATTTTATGTTGTTGCAACCGATGTTGACAGTGGAGAAGCTGTTGCCCACGAAATGACCGATTGCGGCGAAAATGACATGAAGTGGATGCGTGCCAGTGCAAGTATGCCTTTATGTGCAAATGTTGTAGAGGTTGATGGCCGCAGGCTTCTTGACGGAGGAATGGCAGATTCAATTCCACTGGAGATGTTTGAAAAAATGGGCTATGACAGAAATGTTGTAATCCTGACCCAGCCACGGGAGTTTGTCAAAAAGCCGAATAAACTGTTCTGGCTTATGAAACTTCTTTTAGGCAGATATAAAGGTCTCATCAAGGCAATGAAAAACCGTCATAATATGTACAATGACGAAACAAAATATGTTTTTGACAAAGCCGATAAAGGCGAGGTTCTTGTAATTTGTCCTGAAAAGCCCCTTGGAATCGGCCGCCTGGAAAAAAATCCAGATGAACTTGAGAGATGTTATCAGGAAGGCCGCAAAGCAGCCCTTGCAAAACTCACCCGGATAAAAGAATTTCTTGCAAAATAAGAATTTCCTTAACCAGTTTTAATGGTTATCTTAAGTGAAAAAACTCTTTTGTGTATAAAATCCAATTATCAACAAACAACAAAGGAGTTTTTATGAAAAAAAGTAATCTGTTTGGAGCCGTTCTGGCTCTTTTCTGTCTGCCTGGAGTGTTTATTTCATGCAGTGATCCGTCTGATGATTCTGTAAGCAATACTGGTTACACTATCAATTTTGATCTTAATAATGGTACCAGTGAAAAGGTGTCAGTAAAAGTTACTTCTGGCTCTAATTCAGAAAAATTAGGCAGTTATTTTGACTCTATCCCAACCTGTGAGGATAAAGTTTTACTTGGCTGGGCAACTGAAGAAAATACTGCAGAACCAAAGTATGATATGAACAGTACTATTGAATTAAACAGCAATATTACTTTGTATGCTGTATGGAAAACACAATATATTCAATATTTTACTGTTGAGTCTGTAGCAGGTACTCCTGGAAAATATAAAATTTCCTTTAACATTAGTAAAAATGTCAGTAAATATGTCCTTTCATATGAGCATGATCACGATGGAAGTGGTGATAGGGAAATTGATGCAACTGCAAGAACACCTGGTGATTATACAATTTATGAAATGCTGAATAATGAAAGTATGTTCAATTTTGGCAAAGCTGACTATGTTTATACTTATACTTTGACTGCCAAATTGAAATCAGGTGGAGTTGAAAGCAGTAAACTTGTAATTACAGTTCCATATACTGGTGACTAATGTAAAGAATTTGCAATTAATGAACTTCTTCTTTTGTCAATTTTGCTTTAAAATACAGGTGATGTCTGAAATAAGTGTTGTCTGTTATCGATGACTTTCGGACATAACCAAAATAATAGCTGGAGTAGAAATGACAAAAGTTGAAGTTTACAATTCTGAATATACAACATTAAATCACGCTTATAACGAAATTTTTCATGCTTACGAGCAGCTCCTTGAATGTGATGACGCTGATGACGAAGTTGTTTCAGTTCTGGAGATGATGCTCCGTGCCTTTAATCCTACCCTTGACCGCATTAAAAGTGAAATGACTGTAAAAACCCGCTACAAACCGGATGATCAGCAGCCTGCAACAGGTCTTCCACCAGAATCTCCATCTGACGCAGATGAAGGTGATGAGGAGCAGAAAGATCAGCCTCCATCTTCAGACGGTAATGTTTTTACAGGAAACTTTACAGGTGAATAATCAGAATCTTTCACTGCAGAATTCTGCCTCTCCCGCTCTCCACTCCCCAGGCAGCAGCTTTTTTTCGAGCCTTTGGGTTGTAATTATTGGAGCGACCCTGTGTAATTTTTTATGGGGCAGTGCAACACCCTGCATTAAAGTCGGCTACAGGATGCTTTCCATTGCAGCAGATGATACATCCTCTGTAGTTCTTTTTGCAGGCATCAGGTTCTTCTTTGCCGGGTTGATGACCGTGATTGCATGTTCTCTTATACAGAAAAAGGTTCTTGTTCCGGAGACTACATCGGCGGCGGGAAAAGTTATTGTAATTTCTTTGTTCCAGACAATCCTGCAGTATTTTTTCTTTTACGGCGGACTTACAAAGGCTACAGGAACAAAATCTGCAATTATTCTTGCCACAAATGTTTTTGCTTCTCTTTTGATTGCTGCCCTTCTTTTTAATCAGGAAAAGCTTACTCCGCGCAAAATTACCGGTTGTATCATCGGTTTTTCAGGAGTTATTCTTGTAAATCTTTTTGGATTTAAAGGTGACTTTGGCGGATTTGCCTGGAACGGCGAAGGTTTTATTTTTATGGCCAGCGTCTGTTATGGCGTTTCAGGCTGTTTTGTAAAGAAATATTCCCAGACAGAAAACACTGTCATGCTCTCAGGCTGGCAGTTTGTTTTTGGCGGGGCAGTTATGGCGGTCACAGGTTTTGCTTCTGGCGGCAGAATTACCGGCTGGAGTGGAACTTCCATTGGCCTTTTAGGTTATCTTTGTTTCATCAGTGCTTTCTCATACACACTGTGGGGACTTTTGCTAAAACACAATGACGTAAGCCGTGTCGTGATTTTTGGTTTTTCAAATCCGGTTTTTGGCGTAATTTTGAGTTCGTGGCTTCTTGATGAAAAAGGGCAGACTGGTTTTGTGACAATTATAAGCCTGATTCTGGTTTGTCTTGGAATTTTTACGGTTAATTATCAGAAAAAAAATAAAGTCAGCAATCAGGGCAATCCGGCATAAATGCCGTCGGGCTTTCCGGGGTTTTAATGCTTCGCATCGCTTCGCGCCCCTGCAATCCCTATTGCATTTGAAACTTAAGGTTGCGCGCTTCTGGTCTTTTTATATTCGGTTATATCCTTGAAGAAAAGTCTCTGCTTGTTTCAAAGCTCAACCAGATGTTTGTGCTGTTCATCAATACATGAGATTCCAAGTGTAAATTTTACATCCCATTTTATAAAAGATTTATCTGCAGAAAGATTTGTTGCAGAAGATAAGTAGCTTTCATGTAAAAAAGTATAATATGGTTAATTAAAAAATGCTGATTTTACGGACACAGCTGATGAAAAAAAAAGTCCTTATAATACGAAAAAACTGAACTTGCCTGTAGAATTACTTTCTGTTTTAATTTAGTATTTTATTATTACTGAATGTTAAAAAAAAGAAGATGTTTAATATGAAAAAAAAGTATTTTATGCAAATCTCTGTTTTTATTCTTCGGTTTACTGGCCTTTACTTCCTGCAATAATTTTCTTGAAGGCAGTGAATTAAAAAACGGTATCAGTGACCAGATTTCTTATGCAAAATCTCCGGATGTAACTGTCCGCATTTCAGCAGATGATTCAGTCAGATTTACTTCCGGAAGCGGTGACATGGTTTTAAAGGCTACTGACAAAAAGGAAGTCGAATTTGAACTTGTGTCAGAGGATTATTATTTTGTAGGCTGGTCTGCCGTTGAAAAAAGTGCTCCACAAAAAGATGCTTCATTATTTGTGGATATTAAGGTTACAGATGAAGACAATAAATACAAAACAGCAATAACTTTATTAAATAATTCCCCGGATCTGCTTTTGACACCTGTAACAAAACTTAAGCCTGCCGTCCAGAATGCTAAACCTGAATATTATCCTTCCGGTGTTTCTTTCTTTAAGGTTGTGACTTTAACATTTACGCAGCCGATGAAAAAAACTGATCTTGAAAGCTGGAGGCATATCGGAATTACTGACAAAAACGGCAATTCCCTCAAAGATTGTTTTCATACTCCAGAACTTTCAGAAGATGGCAAGGTTCTTATAATAGTTCCTTATTTTGACAAGCTTAAAGGCTTTTTGACAAATGTTGAAACTTTCCAGATTAAAGTTTCTGTTGATGGTGACCTTTCCGATGCAGAAAATTCTCCATACAAGACCAAACCTTTTACACATTCCTATGTAATAAATAAACCTGTTGACGATGCTCCTCCTGTTCTTACAGAAATTAATGTTTTTAAAGAAATATTGAATCTGGAAACAAGAGAAAAAACTCTTGTACCGGTAAATGAGAATGTTTTTGATGAAAACTGGTCAGATGATGAACTTGAACATCATCATATCGGTGAAAGCATTTTTATAAACTGCAAAGGAACTGACAATTCCAGTGGCATTAAAGCTTTACAAGTTACCGAAACTTATCTGAAAGACACAAATGGTCAAGATGGTTCCGGGACTGTTTCTGGCAATTACGGAACCTTTATTGAAAAAACTGAAAATATTTTTGAAACTGATACATTTGAATATGTTTTGCAAGCAAAGAATAACGGTGTAATCAAACTTGATTTTGAACTGATCGGATACAATGGCAAAGTAAGTGGCAAAAAGACTTTTTATGTTGTAAGGGATATGCAATCAGGGGGTGTAATATATTCCTGTAACCTGAGGAAAGAGAACTGTTCGGTAAATGAAAAACAGCTGAATTGGAACAGTTCATTAAAAATAGGGCTCCGGTGTTTCTGTTTTTATAAAGAACACTATGAACCACGGTATGTTAACATCCAATATTGGGATGAAGCTGATGAAGATAATATAAAAACACTTGTATCCGGTTATACTTTTACTCCTGATAAAGACACTATAGTTGTTGATTTTAACGACATTACGTTTGTACGTAATTCTCAAAAAGACACTATCGTTAAAGTGACTGTGGAAACAAAATATGGAAGTTTTTATGAAGAGTTTTATAAACTTGATAAGTCAGTTGATTTTTACATTAAGAAAAGTGAAATTATAGCACCTTCTGCCCTGGACTTGTTCTTTAATCCTGATATTCCAACAAAAGCAAAAATAACCTTTGAACAGTCTGCTTCTTGTAAAAGTAAATATTTTTACTACCAGAAAAAAGCAAATAAGGAAGATATATATGCGGGAGATTTAATAAGCGCAAATGGAATTTCAAGTTCTGAAATTACTTTAGATCCAGGTTACTATAAAGTTTATTTTGAATATAAAAGTGAAGGTGATTTTTTAGTATTCTCAGATTCTGTCATTGAATTTCAGGTTACTGATGAAGGAAAAGTTTTGAGCCTTCAGGGTGAAAAATCTGTTAATGACAGTGACTGGCCGGTAATCTCAAATAAAAGTGTAACAGAAAGCGGACCAAACAGCGAAATTTGCAACGTAAAATACGATTACAGTTTTACCGGAAATCCAGAGTATATTTTCCGTCTTAACTTTGTTCAGAAAGATCTCTTTAATGGTTACAGATATTTTGACAAAGAAATTTCTGTAGAAAATATGAGTGAAACATTTATTCTTGATTCAGGTTATAGATATGAACCATATTTTTCGTGCTACGACAAAAGCGGAGTTTTGCTTTCTGACAGCCGTGAAAAAAACATCGATTATTCTGCGCATAATATAGATCTGCGGGAGGTTCACAATCTGATTCCTGAATTTGAAGGTATTAGTATTTCAGGTGGATTTGAATCATCTCCGGTAAATGCTATTTTTAAAGTTCCTAGTTTTTTTGATGATCCGAGTGTTCAGCAGAAAATTACATATTATGTAGTAAAAAATAAACAAAGTTTTGCGGTTATGGATTATTCTGAAGACCTTGTAAAAGACCTTCCAGAGTATACATTTGAAAATGGAACCGATTTTATCGCCGCAAGTGCACAGACGCAGATTCCTGTTGAAGTAACTGAAAACGACTATTATACGATTTTTGCCAAACTTTTTGATGAATATGGCAATTACAGCATTTCTAAAAGTTTCTTCTCATCATATGTCAGTGGTGAGATAGATCTTTCAAAAATTTCTGTCAGTGAAAACACTATTACCATGCCAGATGAAAAAGCACTTGGAGCATATTCTTACTATTATGACGGTAATGGATGGAATCAGGGTGAAGGTGTAAGTTCTTCTGAAAATGAAAATCAAAACTTTACACTTACGGTAACAGATGCTTATAAAGACAAGTTTGTAAAAATTGTATCTTTTTCTCCTGCAAAAACAAATGTACCTTCTTATAAAATGGAAGCTTTCCGTAATTACAACAAAACAGTCTATCTTTGTCCAGATTATTTCATCAGCGACAGGAAAATAAAAAACAAGGGTATGATGGAATTGAAAAATGGCTACCAGCTCTTTATCGACCAGCCTGCTTTTGTTCGTGTCCTTTACAGTAAAACAAACTGGGGAGATGATGCTGACTTGTGGGGCACCCGTGGGTTTGAAACAGACTGCCGTGTTGAAAATGAAACATTTACATACACACCAAATATAAGAGAAGTTCCTTCCGGCTATTATTACTGTACAGTAGTTCACTTTGCAGACGGAACTTCTGTCATGGGAACAGTGCTTAAAAAGCCGTGACATTGGTAAATAATAAGGAAAAACTAAATATTTTCTTAGAAACAATAAATCAGTCTCTTATGTATAACAGAATGGTTACGTGTAAAATAAAAATATCTTAATAAATGAAGAGGTATTTTTATGAAAAAATGTAGTTTGATTGGGGCGTTGTTTGCTCTTTTCTGTTTGTCTGGTATGTTTATCGCATGTAGTGATCCTTCAGAGGATAGTACACCAAAAGCGGTTGATACTTCCGGTGGTGATGAACAGAATACTGATGCAGTTAATTTTAAAGTTGAACCAGTAACAACAACTCCAGGAAGGTATAAAATCTCTTTTAATCAGGTTGAAAATGCAACTAAATATATATTGACTTATACAAATGGGGATGGTAGTGACGGGGAGTATAATATTGATGCTGAAGGGGTTGATGCACGTGGTTATTTAAAATATCAGTATTTCAATAATGAACGAATGTTTAATTTTTCAAAAGCCACATGGGTTTATACTTTTACATTAAAGGTTTGTAAGAATAGCAGTATTCTTGAAACAAGAACTTTAACAATTGAAATCCCTTATACTGGCGCTGAATAATAAAAGAAAGGCGTTGCGGGAATCTGTCCCGCAGGAGGGGTAGTGGAAAACAAAAAAGCTCTGTGAATACTCACAGAGCTTTTTTGTTTGTAACGAGGGGAGGGCTCTCCCCACCATTTTCAAAGATAAAAAATTAAAGTACTGGTTTCATTGCAGTCATAGGAACATCCTCTGGCGAGGATGTTCTGTGAGTTTTTACAGTACTGGTTTCATAGCTGTCATGTAAGCACGCAACTTTCTACCTACAACTTCGATCGGGTGGTTGCGGATTTCTGCGTTTACATTTACGAGCTGTGCGTTGTTTACGCTGTTGTCTTTTACGTTGAGGCCTTTACCGATAACTTCTGTTGTTACTTTTGGCATAAGGTCTTTCTGCATCATTGGAGCTGCAACGCGTGCGAAGAGGTAACATCCGTATTCTGCTGTGTCGGAAATTACACGGTTCATTTCGTAGAGACGTTTGCGGTCAATGAGGTTAGCGATAAGAGGAACTTCGTGGAGTGATTCGTAGTAAGCAGATTCTTCCTTGATACCAGCATCAACCATTGTTTCGAATGCAAGTTCACAACCAGCTTTAACCATAGCTACCATGATGATACCTTTGTCAAAGTATTCCTGTTCGCTGATTTCTTCAGAAGCTTCTTCCTGTTTCTCGAATGGAAGTTCACCTGTTTCAGCACGCCAAGCCAAAAGGTTAGCGTCTCCGTTAGCCCAGTCCTTCATCATTGTTGAAGAGAATTCTCCAGAAATGATGTCGTCCATGTGCTTCTGGTAAAGTGGAGCAAGGAGTTTCTTGATTTCTTTTGAAAGTTCGTTGGCCTTGATTTTTGCAGGGTTTGAAAGACGGTCCATCATTCCTGTAATACCACCCCATTTGAGGGCTTCTGTAATTACATTCCAGCCGTGCATAAGGAATTTTGTAACCCATTTTGGATCCATTCCGTCAGCAACCATCTTGTCGTAACAAACGATAGTACCAGCCTGGAGCATACCACAAAGGATTGTCTGTTCACCCATAAGGTCAGATTTAACTTCAGCAACAAAGTCAGATTCAAGTACACCAGCCTTTGAACCACCCATACCTACAGCGAGAGCCTTGGCAATTGCCCAGCCCTTTCCTTCTGGATCGTTTTCTGGGTGAACGGCGATAAGATCTGGTACACCGAATCCGCGCTGGAATTCGTGCCAAACTTCTGTACCTGGGCCTTTTGGAGCACACATTACAACTGTGATGTCCTTGCGAACCTGCATACCTTCTTCGATCATATTGAAACCATGTGAGTACCAGAGAGCTGAACCCTTTTTCATGTGTTTCTGAACTTCTGTGATTACAGGAGTATGCTGCTTGTCTGGAGTAAGGTTACCAACAAGGTCAGCTGTTGGAAGAAGTTCTTCATAAGTTCCAACTTTGAATCCGTTTTCTGTTGCGTTTTTCCAAGACTGACGTTTCTGTTCGATAGCTTCTTTGCGGAGAGCGTAAGAAACATCAAGACCTGAGTCACGGAGACACATACCCTGGTTAAGACCCTGAGCACCACAACCAACGATTACGATTTTTTTGCCTTTGAGAGCGTTTACACCGTCAGCGAATTCTTCTTTTGCCATTGAACGGCAGTGACCAAGCTGCATGCGAGCTTTGCGCCAAGGGATTGAGTTAAAGTAATTTTCACCCATTTTAGTTTTCCTTTTTACCGCGTCGGTTGAGTTTATCGAAACCAGCGGTTTTTTTTTGTTTTGATTTTGGGCGTCTCGTAGCGGTAGTTTCGACGAACTCAACTACCGCTACGCCGGGCTTTCCGCAATTCCGGCTTTCGCCTTCATTCCTCCGTTCTGGTGGTTTCGAGTACCTCAACCACCGCCACTTCGGAACGGCTTCGCCGTTGCTGCAATCCCTGACGCTTGTAAATTTTATATATAAATTATAAAGAATTCAGAATATTGCGTAAAGTGAAATAATTGAAAGTGGGTGTTGCGTTTTGTGCAAGAGATAGAAAATCAGGAATTAGGAAGGAAGAATTAGGATAGTACAAGATTAATTCAGCACCAGATACCCTTTTTCGCTCATTTCTTTGTTTGCAAACTTCAGGGGAAGTCCTTTGGAGAGGGGATTTTCTGCTTGGAGTGCAAGTTTCAGGTTTTTAGGATTTATGTCTTTCGGAAGAGATATGTCTTTATTCACTGTGAATGTTACTTCCTTTTGATTCGGCAGGATTGAGGTTATGTCCCAGGTTGTGTTCTGTGTCTGGATTATCTGGTCTCCGTCAAGAATCAGGATTTTTAGGTTCCAGTTGTAATAAAAGCGGGCAAGGCCGGTGTTTTTGATTTTTACTGTCAGGTTTAATGCATTGTCTGTAATTTTTCCTTCCGCATGGGTGACTGTCAGATTGTAGCCTAAAAAGTCGGACAAGGCCTTGAGCCGGTCTTTCTTTTTCTGGTCAATGGAATTCCATGTTGTAGTGTTAAAGGCTTTGCTGCATTTCATAAAACTAGCGCCGGTTTTAAGGGAGCAGGTTTTAAAGTCCTGATATTGCTTTAAACTTTCTGTTGTGTCTGTAACAAAGGCTTCCTGGTTACTTGGATACATTTCTCCGCCTATTGGAGCTGTTTTGTATCGTTCTGTGGTACGGGAAACTTCCATCTTCGGGTAGAAAAACCAGCTTTTTTCTCCCAGTGTTGAATAGGTAAAGGAGTCGTCGTGAAATCCGATTGCAGGAAGGTCTTTGAGGTTTGCGTCATCAGGATAACGTGCTGTAAGCTTCAGGTTCTTAAAGCTGCTGTTTAGTGTGTTTAATAATGAACATTTTTGTTCGGTTGTGGGCATTCCTATGCTGTCGGTGGTGTGCCATTCTCCCCAGTGTCCTATGAGTCCGCATTCCATAAAGCCAAGACGGGGATCAGTGTCATATTTTTCCGCCAGTTTTTTTACAAACTCAATGAGAATATCCTGCAGCTTCTGGTCGGAATAATCAGGATAGGTGCCGTAAACTGTGCGGCCGTTTGTAACCCGTTGGTAAGTGTGTTTTGTAATTCCAAGGTCGTAAATCCACTGTGGAGTTCCGTCTTCTTCTTCGCTTCTGTCAGGATAATCAAGGTATATTCTTAAAACCGTGTGATGTCCTCTTCCTGCAATTTTATTGATTTTTGAATCCAGGTCATCAAAGTCATAAACGTCCGGAGCAGTCATGATTTTTTCAAAAGGGTAGTACAGATGTTCCATGGAGTGGGGAAGTGACAGATAGGTTCCGCTGGAAGGATAAAGTCCTTTTAGAGGATTTGCGTCTTTTACAGCCTCCTGAGTCAGGTTTTTAGAAAAGGAAAAATCAGAATCATCCTGCCGGTAAGTGTCAGTTTGCTGGCAGGAAGCAAAAACTGAAAATGTCAGAAATATTAATAGGGAAAAAATATTTTTCATATGGGTATATTTGAATTTACTACAGCCAGGCAGAGAAGTAAAGATTTTGTTTAACTTGTAGATTTTTGCAGTTCTGCTAGCTTTCCAGTACCTGCAGGGCTTCGTGTTCTTCTTCAATTTCTCTAAAGTCTTTGTTCAGACCGAGGAACATTATAATTGCCATAACAATTGAGACCAGGTCGGCAACAGGTTGTGCCCAGACGATTCCGTAAAGGCCTATAACACTGTTCATAATGAAAACCATCGGGAAGAAAACAAAACCCTGGCGGCTGATGGCAAGAATCAATGACTGCTTGCCTTTTCCGATTGCCTGAAATGTAAAGTTAAAGCAGAACAGTGTTCCAAGAATTGGAGTTGAAGCCATGAGGGAATAAATCATAGGGTGACCAAGTTCAATAACGGCCTTGTCTGTAGAGAAAATCTGGATGATTGGTGTTGTGAAAATAAAGTATGTGACAGTGATAACACTTCCTGCGATGATGTTGCAGACAACTGTAAATTTGAGCACATCTTTCATTCGTTTAAGGTTTCTTGCTCCGTAGTTGTAACCGATGAGTGGACTAACTCCCATTGCAAAACCCAGCATTACAAATATTGCCAGCATGTTTGCCTTAAGGGCGACTCCCATTGCAGCAATCGGTACGTCCCCATAGATTGCCACAACTCCTGCCGGTATTGCCGAGACTGCTGTTTCAATCACACTTCCGGCTTTATCGACAAAAATTTCAAGGTAAGTTTTAAGTTCTTCGCTCCATCTGAAAACATGACCAGTTGTTTCCTGCAGGAATGTATTGGCTTTTTCTGCCAGACCTGAGTCCGTGATTTTTGTGTAGTAATAACTTGAAAGAAGATTGTTAGTAATAATAGAAGAAACACTCATCAAAACGTTTGTAACGCTGGCAGGCAGCCCGATTGAAAGAACACCTGCCATGATTCCGTCCCGTGCCTGATAGTATTTGGGATTGATAGTCAGCATGCTGTTTTTTGAAAGAATGTGCCAGATGTAAATAACAAGAGTTACAGCGTTACCGATGATAGTGGCAAGGGCGGCACCTTCAACACCAAGACCCAGAAGTTTGATTCCCCACAATTCCTTGAGGATAAAAATAGGATCGAGAATGATGTTGACGATAGTTCCTGCCATCATTCCTTTCATAGAATTTGAAGCAGCACCTTCCCCGCGGATGATGTTGGTAAATGCATTTGAAACTACAATTACTGGTCCGCCCCAGGCAACAATACTCAGATATTGTTTTGCAAAACCAAAAGTAATTTCTGTAGTTCCGATGCCGTTAAGAATGTCCCTGATGAAAATGAGTATTAAGGCTCCGCCAATAATACCGGTTCCGATTCCGGCATAAAAACAGAAGGAACTGATTTTTTTTACAACGTCAAATTCCTTGCGGCCAAGTGAACGGCTGATGTAACTTGAACCACCCATACCAAAAATGTTTCCTGCTGCCATAAGAATGAGAAAGACAGGAGTTGCAACATTTACAGCTGCAAACTGGCTTGGATCGTGAATAAGACCGACAAAAAAAGCATCTACCATGTTGTAGAAAACAGCAACAATCATGCTTAAAACAGTTGGAATTGCCAGCTTAAAAACAGCTTTTGGAACAGGAAGTTTTTCAAATACATCAATGTTTTTTATCATAGAAGAAAATTTATTGAAAGAAAGTTTAAATGTCAAGAAAGCGCAAGGTTTTCAAAATATTGCAAGGGAATTATTTGCGACAGGGATAGTAGTGGCAGCGCAGCTGTTATTTTGCGCCGGTGGTTGAGGTTCTCGAAACCACCAGAGTAAAATAATGAAGGCGAAAGCCGGAACCACGGATAGCCCGGTGGCAGCATAGCTGACAGTCGCCCTTTTTTATTGTGAACAAAGGTTTAATTGTGATAAAATGCATTTATGAAAAAATTGATTCCTGCGTCTTTTGTCGTAATTGCAGCTGCTCTTTTTTGTTTTTTTGTCATCAGGCAGCTTGTCATGAAAAATGAAGGTACAGCGTCTGCAAAAGAAGTAATTCCTCAGGTTGAACATTTAAAAGAAGACGATAAAAACAGTGAATATGGCGATAATAATGATTTTTCTTCCTTTATTTCGCTCACAAAAGAAGAAACCCTTCTCAGTGTTGTAACAATGGACCTGGACGGTGACGGACACGAAGATCAGATTAACGTGTGCAAAGTTGCCAATAATCCATACATTCAGCTTATTGCCGGCCTTTACAATCCGGACAAAGCAGTTTATGAAAGACAGGCATATTTAGCCACAACAGTAACTCAGGTGCAGACATTTGCCTGTACAAGCCTTGATGTAATCGGCAATCATCACAATGCATTGATCTATCAGGGAGATTCAGAAGCTGGACATGCAGTCCTGCGCATATTTTTGGGTGGCCGTGACAAAAAAGGAAAGTTCACTTTGCGCATGATCGGCGATTTTGATGCTGACGGCCGTGTTTTTATTCAGCAGTCAGAGCGGTCTGAGGCCTATGAAATGGGGCAGGCAAAAGGAGTTTCTTTCCCTGTATGGGTCTATGCTTCCGATACAGATGAAAACCGCCGTCTGGACCAGATTCAGACTCAGTACGAATACAGCGAAGAAGAAGGAAAGTATATAGAAACAAAAACAATCCGTGTTGCAGGCAGCCGTATTACAGCAAAGGAACTTGCCCGAATTCAGGATGGGACAGTGGGAACTTTTGCAAATTTTCTGGACGGTTTGTGGTACAAGACAGAAGCAGAAGGCGGCGGAAGATATATTTTCTTTGACTACAAAAACAAGGAAATCATTTTTCAGTTTGAAGACAGTGTAGAGGTTTACAACTGGCTCAAGTCAAACCTCCGCCGCAACGGAATGTATTTCAGTTCCGTAAACAAGACAATCCAGAATCTGCAGAGACGATTTGACATCAGCCTCGTAAATGTGGACGAAATCAAAATCCGTATTCAGGACGATGTTCGCATGATTATCGGCGAATCCAATCTTTGGGACGGCAGTTACAAAAAAATCAAATCCGGGATCGACAGCAAAAAAGAATCAGCAGGTGAAATTTTTGCAGAACTTGTAAAAGGCCCGGTATGGTCAACAGCAGACGGAACAAACATTACGTTTACAGCCACAGGCTATTTTGTAGAAAATGAACGGACATCAGATACAGGTCGCTACGTAACGCAAAAAATGAGTGGCGGTGAAATCATGCAGTTCCGCTCTGAAACAGGTTCGCCATATTTAAGCGGTTTTTACGAGCCAAAATTCGTAGTAACTGAAACAGTCAAAACAGTAAGAAATAAACCTGTAAAAACAACAGAAACAGACAGAAATACAATTATTCTTCAAAGTGTAATTGCCAATCCCGACGGCTATTACCAGACAGAATCCATGCCGCTTATTTTGCACCGGAGCCAGATCAAACGAACGGTCAAGGAATAAGTTTCAGGAGCTTAATCCCGCTTTTCAGGGTTCCGCTCCCGCTCCATTGGTTGCAGCAGGCTGCAACCAACGCCTCCGGCGCCCTTACAATCGGGGCTAGTAAGTACGGCTATTCAATTATGGATGCTTACAGAAAGTTCCTGTTTTCCAAGACCTGCAACATGCTTCCTAATCCAAAACTTGAAATGTGGGAGTTCAGTCCAACAGGAATTTTTGATATGTGGGAAGCTGAACTGGTAACTGGAGATCCTCGCAATTCTTTATACATAAGGAGAGATTAATTGTCAGAAGAAATGTATTTTTTTACTTTCCTTGTGGAACATTATGCGTGTTATAAAGGCACAACAGCTGATAAGATTTTACACCAGCTTGATGATTTAAATTTAACGGATTATGTTTTTAATATGTATGAAATGTATCATGCAGAAGCTTTAACAAATGCATTTGCAGATATAGATCGATTAATAAAAGAAAAACAAAAAAAATAATTTGAAAAGTTTTTGATTGTCGAAAAAAAAGAACCGCTTGCATTCTATACGATTGCAGGCTTTTTTATAGGATTATTTCAGAATTTCAGAGATTTTGATGAGATTATTTTTGTTTGTTTCTGACAGATTATGAAAATTGTGAAGTAACGTTTCATCAGCTGTGCTCGGATGTATAATTTCTTTATTGCCAGTAACAAGATATTCGACAGTAATGTGTAAAAATTTTGCAATTTTCACAGCCTGTTCCACATTGGGAAGTCTTTCCTTGTTTATCCAGGATTGCACTGTGTTATAACTTTCTTCAATAGCCGCAGCAAGTTCTTTTTGAGTAATACCTTTGTATTCAAGTTCACTTCGAACATTTTTCCAGAATAGTAACATAATACAACTTCTACTCTGAAAATAGCACATTTGTATTATTTTATAATTGAAAAATTGTATATATGGATTTATAATTTATATTAGTTGGTACATTTGTATCAATATGACAGTTTAAGGAGTGTAAATTATGGGATTTTTCGGAATTGTCTGGAAATGGATAAAAAGAATTTTATTCATTGCTGCAATGTCATTGAGTGTCATGAGTGCGATTGTTTTCTTTGAATCGGCTAATGGAACAAGAGATTACATAATCAACATTTTTGTAATAGTTCTTGCTGTTGTGAACTGCGTATTGTATTTCATTTTTGCAGATGACAATAGATGGACAATAGCTTTAGGCCTGATTGCACAGTTTGTTTTAGAAATAATTCTTGTTGCAACAAACGAAGATGGCGGCATGTTTTTTGTTGGTATTGCAGGAACTGTAGTAGGTCTTTTTATGCCATTTAACGTTCGTGAAATTCTAAATTTTTCAGAAAATACAAATAAGTTTTTAGGGGGAAATTAAATGAGCTTTGAGGAATTTAAAGAAAAATTAATGAATATCGTAAAGGTATTAGGAATAGTTGCAGGAATCGTTTTTGTTATTTATGAATTATTTTTTAGCAAAGGTTGAAACAACTGTCGTTGACGGTTTATGAAAACAAAATTCGCTTTAGAAATAAAGCAAAAAAAGGAGAAAAACTATGGCTTATACAAAACCACAGGTAATCGCACAGAACGCTTCATCAGGAAGCTACGCAGCAGGATGTCCTTCACAGCTGCGTAAACCTGGAATGACAAATGGATGTGTTCCATGTGAATTAACAAAATAGGAAAGTATTTTGTTAAATTAAGGGTCGATTTTAGCTTTTGAAGTCGACTCTGTGAGATTTTATTTAGAGGAAATGATTATGACATATATTCGATATAAAGCAGTTTGTAAAATTTGTGCATATTACAGTACAAAGGAAAAACCTGAGACTGCAATCAGTGATCTCCAATGTGGAAATGGTTTACAACCAGCATACTCAACAAAGAAATGCCCAATTGGTAAACATGATGTTCAAGTATTTGAAATCAAGGAAGAAAAAAGATAATGAATATTCTAAAAAAGATTGTGGACTTTCTAAAACTTATATTTCACTCATCTAATAACAACATCAAAAATACTTCAATAAAAATGAACCAGAATAAAAATTCAGGAACTATTACAAATAATATTGCAATGAAACCGACCCCAGAAAAAGATGGTGAAGACTTTACAATAAATTTTGATAAACCTCAGTTATAAACTTTTATTGATAAGAATCATCAAGAGAAGCCCTTAAATCTTCCATTGTTTTATACGAACCGTTTAATTCCTTTCCTTCTTCTGCAAGTAAAATTGTTTTTTTTGTAAGTTCATTTGGCTGCAAGGAAAGTTCAAAAGGAATGCGTTTTTCACGGACTGCCGTTTTTGCAAAAAGATTGATCGCAACAGAAACAGGAAGTCCAAGGTTTTCACAGAGAGAAGAAAACTGTTTTTTTAATTCGGAATCCATCCGAACAGTAAATGCTGTTTGGTTCATAATGATACCCCTTGGGTATCAAATATATATCAAAATCAGGGAGAATTCAACTTAAATGCTCTACCGACAGAAAAAAGACACCTACATCCGTAACTACGACGGAGCTGGTTACATTACATCAACTGGAATCTGGAACGACAGTATGGTAAACGAAAGCGGCACTGTTTTCTTGTGCGCTTTGTCCCGTGAACCACAAACTTTGGACGAACTTGCAGAGAAAATCGTAAAATCGTTTGTTGATGTCGATATTGAAACAATCAAAAAAGATGCGGAAGAATTCTACGAAACTTTGATTGAAGACGGTTTTATAATCAAAGGTGAAACTAAAGAAGAACTTGATGCCAAAGATGCTGGTTTTACATATAACGCAGTTCAGCCAAAAACAAATCGTGATGATTTTACACCGACAATTCAGCGTGCTGATACTGACACTCAGGAATTTTTGGAAAAACATTATAAAGACAAACCACATTTAACACAATTCCAGATTGAATTGACTTCTCGTTGTAATGAACGTTGTGTTCATTGCTACATTCCACACGATTTAAAGCTTTACGACATTACAGAAGAAATGTATTACAGCGTTTTGGAACAGCTTAGTAAAATGGGCGTTTTGTCAGTTACTTTGAGCGGCGGCGAATGTATGCTTCACCCAAAATTCAAAGAGTTCTTGAGAGCCGCTAAAAAATACGATTTTTATGTAAACATCCTTTCAAATCTCACCCGACTTGATGATGAAATTATCCAGATTATGAAAGAAGGAAATGTTTCTTCTGTTCAAACTTCTCTTTATTCGATGATTCCAGAACATCACGATGCAATTACAACAATTAAAGGAAGTTTTGAAAAAACTCGTGATGCAATTCTTAAACTTATTGAAAACAATTTGCCAGTTCATGTTTCCTGTCCGACTATGAAAGGAAACAAAAACGACTTTGGCGATGTAATGAAATGGTGCAATGAACACAAAATCCGTGCCCAGACAGATTACATTATGATGGCTGAATTCAATCACGAAACTTCAAACCTTGCTCATCGTCTTTCTGTTGAAGAAGCTGGCGAAGTAATCAAACAGATTTCTTTTGGTGATGAAGATTATCAGAAAGCTGTTATGGCTCCAGATTTTATTGAGCGTTGTAATCAAAATCAATTTAATCCAGAACGCAGACTTTGTGGAGTTGGAATTTCATCTTGTTGTATGGTTGCAAACGGAAATGTCTATCCTTGTGCCGGCTGGCAGGAAATGGTTTTGGGAAATCTTAAAAACGATACTTTGCAGAACATCTGGGAAAACAGCGAAAAAATCAATTGGCTTCGCGGCTTGAAGTTTAAGGATATGGGAAACGGTGAATGCTGTAAATGCGACAAAGCCGCTTTCTGCGCTCCTTGTATGGTTCGTAACGCAAACGAAAGCCCAACTGGAAATCCATTGGAAATCACCCGCCACTTCTGCGCCGTTGCTGCAAAAAATAAGGAAATCGTTTTGAACTGGCGAGAAATGCAGTTCAAAAATATGAAGAAATAATTTTAGTTAAACGAAATACGGTAATTTCGAGAGCCACAACCACCGTATTTTTCAGGGAAAATTTATGCACGACATTCACACCCACATAGGTCAGTTCAATCAGACTAAATATGATTTCCACAATATCTTTAAAGCACTAAAAAACAACGGTGTTGATGAAACAACTTTTGCCTATTTGACTCCATTGTTTACTGATTCAGCACCAGCCATTGAGTTTTACAAAGCCATGACAGAAGAAACAAAAGATGCTGTTGAATTTGCAAAAGAAATCGGTCTTAAAGTAAATCCCCTTTATTGGATTGATCCAATGGTTTTGTTTGGAGGAATTCCTCTTGAATCAATTATGAAAGATTTGGACTACAAAGGACTTGTTGTTCATCCTTTTTTAAATGATTGGAATCCTGCAGACAAGAACAGAGTTGACCTTTTGACTCATGTTTTTGAATTTGCAAAAGAAAAAAAATACGAAATTTATTTTCATACTGGCTGCTCGGAAAAAGATAATCCTCTGCTATTTGAACAATGCTTCGCTGATTTTCCGGAAGTGAAAGTTCATCTCGCCCACTGTAAAGATCCTGAGCCGATAATCCAGCTTTTTTCAAAATATGACAATCTTGTTGGTGACACGGCTTTTTGTCCGGATGATTCTTATAAATCAATTTGTAACGCGGGATTTAAGGAACGCATGTTTTTTGGAACTGATTTTCCAATAACACACTGGTATGAGCATTTCGGAGAAGAAATTTTTTCTGCTGATGAAAAAACGTTGACTGAAAGTTATGCAGAAACTATTTCAAAATGTGATTTCCTGTAATTCGCGTCAGGCAATGGAAGCCCTTTAGTTGGACGGTGGTTGAGCACCGTCCAATGAACGTTAGTGAAGGCTGGAACTGCCGGCGGCACAACCTTTGGTTGGGGCGGACGCCCTGATGCTTCTTTTAATTGAACAAAGCACTGAATTTTGTTACTATATACTATTATGACTGCAAATGAATTACGCTCAAAATATATTGAGTTCTTTAAATCAAAAAATCATGCTGAGATTTCCGGACAGTCTTTGATTCCGGAAAATGACCCTTCTGTTCTTTTTACAACTGCCGGTATGCATCCGCTTGTTCCTTATCTGCTGGGTGAAAAACATCCTGCCGGAACACGCCTTACTGACTACCAGAAATGTGTCCGCACCGGTGATATCGACGAAGTTGGAGATCCAAGCCACCTTACATGTTTTGAAATGCTTGGTAACTGGTCTCTCGGTGACTACTTTAAAAAAGAATCCATTGCTTTTTCTTACGAATTCCTTACTTCTAAAGAATGGCTTGCCCTTGATCCTAAAAAAATCTCTGTAACTGTTTTTGCAGGGGACGAAAATGCACCTCGCGATGATGATGCTGCTGATTTCTGGAAAGAAAACGGTATGCCTGAAGACAGAATCGCTTATCTTGGTGCTGATGACAACTGGTGGGCTGCAGGTCCTACTGGTCCTTGTGGTCCTGATACTGAAATTTTCTACTGGGTTGGTGAAGGTGAACCTCCTGCCGGCTCTAATAAAGGTACTGATTCTAAAAACTGGATGGAAATCTGGAACAACGTTTTCATGCAGTTCAACCGCATTGACGAAAAAACACTGGTTCCTCTTCCAAAACAGAATGTAGATACTGGTATGGGACTTGAACGTGCTAACTGTATCCTTCAGGGTAAGACTTCTGTTTACCAGACAGAAGTATTCCAGCCAATCATTGCTAAAATCGAAGAAATGGCAAATTACAAATACGGAACTGATGAAGAAAAAGACAAGTCTGTACGTATCATTGCAGATCATAGCCGTGCTTCTGTTTTCATTATTGGTGATGTTCGTGGTGTTGCTCCTTCAAATGTTGGTGCAGGTTATGTTCTCCGCCGCCTTATCCGCCGTGCTGTTCGTCACGGCATGAAGCTGGGAATCGAAAAATCATTCCTTGCAGAAGTTGCTGATGCTGTAATTGCCAATTTCAAGATTGCTTACGCTGAACTTGAAACTAATGCTGACAAAATCAAGAAAGAACTTACTGCAGAAGAAGAAAAATTCCGCACAACTCTTAAAAAGGGTGAAGCTGAATTCCAGAAGCTCCTTCCAAACCTTATGAAAAATCCTAAAAAGATTATTTCAGGTAAAGTTGCTTATAATCTTTATGAAACTTACGGTTATCCTCTTGAACTTACTCAGGAACTTGGGGCTGAAAACGGCTTTACTGTAGATGTTGAAGGCTTTAAAGAGGCTGAAAGAAAGCATCAGGAAGCTTCAAAATCCCTTGATGCCGGAAAAGCAAAAGGTGGTCTTGCAGAACAGTCTGATGTAACAACAAAATATCACACTGCAACACACCTTCTTCAGCAGGCTCTGGTTAATGTTCTTGGTGACCAGGTTGCACAGAAAGGCTCTAACATCAACAACGAACGCATGCGCTTTGACTTTACTTTTGAACGTCCAATGACTAAGGAAGAAATTCAGAAAGTTCAGGACATCGTAAACGAACAGATCAAGGCTGACCTTCCAGTTGATATGAGAATCATGACTCTGGATGAAGCTAAGGCAGAAGGCGCTCGTGCTCTCTTTGCCAACAAATATGGTGAATCTGTAAAGGTTTACACAATCGGCCGTGACGTTAAGAACGACTGGTTCTCTAAGGAAGTTTGTGGCGGTCCTCATGTTCAGCACACAGCTCAGATCGGTGACTTTAAGATTGAAAAGGAACAGTCATCTTCTGCAGGTGTTCGCCGAATCCGCGCTACAATTTCCGGTGGTCTTCCACTGGACAACTGATAGATTTAACAGTTAAAAATGAAGAATTAATAATGAATTTGTAACTTCCGGGACTTTTGACTGTTTCATGGTTACAAGTTCATTTGTTAAGGGGATAATTTCAAAATGAAAAAGATTTTTTTGGCTTTGATGGTTTCAATTTTTACAGTTTTTGGAGCTGTTGCTCAGGCAGATTTGACTCCGCTTGTTGTTGTTAAATTGAACAAATCAGAAACTATTACACTTAAACACCTTAAAAACAGAGTTGCTTTGTATCAGAAACAGGGTAATGTGACTTCCTTTTCTGTTGATACAAAAAAAGAAATCCTTAAAGCCCTTGTTGATGAAAAACTGATTCTTCAGGCTGCACAGAAATCTGGAATTACGGTTCCTGATTCTTTGATTGAACAGCAGTTTCTTGGAATCCTCCAGCAGAATGCAGGCCGTGCCATTACAGAAAAAGAATTTGATGCTCTTCTTCAGGCTCAGACTAAACAGACTCTTGATGAATATATGAAACAGAGTGTTGGAATGACAGTTTCTGAATACAAGACTCAGCTCAAAAATTCTTATATCTCTCAGCAGTATGTAATTCAGAAAAAAGGCGAAGACATCAAAAAAGTTGCCGCTACTGATGAAGAAATCCGTTCTTACTATGAATTGTATAAAACAAATTTTGTTCGTCCTGACACAATGAAACTTTTCCTTGTTATCGTTCCAAAAGGCGAAGATGCTGCCGCTGCAAAAAGCAAGGCTGAAGCTTTGTACAAACAGATTAAAGACAAATCTGTAACTTTTGACACACTTAAAGCTAATTCTGTTAAAGAAAAGACTTTCAGTGCCGGTGACATGATTGTGGGAAAAACTCCTATCGCTGCCCAGCAGCTTGGTTTGACAAGTGGTGAACTTAATGAATTGTTCGGCTATGAAATCGGCCATGTTTCTGACAAACTTAATGAAACTACTTTTGACTTTCAGTTCTATGTAGTTCGTGAAAAGTTTGCTGCTAAAATGCTGGAATTGAGCGATGTTGTTCAGCCTGGTTCGACTGTAACTGTTTATGATTACTGTAAAGGTAACGTAACAGGTCAGAAACAGCAGGCTGCTCTCGCTGCAGGTTTAAAAGAAATTGTAAATTCTTTGGATTCACCTTCTAACGTAAACTGGAAAAAAGAAGGCGAAGCTCTCGATAATTTGTTGAACTGGTAAAAATATGTCACGAAGAAAGGGTAGAATTATTGCCGTACAGGGATTGTATTCCTGGGATATGGCCGAACAGAAAGACAGGGAAGAAGTTCTCAGTCTTGATTGGTGTAAAAATGATGCTGGTGAAACCACTCTTGATGATGAAAGTGGTGCTTTTGCCCGTATTCTTATTTCAGGAACTCTGGATAATATTACTCAGATTGATGAACTTATCGAAAAACATTTGAGCGGCTGGTCCATGGACCGTATCAGTAAGGTTGCCCTCGCTGTTTTGAGAATGAGTGTATATTCACTTATGTTCATGAAAGATGTTCCTGCGGCTATTGTCATTGATGAAGCAATTGATATTACCCGCGAATTTGGACAGGATGATGCCTTTAAATTCATTAACGGCATTCTGGACAATATTAAAAAAACTTTATAATTACAGGCATTAGCCGATGAAATTCCCCGTTAAGATCAGATTTGTAAAAGCTCTTTTGTGTTCTTCTGTTCTTATATGGGGATTTTTTATGTCCTCATGTTCTTCTGGCAGCGAGGCAAAATCTTTCAGTGCTCAGATGGATGCTGTTGATATGTTCATTCAGTCTGGAAGAGTTACGGATGCTTACGATTTATTAAAATCTGCTGAAAAAAAAGCATTGAGTGCCTATGCCCGTCTTGGAATTTACAAACGGTATAAGACTCTTGGTGAAACTAAAGACTGCCGTCGCGTTCTTGAAAATGCCTATGAAGTTCTTGGAACAAATGAAGAAATTTGTGCCGTATACAGCCAGGATTTGCTCAGAAGCGGTGAAATTGAAAAAGCCCTGCAGGTTTCATCTTCACTGGAAGGTGGAAAATATGGTTCAATTCATTCTGAAGCCAGTATCAAGGTTGACCGTAAAAACATTACAAAATGGCAGGATTATCTTGATGAAAAGTATATAAGGGTGTTTTATGACGCCTGGGAAACGACAGGAAACGAAATATGGCTTAAGGATGCAGCTTTAATTTATCTTTCTAAAGGTATGTATGAAGAAGCTGCTTTTGTTCAGCAGAGTTTTGATTTTAAATCTGATGAAGATGCATATTTCTGGGCTCTTGTTCAGTATGATGGTCAGCGTTTTGATGTCTGCATTGATAATCTGAGCAGATTAAAAAATCCAAAGATTCTTTCCAAAGCTTATGCTCTTCTTGCTGACTGTTATTATTTTCTTGAAGATAAAGAAAATTCCCAGGTTTGCAGAGATAACCTTATTTCCATGGCACGCAAAAACAGTTCAATCGGCGTTCCAAGTTCAGTTCTTGTAAACAGTTCCATTTATTACAAACAGAATCAGGAATTTAATAAAAGCTATGAATATCTTATGACAGCTGCCCACAATAATCCTGAATATGTGCCGGGACTTGTAACTTATTCACGCTTTGCCTGGGATGATTCCCTTCCACAGGAGATGAGTGAACTTGAAATTGCTGTCCGAAAAACACATCTGAGGACTCAAAAAATGAGGGCAAATGATTCGCGTCCTAAGTTTTTGATTGCAGATGCCCTTTATAAAATGAATGAAGTGCTAAAAAAACAGCATGAAGAAGGCAAAAAGCGTAATGAAATTCTGCTCGTGGAAGAAGCTCAGCTTTATCTGAAATTTCATCCGGAATTGCCTGTAAATACACGCATTTCTTATATTTACAACAAGCTTGAAGAAAATTCCCTCGGCAAGTCTTTGTATCCTCCTCTTTTAGTTCAGTTTGCCGTTCATGAACTTATAGCAGCAGACAAGACTGATGAAGCTCGGCAGCTTTTTACCCGTTTTATTGATTCCCGCTATCATCTTTCTCCAGCTGCTGCCGGGGATGATTCTAAAAAGAGTGAAGTTGATGTTTTTGGCGGTGAAGTTCAGAATGCAAAAGTTGTTGTTCCAGACAGTCTCATAAAAGCTGCTTTTGGAGACAGAGCTGCACAGGCTGTTAAAGAACTTGAAGTGTGGGAATGTGAACTTGCAGCCTACTTTGCTTTAATTGACGGCAATGCAAATGCTGCAAAAAGACTTTATGAATATGCAGTTTTTGAATCAGGTGCTTCCAGAGGTTCAATTTCTTCAGGCTGTTCTCTTTCCTCAGCTGTAAATCTTGCAATGATAAATTCCAGTATTGGTGAAAAAGAACGAGCCCTTGAAATTTACGGGCTTGCCAGCGGGCGTTCTAAAGTTGCTGAAGAAAAATCTGATATTCTTTACAGAATGGCTCACATTCAGTACATGCTTGGAAAAGAAAAAGATGCTCTATTGAGTCTTGATTATTCCATTGCCCTTGATAAATCCAATGCTGATGCCCGTCTTTTAAAGAGACAGATTCATTATCTGGATGATATGTTTTAAGCCTGTTTTTGCCAAAGGACGTTTTTATGCGTAGTAATCAGCAAGCATTTTTGCACGTGCAGGGTGCTGAAGACGCAGAATTGCAGTTTTTTCAATCTGACGGATTCTTTCTTTTGTCAGATTGCATTTTTCTCCAACTTCCTTAAGTGACATTGGTTTATTATTGTTGAGACCGTATCGATAGTTGAGTACTTTAGCTTCATTTGGCTTAAGTGTGTGAAGAACTGTATTGATGTCGCTTTTCATTGATTCTGTAATTGCAGAGTCTGATGGATTTCCGTAACGGTCATCTGTGAGGCTTGCTCCGAATGTTGTAGACTCATTGTCATTCGAATCTATTGTTGCATCAAGACTGATCATTTCTCTGTTGATGTTTATAAGATCACGTACAGTAGAAACTTCCATATTAAGCATCTGAGCAATCTGCTGGAATTCCTGTTCTTCAGTTTTGCGTGAAGAAATTGTTTTAAGTGCCTTTTCAATCTGAACGATTTCATTTGCCCTGTTGAGAGGAACACGAATAGCACGGCTTTTTTCAGAAATTGCTTTGAGAATGCTCTGTCTGATCCACCATACGGCGTATGAAATAAAGTGGTAGCCTTTTGTAACATCAAATTTTTCAATGGCTGTGAGAAGTCCGAGGTTGCCTTCAGAAATAAGGTCTGTGATTTCAAGTCCCTTGTTCTGATATTTTTTAGCAATATTTACAACAAATCTCAGGTTCGAATTTACGATTTTATCTTTGGCGCGTTTATCGCCGTTTTTTGCAGCAATGGCAAGTTCGGTTTCTTCATCTCTGGAAAGAAGTGGAATTCTGTTGATTTCCTTAAGGTAAAGTGCCAGTGTTTCATCGTAGTTTGTCATAAAAATCCCCCTGATTTATGGATGTTACACTATTTATATAGCAATATCTGTGCCAAGTATGGAGAAGGAGTGCAGGAAATGGATGGAAGCGGTAAAAATTGAAAGCATGGTGAGAAAATCGATGAATTTTTGCAAAAAAAGTAAAAAAAAGGCGATTTTTCTTGCCATTTTGACGCTTTTTTTATTATCTTAATAAATATAGTGTTAAATTGACACAATGAATTTTTAATTTGAAAATTTATGGGTCAAAATGATACAATTGGAGGAATAGTATGGCAGTAAGACCATTGGCTGACCGTGTTCTTTTGAAACAGACAAAAGCCGAAACAAAAACATCTTTTGGAATTATTATTCCAGAAACAGCACAGGAAAAAACACAGACTGCAACTGTTGAAGCTGTAGGTCCTGGTACAGATAAAGAAAAAATCACTGTAAAAATCGGTGAAAAAGTTATGTATGACAAGTATGCAGGGACACCAGTTAAAATTGACGGTGAAGATTACCTTATTGTAAAAAACAGCGATATCATTGCTGTAATCGACTAAGACTTGCCAGAGCTTCTGCACGGGCAAGAAGCATAAGTTCCTGATCTGCAACAGGGTCAGCAATCTTAAAAGTTAATTCACCACTTTGAGCGGTTCCGGTAATTTCGCCGGGACCTCTTAGTTTTAAATCTTCTTCTGCAATTCTAAATCCGTCTGTTGATTCCCTGATTACTTTCATTTTTGCAATCCCGTTTTCTGTAATTTCCTGACGATAGATGAGAAAACAGAATGACTGTTCACTGCCACGGCCAACGCGACCTCGCAGCTGATGAAGGGCAGCCAGCCCAAATCTGTCCGCCTGTTCAATTACCATACAGGTAGCGTTCGGAACATCAACTCCAACTTCAACAACAGTTGTCGCAACGAGAATATCAATTTGTCCGTCTTTGAATTTTTTGAGAATCTCACTCTGCTGGTCATCTTCGACTTTTCCATGAATCAAAGCACATCTGAACTTTGGATAAACCTGTGTTGAAAGAAATGCGAGCATTTCTTCTGCAGATTTTAGTGGAGCCTTTCCATTTCCCTGATCTGTGTCCAGATTCTGCTCAATGGCCGGATACACAAAATATGCCTGCCGTCCCTGCAAAATCTGTTTTCTGACTGCTTCGTAAACATTTATTTCATTGCCGGCTCTTGTAAGATATGTTGTGACAGGTTTTCTTCCCTGGGGCATTGTTTTAATTGTAAGTACATCAAGATCGCCAAAAACAGTCATGGCAAGCGTCTGTGGAATTGGAGTTGCACTCATCATAAGAAGATTTGGTTCAGAAAGTTTGCCTTCAAGGCTTAAGCGGCCTTTGTCTACAATGGCACTACGCTGCATGACTCCGAACCTGTGCTGTTCGTCTATTATTGCAAAAGCAAGATCGCTGTAAATGACATTTTTGCTGAAAAGAGCATGTGTTCCAATTACAAAATCGATTTCACCTTTTTTGAGGGCAAGAAGCAGTTGAGAGCGTCCTTTTGAATTAATGTTTCCTGTCAGATATGCAACCCTGACTCCAAGAACCTGAAGAAGGGACGCTGCATTTTCTGCATGCTGTCGGGCAAGGATTTCGGTTGGTGCCATCATTGCAACCTGACTGCCATAATCGATTATACGCAGGGCTGCAAAAAAAGCTGTAAGGGTTTTGCCGGAACCTACATCACCCTGTAAAAGGGATCTCATGTAGTATGGTTTTGCAAATCTGTCGCCTAAAGGACGGGTCTGTTCATAACTGTGGTCAATTTCAAAATTCAAAGCCGTTATAACCGACCTCTGGTCATCTGTCAAAGGAAAATTCAATCTTGATAAAAGATCTTTTTGTTTTGGAGAAAGAGTTTTAATGAAGTTTTCCAGACTGACAGGCTGCTGAAGTGAATTATTGAGCTGCGGTTCCAGGGATGGTAGTTTCCCACGGTGAAAGAATGCCCGTTCTGCCAGTGTGCGCTGAAAATGGAAAAGTTCTTCAAATGCAAGGGTTTTTCTTGCTTTTAATGCCATCTGCAGGTTATCAGGCTGATGAATTGCTTTAAGGGCTTTGGATTTTGGTAAAAAATCATGTTCCTGCATAACGCTGTCGGGCAGTTCATTTTCAATTCCCAGAGAATATTGCTTTAACGCCGCATCCACAGCTTTTGCAACAGTTTTTTGTGTAAGTCCTTCTGTAAGGTGATAGACAGGAAAAACTCTGCTGTTTGGAACCGGCTCATTTACATAATCAGCAAGGTTTCCATGTTCAGCAATTTTTTCGATATCAAAGGTTGTAGACTGAAGTTTATTGTACTTGATTTCAAAACGACCTGTTACGGCAATAATGGATCCAGTGGGAAATTGTTTTTCCATAAACGGGCGGTTAAAGGCAACAATTTCTCCATTGGCAGAACCATCATTGACCAGGAGTTTTAATGTTTTCATTCTGCCAAATCCGAACCATTCATGTCCTGTTACCTGTGCTACAGTGTGGACTTTTGGAAAAAACTGATACTGACTTAATGTAACTTTTTGAGTACGGTCTTCAAAATCTCTCGGATAAAACTGCAGAAGGTCGCCGACTGTGAAAATATTTAATTTTGAAAAACAACTTGAAGCGGCAGGTCCGATTCCCGGCAGAGAAGATACTGAATTGTTAATTTCGTGTAATTTCATATCCCAGTTGTCTTGTATTAAATGCCATATAAAAGATTGTAGACAAAAGGAACTACAAAACTGTTCAACACCCAGTAGACTGCAAAAAGGGCAAAATCTGTTATTAACAGGGCTGTTTTGTATTGTACGTTTCTTCTGCCTGTGAAGAAGTTAGAAATTGCATACACAAATGGGAGGATTTTTCTGTCAAAGGCTTCCCAGAATGGGCTTTCAGGTTTAAATGGCCGTGCAAACAGCTGAACGATTGCTCTGATAACAAGAACTACAATAAAAAGAATGAAAAATGTTGATGCCAGCTGCCATATTGCAGCAAAAATCTGCGCGAGAATGACTCCGGTTGTAATCTGATCAGGAAATGCAAGGCCTGTGAGAATATAGGTCAATGCCATAAGGAGGCTGACAGCAAGAGCTGCTGATAAGTCGAGAACGCCAATTCTCAGAAAAGTGAGTTTCTTAAATAAATTCAGGTATGAATCTGTGAGGACACTGATAATTTTTCCAAAAGGCGACTGAAGAATACCTGGAAACCAGCTGAGAATAATCCTGATAAAACAGAGAATAGAATAACCGTAAGTAATTCCTGATAAAATTGAAAAAATATTCATTTTGTACCTCTCAGTTTATTTCCTCTATACAGTCCAGACTTCATTTACAAACATCTGCTGTTTGAGCTGTTCTATGAATTCGGGAGTTGCAGGTGCTGTCAGCTGTCCGTTTCCTTTTACAATAAATGTTCCTTCATCTGTGTCTACGTGGAAGAATATATTACAGTTACCTTCGGCTTCAAAAAGTATGTCCTTAAGACTTAAAATCTGATGTTCTTCTTTAAAGCCTGAATCAAGCTGAATATGGATTTCTGAAATAGACCTTTCTTCCAGAATTTTAGGATCCATTATGTCCGTAACTATCAGGGATGGAGTTTCACGTGAACCGTCGATGCGCCCCTTAAAAACAAGAATCTGGTCATTCAGAATCTGTCCCTTAAGTTTTTCCCAGGTATCCGGGAAGAATGTCAGGTCAATAGTTCCTTCATAATCCTGAAGCTTTGCAAAGGCCATCTCCTTTCCCTTTTTGTTGATGAAAGGTCTGAGTCCCTGAAGCATACCCAGGGCGATGTGCTCACGGCCAGAGTTACGGGTGCGCCATGTGTTCTGTCCGCTTGCTGCAAGAGCATCAGCTTCTGCTTTTGCAATCCGTGCTTCTCGGGCCATGGTTGTTGAGTTAACAGTTGTTCTTTCGTAAGCTTTTTTGTAATCGTCCAGAGGGTGACCGGAGATGTAGCAGCCGATGAGTTCTTTTTCCATTGTAAGTTTGTCCATTCGTGTACAGTCTGGAACATCTTCGTAGGAATAATCCACAATCAGCTTTTCATCAGTACCTTCAAACAGGTTTCCCTGTCCAAAATCATCCCCAAGCATAATTTTTTCAGCATAAGCCCAGGCCCGTTCAAGGTTCAAAAGCAGTGTCGGACGGTTTTTGTCCAGATTATCAAATCCTCCGCACTTAATGAGAACTTCTACAGCCTTTTTGTTGACATGGGACTTTGTCTTTACGATTTTTTTAGAATCATCATTATTTGTCACTTCTGTTTCAATAACGACAATTCTCTTAAGGAAGTCGATGAAATCCTTGTACGGACCATTTTTTTCACGTTCGGTAACAATGTCACGGGCAGCACCGTCGCCCATACCTTTAATTCCCTTAAAGCCAAATACAATATGACCGTCAACAACGTCAAAAATTGAGTCTGAACGGTTTACATCAGGCGGATCAACAGGAACTCCAATTCTCCGCGCTTCAGCAATATATTCAGGAAGAGTATCAGTAGAAGTAATTTCGTTGGTAAGGTTTGCGGCCATAAATTCAGCAGGCCGGTTGGCCTTAAGCCATCCTGTACGGTATGCAAGGACAGAATAAGCTGCCGCATGGGATTTGTTAAAACCGTAACCGGCAAAAGGTTCCATGATCTTAAAAATATCGTCGGCATGTTCTTTGCTGAATCCATTTTTTACGGCACCTTCTTCAAAGATTGCAAGCTGTTTGGCCATTTCTTCCACTTTCTTTTTACCCATGGCACGTCTGAGCATATCGGCACCACCAAGGGTATATCCGGCAATCCGCTGCGCAACCTGCATGATCTGTTCCTGATAAACCATTACGCCGTAAGTTTCAGAAAGAATGTCTTCCAGACAAGGATCAGGATAATGGATTGTTTCAGGCTTCCACTTACCGTCAATGTAGTTTGGAATAAAGTCCATTGGACCAGGACGGTACAGAGCGTTGAGGGCAACAAGATCTTCAAGTTTTTCTGGCTGGAACTGACGAAGAATTTTCTGCATGCCAGGAGATTCAAACTGGAAAACGGCAACAGAATCTCCCCGCTTGAACAGGTCAAAAGCCTTTTTGTCAGTTTCGCTTACTTCAGCACAGATAAAATCAGGCTCATCCGCCCTTTTATGTTTGTTGATGATGGTTTCAGCATAGCGGATGAGGGAAAGGGTTTTTAATCCAAGATAGTCAAATTTAACAAGACCGCAAGGTTCAATAATGTCCATTGTGTACTGAACCCCGATCTTCATTCCTTCATCTTTATCGGCAATGGAGAATACAGGAGCCCAGTCAGGCAGTTCAGTAAGGCCGATTACCATTCCAGAAGCATGAAGCCCGGTATTGCGTTTACAGCCTTCAAGTTTTATGGCAAGGTCAAAAAGCTTTTCATAGCGGGGATCGTGGCGAAATTCTGCCAGCTGTCCGCCGTCAGGAAATTTTTCAGTTGGAGGTTCAAAACAGTTTTTAAGTTTGGCCTTCAGGTTTTCAGAAACCTTTGATTTGAGCATGGCAACATCGGCCAGAGGAATGCCAAGGGTACGGCCAACGTCGGCAATTACGTTTTTAGGTTTAAGAGTACCGAAAGTTACGATATGACCTACTTTCTTTTCGCCGTAAAGGTCACGGGTATGCTGGATGATGTCCTGCCTGTAGTCGAAGTCCATGTCAACGTCAAAGTCCGGCATGGAAACGCGTTCAGGATTTAAGAATCGTTCAAAAATCAGTTTATATCTGAAAGGATCAATATCCGTAATTGTAAGACAGTAGGCAACAAGGGAACCTGCACCTGAACCTCGTCCAGGTCCGATCGGCATGTAAGGCTTTGGCCGGTTGTTTACATTATCATAGGTTGATTTAGACCAGTTGATGAATTCCCATACAATAAGAAAGTAGCCGCTGAAACCCATTTTGAGGATAATTCCCAGTTCGTATTCAGCACGTTCGCGGATTTCAGGCGTGATTTCCTTGTAGCGCATGCGGAGTCCTTTTTCAACAAGGTGGCGCATGTAGTCGTCCTGATTTTTAGTGTAATCATCGTGAGTCTGAAATTCTTCCGGCAGTTCAAATCGTGGAAGTGTGCCTTTAAGTTCCATTGTCTTGTATTGATGTATTGTAAGGTCACACATATTTGCAATCTTAACGGTATTGTCAAAAGCATCAGGACAATCCGGAAAAAGGGAACGCATTTCTTCTTCAGTCTTAAAATACCATTCATGACTGTCACCACCCATACCAGAGCGGCCGATTTCCATATTTTTCTTAAAACCGATACAGCGCAGACATTCCTGAGCTTCCCAGTCTTCTTTTTCAACGTAGTGAATATCGTTTGTTGCAACAAGAGGAACATCCAGTTTGCGGGCAAGGGCAATGAGTTTAGGATTGATTTCTTTCTGTTCCGGAAGCCCGTGATCCTGCAGTTCGATGTAATAATGATCTGGTCCAAAGAGATTTTTGTATTTAAGTACAAGCTCTTCAGCTTCAGCATCTTTTCCGGCAAGAAGCAGCTGTGGAAGTTCTCCGGCAATACATGCAGAAAGACAGATTATGCCTTCGTGGTGTTTTTCCAGAAGTTCCCAGTCAATGCGGGGCTTATACCACATACCTTCAGTGTACCCCAGGGAAGAAAGCCAGCACATGTTTTTGTATCCTGTCTGATTTTCGCACAAAAGTACCAGGTGAAAATATCTGGCCTGTCTGTCACCGTCTTCACCTTTGCGGCTGTATGGAACTGCGTTTTTTTCAAAATGGGAACCGTAGGCAACGTAAAATTCCTCCCCGACAATAGGGTTGATTCCGTTAACGTGACAGAGTTTTTCAAAATTGAGGGCACCAAACATGTTACCATGGTCTGTGAGGGCCAGAGCCGGCATATTGAGTGACTTGGCTTTTGCAACAAGGTCATCAAGTTTTGCACAGGAGTCCAGAAGAGAGTAGTCAGAGTGAACATGTAAGTGTACAAAATTTGAAACGGGAGTTCCTTCAGGAGCAGCCGGAAATACGTGATAATCTGCCATTTTTTTTCCTCTTTTGCAGTATTTAATATAGCAGAAATCGGGGTAAAATTTAAGTGAATTCTCAGGGCCTTCCGGTGCTTTGCACCGTCGTTACGTCCGTACTTCCGCTGACGCTCCATCCTCCTCAGGCCTTCGCCTGCGGTGGACGCTGCGCGGTACTCCCATCACTAAGGCGCAGAATTTATGCCTTTCTCCTCCTTCACCTCCGGCTATTCCTCATCCTGTAAAATTCGATATAATTATCACTATGATAAAACTTGTAGCTTTTCTTGGAAATTATGGTGCAGAGTATGCAAAAACACGGCACAATGTTGCCTGGCAGTTTGCTCAGCAGCTTCCTTTTTACCCTAAACTTAACTGGCAGCAGAAATTTAAAGGCGAATATGCCGTAGTAGAAACACAGACTCTTGCACAGTGGTTTGCAGAAACAGGCACTTATGCCAAAAAAGACGGTTCAGCTCCTGTCGTTCCTGAAGGTGCTCCAGATAAAATATATTTTCTTAAGCCTCTCACTTATATGAACCTTTCCGGAGAATCCATCGGCGAACTTGCACACTTTTTTAAGATTGAACCTGCAGAAATATTAATCGTCCACGACGAACTTGAACTTCCTCTCGGAACTGTTTCCCTTAAATGGTCCGGCGGTCTTGGCGGACACAACGGCCTTCGTTCAATGAAAAACACTTTCGGTACTGCAGATTTCTGGCGTCTCAGATTCGGCCTTACAAAGCCTGTTGACCGTGATATTGCAGACTACGTTCTTTCGGCTTTTACTGCAGATGAACAGATTATCCTTGCCCAGGAATTTGCCCAGACAAACGAAATGTTTGCAAAATTCCTTCTGAGCAATGAAGACAACCAGAAAAGGCTTCTTCAGGGCTGGTCAAAGAAAAAACTTGTTGAACAGTAATTTGTATACATAATCAAAAATTATAATCAGGAAAAATCGCCATGAAAGAATTTGATGACCTTTTAGACACTTTGCGAACCCTCCGTGCTCCTGGCGGCTGTCCCTGGGATCGTGACCAGACAGTTTTGTCCATGCGCCGAGACCTGATGGAAGAGTGCTGTGAGGTAATTGATTCCATTTCCCAGAATGATGCAGTACATGCAAAAGAAGAACTGGGAGACCTGATGTTCAATGCCCTTGTAATGGCTTACATGTACGAACAGAAAGGTGATTTTATAGTCGGTGATGTTTTTAAGGACGTAAACGAAAAACTCATCCGCCGTCATCCCCATGTTTTTGCAGAAAGCGAAGGTGCTTCCCAGATGACTGTCAAGCCTGAAGATTCAGCTTCTGTTTTGAACCAGTGGGAAAAAATCAAGGAAAATGTGGAAGGTCGCAGGGGAAAATCAATTCTCGACGAAGTTCCTCCAGGTTTTCCTTCATTGCTGCGGGGCTATAAAATGCTAAAAAAAGCCTCAAAAAAAGGTTTTGAGTGGGGAAATATAGATCAGGCTCTTTCAAAAATTGATGAAGAACTAAAAGAAGTTATTGAAGCGCAGAAAGAAGTTGAAGAAGCAAAAAAAGATCCTTCAGACAAGCCGCTTACTGTCAGCGGGGGAAGTGAAAAACTTGACAAAGCCCAGCTTCATCTTGAAGAAGAAATCGGTGACCTTCTGATGACAGTTGTAAATTACGGCCGCTGGGCTGGAGTAGACGCCGAAGTTGCCATGACACGTGCAAACAGTAAGTTTTACAGGCGCTTTACATTCATCGAAAGAAAAATGGCAGAAAAAAACATACCCATGACTGCAGAAAATCAGGCCACCATGGTTCAGTTTTGGAAAGAAGCAAAATCTGAAGAATAAACTTTTTATGGTAGCTTTGCCTTATATAACAATACTTTTTATTTGCATAACAATATAATAGTAAAAAAAATTGCCGTTTTAAAAATCTGTGTTATAATTTTAAACACTTAATATTTTTGGAGGAATTTATTTTATGAAAAAAATTTTAGCTGTAATCGCTTCAGCCATGGTTCTTTCTGCAAGCCTTTTTGCTGCAGATGCTAACGAAATCATGAAGAAGTCGACAACTTTACCACGTCCACTGTATTCAGAATCAATTCTTATTATGGATTTGTTTGATAAAACTGGAAAAATGACAGAACACCGTATTATCAAACAGTTTGGTAATGATAAGGATGGTCTTACACAGACAGTATTTGATATCACAACACCAAAAACTGTAAAGGATACTCGTATTCTTCAGGCTGAAAAGAAAGGTAAATCAGATGATAAATGGATTTACATGCCTTCACTTAAACAGACACGCCGTATTGCTACTCAGGAACGCAAAAAGGCATTCGTAGGTTCTGAATTTACTTATAACGATATGACAATCCGTAAGTTTGAAGATGACGCTCACACAATGATGAACGAAAATGCATCAAAAAAATCTAACGGAAAAGATTATTCCTGCTATCAGATCAAATCTGTTCCAGTTCAGAATAAGAACGTAGAATATGCATATCGTATTCAGTACATCGAAAAAGATTCACTTTTGCCAATCGCAATCGACTTTTTCGATAAAAATGATAAAAAAACAAAGGAATACCGCATTGACAGATTTGAAACAGCAACTGTTGGTGACAGAAAATATCAGATGCGTCTTGAAAACTACGTTAAAAACCTTGAAACAGGTAGTGCAACACGCGTAACTGTTGATAAATACACATTCGACAAACCAATTTCTGATCACTATTTCACACAGAACTGGTTGAACACAGGTAAATAAGCCTTCAGCTGACCTGTAAACAAAAAAAAGCGTCTCTCACGAGATGCTTTTTTTGTTTTAAATTACTATCGGATTAGTTAAAATCATTTACAACTTCGCCAAGTGCCGTTAAAAGTTTTTCCATGGCGGCTTTATCTGTAAGCGGTCCAAAACTTAATCGTACCGCAGTTTCCTGAATGTCTTTTGAGCTTCCCATGGCTGCAAGAATCGGCCTGTTAAGTTTTTTTGCAGAACATGCGCTTCCTGTAGAAATGGAAAAACCTTTTGCATCCATGGCACGGACCATAACATTTCCCGGGATTCCCTTAAAAGCTGCCTGCAGAACATAAGGACTGAAATTTTTCTGTGCTTCTTCTGTAAGTTCTCCGCGAAGAGGAGGTACAAGGGAACATCCTTTTAATTTTGCAATTTCTCCGATGAACCACATTGTATCCGCTTTCTGCTGTTCGTAATGGGCACAGGATTTTTCAAAGTAGAATTTTTCAAGACACTTTGAAAAAGCAATGGCACCAAAAAGATTTTCAGTTCCAGAACGGATATTTTTTTCCTGACCGCCGCCTGTTAAAAATGGATTTACTGGCTTTTTAAGTACAAGAATGCCGATGCCCCGCGGACCACAGATTTTGTGGGCACTGAATGCAGCACTGTCAATTCCAGGATAATTGATGTTCAAAGGAATTTTTCCGGCAGCCTGTACGCAGTCTACGTGAAAATGCGGGCGCCTTTTTCCTTCTGTTGCTTTTGTAATGGCATCTGCAAGCTGGTAAATTGGCTGAATGCAGCCTGTTTCGTTGTTTACGGCCATTACAGTGATAAACTGGGTTTTCTGGGTAATTTTTTTAATGACTGAATCAGCGTTTACAATGCCGTTTTTATCCGGATTTACGGTTACAACTTCAAATCCGATCTTACGCATATTATCACACTGTTCCCTGAGAGCCGGATGTTCAATTCCACTGAGAATAATCTGTCCTTTTTCAGGTTTTGTAAAAAGTGAAAGCAGGGGAATATGATCGCTTTCTGTTCCGCCTGAAGTAAAATATACCTGGTCAGCCTTTACATTAAGGGCTTTTGCAGCTCTCGCCCTTGCATTTTCAAAAGCGGCGCGGGATTTTGTTCCTTCAGAATGAATTGCGCTTGGATTTCCGTAGCATTCAATGGATTCTTTTAAGGCTTCAGTTAAAATTTCTTCATCTGCTGGAGAAGTTGCAGCCCAGTCAAAATATTTTTCTGCGTTCATCTGTTTATCTCAAAACTTTTAAAACTTCTTCTTCAAGAACTTCTGTAATGACAGTTTCTTCTACATTTTCCTGCAAAATGAATCTGACCTTTGCCGAAGTATTTTTTTTGTCTTTTTTCATGGCATTAAACAGAATCTGAGGAATTTCTTCTTTTTTGTATTTTTTGAGCATTGCAGGATGAACGGCTTCGATTTCCCATCCAAAAGAAAGAAGGGTAGACTTTACGGTTTCGCAATATTCTTTAGTACAATGCCCAAGATTAAAAGCCAGATCAGCAGCCCGTGACATTCCCCATGCAACACCGTCACCATGGGTAACAACCCCAAGTCCTGCCATACTTTCGAGAGCATGACCAAAAGTGTGACCAAAATTAAGCTGCATGCGGATATTTTTTTCTGTAAGATCCTGTTCAACAACTTTTGCTTTTGCATTTACACAGATACGAACCATTTCATCAACAAGGGCAGAATCCCGTGTTTCAAGAACAGATGAATTTTTGCGTAATTTTTCAAAAAGTGGAGAAGAATACAAAAGTGCAGTTTTTACTACTTCTGCCATGCCGCTTCTGAATTCATCTGCCGGAAGTGACTGAACGAACTGTGGACAGATGTGAATTTTCTGTGCAGGGAAGAAGGAACCGATCATGTTTTTGTATGAATCAAAGTCACAGCCTGTTTTTCCGCCTACTGCAGCATCAACCATTGAAAGAAGTGTAGTCGGAACAAGTTCACAGTTGGCACCGCGTTTAAAAATCGAAGAAGAAAAGGCTGTCATATCAGTAATTACACCGCCGCCGATTCCAACAAAAACTGCAGAACGCTGGCCATTGTGGTCCAGTGCAGCCTTGATGATTGTCAGGACAGATTCAATAGTCTTGTAAGGCTCTCCGGGACCAAGAATGACGAGAACATCATTTCCTCTTGTTGCAACATAACCGTTTTTAAGTTCAACATGGGCATAATTTTCACCACGGAACTGGTCAATAAACGGTTTTACGGCATCCAGAGCTCCAACTTTTGTATCAGTTACAAAAATGCGCTGTGGCAGATTTTCACTTCCTTCAGGATAAAAAATGCCGTTAAGGTCAGGTGTTCCTGAATAAAAACGGATGAATGTTCTGTCTGTGCCAGGATGAACTGGCGGATAAACGATGTCTTTTTCTTCGAATGTCATAAAATATTTTCCTTTCCCGGCACAAGGCTGAGGATTGTTTTGATTATATTGATTTTAGTATGTTTTGTCCGTCATGTTTTTAAAGTCGTTAATGACTTTTTCAACACGCTTTGTTTCCCGGTTTATGATTTTTTCGTAATCCAGTTTTCCTGTCCCGATACGTTCCCTTTCATCTTCCCAGTTCTGCAAATCCTGCAAAAACAGAAACCTGAAATGGGTTGTATTTGCTTTTTCTGCCCAGAGTTTAGCTTCCTGCCAGTAATACAGGCCGGATTTGTAGCAGGCAAGGGCTTTTTCAAGATCCCGTATATAAGCTTCTGCCCATGGCTGGTCGTAAAAATGGGCAACCTGTTTGTCGTAAATTCGGCCAAGTCGCAAATGCTGTTCAATGAGTTTCAGATTTATATGCATCATAAAAAGATACCGGTATTTTTCCCAGTCTGTTTCATCGTTTATTTTACAGGGTGCATACAGGGGATTACAGAAATCTGCCTTTACAGCCTGTTCCAGCCAGTAGATGTTTTCCATGACATCATCCGGATACTGCTGATAGTGAATGTGGTAGAGTTTGTAATAATCTTCCTTGTATTTAAGCATGTAACTGAAGACGGGAGTTACTAAAAAGAGAAGAATCAGTGCTGTGATAATTTTTTTTGCAAACAGTTTCACCCTTTTAATATCGGCTTAAAAAAGTGGAAGTCTTAATACTAACTGAAAAAAATTACCTGTTTTTTAAGTGGAAAGCGATGGCAGAAGCAACTTCTTCTACCGGTTTTGAAGCATCAAGGCGGACAATTTTCATTCCGGTGTTCATTTTTTCGTATTCTTCCACAACCTGAACATATCTGTTTTCTGTTGCACGCAGAAAATCAATTTTTTCGTAAATTTCCCTTTCACCACGACCGTCTACACGTTTAAGACTGATTTCAGGGTCAATTTCAAAAAAGAAAAGAATTTCAGGCAGAGGAAATTTTGAATTAAGCATTCTTGGAAGTTCATCGCCACAGGTAACGCTCTGATATGTAAGGCTTGAAAAAAGGTATCTGTCACTTACGACTATTTTTCCGGAATTGCACTGTTCAACAATTCCGCAATTTGAACCGCTTGAACCGTAAAGGTGTTCATTCCTGTCAGCGGCAAAGAGAAATGCAGAAGTTTTTGGATCCAGAGTCACTTTCCCCTGAAGCATCTGTCTGAGAAAAAGTCCTGTTGGAGAATCTGTTGGTTCTGTCGTAAAGAAAAATTTATCCCTTTCCGGACTGTTTTTGAGTAAATCAATCTGTGTTGAAGTGCCCGCTCCGTCAATGCCTTCAAAGACGATAAAATTCTTTAAAATCATACTTTTATTCCTGCTTATTTTTGATTATTTTCTATATAGGGAATCGGAAAAAAATCCGATAATAATATTACAAGTTACTTACTTAGTATATTAAGAATTCTGTAAAATATACATCACTTTTTCATGAAAATCCGGTTTTTGCGCATTGGCGTAGTCAGTTCAATTTTTCTCGCACTTGTTCTTCTTGGACTGGCATTATTGTATCCGGTTTACAAACAGGTTAAGACAACCCTTGTTGAAATCAGCCAGAAATATACAGAAGTCCTCAAAGAAAAAACTGGTCTGACAATCGGGTGGGAATCAATGTCTCCGTCGGTTTTTACTGGTGTTCATCTAAAAGGGGTAAGTGTTTATGATTCTGAAACTGATGCAAGGCTTCTTCATGTCAGAAATATAAACATTGGTTACAGTTTCTGGGATCTTGTTACAAAGAATGCAGTAAAATCCCTGAAAGAAGTTGTGGTTGACGGTGTTTCCGTTGAGTATGACCAGGGAATGCCGGCCTGGAACAAAATTACGGGCCTTATGAAAAAAGACGGCAAAAAGGTTTCTTCAGTAAAAGAAAAACAGCCTCTCAATCTGGAAGACCTGGAGCTGGAACTGCCATTCCGGGTAATTATAAAAAATATTGCCCTTCATTATTCCGATGAAAAAAATGATTTCAGGCTTACCGTTGATTCAGCCACCTTTGGCGAACAGAACGGCGGTCGGGGAGTTCAGGTAAAGACCTCAGGCCAGATTCAGTTACAGACTTCACTACTAACGACTAATGGTCACCGCAGTCTTGCAGCCTGCGGTTTTTCCGTTTCAGGTACACTGCTCAATTCTCTTGAAGGTTCTTCTGCCAACATCAGATTTTCCCCTGTGAATTCTGCAGACTATACAATTTCCCGTATGGATACCCTTGTAAACTTCAGTGATTCTGCTTTTCATGTGCGTTCTGTCCGCAGTATCCTGCCTTACAGTGTTCTTGTAGATTTTAACGTTGTTTCAAAAGACTTTAACTTTAAATTTGATTCTGCAAATCTGGATCCAAGTGCCTTTTTACGCTTAAAAAATCCTGCTTCCCTGTACTCCAGACTTTCAGGTTCAACTTTGACATGCAATTCTTATGCAAATAAAACCGGCGAAGCCATTAATTATGGCATTAAAGGAACCCTGAACCTGAATAAAGATGTTCTTGGAAGTGCAACCGTATTTAATTTTGACTTTGACGGTGATAAAAATTTTGCAAACCTGAACAGGCTTACTGCAGACGGACAGGCACTCGGAATGGATCTTTCCCTGAATTACAATATTGCCAGCAGACAGCCTTCTGGAGTATTGAATCTCGACCATCTTGTGTTAAAAAATGGCGGGGTTATCAGTACGGAAGTTTATGTGGATCCTTTGAATAAAGGTTTTATGTGTTTTAGCCCGCAGGTGTTCTTTGATGACAGATCTTTAACAGCTCTTCAGCTTCAGGTTATTCCTGCTGCAGGTTCTGTGGATTTTGCCTTTGAAGTTGACGATTATTCTCATGCAGATTATGACAGAAACGGTCACATTGCCATTGAAGGCAGTTACATTGGCGGCAAACAGAAAACAGTACAGGCTTCGGTGCGAATTTCTGATATTTTTGCCGACAGTGTGGTAAATCTCGGAGCGTTTTTTGCAAAAGGGCAGCAGCAGGCTAAACTCAAAAACACGGCTGCCAGTTTTGCAAATTTTATTACCACTGATGAAATTTATTTTTCAACTGATTTTAAAAATTATTCTTACAACGCTCCTTTGTGTGTTGTTGCCAATATTAAAAATGACAGGCAGATTGTTGTATTTTCAGTTGACGGTTCTAAGGAAACAGTTCAGCTCAGCAGATTTGACCTTCTGTTTGGAAGCAATACTGTTAATGCCCAGGCAGCCCTTGACCTGAACAGAGGTTTCAGGGATTTCACTTTTGCCTCAGACATGACAATTAATTCCCTTCCTTACAGATTTAGCGGCAACTATTCGCAGAAATGGCTTAACGTAACTGGCGACTACAACTTTAATTCTCAGATTTCCTTTGATGATGAAGTTTTAGGATCTTTGTCGTTTGATTCACTTCCTGTAAGTCTTGGAAAAAATATTTTTGCATTTTCGACAAACATGAACTTTTTTGTAAATTCAGCTGAAGGCGCAAATGTTGTCATTGACAGTTTTGCAGTGGAAGAAGCTGCAGGCAATATTTCCTTCAGACCAAAAGTTGTAATAAGCGGAACGGCAAACCGCTATGGACTTGTGTTTGATACAATTTCTTATTCAGATACAAGTTCTGTTCAGCAGGGTAATGGAAGCATTCTCTGGAATCAGAACGGTTCGATTTTTGATTCAATCCGTGCAGGAATCAACACATCAAGTCCTCTGACTCCTGAAAACATCAGTATTACTGTGGATATTACTAATCCAAATCAGAAACCATTTAATTTTGAAAACCTTAAAAATGATTTTTATCTTTCGGCAGTAGCAGAAATCAATTCCCTGCCACTTTCCAGATTTAGCGGTGACCAGAATACCGAAGACGTATGTACGGCTCAGATCAGTGCCAGCGGAACACTTGCAAATCCGTTTATTACTGCAAATCTTCAGAAATTCCAGATGTCAATTCACGGATTCCCTCTGGAAGCTCATGGTTCGTGCATTTATGACGATACTGGCCTCAATATCAACGATTTTGAAGTCATGTACAATAATTTTGGCGTTAAAGATCTTTTTGCCACATTCAATCCTAAGGATTTTACAGCAAAGGCTGATGCATTCTTTACAGGAAAATACATGAAAAAGAATATTGGACTTCCCCTTAAAATCAGTGCCAGGGGATTAAAGTCAGATTCAAAGAAAAAGATTCAGGATCTGTTTAATGTTCTTGTTCATTCAGATGTATCAGGTGAGCTGTTCCCTACATCTTTCCCGATTGATATTGAACTGACAAAAATTCCAGGGCAGACAGACATAAAAGTCAACAAAGGTTCTGCAGTTGTTGCTACTTTGTACGATGACGGCCACATTGACGCTTCTTCTGGCAAAGATTCTGTAGTTAAGTTTAATGTTAAGGGAAGTGTTGTTGGCCGGGCAATGGATGTTAATGTTTCAGGTATTAATGCAGACCTTGCACAGTTCTCAAAATACATTAATCTTGTTTTTGTTGATTTTAAGAAAGGTATACTTAATGGAGCTGCCAGAATTACGGGGCTTACAACAGATCCTGAAATTACAGGTGCAATTACAATTAATGAGCCTCATCTTATTGTTCCGGTTGTTTCTGATAAAGAAATTTTTGCAGAAAGGCTTATGCTTACTGCCGGAAACGGTCTTATTTCATTGCCTCCAACAGTAGTAAGCTGTGGAAAAGGGCTCTGTGATATTGAAGCAAAAATTCAGCTTGACCGAATGAAACTGGCTTCTGTTAATTTGAAAGCAAAAACACACGACCGTAAACCTATTCCTGTTGATATGTCGTTCCCGATGGTTCATGCAAAAGGAAATGCAGGTGCTGATATTACCCTTGATTTTGTGCCTGGACTTATGAAAGTGCGTGGTGACGTTCTTGCAGATAATGCAACTGTTGAAGTTATTGCAAGTTCATTCCAGAAAGCCCTTTCTGACAGTGATTCTACACGATTTATTCCTATCAAAAAGAATGCAGTAAAGCTTTTTGATGTTGATACTCAGCTTACAATAAAAGTCGGTCAGAAAGTTCAATTCCTCTTTAATCCTCTGCTGCGTGCTGTAATTGCTCCGGATACAAGCCTGAAACTTACAGTCGATTCAGTAAATCAATATCTGGGGCTTCTCGGCGATTTGACTCTTCGAGGTGGTGAAGTTGCCTGGCTGAACAGAAACTTCTATTTAAAAGAGGGGCAGATTAAATTCAATGAAACAAAAGGAAAAATTGACCCTCGTGTAACAATCCGTGCTGAAACAAGGGAACGGGATGAAAACGGAAACAGAATTACAATTATCCTCAGTGCTAAAAATCAGGCTGTCAGTCAGTTCAATCCGCAAATTTCCGCATCACCTGCCAAATCAGAACGGGAGATTATGGAACTTCTCGGACAGGTAATTTCTGCAGATTCTTCTAATGCTACTGATGTTGCCATGGCCGGCGGTGACTATCTTGTACAGGCTACAGTAATCCGTAGTATAGAAAATACATTGCGAGAAACGCTCAATTTTGATATATTTTCAATTCGAACCAATGTTCTGCAAAATACTGTCAAACAGACCATGAACCAGAATGCTTCTGACCATCAGATAACTTTTGGTAACTTTTTTGACAATTCAACTGTTTATATTGGTAAGTATTTCGGAAGTTCAATGTATTTTGATACCCTTATGCATTGGAGTTACGATGAAGCAAAGGATAAAAATGACAATGGTATGGGTGGTATTGTATTTCAGCCTGAAATAGGTTTTGAAATGGCTTCCCCACTTGTTAATATTCGTCTTGGAGTTGCTCCTGACCTGGATGCTCTCAGTAAGAATATCTGGAATCCTCAGGCTTCGGTTACATTATCATGGAAATATTCTTTTTAATTTAAAAAAGATGGGAGATATTTATGAAACTTAAGCTCCGAACAATGGTGCTTGCCTTAATTACAATGTTTATTATTTGTCCTGCAACTGTATATTCACAGAATGCAGATTCTTCTTCATCTTCTGAAGATGTAAGCTACTATAATAAACTTATTCGTGAAGTAAAATTTAAGGGGCTTAAAAGTGTTCCTGAAAAAGATGTGGAAGGTGTAGTAAATTCTTTTATCGGACGTCCTTTTACCGATGAGCTTTTTGAAGAACTTTGTAACAGAATTTATTCCCTTGATTTTTTTGACGATATCGAACCTCAGGCTGTTGTAGATGCAAAACGCAAAACTGTAAGCATTGTTTTTACTGTTAAGGAAAAACCTGTTGTCAGAAAAATTACTGTTCAGGGAAACCGTCAGATTCGTACAGCAGAAATTAAAGATGCTGTGACTCTTAAAGAAAAAGACGTATTTGTTTCAGGAAAAGTACTTATTTCTGAACGTGCAGTACGAGATCTGTACCTGGAAAAAGGTTTTACAAACGTAAAAGTAACTTCATCAACAAAAGAAACTGAAAAAGGAATTGAAATCTCATTTAAAATTGATGAAGGTCGTTCTACAGTAATTACAAACCTTAAATTTAAGGGAAATAAAGTAATTTCTTCAAAAACCCTTAAAGGTAAACTGCAGCTTAAAGAAGCCGGACTTTTCAACAAGGGGGCTTTTCAGGAATCCATGCTGGAACAGGACAAGCAGTCTATCCTTACATATTATAGAAACAATGGTTATATTGACGCAGATGTAATTGATATTACCCGTGAGATTAATATTAATGAAGATAAGAAGCGTGATGAACTTACAATCACTTTTGTAATCCAGGAAGGTTCAATCTATACATTCGGTGGAATCAAATTCTACGGAAATACAATTTTCTCTGATGAAAAACTTCAGTCGCTTGTAAAACTTCAGACTGGCAAGGTTTATAATCAGGCTAAATTCCAGGAAAGTCTTATGGCTGTTGCCGACCTTTATTATGAAAATGGATACACTTCAAACAGATTTAATCCTATTGAAAATAAAGACAGTGACAACAAAATCATTTCCTATGTTTTTCAGATTGGAGAAAGTGTACGAAGTCATGTAGAAAGCATTGTAATCAAAGGAAATAACCGTACAAAAGATTATGTAATCCGCCGTGAACTTCCAATTGAATCAGGTGATATTTTTTCAAAGGATAAAATTTCCATTGGTATGCGAAACCTTTACAACCTTCAGTATTTTTCAAGCGTAATGCCTGAAGTGCTTGGTGGTTCTGAAGAAAATCTTGTAAACCTTGTTATCGGCGTTGAAGAACAGTCAACAACTTCCATCGAATTCGGTGTTACTTTCAGCGGTGTAAGCAATCCTGATGACCTTCCGTTTGCTTTGTTCTTAAAATGGCAGGATTCAAACCTTAAAGGTCTTGGAAAATCAATCGGGGTTTCTTCTTCAATTTCAACAGATGAACAGTCTATCAGCCTTAATTATGGTGAAAACTGGCTGTGGGGACTTCCAGTAAGTTCATCTGTAAGCATGGGATTTTCTCATTCAAGCCTCTCTTGTCAGCGTCTTGCCATTGATGGTGACGGTTTAGTAGATGATGACAATTATTACATGGACTATGAACAGTGGAAGTGGTCTCTCGGCTGGTCTATCGGACGAAGATGGACCCCTAACTGGGCTATTCTTTCTTTGTCAGCAGGTGTTTCCGGCAATCTTTTGAATAATGAATATGATGAAAACAGCTGGATTCCTGTTGATGGAACTGTAAGTGAAAATTCCAATTCCTGGGGATGGTCAAATTCCATCTGGACTTCTTTCTCTGTTGACGGACGAAATATCAATTTTGATCCTTCTGCAGGATGGTTCGGTTCACAGAGACTTGCATGGATCGGTCTTACTCCATGGGAAACTGAATATTTCTTGAAATCTGATACAAAACTTGAAAAATATTTTACTCTCCTTAATTTTGCTGTAACTGAAAACTATACTTTCAAACTTGTTCTTGAAGGTTATACCGGCCTTACTGTTGAACTTCCGGCACCGGGAACTGCAATCGGACGTTCAAGTCTTCTTTACGTTGACGGTATGTTCAATGGACGCGGATGGACAAATATTTACAATGATTACCGGGGACAGGCAATGTGGAGCTCAAACATTGAATTGAGGGCTCCTCTTGTTCCTGGCGTTCTTGCAGTTGACTGGTTTACAGATGCAGTTGCCATTTGTTCTGAAATTGACGGTTTGAAAAACCTGAAAACAGAAGATTTCTTCTTCTCAACTGGTCCAGGAATCCGTTTCTGTATTCCTCAGTTCCCGTTGAGACTGCTTTTTGCAAATACATTTAAAGTAATCGATTCTCAGGTTGAATGGAAAAATCAGTGGAAATTCGTTCTTTCATTCAATATCATCAATAAATAAGTTTAGGGTAGAGGCGACGATATGAAAAAGTTTATTCTTGCACTTGTAATTGGATTGATTGCTGCGGCTGGTTCTTTTGCACAGCAGCAGATTACACGATTCGGTGTTGTTGATACAGCAAAAGTATATTCTGCATATTTCCGAGAATCATCAAACTTAAAGAATTATGAAGCTAAAAAAAGTGAATTCCAGAGTGAAATCAATAAAAGGGCAGATGAAATCCAGAAACTGCGCAATCAGAAAGTTGAAGCTGAAAAAAATGGAAATACCAGTACAGCCATGAAACTGGAATCTGAAATTACAAAAAAAACAGACTATCTTACTGAATATACAAATGCAAAGAATGTGGAACTTGAATCCCTTAAAAAATCTTTGCAGAATTCAGATTCATTTTACAAAAAACTATATCAGAAAATGTCTACAGTAGCGGAAAGTGAAGGTCTTTCAATGGTTCTTTCACTGCAGCAGGCAAACGGCATTCTCTGGTATTCTTCTTCTGTTGATATTACTGACAAAGTTATTAAAGCTTTAGGACTGGAATTGTAATTCCATGGCTGGCAACAAAGACGAAGTTGTAGCGGGACACAAACAAACTCGTACAGAATCAACTGAACTTACTCCCCTTATGATTCAATATCTCACCATCAAAGATCAGCATCAGGACGAGGTGCTTTTCTTCAGGCTTGGTGATTTTTATGAAATGTTCAATGAAGATGCAGTTGAAGTAAGCCGTCTTTTAAATCTTACTCTTACTCACCGCGGAACTCAGCCAATGTGCGGTATTCCATATCATGCTGCAAAAATTTACATTGCCCGCCTTCTTCGGCTTGGAAAAAAAATTGCCATTTGTGAGCAGGTGGGAGAAATTGCCAAAGGAAAAGGTTTGACAGAGCGCAAGGTTGTGGAAATTATTACGCCAGGAACTGCTGTTGAAAGTGAATACCTTGATGGTGGCAACAATAACTTTCTAGCTGCATTGAATATTGGTAAAAATGGGGTTGGTTTTGCATACATTGATGTTACAACTTCTGATTTTTTTGCAACTTCCTGGGCTGAAAAAGATATGGCCGACAATTTTTCAAAAGAACTGGGAAGGTGTCGTCCGAGGGAACTTCTTCTTCCGGAATTTTTGCGTGGAAGTTCTGTAATTCAGGATGGAATTGCACTTCAGGAAGGCATGGCTGTTTCTTATTATCCTGCCTGGAATTTTGATTCTGGACTTTCTTATAGGCGTCTTATTAATCAGTTCAAGGTTGCAAATTTAAAATCTTTCGGTCTCAATGAAAATTCTCCTGAAATTGCGCCAGCCGGGTTCCTTCTTGATTATCTGGTGAAATGTGCTACAACTGAAGCTCCTCACGTTTCTGAAATAAAAATCTATAAAGACAGTCAGTTTGTGGTGATGGATGATTCAAGCCGCCGTAATCTTGAAATCCTGGCAAACCTTCGGGATGGAACTTCAAAATTTACACTTCTTGAATCTGTTGCCAATACACAGACTGCCATGGGAAACCGTCTTTTGCGTTCCTGGCTCATGTACCCTCTTACAAATTCAAAACAGATTTGCAAAAGACAGAATCATGTTGAACTTTTTGTTAAAAACAGGCAGCTTCTGGATTATGTTCACGAAAGTTTGAACTCCGTTCTTGATGTTGAACGTCTTGCTGCCAGAGTTGCAATGGAAAGGGCACATGCAAAAGATCTGCAGGCTTTAAAAGCAAGTCTTGAAAAATGGATTAATGTTCGTTCTCAGATTCAGGATCACGGATTCAGTTCTCTTGAAGAACAGACAGCCGTAGAAATTATTGATCTTATTAAAAATTCAATTCTTGATGATCCTGCAACTTCTCTTACAGAAGGAAGAATTATTCGAGAAGGCTGGTCAGAGGAACTTGATCATTACAGAGATATACAGGCAAATTTCAGCCGTATTCTTGAAGAATATGCAGAAGAAGAAAAACAGAAAACAGGAATTTCCAACCTTCGTATAAAAAACAGTAATAATGCCGGTTATTATATTGAAGTTACAAAAGGAAAACTTTCAGCAGTTCCTTCTCATTTTATAATGCGCCGTTCAATGATGAATGCAGAACGATATACAACAGAGCGTCTTCAGGAACTTGAACACGAATTAAATGAGACTGCAAGCCGTATAATGGAAACTGAAAAAAATCTCTTTATTCAGGTCAGAAACCAGATTGCGTTGAATGTACCTTATCTGATGGCGACTGCCAGAGAGATTGCCTATGCAGATGTTACAAGCGGTTATGCTTATTCTGCAATTCTTCACAACTGGGTAAAACCTGTTATTGATGATTCTACAGATTTTGAAATTTCCAGTGGCCGTCATCCGGTAGTTGAAATGCATATTCCTCAGGGGGAATTTGTACCAAATGATATTTCCATGACAAAGTCGTTTGCACTTATTACAGGTCCTAATATGGCCGGAAAAAGTACTTATCTGCGTCAGAATGCCCTTATAGCCCTTCTTGCACAGACTGGTTCGTATGTTCCTGCAGACAGTGCACATATTGGTGTGGTGGACAGAATTTTCTGTCGTGTCGGGGCCAGCGATAACCTTGCCCGTGGTGAATCTACTTTTCTTGTTGAAATGACAGAAACTGCCAATATCCTCAGGTCTGCAACAGAACGGTCACTTGTTATTATGGATGAAGTTGGACGGGGAACTTCTACAGAAGATGGTTTAAGTATTGCCTGGGCTGTAAGTGAATATCTGCTGAATACAGTTAAATGTAAGACTCTTTTTGCAACTCATTACCATGAACTGACAAGAATGAATCATCCGGAATTAAAATTGCTGTGCATGGCAGTAAATGATACTAATGGATCTGTAGTTTTTCTGAGAAAAGTAAAAGAAGGTGCTGCTGAAAATTCTTATGGTATTCATGTTGCCCGACTTGCCGGTGTTCCTGCAAGTGTAATTGAAAGGGCAGGTGAAATTCTTAATCATCTGCAGCAGTCTGCATTAAGTGATTCTGATAATAAGGTTGCCGGAATTGAAACTTCAACAGTAAATGCCCAGCAGAAGATAAAGCCGTCGTCATCAATGCCGGGATTGTTTTCAGATGAAGAACTTGTACTTGAAGCCATACTTTCTACAGATCCTGATGATCTTACTCCAAGACAGGCTCTGGATTTGATTTCTCAGTGGAAAAAATCCTTAAGTGGGCTTTAAATTCTTACTGATATAGTTATTTTCTAAAAAAAAATCAGAAAAAACGTATTTTTTGCAAATTCTCGGCTATACATAAGTGATGAGTTTTTTATCACAATGTGCCCTGGTGGCTCCCGAGAGAAAATTTTTCAGAATATTTTTCTATATCATCCTCTTCTTGAGAAACGTTGCCGGTTTATTTTTTAAATCACAGCGATGTCTGCGGTGTGGAAAACGTTCTGGAATTTATGTTCTTTGCGGTGACTGTCTTGAATCTTTCGTAAAATACGACTCTTTTGTGAATGGCGTAAAGAAAAGATGCATTTATTGTGGTAGGGAATTGATTAGTGAAATCGACGTATGCTCTATTTGCAGAACTGAAAAAACAGTAAGTTCTGCAGACGGGGTGTTTTCTCTTCATTCATATTCTTTGTGGAAAAAAGATTTATTGTATTCCTGGAAAACTGCGGAAGTAAGAGTTCTTTCTCCAGTGTTTGCTCGAATGGTCTGCAATGGTGTGAAGGAAGTAGAGTCGGTTGCAGGTTGTTCATTGACTGTTGTGCCTGTGCCACCTAGACCTGGGAAGATCAGAAAATATGGTTGGGATCAAATTAATGAATTATGCTGGTACATGAAAAAGTTGTATGGTGTTACTGTTCTGGAATTGCTGAAACGCTATTCTAAACAGCAGCAGAAAAAACTGAATCGTGAACACAGAAAAGAGATGATTGAATCTGGTTACGATGCCATTTCGTCTAAAGTATTGAACAAAATCGGAAAACTTCCTGAAAATGTAATTCTGCTTGATGATGTAATGACTACAGGTTCAACAGTTGAAGCCTGTTCAAAAATTCTAAAAAAAATGGGGGTAAAAAGGGTTTTTGTCTTGACGATTTTTTCTGTAAGTTAGCAAATGTATTGTTTTTTTTAAATTGATAGACTTTTAACTTCTGCTGGGTTATAATTAATACATATATATAAAAAATGAGGTAGATAAAATGGAAGAAGAAATCCCTGGATACACAATTGAAGAAGCTGTAGCTGAAGCTAAACGCTGTCTTAATTGTCCTAAGCCACTTTGTAAGACTGGCTGTCCAATCGAAAACGAGATTCCATCTTTTAACCATGCATTGGCCGAAGGAAACTTTGGTGAAGCATATAGAATTATTTCTCAGAAAAGCAACCTTCCTGCTGTTTGTGGTCGTGTTTGTCCACATGAAAATCAGTGTGAAGGTCATTGTGTAATGGCAAAAATGGGCAAGGGTATTAAAATCGGCCGAATTGAAAAGTTTATAGCTGATTTTTACTCTGAAAATAAACTTTCTTCAGAAAAAGTTGCACCAAAAACAGAAGGTAAAGTAGCTGTTATTGGTTCTGGTCCTGCAGGTTTAACTGTTGCAGGTGACCTTGCACGAAAAGGTTACAATGTTGTTGTTTACGAAGGCGAAAGTGAACCGGGCGGAGTTCTTCTCTATGGTATTCCTGATTTCCGTCTTCCAAAAGAAGTTGTTCGTCGTGAAGTAAAGAATATTGAAGCTCTTGGTGTAACATTTATCTGTAATACAATGGTTGGTAAAGATATTACTATTGACCAGATGTTTGAACAGGGATTTGATGCTGTGTTCATTGGTACTGGTACAGCTTTGGCTAAGGGACTTGATATTCCTGGAAAAGATCTCAAGGGTGTGATTCAGTCTAATTATCTCCTTCGTATGACTCGTCTTTATCGTGATGGTAATGTTGAGGCTAAAGAAGTTCCAGTTGAAGAAGGCGATGAAGTAGTAGTTATCGGTGCCGGAAATGTAGCTATGGATGCTTGTCGTACAGCTGTATTGATGAAGGCTAAAAAAGTTACATGCTGTTACCGTAAGACAATTGAATTCATGCGTGCTGCAAGAGCAGAATATGATGGTGCTCTGAAAGACGGTGTTGAATTCAAATGGGAACATGCACCTTTGGAATATGTTGGTGAAAACGGAAAGGTTACAGGTCTTAAAGTTTCAACTCCTGAAGGTGAAAAAATTATTCCTGCTAACAAGGTTCTTCTTGCTGTAGGTTCTAAACCTGCAGCTCACATCATTTCAACAACAGAAGGAATTGATGTAGATGAATCTGGTTATGTAAAAACAACAGATAAACCTTATGGTATGTCAACTTTGAAAGGAGTTTTTGCAGGTGGTGATATCGTTCACAAACCAGCAACAGTAGTTCTTGCAATGAAAGAAGCTAAAAAAGTAGCTGCGGGTATTGCAGATTACATTCATGCAAAAAAACTTCTTGGTGTTTGATTTGACATCCATAAACGATAATATTAAAGACTATTAATGGTGCATTTGGAGGCTTGGTATGGCAGAAGAAAATCAGTTGCAGCTTGTTACATTTCAGCTTGGTGAAGAACTTTATGGTGTAAATATTATGGACGTAAAGGAAATCGTAAAGATTACTGCTGTTCGTCCAATCCCAAATGCGCCTTATTATGTTGAAGGTATTTTTAACCTTCGCAGTGAAATTATTCCTGTTATTAATCTTCATAAGCGATTCCAGATCAAAAAACTTGAAATGGAAGCTGACGAAACAGAACTTGAAGGTGGTTTTATCATTCTTAACATTGATAACAACAAAATCGGTATTATTATTGACCGTATTGCCCGCGTAGTTTCTGTTAGCCTTGAAGAAATTAAAGCTCCTCCTCAGATGATCAGTGGAATTGGAACTGAATATATTCATGGTGTAGTTCGTCAGGAAGATAAATATCTCATTGTTCTTGATACACGCAAACTCTTTAGCGCCAAAGAACTTCAGAAGATTATCGATCCAAGCTGATGAATTAAATTCAGTTTCTATTTAAAAATAAGGTTTCAAATGATTCAAACATTTAGTTCAACTATTCGCAGAAAAGAAATGGACGCTGTACTTACTTGTATGGTAGATGAAAAAATTGGTCCAGGTGAATTAAATTCGCGTTTTATACAGACATTAAAAGAATTTACAGGTTGTGATGGAGCAGTTGCATTCAGAAGCCCATCAATTGCATTATCGTATGCCTTAAAAGCATTGGATCTGGAAACAGGTTCGGGAATTATGATGAGTGCTCTGGCTCCATCATGGCAATATTCGGCTGTTGAGAATGCAGGATTTAAACCTGTAGTACTTGATGTGTCTGAGGTAAATGGACTTGTTACTGTTGAAGGCGTTGAACAGGGAATCAAAAATGGAGGAAGACTGCTTCTTCTTCATGAAACCTGTGGAATATTGCCAGAAATTGAAGAAATACTTGCGTTAGGTGTTCCTGTAATTGAAGATATTTCACATTCAATTGGTGCTGTTGTGGCTGATGAAACACAGGAAGAAAGCGAATCAAAAAACGGTCAAAAGCCTAAAAAAGCAGGTTCTTTTGGTGTTTATACAATTCTTTCACTTGAAGAAAACGACACAATTACAGCCGGTGGAGGAGCTGTTCTTATGGCTCCTGGTCGAAGAGAATGGATTGTCCTCAAAAAATTTACAGATGAAGCTCCTAAAACAGATATTCTTCCTGATATAAACAGCTCACTTGCCTGGATTCAGTTAAAAGAATTTAATCGTAATGAAGAAGCACGTAAAACATTATTTTCAATTTTTCAGCGGGCTTTAATGAGCGGTAAAAATAAAACTTTTGTCCGGGACACTGAAAATGGTTCAACAATATGGTCATTTCCTGTAGTCCTTAATGGAAGTTTTAAAGATGTTAAACAATACGCTTCTAAAAAGGATATTGAAGTAAGAAGCGCATATGAAGATAGCGTTATTGCTTTTCATGATGAAGAATTATCTCCTTCATGCAGAACTGCAAAGTCTCTTTATTTGCGTACTGCACTTTTCCCGTTGTATCCGCGTTTAGGCTCAGATTCAGCAGCGAAAATTGCTAAAGTACTGGGAACATTGCCATAATAATGAAATACAAAAGTAGCCTTATAGTTGTAAATACTTACAAAGAAGAATCAAAAGCCATGGGCGAAGAAATCAAGAAGTACCTGATTTCTCTTGGGCTCAAAGCCTCTGTTTTTTTGTTCAGCGGATTTAGTGAAGAATATCCTTTCCACGGTTATGATTTTGTTATAACTCTGGGAGGTGACGGTACTGTTTTATTTGCAGCCAGAGGATGTGCACCACTTCATATTCCTATTTTCCCTATTAATTTCGGGACTTTTGGTTTTATTGCTTCTGTTCAGAAAAATGAATGGAAGGAACAGCTTGATTCTTTTTTGAAAGACGATTGTGTTATTGCAAAACGAACAATGATTCAGGCTGATTTAATCCGTGGTGGTATGCGCCGTTTCAGTTCTACGGCTCTCAATGATATGGTAATCAGTGCAAGAACTGCAGGACACACAATTACATTTGATGTTGCATATGACGGAGTTCCACTTGGACAGATAAAAGGTGATGGGGTAATTGTTTCAACCGCAACAGGTTCTACTGCTTATTCTGCCAGTGCAGGCGGTCCTATTATTGATCCTGGTCTGGATGCCATGGTATTAACTTTGATTAATGCATTTTCTCTTAGTTCAAGACCAATGGTTTTAAGTCCGGAAGGGGAAATTGAAATTACAATATCGCCATCAAGAGTAGGAGATGTTGTAATTGCTGTTGACGGGCAAATTCCTGTTGACCTGCATGTTGGCGATAAAATAAAGATTCATAAAATCGAAGATAAAGCCCTTCTTGTTGGGTGTACGAAAGAAAAATTCTATCATGCACTTCGTTCAAAATTAAACTGGTCCGGAGGACCATCAGATGCTTGAAGATCTTTCAATTAAAGATTTTGCTTTAATCGATAACGCAAATGTTGAATTCAACAAAGGGTTTACTGTACTTTCCGGAGAAACTGGTGCTGGAAAATCTCTTTTAATCGGTGCACTTTCTTTTTTGCTTGGTGGAAAAGCTGGTATCGAACAAATTCGAACCGGTCAGACTGAAGCTGTTGTAAGCGGCACTTTCTGGCTTGGTGATACTTCAAAGGCAAGAAAAGATTTTGAAGATGAACCGCTGAATGCTGCTGAATGGCTTCATCAGCATGGAATTTCATTTGAAGAAGACCGTGTGCTTTTACGGCGATATGTACGTAACACTGGTAAAAGCGGTGCATGGATTGGAAATACTCCTGTTACCCGCGCAGACCTTGCAGATTTTTGCAGTTTTTTAGTTGATATCCACGGACAACATGAACATCAGCTTTTGATGAAAATTGCAGAACACAGAAAATATCTTGATTCTTATGCAGGGCTTAATGAAGAAGTAAAAGAATTTACAGAATATTATTCTCAGCTTGTAGCAAAGCGGAAGGAACTTGATGAACTTAATGCGGATGATAAAGATCGTGCGCAGAAGATTGATTTACTGACCTTTGCAGTTAAAGAGATTGAAGAAGCAAAACTCAAGAAAGGAGAGGATAAAGAACTCGAAGAAGAAGAGATAAAACTGACTTCTTTTGAGAAACTTTATTCTGATGTAAATGAGATTAATGCTCTGTTTGACGGTGAAAGTGGTGGAATTATTCAGGTTCTCAAACGGATGAGGTCAACAGTTTCTCATGCCAGCGGGATGGACAAAAATCTTGAATCTCTGGATAGCAGACTTGAAAGTTCATTTTATGAATTAAGCGATATTTGCGATGAATTTAAAAAATATGAACATTCCCTCGTTTTTGATCCGGAAAGACTTGTTCAGGTTCAGGAACGAAATACATTAATTTACAATCTCAAAAAGAAATATGCTTCATCTGTAAATGGTTCTGTTGATGAAGTCATTCAATTTGCAGTTGATGCTCAGAACAGGCTTAATACTTTAACAGACAGTTCTAAAGGAAAAGATGCTCTTACTGCACAGATTGCTCAACTGGAAAAAGTTGTGTATGCAAAGGCAAAAGAAATATCTGCTAAACGAAAGACTGCCAGCTTAAAAATGTCCCAGGGGGTAGAAGAAGTTCTTGGTTCACTTGGAATGAAGGGAACAAAATTTTCTGTAAGTCTGACTGAAAAACCTGGAACAGCTGTAGACCAGAAATGTGGGCCTTACGGAATGGATGATATTGAATTTTTGATTTGTTCAAATCCTGGAAGTCCTATGCAGCCCCTTGCAAAAATAGCCAGCGGTGGTGAATTGAGCCGAGTTATGCTGGCACTTAAAACAATCCTTTCGGAATCTGATCCTGTGCAGACAATGATTTTTGATGAAATTGATACAGGTATTGGTGGAGAAGTTGCAGTTAGTGTTGGTTCACATCTTAAAAATCTGGCAAAAAATCGTCAAGTTTTGTGTATTACCCATCTAGCGAGTATTGCAGTTTATGCCGATAATCAGATTAAGATTGAAAAAGGTGTTTCTGGCTCTAATACTTCAACTCGTGTATTCCCGATAAATGGTCAGGAACGTGTTTCAGAAATTGCACGTATGCTCTCGGGCGATGCAGATTCTGAACAGTCTCTGAACCATGCAAAAGTTATGCTGGAGAAGTTTTCGTCTTGCGGAGGTAACTGATGGCAAAAATCACAGAAGCAAGCAGAAGCGACTTTAAAGAAAAAGCTCAGGTTTACAAAGATCACATCGAACAGATTCTTGCATCTGAAAAAAAAGCTCTTGCATCATTAAATGCTGACCAGTCTGGTATCGGCTATAAAAAAATTAGTCTTTGCGAAGCAATGATTGGTGTTGCAACTGAATACATTACCATTAACAATCTTAGTGTTGAAATTCTTGAAACAAAAAACAATGATGCCCTTAATGATGCTCGTAAAATTCTGTATAAAGCCATTATTTATCTTGAGGAAGTAGTGACAGATAAAATTGATATTCAGTACAGTGAACTTGAAGATAATATTGCAGCTATTGCAAAAAACGATCTTGCGCAGCGTTATCTTCTTGTGAGAAAACTGGGGCTTACTATCAAACTTCTTATCGATGCGTTTGGTGAAAATACAAAGTGGAGATGGAGTTTTGTTGAACTTCAGGGGCGTTTTGCAACTGTTGCAAAAAATATAATAGATATGAAAGAAGCCCTTAAGACCTATTTTGATCCGTCGTTGGATTCTTACGAGACAACTGTTTACTTTATCCGTTTAATACGCAAATTACTTTCATCCTCTGCTCAGGGGTATCGCGACAGATATGAACTTTCTACACATCGAATTGATGATATGCGTCTTGCAATTCAATATCTTGTTGCTGACCGAAGAATTGCACTTCTTATTAATTCAAAAGATGAAGCCGAAGAAATCAAAAAGAAGGCAATTGTCTGGAAAGAAAAAATGGAAGCAGACCATAAAAAGGGTATTGCCAATTAAACTCAGGTTACTATTGTGTTAGACGAAAAACTTATTCTCAAAATATTTGAAGGTTTCTCTATTCAACGCTGGAATGATTTAATCCGGCCTTTTGAAATTGTTGAAATGGATAAGGCTGCTGAAAAGATGGTCGCTGCGTACATAATCGGTAAATATGAGGAATCTTTAGGACATGAAATCGACTGGAACTGGATGATTTATGCCAGTCTCTTCGATCTTTTGAGAAAAATAGCTCTGTGTGACATAAAAAGTCCTGTTCAGCGAATGATTAAGAACCAGTATCCTCAGGAATATATTCGACTTAATGAATGGGTTCTTTCGCAATATAAGCCTTTGATTCATGATAAAGATCTGTTCGCACGGTTTACTATGTATATCGGTCAGACAAATGGTTCAATTCGTCTTGATAATAAATCTGCACTTGCGGAACGGGTAATGAAGGCTGCACATAAATTTTCTTCTCTGCGGGAACTCGAAATGCTTAGTCCTGTAAATGAAGAAGAGCGCCTTACTCAAATCAGGCAGGAAATGAACAGGGATATTCAGAAATATCTTGATCTGAAAGGAATGCAGTTGCTGGTTACACGACAACAGCCTTTTGATTTTATCATGATGGTAGAAAGACTGAGGTTTCAGACCAGATGGAATCAGACTCCACGAGTTCCTAGTACAAGTGTTCTGGGACATTGCTTTTTTGTAGCTGTTATTACTTTGCTTTTGATGCGTGAAACTGGTATCAGTAGCTGCGACAAACGGCTTTTCAATGACTTTTTTTCAGCATTGTTTCATGACCTTCCTGAAGCTGTAACTCGTGATATTATCAGTCCTGTAAAGCAGGCAACTGACGAACTTCCCGGTGTAGTAAAAAATATTGAAGAAGAAATTGTAAGGCAGGAACTTGTTCCTTTGATGGATAAATCCTATGTAGACGAAATCATGTACTTTACAAGTGATGAATTTGCCAACAGAATTCTGCTTAATGGTGCAAATCTGAGCATTTCCTGGGATGAAATTAATTATTCTTATAATAGTGATGAATACAGCCCTGTTGATGGAAAAACCGTTCGTCTTGCTGATCATATCAGTGCATTTATGGAAGCAGATCTTTCTATAAAATATGGTATTACCAGTACGCATTTGAGAAACGGCCGTGATGGAATTCTTTCAAGCTATAAAGAAAAAGGTTTAATAAACGGCATAGACATCTTTAAACTTTTGGAGAAAATCAGCCGATAATAAAGAGATATGAAACGCTCATTTTTATTGGTTATAACTTCAGTTCTCTCAGTTTTACTGACAACTTCTCTTTATGCTGATTCTAAACATACTGTCGAAAAAGGGGAAACTCTTTATTCGATCAGCCGTAAATACGGTAAAAGTGTGGAAGAAATTTCAAAAGCTAACAATATTTCCGGAAACGGTATTAAAGCCGGGCAGATTTTGATTATTCCTGATGATAAAAAAGTGTCTCAGACTGAAACTCCAAAAATAGAGCCAAAGAAGGATGTTCCAAAGGCAGAAATTTCATCCAGTGCAGATACTTCAACATATACAGTAAAAAAAGGTGAAACCTGGTACGGTATCAGTCGTGCAAATGGAACTACTGTTGCTGAATTGCAGAAAATAAACGGGGCTGATACAAATACTCCGTTAAAAGCCGGTCAGAAAATCAAAATTCCGACAAGTGCTGGAATTGCAGCAATTTCGAAAAATGTGAGTGAACCAGAAAATAAGCCTAAAACGGATACAAAAAAAGAAACAAAAACTGCTGAATCTAAAAAAGAAGAGAAAAAGCCGGAAATGGCTGTGACTGATACAAGAAATTATTCTGGTAAAAAAGGTGATGCAAGCCTTGTATGGCCGGTAAAAACTACTGAAGTTGCTTATCTTAAAGGAAAGGTGAGCGGAGTTACTCTTGGTGCTTCAAATGACGAAGATGTGAAATCAATTAGAGAAGGAAATGTAATTTTTGCCGGATCTTACAGAGGTTTTGGTAACGTTGTATTTATTCAGAGCAAAACAGGCCATATTTATGCATATACTGGTCTTGGAAAAGTTGCTGTTTCAAAAGGTGAATATCATACAGCCGGCAGTAAGCTGGGAACAGCTGGAATTGACAGTTATAGTCAGAAAAGTCAGATTACACTGATGGTATTTCAGAATGGAAATCCAATTGACCCTGCAAAGGCTCCTCGCGGCTAACAATCGGCTTAATTTTTGTCTTTGAATAGATTTCTACAGTTTTAATAAAAATTTCCATGCACACCCTTGCATCATCTTCAGCGCGGTGTGCATTTTTTACTTCTACAGCTAGTTTTTCTGCAAGGCTTCCCAGTTTCCAGCTCGTTGTTTCTGGTTTTGGGAAAGTTGTTCTTGCAAAACGAAGGGAATCGATAGCCTGGTTTTTAAGGGGACTTTTATTCAATCTTGCCAGTTCTGCATTTATAAATCTTAAGTCAAACTGTGCATTATGTGCAACAAGAATTGAACCGTCAATAAAATCAAGAAAACTTTTAGCAGCTTCAAAGAAGACAGGTTTAGAAACCAGCATCTCATCGGTGATATGTGTCAGTTCTGTTATATATTGTCTCAGCTGGATTTTTGGATTGATGAGCTGATCATAAGTCTGTATAACACCGTTACAGTTAAATTTTACAGCTCCAATTTCTATGACACGATCGACAAGAGGGTTCAGACCTGTTGTTTCTGTATCAAATGCCACGAATGTAGCTCCACTCTGGAGTAATTTGGCAAATCTTCTGTAACCTGTTAATAAATGAAGATTAGGAGTCATAGTTTAAAATATAGAAAGCCGGAACAACTTTATCAAGTAATTCCGGCTTTTTTTATTTATGCATTTGCAAGAATGTTTTTGATGTCAGCTGTGATTGCGTCACAGATTGCTGCAGATTCTTTTTTAGTTGCGGCAAGACATCCGTCACATTTTGCTCCACCAACTTCTGTTCTTGCGTTGATGTAGAACTTGATTTTTGGTTCTGTTCCAGACGGACGTGCAGAAACAACTGTTCCGCCTTCCAGTACAAACTGAAGAACGTTTGACTTTGGAAGATCGATTGTATTTTTAGCAGATGGATTAGCAGGATCGTAAGAAACAGATTCCTGAATATCTTTAATCTGAACTACGGTTTTTCCGCCGAGAGTTTTAAGACCATCTTTTCTAAGTTTTGCCATAATTCCAGCCATAACTTCTTTTCCAGATGAGCCCGGAAAGTTCTGAGAAATAGAACGGTCTTCAAAATAACCATATTCTTTATACATGTCATCAAGATGTTCAAGAATTGATTTTCCCTGACTTGCCCAGTAAAGAGTCATTTCAGCACACATAGCAGCAGCTGAAACACCGTCCTTGTCCATAACTTCTTTTTCAACTTTGTATCCGTATGATTCTTCAAGACCGAAAACATAGTTTGCAGAACCGTCTTTTTCAAATTCATCTTCTACTGCAGCAATCCACTTGAAGCCTGTGAGGCATTCGAACATTTTTACACCATATTTTTGAGAGATATAGTCTGTAAATGGCGAAGTAACGATGGAACGGATTGCAGCTGGATTTGCAGGCATTTTTCCAAGTTCCTTGCGGCTTAAGAGGACATATTCACAAAGAAGTGCACCCATCTGGTTGCCTGAAACAAGAACGAATTTTCCATTTTTATCAGGGAATGCTGTACCAAAGCGGTCTGCATCCGGGTCTGTAGACATTACACAGTCGGCCTTTTCTTTTTCAGCAAGTTCAACAGCCATTTTAAGAGCCGGAGCTTCTTCTGGATTTGGCTTTTCAACTGTAGGGAATGCTCCGTCAGGTTCGCGCTGCTGTGGAACTGTCATAACGGAAAGTCCCAGGTCACCAAGAACTTTTTCAACGTGCATTGCACCAGTTCCGTGAAGTGGAGTGTAAACGACTTTTACAGAAGAGGCCTTTTCTTTGATCAGATCAGGACGGAAGAGCTGTGCTTTACACATAGCCCAGTATTTGTCATCAATTTCTTTATCAATGAGAACGAGTTTTCCTGATTTAATAGCTTCTTCTTTTGTAATTGATTTAATTTCTTTTACGGCATTTACCTGTTCAATGATTCCTGCGTCGTGTGGCTCAATTACCTGAGCGCCATTGTCCCAGTATGCTTTGTAACCATTGTACTGTGGAGGATTGTGGGAAGCTGTAACTACAACACCAGTCTGTGCTCCAAGTTCTTTAATTGCAAATGAAAGTTCGGGAGTAGGTCGGAGACCTGTAAAAAGATATGCTTTGATTCCGTTGGCTGCAAGGATAAGAGCAGTGGCTTCTGCAAATACATCTGAGTTTTTGCGTGAATCATAAGCTACAACTGCAGATAGAGTTCCATTTTCAGCTTTTTCTGGGAAAGCGTTGAGTACATAATTTGCAAGCCCCTGTGTTGCAAGATTGATTTCAAGAGTGTTCATGCGGTTTGTGCCGCCACCCATTACACCACGCAAACCACCTGTACCAAACTCAAGTGTCTGATAAAAACGGTCTTCAAGTTCAGTGTAGTCTTCTTTTGCTACAAGGTCTTCAATTTCTTTGCGGAAGCGTTCATCTTTTTCTTCTGCAATGTATTTTTTTGCACGTTCAAGAATTTCTGATTTTTCCATAATAATATCTCCTATAAATTATCTGCTTTAAGAAGCATTGTTGTTTCCCATTCAAGTAATCGCTGTTCTTCCTGTGAATCAGTTCCTTTAACATCACACATTACTCGGAATACAGGTTCAGTACCAGATCCTCTCATCCAGATGAAAGCAAGTGGATTGGAATTTTCATCTTTGAATACAATCTTTAATCCGCCGGAACCACTCTTTGAATAATTTTCAAGATTGTGGGTTTCATTAATGCCATTGTATGAGATTGCTTCGTATGATGCAAAACCGTACATCTTTTTTAAGGTTTCCTTGTGACTGCTCCACTGTTCTTCAAAAATCTTCTGGAATTTTCCTTTAAGGATTCCGTGATCGGATGTTTTGATTTTTAGAACGGCCCGTTTTTCTGATACACCTGTTGTAATATATGCAGGAAGTGTGGCAATAATGTCACTTAATGTGAAATCTTCGCCGTATTTATCAGATTGACCGCTTGCATCGCACCAGTGATGAAAAAGTCCTTTGATGACTGTTCCGTCAGGAGTTTTTGTATCTCCGATGGCAAGAAGCTTAATAAGTGCGAAAAGTGTATTAATCGGATCCCGAACTGCAGCAGGATGTGTAATATTACCTCCGTTGGAACCTTCACCCAGAATTCGTACAGTGTAACCGTTGCTTCGTTTTTCCCGGGCCAGATTTACAACATTTGCTTCGCCAACTTCTGCGCGGAACAAAGTTGCCCCAAGAATTTTAACTATTTCATCAACTCGCATGGATGTAGGATCGTTTACTGCAACACCATTTTTTACAGGAATCTTTGATTTAAGATAAGAATCTACGGCTGCAAAATTTGCAGAATCAGCTGTGTTTATCATTGTCTGATAGTGGTTATAAGCAAGTTCAGAAAGAACTGAGAGTGCAAAAACTTCCTGAGCCTCAATTACCTTAGCCTTACTTTCTTTTTCATCCCAGTAAACAATGTTTCCACGGTCACCGTCACAGTCCGGCATGTATCCGAGAACTATATCCCGTTGACCTTCCCTGTGCATTTTTTCCATTTCCGCTGAAAGATAGGAAAGATTTCTGCCTTCCGGAATGATTCCGTGTTCGATTTTTCCAGGAATATTGTTCATTCCGTAAAAAGAAATTCCACACTCTTTAAGAAATGAAGAATCGATGCTTAAAGCTCTGGATGAACCGTTCATATCACAAAGAATCCCCATAGGATTTGAACGGACGAACTGGCGGATTTCAGCAAAAAAACGGTTCTGCTGTGCAATATTGTCAGTTCCGGCAATAGTGTATTTTGCAAAAGCATGATAAATTGCCAGAGCTTCGCGCTTTACGGCAACACTTTCTGCATAAACCCATTCAAGATCAATATCGGAACATGATTCGATCAGTTCTTTTACTCTGTTAAGAGCCTGTTCGTCTTCAATTTTCTGATTGAGTTTTTCTACAAGAATTTTATTCTGTTCAGCGCTTAAAACTCCACCATTTGACAGGCCGAATTTGATACCATTGTGGCCGATAGGGTTATGACTTGCTGAAATATAAACAAAACCTGTTACGGTGCGGCTGTAAGCCATAATCTCCGGTGCCGGAATAATACCTGCATAGTTTACGGCAATTTTTCGTGCCATAAAAACACGGAGCATTGCATCTGTAATTGAAGGTCCTGTTGGACGTGTGTCCATTCCTAAAACGATTGACGGATTTGTATTTGAAATTGATATGATATAGTCTGCAAAAATATCTGCGGCCAGACCTGCTATAAGTCTGTTGTCCTGACCAATATCTGATGTAATGTCATTTTCGTCTCCAGAAACAGCAAAGACTTTACGCCATCCTGAAGTTGAAGTAATCATATTATGTTTCATTATTATATTTTAACACGAGTTGTTTTTATATACAATTTTTTTTGTTCTATATGATTAACGGGCTGTAAAGTTAAATGTAATCTGTTTTTCTTTGTTTAAAATATCCTGTGAAATTACTGTCATTTTGATTTTGCCGCGAGGAATTACAATTTCACCAAGGAGAAACTTGTCACTGGCTGGATAAATCTGCTGAGATGTGTAATTGTTTTTTCCAGCTGTGCAGATTTTTCCATCTTTCTGAATGAGTGTTGCATAGGAAATCTGTTCAACACTGTAACCGTTTATAAGAATTGTAGTTTTGTAAGGAAGTGAAATCTTCTGCCGCTGCTGGTAAATTGTATAAGTTCCTGCTGGAATTGAATCATTTTTGAAAAGGTCATACTCAACACCATTTTTTTTGTTGATTGCGACAACACCGCGAATTGAAAGCTCTGCTTCAGCACCGATTCGTGGCATAAGAATTCTAGGGTTGATGAAAAGTTTGTTTTTGCAATCGACCACCTTAAACTCCAGACAACTGTCATTTTCCTGCCAGGCTGAATTTGAACATGTTCCAAGGTTTGTGCCTGTTGTTACATTTATCATGGCAGAGCGTTGTTCCTGAAAATCACTGTCCAGATTACCGTAAACTGTCATAATGTTGTCTTTGTGGCCAATTATAATGGAGTTTCCCAATGTGCTTTCAAATAAATCTGCTGTTTCGTCGTGTTCTGAAATGGAAGCCAGTACACGTCCGTCTTCACAAACTTTGATTTCTTCACTGTCAGAAAAAACCAGGGAAGTGTTAAGCTGATTTCCACGCAACTGTCCAAAATATGAATTAAAGGAGTTTGAAAGTATTTCGTTCTGCGGCCAGTCAAAAGCAATGGCTGCAGCGATAAATGTTGTCAGTGCTGCCAGTGTAACTACTGTTTTTTTCATTTTTTTCTCTCCCTAGTTGTGGATTACCTTGATTTTTGAGATTGAACCATTTTTACCCACATACAGATTGCTTCCTCTGACCTGGATGAATGAATTTGCAGCTTCGTAAGTGAAAGAACCTGCAAAGTTATCAAATGGTTCAAGTGCTGTAACTGTATATTTTTTTCCGTTTTTACTTAATACAAAGAAAATCTGGTCTGTTTCCGACTGATAGATTGAAATGATGTTACCTTTGAGTGGAAGATGTGCAATTTCAAGAGTTTTTGTATCGGCAATTCCCAGTCCGTTTTTCTGATTGAATAAAGTGTAACGTTCATCACGGCTGAATTTTATGAGAAGCTGGTTTGTGGATTCCTGCTGCAGATACTGGTGGGTAAGGACTTTTATATGTCCAGATGAATTTTGTGCAAGGGTAAAGCGCTGTTTATCCTGACCGCTGACAGCAGCAATGTAATTTCCTGAAGGACTCAGGGATACTCCGAGAATGACAGGGTAATTTGAGCCTCCTGGAATATATTCCTGAATTTTTTTGCCTTCATTGTTCAACAGTGAAATTGTTCCATCTGCAAGTCCAACAGCTGTACCATTTGCAGTTGAATCAAATGCTGTAATGGGAGCATAAGTTTCGTAAGTCCACTGAATTTCGCCTTCTTTTGTACATTTTGAAAAAGAGGAACCGCCAGGCAGAAAAACAAATACTTCATTGTTGTGGAGAAAAGGAAAACCTTTTGTCTGAATTTTTGAAATTTCTTTTCCCTGGGAAGAGTTGAGTTTGAGGAATGGAGAGTTTGTTTCGTAGATTGAATAGAAATCATCTGTAATTGATGCTTTGTATGGAAATGAAACGTTATGGAGGATTTTTCCTTCCTGTGTAAAGTAACCTATATTTTGTCCAAGCTTAAAAGGAATTGCTGATGAAAAATCTTCTTCTGTAATCTGGGAAGGTGTTGAATTAATGGAAACTGTCCATACAGGAGTAAGTTCAAGTTCTTTTGAAAGAGGAAGTGCTGCAAGAATGATGTAAAGGAGTGAAAATACAGCACAGATAATGATGAGTAACTTAATTCTTTTGTTCATATCATGGAAGATTTTATAATAAAAAACGTTAATTTACAATTAAATAAGGTTATGTCTGAAAAAAGTGTTGTAATGTAACTGAGGTCGGATTTGTGCAAATAATGTAATTTTTGCGCAATACTTGACATAAAACGGTAAAGAATGCAAAATAGCGCAAATATTATTAAATTATTCAAACATTAGTTGTACTGAATGTAAAATAATCCAATAAAAAAGTAGTCAGAGAGGTTATTGAATGGAAGACGATATTCTTACTATTGAAGAAGTAGCTAAATACCTTCGTGTAAGCGACCGCACAGTTTATGACTGGGCACAGAAAGGTGAAATTCCAGCTGGAAAAATCGGAACTGTATGGCGTTTTAAGAAATCAGAAATTGAGAAATGGGTGAATGAACGTCTTTCATCAAGTGCAAAGCCTGCTGAACCAAATGCAACTGTACGCATTAAGAACATTCTTTCTCCAGACAGAATCGTATTTATCAATCATTCTACTAAACAGGATGCTCTTGTTGAACTTGCGGCAAATCTTGGAACAGCTCCACAGGTAAAAAATGCAAAGGAACTTGAAGTTGAAATCCTTAAACGTGAAGAACTGATGTCAACTGCAATCGGCCGTGGAATTGCCATTCCTCATGTAAGACTTTCGTCAGTTACTGACCTTGTAATGAGTGTTGGTATCTGTAAAAACAATATCATTGATTTTCAGGCAATCGACGATACACCTGTTCGCATCCTGATTATGATTGCTGCAGCTTATAACCAGCATGCATATTATCTTCAGACTTTAAGCTTCTTAAGTTCAAAACTTAAGAGTGTAGAGCTGAGGGATGCTCTCCTTAATACAACCGATCCTGTAGAAGCTTACAATCTGCTTATTGCAGAATAAAAAAACGCTTTTGAAAAAAAAACTGCCTGAAAGATTTGTTAATATAATCTTTCAGGCATTTTTTTGTGGATATTCTTAATTTTATATGAATTTTTGTCTTTACTGAAACGGAATATATTTTAACGGATATAATGTTATTATTTTTTTTTTGCAGCATAATTCTGGAATTAACCGGATAAATTGTTATAATAAAAATACATAAAAAAGTGAGAAATTTAGTTCATAATATGAAAAAAGTATCAGTCTTATTTTTATTTTTAATTTGTTTCATTACAGGTTGTAATAATTTTCTGGAAGGAAGTTTATTTAAGAAAAATCTGGAAGATAATATTTGTTATCAAAAATCTGATAGTGTAAATATAAAATTTAATGTTAATCGCGAAAAATCTGGTTCTTTTTCATCTGGTGAAAAATCTGTAAAAGTTGGTTACAGCACAGAAATACAATTTAATCTTTCGTTTGAATATGAATTTGATGGTTTTTCTGTTGTTAGGTCTTCTGACGGATTAGCTTAGAATAATATAGTCGATATTACACAAAAAAGTTCTGAATATGAGTTGACAAGAGGTATTTATAAATTTGATTTAAAGCTTCTTGAAAATGAGTCTGACCTTATAGTATTGGCAAAATGCCATTTAAAGACAGATACTGAAAAACCTGTTTTCAGTTCAATCGATATTTATAATACGGAAGATAAAACACATCCATATTATCACAAACTGAGTAACCTTCTTTTTTCAAAAGGTGAATGGTTTGAAAGTGATGGAATTACACCTGTTGACGAATTATTCCATACAAACCATGTAGAAAATCTCTGAATAAATGTAAAAGGAATTGATGCAGACAGCGGAATCAAACAAATTTGCGTAAAAGAAACCTTGCTTAGAGACTCAGAAAATTCTGAACTTCCTGAAATTACATATATAAACTACTACGGTCTTGATTCTGGGAATAATTCTGAGTTTACATTAATTGATTCTATTTCAAAGACCTATGAATATTCTTTTAAGTATTGTTTTTATGGTAATACTGAAGGAATTATAAAACTGGAATTTTCATTGATTGATAATGCAGGTAATGAAAGTAAAATATCTGATAACGTAGTATATGAAGTTATAAGAAAAGTTCAAAATGATGATTATGCTTATCTTTATGGTGACGAAGATGCACTTTACTCTCCTGATGCAAATTATCAATTTACAAGATTCTCTTTTCAGCAGTTACCATATTTTAAATTACCTAGAAAAAATTTTGTCCCAGAAAAAAGCTTCTCGTTTTTAGTTAAATACAAAGATGATTCAGATTTTACACCTATTGTTGAAAAACATCATGTTCCAGCAGAGTCAACTGGTACTACAACAATAGATTCGACAAGCGTTAAAATTACAGAAGTAAAAGATTATGTAAACGCATGTTTTGAAGAAAAAGGTTTTAGGTTTGATCCTACAAGATATATGGACATAAAATTATGCGAATGGTGGGAAAACGGAACGTATAATGAATATATATACACAAATCCAATAACACAAAAACCTTTTGATCTTGAAATTTCCGATGAAACACTCGAAAATAACGGTGTTTCTGTTGAGGCCCAAAAGTTTAATCTTCGTTTGATAGATGGTTATGTTTCCCTTGGGGGTAATAATAATTACAGAAATGTATTTTATACATATCAGGAAAACGAAGATTCTCCTGCCGGAAATTTTGTAAAACTTTCAACTTTCTACAATAATTCAACTTACCATGTAATTTTTTATTCACATGTAAAAAATACGAATGGATTTAAAGAAAATTTTGTATTTAATAAACCTGGAATTTATAAGTTTTATGTAAGTTCATACTATACATCTACTAGACTTTATCTTTATGCTCCTCGAGGAGAAGCTTTTACTTACTATTACAATTATGGTGGAACAGAAACACCTTCTGTAGAGTTTCCTTCAAAAATTAAAGCTTCTTATTCTCATGATATAGAATCTAATCGTACCCGTATAGAAATTGATTCAGAACTACCAGTAAACAGTTATGATTATTACTTTAAGATTACAACAGATAATAAAACTATCATTACAAAAGAGAAACATATTGAAATTCCAATTGAAGGTAATACTTATACATATGAAATTTCTGTTGTTGCTCGTGATTTGACTGGTAAAAATCTTGGAGAATCTACAACATCCTACTCAATGAAAATTTCTCCTCCAGATAAGGTAGTTTTTACAAGTGACAATCAGGACTACAATACACCAGAAAGTTTTATTGAAAAAGCTCAGTTTTATGTTTATTCTGCAAGTTATCGATTTCCTGACAGTTTTGATTATTATTTTGTTCCAAGAATTTATGGTACATCTTTAACAGAAGATTATGTCAAAGCTAATTTTATAAAATATACATATAAAAATGTTTTTACTGATGAACGTGTGCATGACAGATGCCTACCGTATTATGGATTGGAAAATGGAAGTTATTATCTTTATGTAAGTGCAAAAGACTCTCAAAATGAAAATACCACTTATTTTAAGTGTATTACATATAGAAGTTATGGTGATAAAGTTATTATTAATAAAGCACTAATAAGTCAATTCCCTAAAGTTTCTGCAACAGAAAACTCAGTAAAAGTTTCAATTCCTGAATATTCAGATGAACTTAAGGCTGTTATTCCCGATTTTTATAAAACAACAATAGCTGATAAGATAACAGAAATTTTAAGTAGTTTTTATTTAGATAAAAATGAATGGAAAATGTATACAAATCAAGATATGACCAAAAGCAATGGTAATAGCGAAGTTTCTTTAATTCTGTCTGACTTAGCAGGCAAATCTGAATATGTAAAACTTTATGCAAAATATTATTATAACAATCCTGTAGGTACCTTTCATATCAGAAATTCTGCATGTTTTTATTTGCCTGTATATATATGTCCAACTTATTATAAAGACAGCTTATCTTGTGACAGTAAAACCTGGATTTCTGTTGAAAACGGAAAACAGATTTTCTGTGATGCGCCAACTCTTGTTCATACTCTTTATTGTCCTAAAAAACTTACTGATACAAACACAGAAATGGATGCAGCTTACTGGGAAGCCCAGGGACAGGAAACTGGCATAATGGTGAAAGACAAAAACTTCACATACAGTGATGATAATATTGAAGGAGTTCCTGAAGGAAATTATTACACAACAATTGTCCACTTTGCCGACGGTACTGTTTTAATGACTCCTCCGGTAAAAAAAGAGAAATAAATGGTTTATTGCCTGCTATTTAAAATGTAAAAATGCCATGGGGTGGAAGCCAGGCAGAGGGCTTTTTGTTCATGGTTCTAGTAATAAAATTCTACCGGATACCAGTATTCCCGGTTCTGCATATCGGCCGGCATTTTTCCAAGGGTGATGTTTCTGGCTGTTGTTTCGCCGGTCAGGTATTCTTTGTCACCGGCTTTAATTGTCTGTCCCTGTTTTCCTTCGATATTTGCTCCAAAGAGGGCATGACTGTACTGGGCACTTACAAAAAAGCATGTATCGATTCCCATATTTTTAAGGAGAACAGCCAGAAGCATTGATCTTGCGTCACAGTCGCTTCCGGCACCATTGAGGACATCTATTACATTGGCTATGTCAGCTTTTTGGCTCTGCTGGTCATTGCGGCTGTATTCAAATTCCTGAACCCATGTTAAAAGTGACTGTGTAAGGAACAGCTGGTTGTCAGCTTCTTCCGGTGCCATCAATTCAGGCATGAATGCCTTGTAAATGTCAGCGGAAACTTTCTTGAGTCGTGTCATGGCATCTTTGGTAATCAGTCTATAGAATCTCTGCCAGGCGGAAATGAGGATTGCTGCCTGGTCTGGTTTTTCCATGCGGAGGTTCTGGGCGTAAACGAGAAAAATGTTCCATTCTCTGTCCATTACAAACTGATTTGCCTGGGAATCTGATTTATCGATTTTTGTCCTGATGGTTTTGCTGCCGATTGAAAGAGTTAAGTCCTGAGTGCCTGTTTTTGGATAAAATACTGAAGTTATCAGTCCTGAATCCATTGAACTTTCTTTGTCAAAAATTACTGAGTCCAGAATGCTTATCATTACAGATTCCAGGTCTTTTGCAACCTGAACATCAGCATAAGACATGACAACAAGATAGCCTTTGTCCTGAGGGAGTGGAATTGATTCTGCCCAGCCTTTTGATTCTGTTCCCATGAGGTTGCCCTCAAACATTGCAACGGAACAGTTCAGGTTGCGCCAGGAGCATTCTGAGATTTCTGCCTTTAGTGAAAGTTTTTTCATTGATTCTGTCAGGGCTTCTTTTGAAGATTTGTATTGGTTCTGAGGCCAGATTCTTAAAATTGTTTTTACCTGAAAATATTTGTGGCTCAGAGAAACTATTGATTCGTCCGGTTCCATTTCATCAATCTGAATGCCTTCAGGAAAGTCTATTGTGTAACAGAAATTTTCAGAAGTGATGCATTCTGCGGAAAGTGTTGAAAAAGTAAAAAGTGAAATTAGCACTGCAAAAATTGTTTTTAATCTGTTCATGTTGTGTCCTGTTTAAAGGGTTTTGATTATGATGTATTATTATTTTCGGAAGAATTATGGATAAGATTGAAATTATTTATGAAGATGAAGAAATTCTTATAATTAACAAACCTTTTGGAATGAGTGTTCAGGGCGGAGCTGGAATTGCACATCCTTTAGACGAAGAACTTGCAAAGCAGGTTGGATACAAAGTGCATCTTGTTCACCGCCTTGATAAGGAAACAAGTGGTCTTATGGTTGTTGCAAAAAATCCTGCTGCAGCTTCAAAATGGATTAAATTAATTGCGTCAAAACAGGTTCAGAAAGAATATACTGCCGTTTGTTTTGGAGTGCCTGTTGTCAATGGAAAAAAAGTTTTGACGGGAACAATAAGTGACAGTGTTTCAAAACAGGGAAGGGAAATGTCTGCCGTAACTCATTTTAAAGTGGAAGAAACAAGGGAAGTTGAAATTCCTGAGAATGAAACTGCGCCCGCAACAAAAATCGTGCTCAGCAGGCTGCATCTGACACTGGGAACGGGACGTATGCATCAGATCCGCATTCATCTGGCAAAAGTAAAATGTCCTATTGCAGCAGATGACAAGCATGGTGATTTTAAGCTGAATAAAAAGGCGCAGAAGGCTTTAAAAATTAAAAAACTGCAACTGGCCTCAACACGATTATCAGTGCCGCTTGGCCACAAAACTGCAGTTTTTGAAATTGAAATGCCTGAGCATTTTTATATGTAAAATTTTGCGCCCCGGTATGGAAGGGCGTCAGGCCACCGCAGCAACGCGAGGAGGCTGAACGTCAGTGAACCCTGGAACACCGGGATCAGGCGCCCTATTTTTTTAATGCATCTTTAATTGCAGCAAGAAGATCCTTGTATTCTGTAAATGCCGGCAAATCAGGATAATCTGCCTTGATTTTGTCAGTTGTGCGGAAAAGAAAACCTGCTTTTGATGTCTGAATCATTCCGAGATCGTTGTAGCTGTCACCAAAAGCAATTGTTTCGTAACCCATCGACTGAAGGGCTTTTACGGTTGTAAGTTTTGACTGAGGACAGCGCATTTTGTGGGCAACGATAAATCCGTCTTTATCAACTTCAAGAGAGTTGCAGAAAATTGTAGGCATACCCAGTTTTTTCATGAGGGGAGCTGCAAATTCTTCAAAAGTGTCGCTTAAAACGATTGTCTGGCTGAGGGATCGCAGTTCATCGAGAAATTCTTTTGCGCCAGGCAGAGGGTCAATTTTAGCAATAGTGTCCTGAATGTCCTTGAGTGTAAGTCCGTGTTCTTTAAGGATTCCGATTCGCCATTTCATTAATTTGTCGTAATCAGGCTCGTCGCGAGTTGTGCGGCTGAGTTCAGGAATCCCTGAAACTTTTGAAAATTCAATCCAGATTTCCGGGGCAATTACGCCTTCCATATCAAGGCAAACGATATTCATTTTTTTTCTCCAAGATTTTTTTAACCGTTAATTTTAACGTGAAGTTAGTTAATTCTAGCGTTTTTTTCAGGTTTTTAACAGTAGGAAACGGTAAATATAGCGGGTGTACAAAAAAATATACAGGTAAATTTGTATGAATTTTTATACAGTTATACAAATTTAGACAAATTTTCTGGAAAAAAGTTGACATGGAATTTTTATGTGTTATAAGGTTTTGTATAATCTATTTCTTTGTATTATAAGGAGTTATTGGTGGTGTATGATTTTTTATACTGTAAATTTTAAAAGTTGGCACGGAATTTGCTTATATTCATTGTAAAGATAAAATTTACATTTTTTATAAGAGGTAGAAAAAATGGATTTGTTAAAGGATTATTTGCGTTCACTTCAGGCTTATAAACTTCTTGAAGCAGAAGAAGAAGCTGAACTTTCTAAAAGAATTGAAAATGGTGACAAAAAAGCTGTTCAGGTTCTCATTCAGTCAAACCTTCGTCTTGTTGTAAGTGTTGCAAAAAAATTCACTGCATCTTACAAGTTTTCCATCATGGATTTGATCCAGGAGGGAAATATGGGCCTTATGGCTGCAGCTAACAAATTCCACTATTCTTTCAAAACACGTTTTTCTACTTACGCTTATACATGGATTCTTCAGTATATGCTCCGCTTTATTTACGGTAAGACTTCTGTAATTGCGTTACCTCACCGCAAGGAAGAAGCTATCCGTCGTGTGAATACAGCACAGAACCTGATTCAGCAGCAGACAGGAAAAGAACCATCAATTTCTCAGATTGCAGAATATCTTGGCATGGATGAAACAGAAGTTGCAGAAGTTCTGGCTTATTCATTTACCGTTTCAAGCCTTGATGCCGAATGCAATGATGAATCTGGTTCAACTGTCGGTGATTTGATTCCAGATTCAACTTACAATCCTGAAGAAGTTTTCCTCGAAGAAGAAAAACGCAACCAGATCAGAAATATGGTTAAACAGCTTCCTGAAAAAGAACAGGCTGTTATTTATTCACGCTATAATTTTGACGGTCAGCAGCATGTTCCTACACTGAGAGAATTGAGTGATGTTCTTGGTGTTTCTGCTGAAACTATCCGTCAGATGGAGCTCAGGGCAGTTAAAAAAATGCGCAAATCAGCAGAAGAAGTTACAGCTTAATCTGCAGGTGCCAGTTTGAATCCTCCTTATGTCTGGCACTGTTTAATAATGATTGCATTTTTGATATAATTCTAAGCGGTACAATAAATTGTGCCGCTTTTTTTATGGCTGAAAAACGGAAAAAATCTACTTCAAGAAGTTCAAAACAATCTTCAAAATCATCAAATACTCGAAAAAAAGCGCCAAAGGTTAAACTCAGCACTAAATATGTTTTTCTTTTGACTCTGGTTATCATAATAATGTGCGGCGGTCTGCTGGGAGTAGCCGGATATCTTGCTTCTGCAAGGCAGAGTGGTGCGCAGGAACAGAAAATCGTAAAGCAGACTTCTCCTGCGGTAAAAACAAAGCCTGCTCCGTCTTCTCAGACAGGGAAAATGCAGCCTGAAACTTCCGTTAAAAAAATGCCGGAAAATAAAAAAACAGCTGCAGTGCCTCAAAAAAATATTCAAGTGCCAAAACCTCAGGTTAAATCGGCTGTTTCAAAGCAGCCTGAAACCAAAACTTATGCTGCACCTGAAAAATCCGTTTCCATTCAGAAGCCGGATACTTCAAAAGCCGTTACTGTTGCAAAGGCAGTTTCTGTAAAGCCTGTTGAGGACCAGAACAAAATTAAAGATCCTTTCAGTCTGCCGCCTGCAAAAAACGGAGCAACTGTGGTTTTTATAATTGATGATGCTGGTCTTAATGTGGCGAATGTAAAGCGCTATGCAAATCTGCCGATGCCGCTGACAATTGCCGTTTTGCCGAAACTGTCCGGAAGTAAAGGCTGTGCTTATGTTGTACGGTCCAGCGGAAAAGAACTGATTCTTCATCAGCCGATGCAGGCACAGAACCTGAATGTTAATCCAGGACCAGGGGCTGTTACCATTGATATGGGAACTCTTGAAATTGAGCGGCTTGTAAAAGAAAATATTGATGAAATCGGACCGGGTGTGAAAGGCGTAAACAACCATGAAGGTTCACTTATTACGGCCAATGAAATTAAAATCGGTGCCGTTCTTGAAGCATGTTCGTCCAAAGGTGTGTATTTTCTGGATTCAAGAACCACAGTTGAAACAAAAGCAAAAATGGCGGCCCTTGAACACGATACAAAGTTTTTTGAGAAAGCAGGGCCATATATCGACAATGTGACAACGAGGGCTGCAGAACTGGAAAGAATTAAGGAATCTTTAGAGTATGCAAACAGGCACGGAGTTGCAATTGTAATCGGTCATGTGGACAAAAGTGTGGAAGTTTTGCCTGATCTTCTTGCAGAATTGTATCCGTGGATGGTTAAAGCCGGATACAAATTTGCTACTCCATCAACTTTGAAATAACTGATATAATATAGAACAATATTGTTTGCGCCAGAGGTGCAAAAAGAGGCAGATAGAATGAAAGTTTTGGGAATTGAAAGTAGTTGTGATGAAACAGCCTGCGCAATTGTTGAAGATGGTAAAACAATCCTTTCCAACGTTGTTGCAACACAGATTCCTTTTCATCAGATTTATAAGGGAGTTGTTCCGGAAATTGCCAGCCGCAAGCATGCCGAATGGATTTTGCCTGTAGTTCGTCAGGCTCTGGAAGAAGCTCATCTGACAATGGATGACATTGATGCAGTTGCTTCAACAAACCGTCCAGGTCTAATGGGGGCTCTTCTGGTTGGACTTACATTCGGAAAAACTCTTGCCTGGGCTAACAATAAACCTTTTATTGCCGTAAATCATATGCTTGGTCATATATATGCAGCTCATCTTGAAAATGATATTGCTTATCCTTATATCGGGCTTCTTGTGAGCGGCGGGCACTCCATTATTGCTAAAGTGAACGGTTTTGATGATCTTGAAGTTCTTGGAACAACGATTGACGATTCCATTGGTGAAGCTTTTGATAAAGTTTCGAAATTCTATGGGTTAGGTTATCCTGGCGGAGTCATTATTGATAAAATGGCACAGTCCGGAGATCCAAAAGCTTTCAGTTTTCCTGTTCCAAAACTGGATAAAGGGGAAGATCACAGGTACGATGTTTCTTTTTCTGGTCTTAAGACTGCTGTAATTCATCAGGCTGATATGTTCCTTAATAAGGGGTATGAAAAGACAAATGAAAATATTTGTGCTGCTTTTCAGGAAACTGCCTGTAAGACAATTGTAAGCAGGCTTTTCAGGGCCATTGAAGATACCGGAATAAAAACTGTAGTTGCCGGTGGTGGTGTTGCTGCAAATTCAAGGCTTAGAAGTCTTCTTGCTGAAAGAAGTGACATAAAATGTATTTTTCCGCCGTTAAAACTTTGTGGTGACAACGGTGCAATGATTGCCGGCGTTGCCTACCATTTCCTTAAACGTGGCGAAACAAGCCCATGGGATACAACAGCCTGTGCAAGGGTTCCGCAGTTTAAGCGCGGGTTGAAAAACCTGGAAGCCTTTGGAAGACGGTGACGTTTTTTTCAGGGAAAATATACAAAATTTGCCTGTCAAAGGGAATTTTTGTTATATTTATAGAAACAATGTAATTATTTGCCGGAATATTTTTTAATAAAATGTCCGGTCTGGAGGAAATAAATGGCTAAACAGCTTATTTTTAATGAAGAAGCACGCAAAAAGATGCTTTCTGGTGTTGAACAGATTGCTCGTGCTGTAAAAGTAACACTTGGACCTTGTGGTCGTCTTGTAATGCTGGATAAAAAATTTGGCGCTCCAACAATCACAAAGGACGGTGTTTCAGTAGCAAAAGAAGTTGAACTTAAAGATCCATTTGAGAACATGGGGGCACAGCTTGTAAAAGAAGTTGCCTCAAAAACAAATGATGTTGCAGGTGACGGTACAACAACAGCAACCGTTCTTGCTTATGCAATTGTTCGCGAAGGACTTAAAGCCGTTTCTGCCGGTATGACACCAATTGAAATTAAACGCGGTATTGATAAAGCCGTTACTGTTGCTGTTGAAGCTATTAAGGCTAACAGCCGTGCAGTAAAAGGTTCTGAAGATATTACACACGTTGCAACAATTTCTGCAAACAATGATCCTGAAATCGGTAAAATCCTTGCAGATGCAATTGAAAAGGTTGGAAAAGACGGTGTAATTACTGTAGAAGAATCAAAAAACATGGACACAACTGTAAATACTGTTGAAGGTATGCAGTTTGAGCGCGGCTATATTTCGTCATACTTTGTAACTGATGGCGAACGCATGGAGGTTAACTATAATGATGCTTTTGTTCTTATCCATGACAAAAAAATCTCTTCGATGAAAGATCTTCTTCCTGTTCTTGAAAAAGTTGCTCAGACTGGAAAACCTCTTCTCATTATTTGTGAAGACATGGATGGTGAAGCTCTTGCAACTCTGGTTCTTAACTCAATCCGCGGAACACTTAAATGTACAGCCGTTAAGGCTCCTGGATTTGGTGATCGCCGTAAGGAAATGCTTAACGATATCGCAATTCTTACTGGCGGTACAGTTATTAGTGAAGAACTTGGCTTGAGACTTGAAACAGCTGAACTTAACCACCTTGGCCAGGTTCGTTCGATTAAAATTGACAAAGATAACACAGTTCTTGTTGATGGTGCCGGTTCAAAAGATGAAATTGCAGCTCGTTGTGGTGAAATCAAGGCTCACATTGAAAAATCAACTTCTGATTACGATAAAGAAAAACTTAAGGAACGTCTTGCAAAACTTTCTGGTGGTGTAGCAGTAATCAATATTGGTGCTATTACAGAAACAGAAATGAAAGAAAAGAAATTCCGTGTAGAAGATACTCTTGCTGCAACTCGTGCCGCTCTTGAAGAAGGTATTGTTCCAGGTGGTGGAATCGCTCTCATTGAAGCTTCTAAAGCTCTTACAGATGAAGCTGCAAGTGCTCTTACAGAAGACGAAAAAGTCGGCTTTAGAATCGTGCGCCGTGCTCTGGAAGAACCAATCCGCCAGATTGCAGACAATGCAGGTGTTGATGGCAGCGTAATTGCAGATAAAGCTAAGAATGAAAAGAAGGGTGTAGGTTATAACGCTTATACTGGTGAATGGGTTGATATGATGAAAGCAGGTGTAATCGATCCTGCAAAGGTAACTCGTTCTGCTTTGATGAATGCTGCTTCTGTTGCCGGAATGCTTCTTACAACAGAATGTGCAATCACTGATATTCCTGAACCACCAGCTCCACTTCCGGCAAATCCAGATATGGGTGGAATGTATTAATCTAAAACTTACGGTTACGTAAAACATTTAAAGGGGGGACTTTTTAATAAAAGTTCCCCCTTATTTTTTTGTAGTCATTCCGATTCTGAATCCTATTGTCAGATATGAATAGGACATGGTGTTGCGGCTGGGATAATGGTGACCTTTAAAAGAAACGGTACATAATTCCTTATCACTGGAGCAGGAACCGCCTTTGTAAATTCGGTACAGGGGATTATTGTCGTACATATCCCAGATCCATTCCCAGACATTGCCTGACATGTCGTACAGACCAAATTCATTTGCCATTTTTGTTCCCGTGTCGTGAGGAATAAAAAGTGAATTTTTGCGGTACCAGGCAACTTCTTCAATGTTGTCGGAGCCTGCATATTTTGTTTCTGTATTTCCTCTTGCTGCAAAAATCCATTCTTCTTCAGTCAAAAGCCGGAATCCGTCAGACTCTTTGTCCCATTCTACCTGCTCAAAAAGTCCGGCAGCTTCATGTGGTGTATAATCCCAGTCATCAGGGGTAGTTGAGCCTTTTATTGTGTAACAGGGTGTTTTGTCCAGTGCAAGAGAAAGTTTGTTGCAGAATACAATTGTATCCCACCAGCTGACAGTATCAACTGCAGGATTGTTTTCCGATTCATAAGTTGAAGGATTATCTCCCATGATTGCGCTGTACAGGGATTGTGTAACTTCTGTCTGTCCTGCAGCAAAATTCTGGCCGGGAATGGAAATCATTTCAAAAGTTTCGCCGGTGACAAGAGTGTATGTTGTATTTTGAGAAAAAATCAAATTAGTGCAAGAAAATAACAGAAAAAATAAAACTTTTTTAACCATGTTTATAGTTTAACACAATACTGACACTTTTACATATAATGTCATTTTTGGTATTATAAAAGAAGGAGAAAATCATGAAAGAATTAAAAGATTATTTTGATGAAAATAAAAAGCATTTTTTCAGCGAAAATATGGTGTTCTTTAACCAGTGTAATCCGGAAGGAAGGTTTAATCTTCATGAACTTGTAAAGATTTGTTCAGATATCGCAGGTGAAGATTTTAAACAGAGGTGTATGGATCGCAATGTTCTTGTAGAAATGGGGTATGCAATCCTTTTGAGCCGATACAGCTTTAGAATTCATAAAACACCTGTAGAAAATCAGTTCTATACAATCAAAACCTGGGAAGAAAAATCAGAAGCATTGCAGTTTGTCCGTGCCTTTGAAATTTTGAGCAGTGAAGGGGAAAAACTTGTTACTGGAATGAGTTCCTGGCTTCTTGTTGATATTAATTCCCGCCGGCTTACTCCGATTAAAAAATTTGATGTTCTGGCTGCTCAATATCGCACGCCTACAGACCTTGTAACTGAACATGACTGTATTCCTCTTGGAAAAATCCCTGCTCCTGAAAAAATGGAATTGTGGGATGAACGGGTTATTAAATACACAGATCTTGATGGCAATGGTCATACAAATAACAGCCGTTATGTAGCCTTTGCAGTTGATGCTCTTCCTGCTGAATATCAGAATAAAGAAGTTAAAGACATCAGGGTTACTTTTAACAAGGAAGCAACTCTTGGGCAGAAACTCCAGATTATGGGTGGAGCAGAAGGCAATAAAATTGTAATAATTGGAAAAACTGAAGAAGCGACAAGTTTTGAAGTCGAACTTCACATTTAAAAGAATACATAAAAAAAGGAGGTCCCCTGGAACCTCCTTTTTTTATAAAATCAGAAAATCTTATTTCTTTTCTTTTGCACGTTCAACGAATGAACCGTCGCGTGTATCAATTACGATACGGTCATCTGTATCACAGAAAAGTGGAACCATTACTTCTACACCTGTATCGAGTGTAGCTGGTTTTGATGATTTACCAGAAGTATCACCTTTAATACCAGGTTCACAGTAAGTGATTGTACGTGTGATTCTGATTGGAAGGTCGATACCTACGGCTTTTCCTTCGTAGTATGTTACTTCAAGAGCGTAGTCATCATCGTCACCTTCTGCTTCAGATGGTTTGATGTAGCCGGCATTGTCACCGAGGTCCTCTTTTGTAAGAACAACTTCTTCCCAGTTTTCGTCCATGAAGTGGTAATCTTCACCGTCAACGTAAGAAAGTTTTACAGATTTCTTTTCAAGTTCGATTTCTGTGAATTTATCACCAGCATCGATACCCAGGTCTTTTGTTGAACCTGTTACGATGTTCTTTACGCGAAGGTTTACAGTGATACCCTGACGGCCACCTTTCTGACCGAGTTTTTTCTGAACGATGATTGGTTCATTTTCACACAAGAAAGCTGTACCAACTTTGATTTCATTTGTAGTAATTGTACCCATGATAGTGTCCTGTTTTGAAAAATTTTATATAAAATTATATGCAAATTCCGCTATTTTATCAAGGGTAGGAAATCTACAACTTTTTGGGCAAGGTTTCCCAGAGATTCAGTTTGAAGTGCAAAGTTTCTGAAAATCTTCTGCAAATTTTCAGCATTTTCGAGGATTGAAAGGAGAAGTTCTTCCATTCTTGACCGGGCAGAATTGCTGTCTTTAATATTTGAAACATTCTGCCATGCATCGATTGCTTCATCTCCTGCTTTTAATTCAAAATTTCTGTTGTAGAGCCAGGAAAATTCATTGATTTGCGGGCAGTCAAGTCTGTCAAGAAAAGCTTTTAATTTTACAAGATGATATTCTTCGTCCTGCTGATAAATATTCCACAAAAACGGTTTACCTGAAAGAACAGCTCTTGCAAATGAATCTTCTCCACGGATAAAAAGAAAATCCATTGAACACAAAAATGCGTCCCATTTTTCCTGATTCATATAAGGCAGATAATTTATTGAAAAACCACAGTCAGAATATTGTGCCGCAGTTTTTTCAAAAGATTCTTTTCCTGCGCCGGGAGCTACAAAAACATGAATTTTTTCTGTTTTTTTTGCGCTGTATCTGTTCAGGGTGTTAAAGAAAAAACAAAAATCTTTTGGATACGAAAACAAAAGTATGTTGAAATCTTTATCATTAAAATTAACATGACTGTAAATTGAATCCAAAAGTTTTTTTCTGTAGTTACTGTCATCCCTTGCCTGAATAAAGCTTTTATCAAGAATGAGACCGCCGGTTTTTGAAGTAAAGCCTGGCATGTAAAAAGCTTTTTTTACGTTTGCACTGCTTGTGGCACCTCGTTTTAAGTGAAAATCGTCCGCCCAGCTTTCTGCAGTCAGGTATTCAATATTTACTATTCTTGAAATAAGACCTGATTTTGAAAATTCTTCACTGAAAAGGATTTCATCAAGCCAGTCAGGTCTTCCGCATTGAAAGCATTCCAGAATATTGAGAGGAATGTGTTCTTTAAAATATTTTTTGCAGGTGGCAGAATCGTTCCAATCGAGAATATTCCATCCCCTGAACTGCTGAAAACTTAAAGAAGGATTAATTTCACCTGCCATTTTACTGAATGTACTGAGGTCACTTACAACAAGGTTTAATTTTAAGGAAGAATCAAGCTCAGAAAGAGAGCGGGCAAGACGGTAAACTACACCAATGTCGCCAAAATTGTCGATAACCTTGCAGAGAATTGTAATTTCGTTATTTTTCAGCATAAAACTCTCAATTTTGAAGGAAGAATTTCAACCCGAGCTTTTGTGGCTGTTCCTACATATTCGCCGTCTGTGTTCATTACTGTTGGAATATCCGTTTCAACTTCAAACCATTTACAGTTTTTAATTGTGAAACCGGAAGAATTTTTGTGCAATCCAAGGGCCAGAATTGGAAATTTAAGGAAAGTGCGCCATTTTGGAATTCCTGCTCCGATGCACAGGCTTAAATAACCGTCATCAGGCTTTGCATCAGGCACCATTGGAACTCCACCACCTTCTGCAAAACAGTTCATGCTGGCGATAAAAACAAGTTTGTCAAATTTCAGGACTGTACCGTCATCAAAGGTGATTTTAGCCTTCATTGTTTCCATGCCGAAAAGGACTTTGATTGTCATTAAGGAATAGCTCATGGATCCTAAATGAAGCATGTTGCAGAAGGATTTTATTTTTGATCCATTGATTTTAGTGCCTACAAGAGCATCCATTCCGAATCCTGAACTGATGGCAAAAAGGCGGGAATTGCCGTCACAGCTGCTTTTCCCAAGGTCAATTCTGCGGTTTCCGTCAGCAGAAAGGATCATATCAAGGGCTTTTTTGTAATCTGAGCGTGGAATATTCATTCCCCGTGCATAATCGTTACCTGATCCGACAGGAATTACACCAATAGAAATTTTATCAAAATCTGTAATGCCGTTGATAACTTCGTTGATTGTTCCGTCGCCGCCAACAATAACAAGTTTTACAAGGGAAGAAGCTGACTGACATAATTCTTTTGCAATTTCAGTAGCGTGACCTGCATACTGGGGAATTATTTCTTTGTAGTCAATTTCTTTTTCGTCGAGAATTTTCTTGATTTTGTTCCACCTGGCAACACTTTTTCCTGAAGCCCCATGGTGATTTACCAGAAAATGATACAATTAGTCATCCTGTTCAAGCTTTTTAAGTTCGTTAAGGGCAATTTTGTCATTTGGATCATATTCCAGAACAGTCTGAAAATATCCGCCTGCAGTTCCAGGATTGCCTTCCTTGAGTGCAAGAAAACCCAGATTTGAGATTATTTTTGTATTTTCAGGAGCCTTGAGATATGCTTTTTCAAGGTATTCCTTTGCTTTTGGAAGATCGTTCATTTCCATGCAGCAGATGGACATTTCGTTAAGTGTATCAGCAGTGTCTCCGCCTTCAAGGGACCTTGCTTTTTCAAAGGCTTTAAGTGCATCATCAAAGCGCCCTATTCGACGTAAAGCCCAGCCAAGCATGAACCAGGCATTCCATACATCCGGATTATGCTGCAGGAACTGTCGGATTTCATCCAAAGCTTCTTCTTCTTTATCCTGCTGGATAAGTTTGTGGGCTTTGATGAAATGGTCGTCTTCCATATTGCGGTTGTCGATTTCGTTTAAGATTTCCTGTGCGCGGGTCTTTTTATAAAGACCGTTTTCGCCAAGTTCTTCATCTTTTACATCACAGGTAAGTGCCTGATATGTTTCAAAACAACTTTTTGCCTCTGCATAATTGTACTGTTTGAGATAAAAGAATCCTGCGTTAAAGAATGCATCAGGTATTGCAGGTTCAGCGTCCAGGGCGTCACGATAATAGTTTGCAGCAGATTCATCATAAGCATCAGCATCGTCGTTAAGTCCAGAGCGTCTGTAAGAATCTGCTCTCTGATCAAAGAAAAGGGCCATATTAAGGACAGTTCCCATGTCTTCAGGATCAAAACCGTGAAGGGAAGCGAATATTTCTTCAGCCAGATCCCAGTCTTCGTTTTTGGCTTTGAGGATAGCTGCTTCTGTAAGTTCCTTTTTTAAATTTGGCCGGGCCTGATTTAAGATTGAGCGATAGTAAAGAATGTTTTTATTGCCTGAATCATAGGCCATTATTGTCAAAAGACCTGCAAGAATCTGTTCTTCTGTCAGTTCCTGCATATTGAATGTGCCTGGATCGTCATTTGCTTTTTTCTGTACAGGAAGAGGAATTGTTGGATCAAGCTGAAGTGCTTCAGATGAAAATTTAGTATTTTCCTTGAGGTTGATAAAGTAAATGGTTTCGAGAGGATTAGTTGGTTTCATTTCTGTAAAATCCTTATTGGAAATTATGCCTGAGGTTGAGCCGGCTGTTGAGGTGCAGCCTGTTGAGAAGCTGCAGCCTGCTGTGCTGCTGCCTGCTGAGCTGCAAGTTGCTGTGCAATCTGATCACTTGCAGAAAGCTGAACTTTGCGTACTGCAGTAAGGAAGTTGTTTACGTGAAGCTTGTATGAAAGAGGAACAAGGTTTTCGTCAAATTTGATGCTTGCTGCAACAATGTCTTTGCGGCCTTCGATCAAATCTGCATTTACAATTGTTCCGCGGATTTGTACGACTTCCTGAGGTTCATCAAATTCAAGTCGGAGAATTGCTTCTTTATTTGTAAGGAACTGTGAAAGTCCCATGAGAATTACTTTTGCACCAGAGAAAGAAATATCTCTTAAGATGCAGTGGCGTGGAACGTTCTGAACGATGACAATTGATTCTTCTTTTGAAAGTCCCAGTTTTCGTTTTGAATCATCGTTGATGATGATACGTTCTTCACGACGACGTACAGCATTTGCATTGGCTTCAAGAAGACGACCGACGATTTCAATAAGATCATCAGGCGGACGCTGTGTGAAAGTAATTGTAACAATTGCCAGTTCATGAGAATTCATGTATGGGGTAATATTTGTAACTTTTCCGGCTACGAGGAAGCTGATAAGCTGATTGTCTTCGGCAAAAAATGCAAAACGGATGTTGATGCCAGGAGCATCTTTAGCACTGAGAGCCTGAAATGCACCACCTTTTGTACCGATGATGATGCGGGCCAGCTGAAATGAGGTTGAGTTTACGATACAAGGCCACTGTCCGCCATTACATTTAATATAAACCTGGCGTGGATCTAACTTAAGGGCCCTGATAATATCCTTTGTGAAAGTTACTTCTGTGTCGCGATAAGAGTCATAATATCTTGTAAGTTGCTGACTTGTTGTAATACCCATTCTTAAAATAATACTTTATTAGAGAAGTACCGTCAATTAAGCGGCGGTTACTTAGCTAAAGCATCGTTCCCCTGTTTCTTAGAATTTTCTTCCATCACAAAGCAGATAAAGTGATCTTCAAGAGTTTTGTGTGGTCCGGGAATGTTCAATCTTTTTCGGGCACGAGCATTGTCACGGCGAACGGAATATTGTGTGTAAAAATCACGATAATCTTCGCTTACATCAGTTTTTACTGATTCACCGATAAATTTTGAAACTTCATCACGACCAATGGCCGCAATTCCCTGTTCCCGGAGGAAACTTTTTAAATGTGTTATCTGTTCATATGAAATACCAAAGAGGAATTCCTCCATGGCCATATTTACATCAGGATCACCAAGTTTTGACTTGATGAATTTGCTCCATACTTCATCCAGCTGAAAACTGATCATAATAAGTTCACTGGTACCCATCATTGTTCCGAATGCAGGAGCAAGGCGGCGGCGTGCAAGCCATACAGTACGCAAAACAGGTGAAATGTCTGCAATATTCTGATCTGCGCGGTGTTCCCAGAGAAGCAGGAGTGAAGTTGCAAGCTGGCGGCGGCTGTCGATGGAAAGGGATTCATCTTTTATAAGGTTGAGGTAAACATCTTCAGAAAGGAGAAGGAACATCATATTTGCAGTTTCTTCCCGGAAGCCCTGTGCCGTTTTGTCATCAAGACCTGCTTCTTTAGAAAGTTTTGTGTAACCAGAAAAAGTATGAAGTTTTGCAACAAGAAAGCCTTTACCCAGAGTTGCTTTTGAAGGCAGCTGAAGGGTTGTGTCACCATCTCTGCGGGAATTAATCAGTGATTCAACAAGTTCCTGAGGAGTGCGGGTGCCAGTTGTAAGATTTGCCCTTTCCAGAAGAGAAGGGAAGTGTGCAATGGCAGCTGCAAGACGTTCAAGATCGTCCAGACGTTTGTTGAAAGAATCCATAAGTTCAGGTTTTGATTCCATGATTTTCTGTTTGAGGTCGTTGACCATGGCTTTTTGTTTTTCTGTAAAAACGACAATGCCTGTATCAACTGTCTCATCCAGACTTTGAGGAGAATCAAAAAATTCTGAAATGTCTATAGATTCAAAAACTGTATCCATAATTCCCACGTACCTATAATTATAACATAAAAAATGTATTTTTAATAGGAAAAAATGCCGATATTAAGAGTATGATAAAAGGTCTTTTTTTTAGTGTAATGATTTTGACTGGCTGTCTGGTTTTTGGCCAGACTTCTGCTGTTTCTCCTCTTTTTGTGTCTGGCAATGATATCAGGCTTCAGCATGAAGATGGAGCTGATTTTGAAAAGGCATCAGGTTTTCACCTGTATATCAGAAAGAAGCCGGGCATTGAATCAGTAATGCTTGTTGAAACTACTAAAGATCCAGCTGGAAAAAGTGACAATTATGCTTACCGTGCACTGGAATACAATGACGTAAACGGTGATGAAAAAAGAATGCTCAATGGTCAGGAACTTACAAGTGAATGGGCAAGATATTCCTTAATTGATTCAACACCTGAAAAAGATGAACAGTTTGGAGAAGCTTTTCATATTTATATTCCAAGTGAAATTCAGTATGGATATCCATGGACCAGAAACGGCAAATTAAAAATCGACAGAGGAACTTTTATCAACATACGTTCTTTCGGGAAAAAATATGGAGATTATGACGGCGGTTTTTATGACAATGCCTTTATGTTTGATCTTGGTAAACCTGTAAAAAAAGCAAAACCGGTTCAGAAAGTTGTGGAAGAAGTAAAAGTCGTTGTTCCTGAACCTGTTGTTGAAGAGCCTGTTAAGGAAGTAAAGGTTATTGAACCTCCTGTTTATGAAGAACCTGCACCTGTTGAAGAAAAGGAAGTTCCACTTTTGACAGATGATTATAATCCTGTTGCAGCTGAAACTTTTAAGGCTATTGCTGATTTGAACGGCGGAAAGATGGTGTTCAGCCGTGGACCTGAAACTATTATTGAAGACATCATGGATAGTCTTGAAAGAATTAATCCTAAAACTTTATGTGATGTTGTTTTTGCCATTGATGCTACGGGGAGCATGAAGGACGATATTCAGAAACTCCGTGATGAATGGATTCCGGTACTGACAGAAGGGCTTAAAAAGTTTGATGACATTCGTTTTGGGCTTTTGCTTTACAGGGATTATGGTGATACTTTCAGGCTTATGGGATTGCCTGTCAAGAAGTTTGATTTTACAAACAAAATGACTCAGTTTGAAAAGAACCTTAACAGTTTTGTAATCTACGGTAATGAAGGAGGCGATATTCCAGAAGCCGTTTATGAGGCACTTTTTGCATCCATGGATTTTTATGCATGGAGAGCAGGTTCATATAGAAAAGTAATTCTTATTGGAGATGCGGAACCTCATCCTGAGCCAAGAGGAACAGGAAAATACACAAAAGAACGGGTTGAAACTACAGCAAAGATGAAAGGTGTTGTAATTGACGCAATTATCGTTCCGGATGATAAATATGAAAGAGGGAGGTAGTTTGCAGGTGCCTTGCTGCGAAGCGAGCCCCTCTTTTCCCTTGCAAAATTCTATTAAATATTATTCTTCACTTTTGACTGTTTTTTTACTATATTATTAGTGTAATTTTATTGCGTTAGGGATTGTAGTGGCGCGCAGCGTTGTTTTACGGGAGTAAAACAATGGAGGCGGAAGCCGGAACCACGAAAAGCCCGGTGCCGCTTTTTTGCGGCGAACGCCTTTAGGAGAATAAATAAATGGCAAAAGAAAAAACACCAATCACGCTTCTTTGTGGTTATCTTGGTGCTGGTAAAACAACTTTGATGAATCAGGTTCTTTCTAATCAGAAAGGCTACAAAGTTGCTGTAATTGTAAATGATATCGGTGAAGTTAACGTTGATGCAAAACTTATTGCTGACGGAGCAAAAATTACTGATACTTCGGACATTGTTCCTCTCACAAACGGTTGTATCTGCTGTACACTCAAGTCTGAAATGACTCAGAATATTGAAAACCTGATCAAAACCGGAAAGTATGACTATGTTATGATTGAAGCCAGCGGTGTTTGTGAACCTATGCCGATTGCGCAGGAACTTGAACTTATTCAGAACGGTAAGCTCGATAATGTTGTGGGCGTTGTTGATGCTGCCCGCCTTGTAGATGAATTTGCCGGCGGAAACAAGCTTTTGAACAAAGAAGCTATCGGAGAAGAAGATATTGAATCTCTCCTGGTTCAGCAGATTGAATTCTGTTCTACATTGATTATTAACAAAAAAGACCTTGTAACAGAAGACGAATTCAAGACTGTGCGCAAGGTAATTGAAGCTTTGCACCCTGGTGTAAAAATCATTGAAACTGATCACGGTAAGGTTGATGTTGCTGAAGTTCTGGCTACAGGTTCGTTTGATTTTGAAACTGTGTATGCAAGTGCCGGATGGTGCAAACAGCTTGAAGAAGGCGAAATTGACGACGACGATGATGATGACCACGAACATGAGCATGAACATCATCACCACGATCATGATGATGACGATGATGACCACGATCACGAACATAATCCTGAACATGGTGAAGAAGGTCACCACTGTGATGAACACTGTCACCACCACCATCACCATGAACACCGCCATGAAGGTGAATCAGAAGATGAATATGGAATCGGAACATTCATTTACTTCCGACGTAAGCCATTTAACCGTCAGCTTCTTGATGAATATGCTGCAAAATGGCCAAAGAATATTATCCGCTGTAAGGGATTGATGTGGTTTGGTGATGAACCTGAAATGGCTTATGTGTTTGAAACTTCAGGCCGTCAGATTCAGGCAGGATATTCCGGTCAGTGGATTGCAACAGCTCCGGAAAAGGAACAGAAACAGCTTCTGGCTGAAAATCCTGAAATTGCAAAAGAATGGGATGCTGAAGTAGGCGACCGCATGATTAAGCTTTGTATCATCGGACAGAACCTTGATAAAAAGGCTATTAGTGCTGAACTTGATAAATGTCTTGAAAAATAAAAAAAAGCAGGTTCCTAGGGGTGCACTCTAAGAACCTGCTTTTTTTTTGATTGAGGAACGACTTTTTGAGCGTTCTTTTTTTTTATTTGTTATCGATGGCCTTAAATCTTTCTGAAGCTACTTTAAGGTCATCCGGATTATCTACTTCGTACCAGACTTCAGGGCTGATTTTAAAGCCTTTGAGGAGAGTCGGGCTGAAGAGTGCGAGTATTTTTAATGATGTTTCGTAGTACTCGTTTCGGCCGTATACTTTCATGTATGTTTCAAGAAACGGAAGGTAATAATGGTTGATAAAGTCTTTTGAGAACCGGTAAATGTTTACTGTCTTGAAATATTTATCAACATCGGCAGGGTTCTGATTTTTTTTGCCGATAAAGTCCAGAATGTTGTCGAGTTTATCAAGGACTGTTACTGTTCCGTCCATCCAGCTTTCGAAAGGACTTACTACTGCAAGATTTTCTTCCTGAGATGCAACCAGATCTTTAATCACCTTAGGATCATATACGAGATCGCTTTCAAGAAGAATTGTGTCATCCTGTGAGAAGAATTTTTTTGCAAGATACAGTGAATAAATGTTGTTTGTTTTGTCATAAACAGGGTTTTCGATGAATTCGATTGTCATTTCCTTGAGACGGTTTGAATCAAAGTTTTTTACGATGAATTCCTTGAGAACTTCTGATTTGTAACCTAAGCCTATTCCAAGTTTTTTGATTCCTGCTGCAACGAGAGCATCAATTGCCCGTTCAATCATTGGAATACCGTCTACCGGTACCATGCATTTTGGAACTGTGAGTGTGTATGGCTTGAGACGGCTGCCTGTTCCTGCTGCTAAAATTAATGCCTGCATTATTTTGCCTCCTGCGAAGATTCAAATTCTTTTACTTTGCTGATCATAAATTCGGCTGTTCTCTCTCCGGCTTCTCCAATATGCATCCAGGCTTCTTCTTTTGCCTTTTTGCGTGCTTCTGCCAGAACAGGTGAGTCGCTGGCATTCTGAATTACTTCTTTAATATTCTGGAACTGTTCTTCTTTTAATTCAATACCGATTTTTTCCAGAGTTGTAAACTGCCAGATTCTTTTGTTTGTTCCGTCCGGATTGTAAACTTCACTTGCATCGTAAATTCGAAGATCAAGATCTGCATTTACATACATTACAGGTTTGTCACAAAGGAATGTATAGTCGTAGATTACGGAACTGAAATCTGAAATCATGATGTCACCGCGTTTAAGGGCGTAGATATTGTCGTTTTCAAAATTCCATTCAATGTTTGGACAGTCTTTATATTTGTTCTGAAGGGATTCAAGCATCTGAGGTTCACTTTTCTTTGACTGAGGATGAGGCCTGATGATTACGTGCCAGCCTGTTGCAAGAAGCGGATCAAGAAGTTTTTCACCGTATTTTGTAAGGATGGCGCTTGGACCCCAGCTCGGACACAAAAGAACCGTAAACTGATGGTTTTCTTCCGCAGGAATTGATTCCATTTTCTTTTTTAGTTCATCAAGGTAAGTACACCCTACAGAAACAAGTTCTTTTTCGGTTATATCCCGTGCTTTTTCGAGGAAACGAATATCATCCTTCTGGTAATCACCGGTAAGAAGAACAGAATCAAAGTAATCAATACCGTAAAGGCGGTACATTGTAGCATCCCCTGAACCATGTCTGAGGTGGGCATAATGACGGACGTTTTTAGAGCGTTTCATCTGATATACATCAAGTCCTGGAGTTGTCATAAGGACAACATCGGCTGTGAGCATATTGAGTCTGGCAAAAGCAGAGTTTCCTTCGCCAATGTATTCAGGTTTGATGTATTTCCATTCCTGAGTGAGGAAAGGGTCATCTTTGTAGGAAGTCAGGTATGTAAGGTTTGTCTGGCGTTTTTCAAATGCGTCGAGAACAGGTTTAAAACAGTTAAGATACTGTTTTCCTTCGTTGTAGATAACATACTTCTGGCGGCCTGCTTTCATAGCCTCTCTTGCGTTTTTACCTGCAAAAAGAAGGGCAATTTTTAAAAATGCGGCGCGTGCCATAAAAAACAGGGAAGCGATTGCAGAAATACAAACTGCAAAAAGCATTGACCCTGTACCCGGGTCGATGTAAAGAAAATTAAGTGACATTATTTAGCCTCCACAATTTCATTATTCCAGCTGGCAGAATCAAAAATATTATCTTTAACGCGAATCCACTGATCATTTTTAACTGTAAATACGTAAGAGCTTGATGAGTGGTTAGGCATAAACATTTTGTCTGAAGTACAGATGAGGGCTCCGTCTGCTTTGTCTGCAGCCAGTTTTTTGCCTGTAAACGGATTTACAGCATTTTCAACAAGTTTTTCAGACTTTGAATCAGCACCATTTATGAGAAGAAGAGGTGAATCGGCATTTGTCATGAATGAAGTGCGGTCAACGTTGAGTTTTGGAGTTGAAGCACCAAAATCCTTGAACATCAGGAGCGGATGAAAGTGTCCTGGACCGATTTTTTTGAATTTTTCATCCATTTTGCCATCATCACCTGCAAAATCAGCTTCATAACCGTTACAGCCGTGGTCTGCAACAATTACAATGCGGGTGTTGTCATAAAGATTCTGTTCTTTTAAGTAGTCAAAATATTCTCCGACACGTTTCATTGCGCCTGCAAAAGAATGGTAAGCGCGGCCTTTGATGACTTTCTTTACATTTGCAGCAGCGGCTTCTTTTTCTTCCTGTTTTTCCTTCATTTTCATTTCCTGCTGATTAACTGCAGCTGAAGGAACGTAATCAGGAGTCTGAAGGAACAGACCGTCGTGAGTTGTATTGTTTGTAAATGCTACATAAACGTTTTCAGTTGAAGCATTTGTATCTGTAAATTGTGGAAGATAATCAAGGGCAGCGTATCCGTCGAGATAATCATTAAAATCATCGCTTTCACGGTCTGTTGACCAGTAGTTTCCGTCATTGTAGAAGGCCGGGCGGAGAGCAAGTGGTGAACAGCGGAAGAAACTGTGCCAGAGAAGGTTTCGTTTGAGAACCTTGCTTGTAACTGGAATTGCTGCAGTATCTTTGTGATCTTTATACCAGTAATCTGTGTATTTTGAGTCTGTAATTTTTGCAGTTATGCCCGGATATTTGTATTTTACAGGAGTTCCGTTGGAGTCTTTTTCGGCAACAAGAGTAGAAAGATCCGGACGGATTTCATAATTTTCCCATGTAGGATCTGTTACAACTGCGCTGAAATCTTTTCCATTTTCAGTAAAAAGTCGAGGCAAAAGAAGAAGTGCTTCATTCTGTTTATCAACAAGCTTTACGTCAGAACGGTTGTTCATGTTTTCAGGAGTGTATTCATAACCACCATAAACTGAAGGTGCGCCAAGAAGTGTGTGGCCGTTGAATGAAACTGTATTTTTGTAAAGGGTGAATCCTTTAAACTGATTGTGAAGCTGTGGATCTTCTTCAAAAAGAGTTTCTGCATATTCATTTTCTGCACGGTCAAGATACAGGAGAATAACATTTTTTCCTGTTTTTGAAAGATGAATGAAAGGTTCAATTGCAGATGCGTTTGAACCTGAAGCAAGGTATTGTTTGTAACCGTCTGAGATAACTGATTTGTTGTAGAAAGAAATTGTCAGGAGAGAAGCTGCAATCAGAAGAGTTGCGTAACCAATGGCTTTCACCCGGTTGAATTTGATTACCATAATCAAAGCTGCAACTGCTGCAAGAAGAACTGCTGCATTGATGATAATTGCCATTAAGCTGGAATCAACATTTGAAACTGTGTTGAAAATCAGCAGTTTTGAAAGAGTACCATAATCGCCTTTGAATGCAAAAACACTGATGAGACTTGTTACAAGAAGACCTGAAAGAAAAACTGAAATCAGAGTCTGCATTCTTTCGTGATAGAGGAAGAAAATCAGCGAACACCAGACAATAAAAATGCCTGCTGTCTGAAAAAGAGTGTTATTAATGAAGAAAGAAGGATTTTCAATTCCATCAATTCCGCAGAATTCAGAAGGAGAAGCACTGATGAGGTTTGAAGGAATAAAGAATCCCATAAGAAGTGTAAGGGCAGCGGCAGAACTGAAGAACAGGAACGCCCTCGACTTGAAGTTGTTTTTGAGATAAACAAAAGTATTGTCGATGAGATAATTTGCAGCCTTTACAATAAGGGGAGCAAAATAAATAAGGCTGAAGCAGATTGAAATAAGAAGACCGCGTTTGAGGGCAACCGGACGACAGATAAGGAGCCAGCCGATTAAAACTGTTACAAGACCGCACGCAATGTAATAAAGGGCCTGAACAGGATTCTTCATTTTATAGAATACATTTTTTACAAGAGAGAAAAGGTTGTTCATTGTCCAGTACATTACAAGACCGGCCGGAGAATTGTAGAGAAGAACGATAAAGATGAGGGCCAGACCATAAGTGTAAAGCTTGTCTTTGAGAGGGAAGCCTTTTGTGTAAATTGTACTTGAAATCATGTTGATTAAAGTCATTGCGATTGGAAGAACATTTACAGAGAAAGAGCCGATTGCAAAAAGTGCATCCGGAGCACCCATATCGCGGATGAAGAGAAAACTTTTTCCCTGAAGGGCAGTCATATTGCTTAAACATGCATAGGCAGCAGTAAAGAATGGAACCTGAATCAAAAGCCCGAAAGCCGAACGGAGTCCCATAATCGGGTGGTAATGCTGCTGGCGGTAATAAGTGGAAAGAATCATGTATTGTTCATTTCCCTTGAAAACAGCCTTGATTTTGGCAATCTGGGCAGCCATAAAGCTCTGTTTATCCCGTTCAACCTGCTGCCACTGTTCGGCAACAATATAGAGAGGAAGGGTAAGGAGTGAAACAGCTGCGCTTACACCAAGAATTGCGATACCAGTATTATCAAAAAGTTTATGAACAAAGGAGAAAACTAATTCGATAATCTGAGTTAAAGGATAAATAACAAGTGAATAAAACATCAGGCATCACCTTTTTTTGATAAAATTAAAAATATAATAAGCTAGTCCCTTGAAAATAAATCTCGGGTGTATACTTTTTCTTTAATGTCCTTGAGACATTCATCCAGACGGTTTGCTAGAATTACGTCTGAAATTTTTTTGAACTCGTTAAAGTCTGCTACGACCTTAAATTTTTCAAAACTGTCAGTCCGGAGTGTTGGTTCATAAATTACAACATTGACTCCTTCGCCTCTCAGCTGCTTCATAATGTCCTGGATTGCACTCTGGCGGAAGTTGTCGCTGTTTGCCTTCATTGTAAGCCGGTAAATGCCCACTGTGTTTGCATTTGTTGAGCCGGAACCTGCGACGGTTGAGCCTGTCGAAACAACTTTCAGTTTATTGAGAATCTGATGTGCGATGTATTCTTTTCGGGTTCTGTTTGAGTCAACGATTGCACGGATGAGATTCTGCGGAACATTGTCAAAATTAGCAAGAAGCTGCTTTGAATCTTTTGGAAGACAGTAACCGCCGTAACCAAAAGAAGGATTGTTGTAGTAATCGCCGATACGAGGATCAAGTCCGATTCCTTCGATGATCTGTTTTGTGTTTAAGCCTTTTGTTTCTGCATAAGTGTCAAGCTCGTTAAAATACGCAACACGAAGGGCCAGATATGTGTTTGCAAAAAGTTTGATGGCTTCAGCTTCAGTACAGTTTGGAGTAAGAATTGTGATATCTTTTTTGATTGCACCTTCTTTTAAAAGGGATGCAAAACATTCAGCCTTTGCTTTTAATTCAGGCTGCTGTGCAGGATAGCTTACGACAATGCGGCTTGGATAAAGATTGTCATATAGAGCATGACCTTCGCGCAAAAACTCCGGTGAAAAAAGCAGGTTATCAAGTTCAAATTCCTTTCGGATTTTTTCTGTGTAGCCAACTGGAATTGTAGATTTGATTACGATTACAGCCTTGGAACCGCATTTTTTGATGAGACGAAGAACGGCTTCGATTGAAGAAGTATCAAAAAAGTTTTTTTCGCTGTCGTAATTTGTCGGAGTAGAAATAATGATGAAATCGGCATTTCTGTAAGCGTTTTCGCCATCAGTTGTTGCCGTAAGATTCAATTTTTTAGTTGCAAGGTATTCTTCAATTTCTTTATCAACGATTGGAGACTTTTTGGAATTGATGAGGTCAACCTTGGACTGAACGACATCAACAGCCGTAACTTCATTGTTCTGAGCGAGAAGAATTGCATTTGAAAGGCCTACATAACCTGTACCTGCTACTGTAATTTTCATTTTGATTCCTTTAATTCTATAACAAAACAATTATTATTCTTATAAATATTATAATGAATATTTGATTCTACCAAAATCATTTCAGCTTTATTTAAAGATTTATTGTTTTTAAATTTCAAATTGAAGTTTGTAAAATAATTCTCATTCCAGATAGAGTTTTCCGATGGAACTCTTGTGATGAGTTTTGAAATAAGAGGATAATTTTTTCTGGAAACTTTAATTGCATCGCAAAAATCAATTGAATTTTCAAATTTTATTTCAATCTGTTCATTTTCTCCGGCAAATTTTGAAATATCCTTTGCAATCATGGAAGATTTAAAATATTGATATTCCTTCTGCTGTGTAAGACAGTTTCCGTAGCAGAATTGAAAAACAATGCATGAATAAACTGTCAGCGGAACAAGGATTTTTCCTGAAGTGTTTTTCGTTATAGTAAAAAGTAAAAGTGCAATCATCAGGTTAAAGCCCGTAAAAACCCGGCTTGTCAAAAGTGGACGTTCAAAAATAATGTAAGGACCTGTAGACAATACAAAAGAAAGGATGAATGCTGCCAGTACAAAAATTACGGCAGGTATCTTTTTGCATTCAGAATCTTTTACCAGAACTATAAAACCTGCGGCAACTGCAGCAAGAGTAAAAAGTTTTAGCCATATTCCGCCAAAACCTGAGCTTACGTAACTGGCATAAATTTTCAGGTTAGAAGGAAATGCAGAAAGTTTAATTGCAGTTGAAAAATAGTCATCTTCGGAGTTGCTCATTGTATTCATGTAAAGAAGCTTGAAAATGAGCATTGCTGCAATAAAACCTGAGGCTGCATAGACAGCAAATTCAAGTGATGATCCGATATTTTCATTTTTTAAAAGTTTTTTAAGAAGAATGAAAATGGTAAGAAGAATATAAATGCTACCCCCTGCCTGATAACTGAAGCAGGTTAAAATGATGGATATAATTGAGACCAAAAGAAAGGATTTTTTGTCATCGATGAATAAAAATGGGACTACAGGAAAGAATACTGAAAGTGCCATGTAAGGAGAGTCAAATTTGTAACTGATGTTCTCAGCATAAAAAGGACTAATGAATAAAACGGAAAGGGCAAGTAAAGGTAAAATTTCAATTTTTTTGTCATTGAGAATGTAGCACAGCATAAACAGAGTAACTGCGTTGATTGCCAGTGAAATAAACTGAGGCAAAGGAGCTATGTCTGAAAGATTGAGGCTGTTGTGGATAAAAATTGAAAGGAATTCTGAAATGTAGCGGCTGAATCCAATCCAGCTTCGGCTTCCTTCAGCATTTCTCCAGAGATCATCGGCATAATAAAAATTTGATGCAATGATTTTGAAAAAAACTAAGAACAGGGAAGCAAATACTGCACAGAGGAGAATTTTATTTTCTTTAATTGATTTGAAAAAATCATCCAGTGTGCTGCTTATTTTTTGCAGGATTTCTTTTCCTGTTTTTGAGAAAATTAGAAAATAAATTGTCCAGACAACAGATATAACGATAAAACCGCAGTGTATGATTATTTCGATCCATCTTTCCGGGTTTCTGAGTACTTTATGAAACATTTTCTGAATGATTGCAATCGTCAGATTCTGTATCTGAGGAATGAGAAATAAAGCTACAGATGCTGAAATCAGAGAAAAAAGAATTGCTGTGTAAAATTTTTTATTTGATTTTACTGTCTGCTCCATATTATTTTTCCTCTTTTGCAATATAAATCGGGCGGTTTTTGACTTCAGTGTAAATTTTTGAAATATACAGACCTAAGATTCCAGTCGTAAAAAGCTGGATGCCGCCAATGAAAATAATGATACAGGTCATTGAAGCCCATCCCTGAACAGGATCGCCATAGCATATTTTCCTGATGATGATGAATGCAAGAAAAATTACTGCTGCAAAGATGGCAAGGATCCCAAAAATGCTTGCGAGGGCAAGAGGCTTGGTAGAGAATCCGATGATTCCGTCGATGGAATACTTGAAAAGCTTCCAGAAAGACCATTTTGTCTGTCCTGCAACACGTTCTACATTTTCATAGGCGAGCCATTTTGTATTGAATCCAACCCAGGGGAAAATTCCTTTTGTGAATCTGTTTTTTTCGCATAACGAAACAACCGCATCTTTGTAAGTTCTTGTCATCAATCTGTAGTCTCTTGCACCGTCAACAACCTGAACGTCAGACATTTTTCCCATAATTTTATAGAACATTCTGGCAAAAAATGAACGGATTACAGGTTCGTTTTTGCGTGTTGTTCTTCGAGTTGCAGCACAATCGTAATTTTCTTCCTGAATGGCTTTAAGCATTTCCCGTAAGAGCGAAGGAGGATCCTGAAGATCTGCGTCCATGACTGTAATATAATCACCGTCAGATTTTTTTAAGCCTGCAAAAAGAGCAGATTCTTTGCCGAAATTGCGTGAAAAACTTATGTAGTGGACATTCGAATCTTTGTCTGAGAGATCCCGTAAGCATTGAATTGTTCTGTCTGAAGATCCATCGTCAACAAAAATAAATTCATAGTCGGAGATGAGGGATTCATTGCAAAGGGCCTTTATGTGTTTTAAAGTTTCTTCATAAAACAAAGGTATTGATTCTTCTTCGTTAAAACAGGGAACTACAACTGATATTTTTTTATTCTTCAACATGTTCATCTTTAGAATTTTCCTTAAAAACTAAAAAACGCTGGATTATATAGTTTAATCCGGTGTAAAGACACATACCTGTCAGCATGGAAATATTATCTTTAATTTTATCGGAATATGAAGAAAGAATAAAGAATACAATTTGTTTTGCCGCAACATAGGCGATTATATAGCAGAAAAGGATTGTCAAAATAAAGATCAAAACCTGTTTTATGCTTTTTGAGTGGTCATCAAAGGTAAAATATTTGTTTAAGATGAAAGAAACTATTCCCCCGATAACGTAATTGGCTGTTGAACTGATCCAGTAGGAACAGTCGAAAATGTTGTACAGAATAAACATAATTCCTGCGCCGATCAAAGTATTCACAACACCTACAAGGAGGAATTTAAGTAATTTTTTGTCGAAAATTGATTTAAGTTGCATTTGTTTTATCCTGCTATGGTTTTAGAAATTCAACCTGAATTTTTCGTCTTTACGCATGAATTTTTTATGAATGTCGTGGAAATTCAGATATTCGTACCCAGTTACATTTGGAAAATTTTCTCCGCTGTAAATTATTGTTCCTTTTATTTCTGAAGGTTTTATATGCTCATCGTATAATTGTGAGAATTTTTCCATATTTTTTGTAAATTCAGCATTTATGGATTTTCCGCTTTTTACTTCAAAGAGTTCAATCTGGTTTCGCTCCAAAAGCAGAATGTCTACTTCAAGGCCTTTGCTGTTTCTGAAAAAATAAAGATTTGGTTCGCAGCCTGTGTTCAATCTTGCTTTCAAGGCTTCAGAAAAAACAAGGTTTTCAAAAAGATTTCCCATAAGCGGATCACGCTGCATTTGCTGAGGAGTTTCAATTCCCAGAAGGTATGAAGCAAGACCTGTATCACAAAAATATATTTTTGGAGTCTTTACAATTTGACTTGTTCTGTTTGTGAACCAGGGCTGTAAAATAAAAATGATATGGGAAGATTCCAGAATTGAAATCCAGGAACCAATTGTTACACTTGAAACACCAACTTCCTGTGCAATGGCAGAATTATTTACAAGCTGACCTGTTCTTCCTGCAAGAAGTTTCATAAAATTCCTGAATCTTGCTAAATCCTGAACCGCACCAATTTGTGCAATATCTCGTTCAATGTAAGTGTTTACATAATTTTTGTAATAATCAAAAGGGGAAAGTCCGCTTTGTGAAAAAAGATAGGGCATAAAACCCGAAACAAGCTGAACATCTCTTTCAAGTTCAATATCTGCTTCTTTTAGTTCATACATTGAGAGTGGTTGCATCTGGACAATTGCAGTTCGTCCTGCCAGCGATTGGGAAACAGAGCTTTTTAATGAAATTTGCTGACTGCCTGTGATTAGATACTGTCCTTTTTTTTTGAATTTATCGATTCGAACCTGAACTGTACTCAAAAGTTCTGGTACCCTTTGAATTTCGTCAATAATAATGGGTTCTGGAAAGCGTGTGAAAAATTCTTCAGGGTCTTCTTTTGCAAGAACTCTCGTGTTCATATCCTCAAGATTTGCATAGGAAAATTCTGTGAACAGTTTTTTTGCAAGTGTTGTTTTTCCACATTGTCGTGGTCCAAAAATCGTCACTGCAAAATACTGAGTCATAAGAGTTTGAATGTGTTCAGAAATTTCACGCTTAATCATAATTTTAATTTAACAGATTTTGGTGGAGATTTAAAGTGGCGTTTAAAATCTCCGCCGTTACTTTTCAGTAAGTTCAAGGAATTTAGCTGTAATATTTTCCCATTTTCTGTTTGACAGGTCAAATTCATAGGAACATTCTTTCTTTGTTACTGCTTTTTTGACTTCGGAAATGAAATCTTCAAAAGTGTAGGTTACGGGAACTCCTGCATCTTTCAGCTTTGGCGTATCGCAGTAGGCAACAATTGGCTTTTTGGCAGCCATTGCCTGATAATATTTCGCCGTGATTCCAAGAGGTCTGTCCTTGTAAAAATCAGTAACATAAGGGACCATTACTACGCTGCAGTTTGTAATCCAGGCAGGAACCTCTTTTGGAGAAATTCCTGGAACATAGAAAAGGTTTTTATATTGCTTGATTTTTTTCTGAATGTCATCTGTTGGATAATTCGGGCAAACCACAACAAAATTGCAGTCAGAAAGTTTTTCAGCAGCTTCAAACATCAGTTTCCATTCAACTTCCCATGCTCCCACATAAAGGACAGTATTTTCTTTTCTTAGAAGTTCTGGGCAGTCGTAAGTTTTTTCATAAGAAGAAATATCGACACCGTTTGAAAGTACTTCGTATTTTACTTTTGAATCAAAATCCGGCACATTTTCCCTGTAGGTTTTGAGGCCTTCTTCATTTACGATTAAATTTATGTCTGCATTGTAGAGCATTTTCTGTTCAAGTTTCTTGACTCTTTCTGGAACAGATGCATAAACCATCGGGTCGGAAGGTCTGTAAACGATCTTTGCTTCCGGAAAAAGTTTTTTGATTTTTGGAAGAAGGGCGACACCTTCGCAGCTTTCAAAAACAAAGCAGTCTGTGTCAGAAAGATATTCTTTTGTGAATTTTTTGAAAGAGCGGAATGCGTGTGTCAAAAGAAAATTTGCAATGCAGTCAGGAAAAAATTTTGTGATTCCATCCGGCAAACGAAGAGTGGAGAAAGTGACATTCAAAAGGGATTTTCCATTTTCAACTTGGTAAACTTTCCCCTTGTTCAGCATTTTAAGGAGAGGCTTGTTGAGCTGTTCACGGTTCATAAAATAGCCGTAATAAGGCCGAGGAAAACTGAAAAATACAGTTTCGATTCCCTGTTGAGCGGTAAATTCTGCAAATTTGTGGAACCCGCCCTGTCGTTTTGTGTCCCAGTGGTGGGAGGTTATGTAGGTGATTTTATTCATATTTTGAGTCAATTTCCAGTACAACTGCTTCAAAAATCTTGAGGGCTTTTGAAATTGTTTCATCATCTACATTCAAGGCACACAGACAGCGCATTACAGAACCATTGTCACCGCCTTTTTCCATGATGAGGCCTTTTTCAAAACACTTTTTCTGGATCATTGCTGCAATTTCACCGCTTGACGACTGAGTTCCAAGTTCATCTTTTGGGGAATTGGGATCGATAAATTCCACACCAATCATCAGACCTTTACCGCGAACATCACCGATAATCTTTACTTTTGATTTAAGGTCGTTGTATGCCTTGAGAATGATTCCGCTTTTTCTTGTAACATCAGCAAGGAATTCCGGTTTTGAAACTTTGTTGAGTAGAACAGTTCCGGCTTTCATTGCGAGCTGATTGCCACGGAAAGTTCCTGCATGAGTACCAGGCCCCCAGACATCCAGTTTTTTATTGTAGATGACGAGAGACATTGGCAGAGAACCGCCGATAGCTTTAGATGTCAAAATTACATCTGGAATAATGTCGGCATATTCAAAGGCGAACAGTTTTCCTGAACGGCCGATACCACACTGAATCTCATCAACAATCATCGGAATATCAAGTTCTTTTGTAACACGTCTGACAGTCTGCAAAAATTCAACTGGTGCTGGAATTACGCCACCTTCGCCCTGAATTGGTTCAATTACAACTGCAGCAGGACGGGTAATGCCGCTTTCAGGATTTTTTAATGTGCGTTCAAAAAACTGGCAGGCAGCTTTGATTCCGGCTTCACCACCAAGTCCAAAAGGACATCTGTAAGAATATGGATAAGGGAAAAAGTGAACGTCAGGCATGAGGCTTGCAACTTTTTCTTTATCTGCAAGATTTCCAGTGCATGAAAGTGCACCATGACCCATACCGTGATAGCCGCGCATAAAAGCAACTACACTTGAACGGCCTGTTGCTGTTTTGCAGAGTTTTAAAGCTGCATCAAGGGCATCAGTTCCACCTGGAGTACAGAACTGGATTTTTGAAGTTTTTCCCATGTCTCCGGGAAGAAGAGAAAGAATTGTGTGAACATATTCGTCTTTTGTTGGTGTTGTAAGGTCCAGTGTATGAAGAGGTGCATCTGAATTGATAAGTTCAATAAGGGCTTTGTTTACATCGTCATCGTTGTGACCAAGACCTAAAGTTCCGGCACCGCAAAGAAAATCAATGTAAGTTTTACCTTCAACATCTTCGATATATGAACCTTTTGCTTTTTTGATACAGATCGGAAATTTTCGAGGATAGGAACGTGCGTTTGATTCAGTGATATTCTGTCGTTCGATGTAAAATTCATTTGTTTTTTCGGACATAATTAAACCTCTTTGATTTGTTAAAGTGTTATGAGATTTCCCCATTCCTTATCAGTTTTTTCAGGATTAAATTTAATCATTCCTGAATCAGGAGTAAACGTAAGTTCACCAAAGTATATCTCATTTTGAATATAATAAAAATCTACACGGACATAATTAAAGTCTTTTGCCATCTGTTTTGCAAGTTCAAGCATCTGAGGAAGTTTTTCAGGAACTGCAAAATCACATTCGTAAGGAGTGTCATCGTTAAAGGAAATATTAGTTTTTTTCCAGTCTGCAGTGTAAATGGAAGAATGGATAGTGTGTGTGTTTGAAAGTCTGTCTCCAATGAATTCGATGAATTTGGGTTCGCCGCCAAAACAGTGGAATTTGTAGTCGTGGAGATTGCCGTCGGGTTCTTCAATGTATGTCTCTGCAATGATCTTGCGGTTGATGAATTTGTAATGGTTTTCATACATGCCGTTTACCATGTCAAAATCAACTTTTAACCAGTCATTGAGCTTTTTTCTTGTTTTTGAAATGTTAAGCTTTGACTTGTCCTTTACAATTATATTCATTGCTGAACCGTGATTGCATTTTAAAACAAACTGAGCAGGAAGTTTATCAAAATCAATATCTTCGGCTTTGTCCCATACGCCTAGCTGAGGAATTATTTTAATGTCAGGATATTTTTCTGCAGCGTATTTTGGCGCTTCGTATTTATCTGATAAAAGGCCTTTTATTTCTGTAGACTGATTGAATTTCATCCACTGGATTTTTTCGGTAAAGGTTTCTGGAGTTTCTAAATTTGGTTTGTGACCGATTGCATTTTCGTAAAAGTCTGAAAGTTCAGATTTCTGTTCATCAGGGGAAAGGGAAGCAAAGTATTTCTGACGCTTTAAGAGAAGGGGAACCGGAAGTTCTTTGATGATGCCCAGCTTCTGGAGAGAATACAGAAAAGTGTATAAAAAACCGAATTTTTTCAGTGTTTTTAAGATTTTGCTCATAATATTTCCTCTGTCTTTTTAGCTTTAATTATTGTGTTTTGCCCGCTGATTATGATTCTCCATCAAAAAGAAGCTGCCAGTATTTTACCAGTTCACTTTCATCAAGATAAACTTTTACATTTTCTTTGTTTGATTCAACAGCTTTATCTTCAATAAGTTCTTCAAAAGATAAATCAGGAATCTGTTGAGTCGGATAAACATGGATGTTATGTTTTGCGAGCATGGCAGGGGTTTCAATGTCACTGCGGATAAAAACTTTTTTGCCCAGGTATAAATGAGCCAGTGTATTACCAAATCCATCCTGATGATCATTATTCAGAATTAAAATATCATTTGAAGCTACATGCTCCGCATATTTTTCTGGAGTCATATAATTTTCAATGTAAAAATATTTGTCACCAAAATATTTAATTCCAGCTTCTTTTACTTTTTCCTTAATTTCATCTGAATCACCATAGGAAAGAATTGAACAGATTCGTATGTTTTTATCCTTAAATCTGGACAACCATTCCATAACAGGAATAGCAGTTTCTTCAATAGATTGTGCCAGTTGAATCTGAATATAGTCGTGAGAAGGAACAGAGACTGAATTTAATATTTTTTTATTTAACGGGAATGGATAAAGGTGTGGAATAAATTTTAAATCTGCAGGAATGTTTAAATGTTCTCTTGCAAATTTTTCATCAGATTCACCACTGTAACCCATAAAATTAGAAAATACATATTTAACTTTTTCTGATAATACAACTCTTTTATTTGTTAAATCCCCACCCCAGATAATCCAGAATGATTTTTTTAATAAGTCTTTTTCGTTGTAAAGGCGGTTTATAATTTCTTCATCAAATGTTGAATGACAGATTATTTTTTTTGCCTTTTTTAATTTGATACCGGCAAAAGTTTTAATTTCAACAGTATTTTCTGAATCTGGGAAAGGGTAGTCAAACCATCTTTTACATAAAAAAACATTTTTTCTGTCAGGAAAATGCTTATTAACGAACTCAACAATTGGAGCAATGAACTTATCATTCATCATGAGATGAACATAAGCATTTTCATCAATCATTTTATTTGCTTTTGATGCAGCAGAAAAATTCTGGAGTGAAAGGAAACACCATTTAAGTTTCTTGAGTAAAATGTGTATAAATGAATTTTTCTTTAAGAATTCTAACATTTTTTTTCTCCAAAAAAACAAATTACTTAATTTTTTTAAGTTAAGCTATTATTTTTTTAAAAATGCAAAATAATTTTTAATTATATTTCCCCAGTCATCAAATTTCAAGCAAAGAGGTAAGTTGTAAATTGTTTTTTCTACTTTATTGGTGTTTACAAATTTAGTATTTTTCACACCAAAAAAAGTTCCTATAAAAGGGTACCAATCACTAATTGGTACATTGTTCTGGAGTAAAAATGCAATAAATTCGTTTCTATCACCTTCATAGGTAAAAGAAAATCGCCAGGGAATATCGTCATCAGAATATTCGCATATATTAATTTCATTTATGGTTTTAAATTTTTCCTTAAAAGAATTATATAAAGTACATCGCTTTTGCTTTTCTAGTTCAATTTTTTTCAAACTGTTTAGAACAAGGTTTATTTCCTTATCTGTTAACTTGAATAAAAAATACTTGGACATAATAGCAGGGAGAGAATTATATATATTGTTTATTAATGAATTTTCAGGTGAATTTCTGATAACTCGATATATTTTAGAGAAAAAATCAAGAGAGTGTTGTATGTCTTTATTGAAATATGGAAGGTCTTTTTGAAGTTCTTCAAGATTCGATAAATCCCTATTCGAAGCAACAATTCCACCAAAACCAACATCAATTATTTTTGAATGATCAAAACTGAAAAGTGAATAATCTCCCCAACTTCCAACAGGCTTGTTGAATAAAGTTGCCCCGAAAGAAGATGCACAGTCTTCTACTAAAAGAATATTGTTCTCTATACAAAATTCTTTTATAGAAATTATATCTGTTACTACTTTTCCATACATATGAGGTAATACTATACAAGATACGTCAGTATCAACGCTTTCTTTGATTTTATTAAGCGAAATATTTGCCCAGTCAGCTACATCGACAAATACAGGTTTATTTCCAGCATAAATTGCTGCAAAAACAGGAGCATAACAAATATTAGCTGGAAATAATACCTTTTTATCTCTTATATTTTCTTTTTTTAAAATAAGATATAAACCTGTTGTAGCTCTGCCTGTAACAAAAATATTTTCTTTACCAAAATATTTTTTATTATCAATCATATAGCTACAATGTCAACGGTTTATCATTTTCATTAATTATATGATAATTGTGATATTTTTTGATTTCCCATTCTGTTTTATAATCAGAATACGCTTTAACCATGTCAGTATATTGGGGTTCCCAATTTAATTCTTTTTTTGCTTTATCAATGGAGTAGATATATCCTCTTGTAAGTCCGGGTTTTTCTGGAGAAAGGTGAATTTTAGTTTTGGTTTCATCACCAAATACTTTAATTAATGCTTTAGCTTCTTCAAGCTGTGAATAACCAATTCCACTAGCAATATTGTATATACCTTTTGCAGAAGAAGAATTTATTGCACATTCAATAGCTGATAATACATCTTTAATATATATGTGATCTCGTTTTATTTCTTGATTTCCCCAGACATCGATATCTTTTCCCTTTAAAATGTTTTCAAAAAATATTTCGAAAGTACTTTTTTTATAAGAACCATCCGAATATAGGTGACCAAGAATTTCACCATAGCCATGGACACCTGTAAGACGTAATATGATTCCTTGCATACCAAAGTCTTTGTTATAATATTCAACGAAGTTTTCAGCTGCAATCTTTGAAATGATATATGGTGAATGATCTCCTTTAAAACTTATATTGTCATTTTCAGAAATAATAGTTTTATCAATATCGTTATAAACTTTGTGAGAGGATGTAAGAATAAATTTTTTAATCTGATTTTTATGACAGAACTCGAGAATTTTTTGAACACCTAAAGTGTTAACTTGGAAAAACTTTTCGATTGGAGTTTCTAACTCTGCAAGACATGCAGATAAATCAATTACAGCTTCTATACCTGCTGTGGGGAGTTTTTCAATTGATGTTGAATCTAATAAATCCAAATATTGAAATCTGATGTGTTGTTTTTCAAAAAAGTTTTGAACCTGCTCTGAACGGCCGGTAGCCAGTACATCAAACCCATGTTCCTTTAAATAAGGACATAAATAACGTCCTACATAACCAGTAGCACCAATTACTAAAATCATAGATACCTCCTAATTTTTCTATGCTGAAATGGCAAAGAAAGGAGAGGGTCTATATAAATATTTTGTAATTATACTATACGGTTGTACCCCCCCCGTTACCATTTTGTTTAAAAATTCAAATCTATTATTTTTCATTTCTTCTTTCATATCTTTTAACATTTCAAGATGAAAATATTTTGGTTTATATCCTAAATCTTTTACGGCATTTGAAATGTCATAGTGATATTTTATTTCCGGGATGTTAATTTCAGGCTTATAAATTATTGGAGACTTTTTGTCTTTTTCAGAAAAAACTTCAATAGTGTCTTTTACCTGCTGTTCCAGAGTCAATTCAACACCGTTTGAAACATTATAAACACCATGAGTTATTTCCTTCTCAATTGATAATCTGATCAGTTGTGTTAAATCCTTTACATACACAACATCACGTTTCATTTGAGAATTTCCCCAGATTTCAATTGGTTCGCCGGCGATTGCTTTGTCGATAAACATTCTGTATGCAACTACTTTCTGTTTTCCGTCTACATAATAATATTTGTCAGGATGAAATGAATAAATATTCGGACATCTGAAAACAGCATAAGATATACCATACATTTCATGATAATTTTTCAGCAATTCTGCCGCTGCAATTTTGGAAATAACATAAACAGTATGATCGTTGTTGTAATTAATGGCGTAAGGTGCGTATGGGTCAATAATTTCTTCTGCCCAGTGACCTGAAACATCGCTGTGTGATTGTGTAAAAAGGATTTGCTTGATACCTGTCGTTCTGCAGTATTCAAGAACATTTAAAGTTCCAATTGTGTTAATTTCAAAGTACTTTTCAGGAAAATAGCCTTTCATTCCAGCTGGCAAAATGCCTGCCAGAAGTACTACAGAATCAATTCCAGAAGCAGGAAGAGTTTTAAAATTTTCCTTATTAGAAATGTCCAGCAGATAACTTTCTATTCCTCTTTTTTTATATGCATTTACATCGGATTCTTTGTGGCAGACAGCAATAACTTTGTATCCGTTTTCAATGAGATCATCTGTCAGATAGACACCTATCATTCCTGCTGCACCTATTATCATTACTGTTTTCATCGTGAATTACCTTTTTAAAATGTAATAACCATACCGGTTGCTACTGTCTGTTATTTCATGGCCATCAAACGGTTCTTCAATGTATTTTCGTTCAAGTGACCAGCCATTATTCAACATTTTTTCACAGTTAATTAAATCCTGATTAGAAAAAATAAATCTGACGGCAGCATTTTTAGGTTCAACGATTTTATGAAAATCTGGTTCCATATTAAGTGCTGTATCAAGAACCATCTTAGTAAAATCATAACCTGTTGAGATTCTTACTAAATCTGAACCGATGCAATCCCCGCCCATTCGAGAACCGATTTCGATAATTTTTATACAACCGGTTTCATCAATTTTTATTTCTGAATGAGAAGCCCCATTTGTGATCGTCAGAGTATTTAATGCGTGGAAAACAATTTTTTCAATTTCGCTTATCTTATCTGAAGATAAAGGGGCAGGCTGATTATGTCCTGTTTCAATAAAATGTGGTGAACCTGTCGTAATTTTCTCGGTTACTGCAAGTAAAGTATGTTTTCCATGAAATGAAATACATTCGACACTGTATTCTTTGCCATCAACAAATTCTTCAATCATTGCTTTTTTTTCAAAGGATTCTGAGCATGCAAAAGCAACAGCAGAAGGCAATTCTGTGGAATTTAAAATTTTCATTATGCCACGGCTTCCTGAACGGTCAGTCGGTTTTACAATAAGAGGAAATTTCAAATTTTCAACATTTATTGCTTCGTTTTCTGCCACGCACATAAAAGCCGGTATTGGGTCATTATTATTTTTGAATGCATTTCGCATTGCAAATTTATTCGTTGCAATTTCTGAGCACTTGATTGAATTGGAATTAAGCCCCATTTTTTCAGCGACATAATTTACAGTCAGTACAGCCAAATCTGAGGCAATTGAACAAATTCCATCGATTTTTATTTTTTGACATTCTTTAAGAATGAGTTCTTTTTCAATAATGCTGACTGGATAGAAAAAATCTGCATCATCTTTTGCTACAGCACCATCTTCCCAGGCAAAAACATGTGTTTCATATCCACATTCTTTTGCTTTAAGTACGAGCTGCCGCTGAAAATCATTTGCTCCAATTATTGCGATTTTTTTCATATTATTTATTTCCAAAAAATTCTTTTACTGCAGAAATTATCTGATCCTGCTGTTCTTCTGATAATCCATACCACAAAGGCAGTCTGACAAGTCTTTCACTTTCTTTTGTTGTATAAATATCTTCTTCAAAAAAACGGCCAAATTTAATTCCGGCTGGGGCTGAATGCAAAGGAATGTAATGGAAAACAGCTCCTATTTCTTTCTCTTTTAAAAATGTAATAAGAGCGGAACGTTCTTCAACGTCTTTGCATTTTAAATAGAACATATGTGCATTATGAACACAATCTGCAGGAATTACAGGAAGGTCGATTTTGTCTTTGAGACACTTAAAAGCTTCATTGTAGCGGCTCCAGATATTCAAACGGAAATTATTGATTTCGTCTGCAATTTCAAGCTGCGGCCACAGATATGCAGCATTCAATTCTGAAGGCAGGTAACTTGAACCATAATCAACCCATGTATATTTGTCGATTTGGCCGCGGAAGAATTTTGCTCTGTTTGTACCTTTTTCACGGATTATTTCGGCTTTTTCGATTTTTGATTCATCATTGATAACGATGGCCCCACCTTCACCCATACTGTAGTTTTTGGTTTCGTGAAAAGAGAAGCATCCAAAATCACCGATAGTTCCAAGGGCTTTACCTTTGTAGGTTGACATTACGCCCTGAGCTGCGTCTTCCACAACTTTCAGATTGTGACGATGGGCAATTTCCATAATTGTATCCATTTCGCATGCAACTCCGGCATAATGAACTGGAACGATAACTTTTGTTTTTGGAGTAATTGCTTTTTCAATCAGTTTTTCGTCAATGTTCATGGTGTCTGGACGTATGTCAACAAATACAATTTTTGCACCACGCTGAACAAATGCATCTGCAGTAGAACAGAAAGTATAAGAAGGCATTATAACTTCATCACCTGGCTGAACATCGCACAGAATTGCAGCCATTTCAAGGGCCGTAGTCCCTGAAGTTGTCAGAAGAACTTTTTTTGCATTGAATTTTTCTTCAAACCAGCTGTTGCATTTTTTTGTAAATTCACCATCACCGCAAATTTTGTGATTGTTTATGGCTTTTGAGAGAAATTCTATTTCGTTATTTGTACTTGGAGGAACGTTAAACTGAATCATTCTGAACATCCTTTGCTTTCTTAAGAATACTTATTATATAGTAAAGACCATTTAGTTTAAACAAGAATGATAGACCAAAATATATAATCACTCCGGAAATAATCTGGATACACAATAAAATTATATTATTTTTTAAGAAAAATACATCACAGAAACTGATTGTATAAACCAGCAGGAACATGATTCCAGATGAAATAAATGCTCCTCCGATGTCGCTCAGCTGTTCCCTGTATCCGTACTGCAGGTATTTTTTTGTTGGAATCATATTCAATACAGATGAAATTATTCCAGTCAAAACCTGGCCGATAACCATCCAGAATACACCAAAAGGAATTGTGGCAACTAAAAGCAAAATGATTATTATTTTTTTGATGATTTCGTATTTCAGATAGACATCACTTTTTCCCAATGCATTAATTGCTGACATATTTGTAGCATTTATATTGTAGAAAGCATAATAAATACAGCAGAGTTGAAGAAAAGGTACTGCGTTTATCCATTTTTCAGTGAGAAGCAGAAGTATCATAGGTTTAGCCACTGCAGTCATTCCAGATAACAATGGAAGCAAAATGAAAGAATTTACCTGACATGAACGGCGGAGCATATTTTTTACTTCTTCTGGATTGTCATTTTTTGATGAAAAAGATGGAAAAAGTACACTCTTTAAGGCGTTTACGAAGTTATCAGCAATTAATTTTGGAAACTGCTGTCCTCTGTTATAAAAACTCAACTGTTCAAATTTATATGCTTTTCCGATAATCAGGCTGTAGATGTTCTTAAATAGGTTTTCAAGTAATCCTGTGGCGACAAATTTCCACCCGAAAGAAAAAAGTGACTTAACTCTTTCAAATGAAAATTGAAATCCCGGAAGCCATCGTACAAAAAATAAGAGAATAAAAATGTGAAGGGTTCCGTAAGATAACTGCTGTGCAACAAGGGAATAAACGCCAAAATCATTTTTTGCCATAATGATTGCCAGAATTCCTGATATTGCAAGACATAATAAACTTGGAATCAAATAAATGTTGAAAAGCATTTTTTTAGAAACATAAGCATACTGACAACTTTGAAGGGGAGTATAAAAGAATGAAAGAGCAAATATTCTAATGACTTTTGTTAAAACCGGCTGTTCATAATAAATGGCAATCAGTGGAGCTGTAAAAAACAAAAGCAGATAAAGAAAAACAGAAATAACAGTCTGCATCCAGAATACAGAAGAAAAATCAAGTTCATCGGCTTCTTTTTTCTGGATTAAAGCTGAACTGAAACCATCGATTACAAATACATTTGCAATTTGAATAAAAATCTGTATGAGAGCGACAATTCCATAATCTTCTGGAAGAAGAATCCTGGCTAAATAAATGGATATGATAAACTGCAGCCCCTGTGACCCGAATTTTTCCAGAAGGTTCCATATAAATGATGTTGCTACTTTTCTTTTTGTTACTTCTTCAGCCATGCTGATGCGCCCCTAAAACAAAAACACCCGTTCAATTCCCAGAATCCTGTCAATCTGGACATCTTTTATCATGTTCATCTGTTCGACGCGTTTTTTTGTGAATTTGTCGTCGTCCTGAACGACCAGTTCCAGATCCCGGACAATTTTTAAGTCTGAAACAATATCCTCTGAGAGAAGGGCTTTTGCAGGTGTTACATAATTGCTTCCAAGTACGGGACCGCGGTCTTTTAAGTATGCATCAAAATCGTCAAAACCGAAGGTGTCGTAAGCATACGGTGTAAAGCACATATTCAGGTCGAATACCGGATTGATTTTGATTCTTTCGAAGGTCTGGTTGTTAACAAGAAAGCCGAAGTTTCCAAAATGACGGTCACTGTTTAAGGTTACGCAGTCTGCTATTATCATTCTGCGGAAGGCTTCTTCGCTGTGGTATTCTTTGTAAATATTAAGAAGCATTGGAATTGAAGCTTTATCTTTGAGAAAAATACTTACTGGTCTGTAACCGAATTCCTGTGATGTAAACAGTTTGCAGTCAGATACAACTCTTCCGTCATATTTTCTAAGTTTATATGTTACAGAGCCTGGACAGAGTTTTTCGTACACTTGAGAAGCAAGAACTTCTCCATATGGTTCAAGTCCTGTATTGCAGGCGCCTGTGCTTCCGGCTTTAATCAGATGAATTCCGTCACTTTCGTTAAGCCAGCATTTATCATAGGAGCCGTCTGTTGTTAATTCCGGTGAGGTTGTGGACATCTGGATTCCAAAAAGTCCGTTGCCGTCAAAAGAAAATTTTGAAATTGTTTCGTCAAAACGGTTTTCATAAAGATTAAGCTGCTTCCAGGTTACGTCTTCTTTTTCTGATTTTACCCACAATGTATCTGTCAATGAAAGACAATGAGTCAGTGCAATGAATCCTGTCTTTGTTTTGCCGCCGCACTGTTCAAGGAGAGTGTTTACATGTTCTCTGTGTTTGGCAGCACTGCGGTTACCAACCCAGGAATCTACATCTGATATCCATTCAGGAAGAGGAGAGAAAGTTTCTAAAATTTTACAGTATTCCAGGTCTCCTTCGCCTGTGATTTGAAAATTACACAGAGGGGTTTCCCGGTTCATCAGGGTATAAACCATAATTAATATTATAACAGAGACAGAAAGGTTCTATCAATAAATTGCACAAGGGATTGGAGCCCCGCCGCAGGCGTCCCGTAAGGGATGGAGCGCTTTGACGCGGAAGGGCGTAAAGCCCGGTTTTTGCCAGTGGCAAAAATGTGCCCTTAAAAAACAAAAAAAATCCTGAAAAAGCGTATTTTTTGTCATTTTGCTGCACTTACTATTTTGTGTTCTATAATGGCAGCAGGGAAGCTGAAGATAAGGTTGTTCTGCGGCTGAGTGACAGTTTTGAAAAGCAGAATCCCGGTTTTGAATGGACGGCAACCATGTTCAATATTAATCACGGTCACAATAAAGAACTGATGGACAACTGCAAATGTTTACAGGATTACGCCCTGTACGTTAATATGGTAAGGGAATATATTGATAAGGGGTATTCATCACAGGATGCTGCGGGCATGGCTGTTGAGGATGCAATTGAAGCAAAATTATTAAACGGCTTTTTTGCCAGACATAAGGCGGAAGTTATGTTCAGTTATTTAACAGATTTTGACCAGAATTTATACGAAAAGACTATCCGTGAAGAATCTTTTGAAGAAGGTTTGGAAAAAGGGATTGAACAGGGACTAGAACAGGGCCACGAAGATGAAAAAGTATTTGTGGCAATGAATATGCTGAAATCTGATTTTAGTGATGAAGATATTGTGAAATTGACAGGTATCAGTCGTGAACTGCTTGAGTCGGTTAAAGATAAGTTTTAATAAATATGGCTGATAAACTAGAAGTTGATTAACGATATCTTATAAGTTAAAATTACAAATTATGAAAGGTATTATACTTGCAGGTGGTAGTGGTACTCGTCTATATCCGATTACAAAGGCTGTTTCTAAACAGATTCTACCGATCTATGATAAACCAATGATCTATTATCCTCTCAGTGTTCTTATGCTGGCAGGTATTCGTGAGGTATTAATTATTTCTACACCCCGGGATCTTCCTGTTTTTGAAGAGCTTTTTGGTGATGGCAGTTATCTCGGTATGCATTTTGAGTATAAAGTTCAGGATAAGCCTCGTGGCCTTGCAGATGCTTTTATTGTTGGAAAAGATTTTATTGGTAATGATGATGTTGCTCTTGTTCTGGGAGATAACATTTTTTACGGACAGGGGTTTGTTGATAATCTTAAGGTTGCAGTTGAGCGTCTTAATAAAAAACAGGGCGCAACAATTTTTGGGTATTACGTAAAAGATCCACGTGCTTATGGAGTTGTTGAATTTGATAAAAACTGGAAAGTTCTTGGTATTGAGGAAAAACCGGAAAATCCAAAATCAAACTATGCTGTTCCAGGACTTTATTTTTATGATAATGAAGTAGTGCAGATAGCGGAAAATGTGAAACCAAGTGCACGTGGTGAAATAGAAATTACTTCTGTTAATAATGCATATCTTGAAAAAGACCGTCTTTCAGTTGAGCTTCTGGGACGTGGTCTTGCATGGCTTGATACAGGAACTTACGAAGGTCTTCAGGAAGCCGGTAACTATGTTGCAACAATTCAGAAACGTCAGGGGCTTTATGTTGCCTGTCTTGAAGAAATTGCTTACAGAAACAAATGGATTACCAGACAAAATCTTTTAGAAATGGCTTCTTTATATAAGACAGAATATGGTGAATATTTAAGATTTGTTGCTGATAATTTTTAGTTATGGCAATGGCAATAAAAACTTTTGAAATAGATGGTCTCATTGAGCTGAACCCCATAGTTTTTGGTGATTCGCGTGGGTATTTCTTTGAGAGCTATAACAAAAGAGATTTTGAAGAGGCTGGAATCTTTTGTGATTTTGTTCAGGATAATGAATCAAAATCTACAAATGGAGTTTTGAGAGGACTTCATTTTCAAAAAAAATTTCCCCAGATAAAACTTGTAAGGGCGATTTATGGGAAAATTTTTGATATTGCAGTTGATTTAAGAAATGATTCACCGACATTTGGAAAATGGCAGGGGGTTATTCTTGATTCTGAAAAACATAATATGTTATATATTCCTGCCGGATTCGCTCATGGTTTTTTAGCCTTAACTGATAACTGTATTCAATCTTATAAATGCACCAATTTTTATCACCCGGAAGATGAAGGTGGTATTATGTGGAATGATCCGTTAATTGGAATAGACTGGGAATCTGTTTTACCGGGAATTACACAGACTGCAACCTTGAGTGAAAAAGATAAAAATCATTCTTCTTTTTCGTTTGATAAACAATATTTTGATATTAATGGTAACTGGATTGGTGATTGATTATGATCTGGATAACCGGTTCAAGTGGAATGTTAGGTCAGGAAGTCAAAAAGCAGTTTGATGATAACCATATAAATTATCTTGAAACAACGAGTTCTGAGGTTGATATTTCTGATTTTTCTTCTGTTTTAAATTTTGTACAGAATAAAAAAATCACATGGATTGTTAATTGCGCGGCATATACTGCAGTTGATAAAGCTGAATCTGATAAAGAACAATGTTTTAAGGTGAATGCCACTGGGGCAGAAAATCTTGCTAAAGCAGCAAATTCTGTTGGTGCGAAATTAATTCACATTTCAACCGATTATGTTTTTGACGGAACTGGTGTATGTCCTTATTCTGAAAATGATTCTGTTAATCCGATTGGTGTGTATGGAAGTTCAAAGGCAGAAGGCGAAAAAATCATTAAAAATGTACTGACATCTTATTTTATCTTACGAACCAGCTGGCTTTATGGTTTTTATGGGAAGAATTTTGTTTATACAATGTTAAGATTGATGAATTCAAAAGATTCAATTAATGTTGTTTGTGATCAGTATGGATCTCCGACTAACTGTCAAACATTAGCTTCATTTATTACGAAAATCATTCAAACAGATTCTTCGGCGTATGGAATATATAATGTTACTGATGAGGGGGAAACAACCTGGTATGAATTTGCGTGCGAAATTCAGAATATCTTTTCTTCTAAAAATGATAAAATTAAAAATTGTACCATCAAGCCTTGTTCCACTTTTGAATATCCGACTGCAGCAAAAAGACCGGCATATTCTGTATTGAGCAAAGAAAAAATAAAAACTACATTTAATATAAAATTACCTGACTGGAAAGAAAGTCTTTATTCTTTTCTGATGTCAGAAATCTTTAATTCAGAAATGATCAAATAGGGAAATCTTTATGCGAAAACTTCACAACATCTTAGTAACCGGTGGAGCCGGATTTATCGGCTGTAATTTTATCCATTACCTCTTTGGGCTTTCCAGCAGCGGGTCAGATCTGTTTAATGATGCTGGTTTTGACGGGAATGTAATCAATGTAGACTGTTTGTCTTATGCCGGAAATCTTGAGTCTTTGAAGGATGTGGATGAAAAATTCGGCGGTTCGCGCTATTTTTTTGAAAAAGCCGATATCTGTGACCGTGGTGAAATGGAGCGGATTTTCAGGCAGTATAAAATTGATACTGTCATCCATTTTGCTGCTGAAAGTCACGTAGACCGTTCAATTCTCGGACCTGAAGCATTTGTACGAACTAACGTTATGGGAACGTTCACACTCCTTGATGTTGCCAGAAATTACTGGAATGTTTCCCTTGACAATCCTCGCGATGATGTTCTTTTTCACCATATTTCCACTGATGAAGTTTACGGTTCTCTCGGAGAGACAGGTTATTTTCTTGAAACAACTCCCTATGATCCCCGTTCACCGTATTCTTCTTCAAAAGCCAGTTCTGACCATCTTGTCATGGCTTACTTTCATACTTACGGCCTTCCTGTAACTCTTTCAAATTGTACCAATAACTATGGTCCTTTTCAGTTTCCGGAAAAACTTCTGCCTCTTATGATTTCAAACATAAAGGACGGAAAAAATCTACCCGTTTATGGAAAAGGAGATAATATCCGTGACTGGATTTATGTTGAAGACCATAACAGGGGAGTCTGGCAGATTGTTAAACAGTCACCAGCCGGCGAAAAATGGAATCTTGGCGGTGAAAATGAATGGCAGAATATCAGGCTTTTAAATTCTGTAATAGACCTGACCGCCCGTGAACTTAACAAGGATGCAGAAGAAGTTCGTAAAACTATTTGTTTTGTTAAAGACCGTCCCGGTCACGATAAGCGGTACGCAATTGACTGTTCAAAAGCAAAAAAAGAACTTGGATGGCAGCGTAAAATGTCTTTTGAAGAAGGCCTTGCAGCAACAATCCGCTGGTATCTTAATCACGGTGAATGGATTGAACATATAAAATCAGGAAGCTATAAAGACTGGATCAGCAAAAATTATACACAACTGGGCAGATGATTCACAAAAATGAAAAATTGCCTTGATTAAAAATCCAGTTCCAGCATGTCACCTGTTGTAATTCCGACTCCTGTAAACCAGCCCTTCGGAACTTCAAGTGCAAATTTGCATGGCAGAAAACTTTCTACGGGAGTCAGATCAAAAGGCTTCATGTCGTAAATTTCTGCAATTTTTCCTTCTTCAGTTATGTATGCAATGCTCAAAGGGTGAGGAGTATTTTTCATCCAGAAGCTCAAAAGCTGTGGTTCGTGGAATACAAAAAGCATTCCTGTTCCCATGGGAATATTTTTGCGGAACATATATCCTTTTGCCTGTTCCCGCGGTGTGCGTGCCATTTCTGCAACAAGAGTTTTTTTAATGCCTGATTTTGTTGTGATTGTCAGAGTCTGTTCTGCAAGTTTTTGTGGAACTGCTGACGAAGATGATTGTGCAAAAATGCAGAAATATGCAAAAAGGCAGATTGCAACTGCGCCAAAAAGCTTTTTCATTTAAAGTCCTTCAAGAAATTCATCAGCAGATTTTTCCTGTACCGTTTTGTCCACATTAGATTTTTCAATTTTATTTTCAAAAACCCTGCTGTCTATGTATTTTAGTGTAAGTGGACGTTCCAGGGACATGATTACATTGTCATCTTTCCATACTGATTTCTGCGGATTGATTTCCGTCGGATTGCCGTATTTTTTGCAGAGTGAACTGAACACAGAATAATGATCCAGTTTTGTCTGGTCCAGGTTGATTGTAATTATGTAAAGTTTTGAATCTTCAAACTGAAACCAGCATCGTTCAAGAAATGAATAGGCTGCATAAGTTGAATCTGTTTCAATCAAAGTTTCTTTCGTTACAGGTGCAAGACTTACATCCCTGTCACCACGGTAACCAAACTGATGATCTTTTTTTAATGCGGCTTTTGTATCTTCCACAGACATTCCCAGCTCTACGGTGCTGAATCCTTTTGGAAGGGCTGAGAGTGTAGAAATTGCCAGCATGGCACAAAGGCCAAGAATGAGCTTTTTCATGAAAATCCTAGTTCTGTTTTTTGCCAAACTGTTTTCTGAGGAATGCAGACTGTTTGATAAGTTCAAGACAATCTGGAACAAGAATCTTGCCGTTTACCAGCTTGATGTGGCTGTCTGTCTGGAATTTATAGCCGTTAAGAGCTTGTTCCTGTTTTGTAAGGCCACACATAGTGGCAACATCTTCAACACTAAGGTCTGTCTGGTATTGTGTCTTGTTTGCAATAGTAATTTTAGCTTTTTCAATCTGGAGGCTAACCATATCAAGCATTTTTGCAACAGGATCGTGAATCATTGAATTAGCCAGCTGTCTCTGCATGATGAAAAGCCGTTCCGCAAGCATGGTAGTAAGGCGTGCAATAAGCTGAGGCTGAGTTGCAACCATCTGGTTAAAGTTTGAACGGTTAACTGTCATGAGGCGGCAGTCTTCTTCAGCAATGGCTGATGCAGAACGAGGCTTGTTTTCAAGAAGTGCCATTTCGCCGAACATGTCACCTTTTTTGAGGATGGCAAGAGTAACTTCAGTACCGTCAACGATTTTGCTGATTTTAACACGGCCTTCCTGAATGATGAACATATCCTGACCGCTCTGGTTTTCAGACATGATCATAGTGTTTTTGGGATATACGCGCAGAAGATCCTGGTTTGATTCAAAATAAACTGCACGGCTCTGACTTTTTAAGGCAATAAAGCGCTGTTTTGCTGCTTCAACACTGAGTCCCCGCTGATTTGCCTTGATGTACTGATAGTATGCAAAAATCGCAATGCTTGGCTGGTTGATTTTGTCGTAGTAAGAAGCAACTTTAAAAATCTGTTCTGTAGTCTGACTTGCCTGATTTTTGAGGGTAGCCTGCATGAGGGTTTCGTTCAAAATGCGCATGCGGTTGGCAAAAGTACGGATGATTTTCATGGCAACGGGAGTATTTTTTTCGATGAGCTCAGGGTACTGGTCACGGCGGACACTGATACAAACAACATCACTCATGGCAACTGCAGTATCAATCTGGGAATGGTTTGACATACAAGAAATTACGCCTACAAAGTCTCCAGGTCCAAGTACTTCCATCTGCTGGCCAGGAATGGCGTTTTCGCGGTGAATGCGGACGTTTCCACACTGAATGATATAGAAAAGATCGTTCTGAGGCTTGCCTTCAACAACGATATAAGAGTCTTTCTTAAAATTAACGAATGATAATTGCAGCATGTCTCCCTACCTGATTTTAATTATAACAGAAAATTACTCCTATGTAAGTATCGGCATTAAAAAATTAAGAGTTAAGAATTAAGATTTAGAATTGCGAATTGCGAATTGTGAATTGTGAATTGCGAATTGTGCATTGTGCATTGTGCATTGTGCATTGTGCATTGTGCATTGTGCATTGTTCCGGGCGTCCCGGCTTTGCCGTCGGTGTATTCCGCCTTCCGCTGTCGCTCCATTGGCTGAAGGTTTCGCCAGGCTCAACCATCATCCAACTGAAGGGCTCCATGTACCTGACGCGTTTTATACAAAAAGTATTTCGCTCTCCAGCTGAATGCCTGTTTTTTCAAGGACAGTTTTCTGGACGTGAGAAACGAGAGCCTTGATGTCGCTGCAGGTGGCCTTCTGGTCAGGATTGATGATGAAGTTCCCGTGCCAGGGTGCAATCCGGGCGCCGCCGATGGAAAATCCCTTGAGGCCGCATTCATCGATGATTTTGCCGGCGATGATTTTCTGTTCCGGATTGTTTTTGAAAGCGGAACCTGCGCTTGGAGCGTTGAAGTGTCCCATTGAAACGCGCTTTTGTTTTACTTCCAGGGATTTGTCTTCGTCAAAACCGGAAGAAACGTTGAAAGTTGCAGAAAGGATTATTTTATCTGCAGCCTGTCCCGTTTTTTTCTGGAAAGGTGATTTTTTGTAGCCCCAGTCGGCATCATTTTTTGAATAGGTTTTAATTTTATTATCTGTAAGATCAAGATATTCAGCAGAAACAAGATTGTCGCAGGCTGAAAGTCCAAAGCAGGTGGCATTCATGTAAAGGGCTCCGCCTGCAGTTCCGCTGAGACCGGTAAATGGCTCAAATCCGCCAAGATTGTTGTTCTTGCAGTAAGTGATTGCAGACCCCCAGGTTGCTCCTGCAGATACAGTCAAACGGGCATTGCTGGCAATTATATTGTGCACGCAGGCCTCTCCAACAATTTTATTAAGTTTGCGTGTTGAAATTACCAGATCAAGACCTTCATCGGGAAAAATCGTGTTGGAGCCGCCGCCAAGAATAAAAAAATCAAGATTGTTTCTGGTGGCAGATTGAATTACGAAGGTAAGGTCTTCTTCGGACTGTGGTTCAATAAAAAGTTTTGCCGCCCCTCCCACATGCATGGTGGAGTGAGAAGAAAGAGGCTCGTTTTCAAGAATACGCCCTGCAAACTGAGAAGAAGAAAGAAACCCGCCGAATTCAAAAAGATTCATACTTTATTATAGATAATAAAAAAGTGTTTTATCAATATTCTCCATTTGTTAAAAGAAACCAGTGATGAACGCGGATAATGTTACCTCGACCACATTTTATGTATTGTCTCGACCACATTCTCTATGTCACCTCGACCGAAGCGGAGAGGTCTTTTTGGGGAATCTGGATTTGTCTTCTGCGTTGAATTTTACCTGAATTTTTCGTAAAATTACCTCTGTAATATGCGTCAGGGATTGGAGCTGCGGCTTTTGCCGTCCCGAAACCACCAGAATGAAGGGATGGAGCGACAGCGGAACTGCGGAAAGCCCGCCCGGACGCCCGAGTTTTTAAGAGGAACAAAAGATGGCACTTAAACTTTACAATACTATGGGACACGAACTTCAGGAATTTAAGCCTATTACTCCGGGTAAGGCTGGTTTTTATGGCTGTGGTCCTACTGTTTACAACTATGCTCATATCGGAAATCTCCGTGCTTATGTTTTTCTTGATATTCTGGACAAAACCCTTTCTTATCTCGGCTACGATGTTAACCATGTCATGAATGTTACTGATGTCGGTCATTTGACTGGTGACGGGGATGACGGTGAAGATAAAATGAAAAAATCGGCTGCTGAACGCCACCAGTCGGTTCTTGAAGTTGCACGTTTTTATACTGATGCTTTTTTGAAGGATATTGATGCCCTTAACATCCGCCGTCCTGACGTTATTTGTAAGGCGACTGAACATATTCAGGAAATGATTGACCTTATTAAGCAGATTGAGGCCAACGGTCACACTTATATGGCCGGGGGCAACCTGTATTTTGATATTTCTACTTACGCTGACTACACAAAGCTGGCAAACCTTAACCTTGAAGATCTTGTTGCCGGTGCTGGTAAGAGAAAGGTTGCCGTAATTGATGAAAACAAAAAGAATCCCGGAGACTTTGTTCTCTGGTTTACTAAATCTAAGTTTGAAGATCAGGCTATGACCTGGGATTCTCCATGGGGCCGCGGTTATCCTGGCTGGCATATTGAATGTTCTGCCATGTCCATGAAATATCTTGGAAAGCATTTTGATATTCATACCGGCGGTATTGACCATGTTCCTGTTCATCATACTAATGAAATTGCTCAGTCTGAAGGCAGTTTTGATGATACTGAAAGGGCAAAAGGTCCATGGGTTAATTACTGGCTCCATAACGAATTTCTCATTCTTGAAGGCGGCAAAATGTCTAAGTCGTCAGGTAATTTTATTACTTTGCAGACTGCATTGCCTCCTGAAAAAGGTTATTCCCTCAAGGATAAAGGTTATGAACCTCTGGATTACAGATTCTTCCTTTTAGGTGGCCATTACCGTAAACCTCTCGTTTATTCTGCTGACGGTATGGATTCTGCAAAACAGGGACGCGCTGCCCTTAACGGCCGTGTTGCAAAGCTTATTGCAAAAGCCAATGATGAAGAAAAACTTGGTCTTACAAAAGACAACTACGCTGAAGTTCTTGAAAAAGTTGTAAGCGATAAATCTGACAATCTTGACCGCTTTAAGCAGGGGCTTGAAAACGACCTTGCGACTCCAATTGCCTTGTCTGCCCTTCAGAAGGAATCTAACGGCAAAGACAGAAAAGCTTCTGTTGCCCTTGCAAATATCCTTGCAATGGAAAGCGTGTTGAGTCTTGGTGTGATTCCGGCCGCTTTTGATGTTATTGCCCAGTCTCAGAAAGAAGCTGAAAAGTCTGATGACCATGCCGGCGATCCTGAAGCTGAAGAAATTACTGCTCTTGTTCTTGAACGTACTGAAGCTAAAAAAGCAAAGGATTTTGCAAAAGCTGATCAGATTCGTAATGCTCTTGCTGAACGTGGAATTACCATTATTGATACTCCACAGGGTCCGGCATGGAAACGCAATTAAAATTTTCGTGAAAAAATCTGTAACCTTCAGGACGGAATATGATTTTATCTAGTGTGGATTCAAGTGAAAAACAGTTGAACGCAGCAGATCCTGCAGATTTTCGTCGTTTATACAACGAAACTATGATCCTCCTATTTAAAATCTCTTTCCGTATTGTAAACGATGAAGATGCTGCAGAAGATCTGGTACATGATTCTTACATTAAAGCCTCTGAAAAAGGAATGGTTTTTCCTTCCCTTGATGATGCTAAGTTCTGGCTGATCCGCGTCGTCAAAAATGCTTCATTAAATTTTGCCATCCGGAAAAACCGTGAAAAAAAGGCGCTTCAAAAAGCATTTTATGAAGATACCCGTAAGCCTTCCAGCGGTGAACAGGATGTTATCAGGGAAGAATCCCGAAAGCATGCCATTGCCGCTCTTGAAAAGCTTCCACAGAAGTTGCGGGAAGTTTTGATTCTCCGTGAATATGGTGATTTGAATTATAAAGATATAGGCAAAGTTCTTGGAATTACTGAAGGCAATGTTAAAATCCGTGTTTTCAGGGCTAAGGAACAGCTTGAAAAATTACTTGATGCAGGAGATTTGTATGTTAAGTGAAGAAGAACGTGAAGAAATGGACAGAATTGATGAACTGTTAAAAGAAGACGCTGCATCTATTAAGCTTGATGATGACTTTCTTGAAAAAAGTTTTGGCCGGCTTCAGGCTAAAATGAGCTATTCAAAAAATGTGGTAAAATTTGAAAAACCGAAGAACAGGTGGCTCAGATTTTCTGCTTCTGTTGCAGCCTGTGCCGCTGTTTTTACTGCTGTTTTCATTCCATTTTATTCTTCAAACGTTCAGATTTCTTCAGATTCTGTTGCTCCAATTGTATCAACTTCAATTAAGCCTATAGCAAAAAATAAGATAATCGTAGATGATAGTCTTAATGCAGAAAAAATCTCAGTGGCAGTAACAGGTAAAATTGCTGAAACTGAAAACAATGAATCTGAATTCAGTAATTCCATTGAAAATTCTAAAGTAATTCCAAATCTGGATAAAGAATTTGAAGAAAGCCTTGCTTCTGTAGATATTTACAGCAAGGGAATTACAAATCAGAAAAATATTTACGATTTTCCTGTTAATATTCCCGAAACTCACACTGTAAAAAACAACAGCAGCCGCAACGGGTTTATGCCAGACAATTATTTTGGAAGATAAACGTGAAATTTAAAGAATTATTTATCTCTCTGTGGAAACGCTATCCGCTTTTCCGCTTTGCTTCGATTATTTGTGCAATTATTCTTGTAACCGGTGCAATTACCCTTGTTACAAGAAAAGCCGTTGTCCGTGTTCCCTCTATCGATTCCATTTCTCCTCAGTTTGGTTCTCCAGGGGATATAATGGAAATTTACGGCAAGCATTTTGGTTCTACACGAAATCAGGGTTATGTTGAAATAGGTGGTTCCCGTCTGACTGCTTCAAGCTATCTTGTGTGGAATGATGACAAAATCAGGGTAATTCTTCCTACAAATGTTCAGGACGGTCTTGTGGTAGTTGGAACAAGGTCCGGTCGTTCAAGAAAGAACAGCTTTTTTGCCAATGAATCAGGCATTCCTGTTGCAGTTCCTGTTGACGGCAAAACTCTGGTTCCTTCAATTGCATCTGTATCTCCTCAGACTGCGGCTCCAGGTTCCCTGATCGTGATTACCGGTTCTAATTTTGGTGCAGCCCGCAATGACAGCCTTGTTTATTTTACTTCCCATAGGGATTACGGTACAAATCTTGATGCCTTTGAAAGTGATGATGAAGGGGTTCGCAATTCTTTTGAATATGTTTTTGCCAATAGTGAAAATTATGATTATGAAATGTGGACTGATACTGAAATTCATGTTCGTGTGCCGGATGGAGCAAATTCAGGTATTCTTTTTGTAAAGACTGATAAAGGTTCAAGTAACCAGTTTGCCGTTGATGTTGATGAAAAACTGGGTTCAAGAATCTATCATAATATGCGTCATTACATAATTCAGATTAATGCTGATGTAGAAGACAGAAATTCCAGACCTAATACTTCAATTGCCCTGCGTGTGCCTCGTCCTCTTGTTTATACACGGCAGCCTTACACGGATTTGCTTGAAGCTTTCCCGGAACCTGCCATGAAAGATTACAACAATACTGTGTGTCATGTTGTTGAAATGGGGAAAAAGAAAAAGTCCCGCTATACCCATAAATTTGTAGTTTACACTTACTCTCTCCAGACTCAGATTAAAGAAGATAAAATAAAAAGTGCTTATCTTCAGGAAACACGCCCGGGTTATGAAAAATTCCTTCAGCCTGACATGATTGTCCCTTCTGATGATGCAGAAGTTTTGAATCTGGCAAAAACATTCATAGGTAAAGAAAAAAATCCATATAAAAGAGCAAAACTGGTTTATAATTACATGACAGAGAATTATAGGATCCTCAATGAATTGCGAGAAAAAAGTGATTCAAACGGAGAGTCTTACAATCTGTTCAAGGAAAAGTCCGGAGATGCTTTTGATTTTGCTGCAGGATTTACAGCTCTTTTGAGGGCCTGTAACATTCCTTCAGTTACTGTTGCCGGCATTCTTGTGGATGCTGACAAAAAAGCTCAGAATCACTGGTGGACTGAATTCTACATTGAAGATTTTGGATGGATTCCTGTAGATGTGGCTCTTGCCAGCGGTCTTGAATATAAAGGCTTTGGTGCCGTAGAAGACATTAAAGGTTTTTATTTTGGAAACATGGACAGCCAGCATATAGCCTTTAGCCGCGGATGGAATGAACTGCAGCAGACACTTTCCAATGGAAATGTTGTTTACAGGTCAAAATCCTACGCTTTTCAGTCAATCTGGGAAGAAAGTACTGCTGGTACGGTTAATTACAGTTCTTTGTGGAATGATCCTGTTGTAACTGGAATTTATTAATAGTCATAATATGAGGAGTTAGATATGAATACTAAAGTATTGTCTGTTGGTGGTTCAATTGTCGCGCCAGAAGGACCTGATCCGGTTTTTGTAAAAGCATTTGTTGAAATGGTTAAAGATTTTCTCAATAAAAATCCTGATGACCGCCTTATTCTTGTAGTTGGTGGCGGTGGACCTGCTCGTCTTTATCAGAATGCGTTCCGTGAAGTAACTGGAACTGCAGCAAATGACGGTACTGATGCTGCTGACTGGATTGGTATTATGGCAACCCGCCTTAATGCCCAGTATGTTAAGGCATGTTTTGGTGATTTGTGTAAGGAAGCTGTTGTTACAGATCCTACAGTTGCTAAGGAATTTACAGGAAAGATTCTTGTTGCAGCAGGATGGAAACCAGGTTTTTCAACTGATAATGATGCAGTTCTTCTTGCTGAAAAATTCAATGCTGATACTGTTGTAAATTTGAGTAATATCGAAAAAGTTTACACAGATGATCCACGTAAAAATCCTGATGCAAAACCTCTTGATACAATTTCATGGGCTGATTTCAGAAAAATGGTAGGGGATGAATGGGTTCCTGGTAAAAACTGTCCTTTTGATCCTATTGCCAGCAAAAAAGCAGAAAGTATGGGACTTGCAGTAATTTGTGCCGGTGGAAAAAATATCGGAAACACAAGAGCAATTCTTGAAAATAAAGAATATATTGGAACAACAATTAAATAAGAAAATCTTTGAAAAAAGCTTTGCGGAACAGCATTAATGTGGATCGACAGGAATTAACGTGAATGTTAAACCTGCCGAAACTACTTGATTTGCTGTTTGTCTGACTTTATTAAAATTGTTCCAGTTCGGATAAGAGTCCGTCAAGTTTGTCGCCGTAAAGAGGGTCCATGGCCCAGTTTTTTGTCAGGTCATGGACTGTTCTGGCGAATTTTGCTTTGTGAGGCCAGCTATATCTTGGGTCTACACATTCCTGTTTTAATTCTACTTCTGCTGTGGTAGCGTAAGCCTGAAGATGCTGTATATGGGCTCTTACTCCCAGCTGTTCTGTTTCAAATACGCAGCCTGGATTTCCAGGTCCTGTTGAACCTAATCCGCAGAAATTATTCATTTCCGGAGTAACAAGATTTCCAAACTTTAAAAATCCCGTTTCAAGGCACATCTGTACAAAAGCAACATCGCTGTTGATTCCTTCAATGGCAGCTTCTTCCACATATAACTGTGCCATAAGTGATATTTTCTGGAGTGAAAGGTCCGGGTTGTGGTCAAAAAAAAACTTCTCCAGTTGCTGTGGTGTTTTAATAGGTTTTCCTAATAGTTCCCTTGAACATGGTTCCGGTTTAAAAAATCCTGAAACGCAGGATGTAAAAAATAGGACTGTGATACAGATTATGAGTGCGATGGGGTTAAATATTCTTTTCATTAATAAATTTTCGGAATTTTTGAAAATTTTCTTAAAAAAAGCGAATTTTTTGTTAAAACTCTGCCTATACATAAGTATGAGTGAAAAATTAAATTTACGTGAACTGGTTGCTTCTTCTGGTATGGATTTTCCTACAGAAGAAGAACTTGTAATGCTGATTCTTGGAAGCGGTACAAAGACAAATCCAGTTGAAAAAATGGCAAATCAGATTATCAGGGTTGTTAAGCGAACTAATAGAGATTCAATGATGAATGAACTGATGAAGATTGATGGTGTAGGTTTGAATAAAGCTCTTGCAATCTGTGCTGCCCTGGAACTTGGAATGAGGGTAAACCGAAAACCACAGGTAATGATCAACAGACCCAGAGATCTTGTTCCTTATGTTCAGACTTATGCCATTGAGAAGGTTGAGCATTTTCTGTGTGTAACTGTAACGGGAGCAAGGGAGATTCTTTCCATAAATGTGATTGCAATCGGAACAGGTAATATGGCTTCTGTTCATCCGCGGGAGGTATTTTCCATTGCAATAAAAGAAGGTGCAAGCGGTGTAATTTTTTGCCACAATCACCCTGGAGGATCCATGCAGCCGTCGAAAGCTGACATTAACTGTACAATGAATCTGATAAAAGCTTCTGAAGTTCTAGGGATTTCTGTTCTGGATCATATCATCATTTCAAAAAACGGGTTTTTCAGTTTTCTGGAACATGATCTTCTACATTTTGATGATGACGGAGAATTGTTGAGTTGATGGCAATAAAGAGATAAAATAAGCAGGAATGAAAAAAAGCTTTGTTTTGATATTCTATTTATTTTTTCTCCTGCCTCTGGCTGCACTGGAATTTGATTCTGGTGAGGAACTGACAGTTTTTGAACCTGAAATTCAATTTCTGGTACAGAACGAGGTCAGTGAATTGTATTTCAGGGCTAATGTTTCTGAGGCAAGAATTTATCTTAATGGAGAATATCAGGGGACTACAAATCTTCTTCTTAAAGGACTGATTCCTGCTGAATATTACTTAAAGGTTGAAAAAGAAGGTTACAGGACTCAAATCCTGCGCATCAAAGCCGTAAAGAATACGCATCAGGATTATTATTTCACTCTGGAAAAACTGGCAGAAGAACAGTAGAAAAGACTGAAAATGCAAATTTTTCTTTTATAGGAACATATTGGTTTTTGCGTTATAATATAAGTTATGTTTAAGAATCTTGTTATTGGAATGCTCCTTGGTGCGCTTCTTGCCCTTGGTTTTTCATTTGCCCTCATTGAAGTAAATGATAATAAAAATGCTCAGAATACGGCTCAGACTCAGAATCAGATTGAACAGTTGTCAAACAGAATTGAATCCGTTGAAAGTGATTCAAACCAGCTGATTCAGGCAATTCCTGAAATCCAGGCTCAGGTTGTGGCTTCTGCATCCGGCAAAAAATATACTCAGGATGAAGAACAGAATATTTCTGTTTATGAACACTGCAATGAAGCTGTTGTCAATATTACTACTCAGACAATGGGTGTAAACTGGTTTCTTGAACCTGTTCTCCATGACGGCGGTTCTGGTTCCGGATCAATCATTGATAAACGGGGTTATGTTGTTACTAATGTTCATGTTATTGATGATGCTTCCAAAATTACAATATCCCTTGCTGACGGAACGAGTTATGAAGGTTCTGTAGTTGGAATTGATACTGAAAGTGATATTGCAGTATTGAAATTCAATCCGCCGGCCGGGAAAAAACTTGCAACCATAACTTTTGGTTCCAGTGACGACCTTAAAGTCGGACAAAAAGTAATTGCCATCGGAAACCCTTTTGGTCTGGAACGAACTATGACAGTTGGTATTATTTCAGGTCTGGGACGTCCTATTCAGGAATCCCGCAATGTAATCATCAGAAATATGATTCAGACTGATGCTGCAATTAATCCTGGTAACTCTGGTGGTCCTCTTCTTGATACTCAGGGAAAAATGCTTGGAATCAATACTATGATTATTTCTAATTCTGGAAGCAGTGCAGGGATCGGGTTTGCTGTTCCTGTTTCAACTGCCCGTCGTGTTGTAAATGATCTTCTGCAGTATGGAAAAGTTCGGCGTGGAGTTTTGAGAATTACTCCGGTTCAGATGACTGCTTCCATTGCACGCTACATCGGTTCTGATATAAAAGCCGGAATTCTTGTAAGTGAAATCCAGAATGGTACAAATACTTCAAAATCAGGTCTTAAGGCTGGAACAAAAGCCGTTCAGTATGGAAGCCGTTTCAGACCTTCAACCCTTTATGTTGGTGGTGACATCATTGTTGGCATCGACGATGTTGAAGTTTCAAATTATGCAGATTACACAAGTGCCCTGGAATCAAAACGGCCAGGAGATACTGTAACTGTAACTGTTTACCGTGATAATCAAATCAAAAAAGTCAGCGTCATGCTGGATGAATCAGTCAGAAAATGAAAAAGCTTTTTACTCTTTTAACAGCATTTTTGTGTGCAAATGTATTTGCTGAAAAAATTACACTTCCTGTCTGTGGACTTATGACAGAAAGCAGAACATCCATTCCTGTCGAAGTAGAATGGAATGAAAAATGGTTTGGTGATAAACCTGCAACTTATTACAATCACGGTCTTGCCAGAATTGCTGCCATTCTTTCAACAGTATCTTATGTTGAAGTTACGGATAACAATGATTTTGGCAACGAACTTGTAGAAATTTACAAAAAAATCGGTGTAAAAACCCGTGATATTGAACTTCACTACGAGCTGGATTATGCAAATCCTGTCTGGGGAAATGATCAGGTAGCCTTCAGTATTGCTTCAAAACAGATTGATTCTGCCAGAGGAAAAAAGAATCTGATTTTTCTTGTAATCCGCGGTACTCCATTAAATGCCAATGAATGGATCAGTAATGTAAACGTTTCAGACAAAACCCAGGATATTGCTCCGATTCATGAAGGTTTCAGTCACGCTGCTGAGATGGTTCATTATGTTCTTTGTTCTTACATGCTGAGGAACAGAATTGATGTGGATAATACTTATCTTTTTATAACAGGACATAGCCGTGGAGCTGCCGTTGCAAACATGCTCAGTGCTGTCTTTAATTATTCCGATCTGATAAAAACAGATAATATTTACACATATACTTTTGCTGCTCCAAACGTAACAACCTTTGATATAGAAAAAAATCCTGATTATGACTACATCTGGAATATCATCAGTGCAGAAGATATTGTTCCGACTGTGCCGATGAACCGCAGAAAATGGACTTACAAAAAATACGGCCGCACAAAAACAATCATCAATTATTACAACTGTGACCGTAAGGATTACGATGAAAAGTTTTATCCGCAGATGAATGAAATTTATAAAAAATTTCTTCTTCGTGATTATTGTCCTTTTTATCTCGGACCATTTCTGCCTGTTCAGATTACTGATATTGCCACAAATTTTAATGATTCTGTAAAAACTTATTATCGCGGTTTCAGCGGACTTCGTTCTGCAGCTAATAAAGTCTTTAAAAAGATTTTCCCGCCGATTATTTATAAACCGCTGGAACAGGAACCTGATGTCGTCGACGAAAAAGTTGATTCAAAAATGACATCTATTCTTGAGTACATCAACAAAAAAACTGACGGACTTGGAACTTATGCAATGAATGCTTTTGTCGATATGCATGCGGCAGAGGCGTATATGTCATGGCTTTTGGCTCTTGAAGAAAATGAACTTTATTCAATTCTTCCTTACAGCCAGATTGTAATTGAAGGTAATTGTGATGGTGCCGTATTCAACAAAAATGGCGACTGTGTTGTAAAAATAGAAAACGGACATGCTTCATTGAGTACATTAAAGTACAAAACTCCGGCAAGATCCCTGTTTCCTGTAGGAGCTGTAATTGCAGTTCCAGCCAATGAAGAATTTGATGTTTATATAACAAAAGACAGCCTTTTTAATACAAGTTCCACAATCCGTATTGAACATTTCAGGGTAGACGGTGTTTTTGAAATAGCAGGACCAGAAATAAAAGTTTCTCCTCATACTGGAAAAATGTACCACTTTAAGGCCGGAAGAGTTACATATCTTGAAGATACTGTAAATTATGAAATTGAAAAGGGCAGAAAAAACATGTTTAAGCGCATGAAAAGTGCAGGAATTACTCCGCGAAAAGACATTCTCCTTCGTTTTGAACATGCTCTTGATACAAACCTTTATATGGATACAGGCCTGCAGTGGGGGTGTCAGAATATTTACGGGTCATTCCTTGTAGGGCAGCAACTCAATAAATGGGGAAAACAGTGGGGATTTGACCTTGGAACAGGTTCTCAGAGAAATCTCCACGGATTTTTGAACCTTGACTATGAACTTCTAGGTAAATTCCGCTGGGTAACAGTTGATACGGGAAAAAATAACGGAACTTTTAACTTTGTTCCTTCTCTCCGATTCGGACTTTCATTAAAACCTGTGAAGCGCTTTCATATTTTTATGGCAGGTATGTTTGATTTTGAAATTGACAGATTTAATAATGCTTCTTTTGACTCGAGGGTTTTTACCGATGTTATTCCTGCAATTCCTCTTGGAACAGCTGTCCGGGCTTTTCCGTCAATTCAGTTTGGAATGAAGTTCTAGTCTCTATTTTGAAAAACTGTATTGCTGTGCAGTCTGATTGCGTTAAATTAAACGGTGAATGAACAATCTGTGGTAGTTTTGACATATTCAACTACCACGGATTGTTTGTCTTCACTTTTTATGAATGAAACTTATTTTAATTTGCTTACATCTTTTAAAAGACGGCTTGCAGCAGCTTCTGATATGTAGAAACAGTAACTGCTTGTAGAACTTTTACAAAGCCAGTCATCTTCTTTTTTTGCACCTGGAGTGAGTTCAAGAAGGATTGTTTTATCTTTGCAGACGATAGTTACAATATTTGTTGAATTTTCAATTACAGTATCATCAGAAGCCCATTTTTCAGCATCCAGATCTTTAATTGATTCAATCCAGCCTGAAACTTTTGCAGAGTTTGTGTCTTTCCCTGCTGTCCATAAACCGTCCTGGTTGCGTTCAATAATTGAAGTTTTTCCGTTTTTAGAAATAGTTACAGAGTTAATGTCAGCAGAGTTGAGCATGAAAACTTCTTTGCTGCGTACTGCGTCTTCTTTAATGTTGTACATATCCCTGAGCCTTGTTGAAGCCAGAAGAGTGTCATTGTTTCCATCAAGACGAATGTAAGTCTGGTTACCGGTAGAAGCTTTTTTACCGATTTGCACAGTACGAAGAACTTTTCCGTTTTTAGATGCGGTTACGGTAATCACATCGGAAGGTTCAAATCCATATCTTTCATTGTCAGCTTCCGAAGCAGAAGATGAAAGTTTTGAAAGAATCGTAATCTTTTTTACAGAATCAAACAGATCTTCTGCAATAAAATCTGCTGCTTTGTATTTTTTGCTTCCTACGGAATAATTGTTTTCGTCATCCCTGTAAATTGTTGTAGTAAAACTCTCGGACGAAATTGCAATTGTGTCCGGAGTTTCTTTGAGTGTTATTTTTTTTACTGGTGAAATATTGAGGAAAATCTGCTGGAGAATAAAAATTACAGCAAGGACACCAATAACAGAAAGAAGAATGATTCTTCTCTTTGACATATTTGAAAACATCTGTGCCTCCTTTGTTATTTGATTTCCCGTTCGTCATCAGGATTATATTTGTTTCTGATGCGGGATTTTTTAGCTTGAATTTTAATGAAGATGATTACACCTGCAAGAACTGTAAGAACTGCAAGACCAATCATATTAAAATATTTGAAAACTTCAGAAAGGGTAGCCTTAAAGGAGCCTTCTTCCACAACAAAAATATTGCTTGTTGCAAGTCCCTTATTTCTCATGGCACACAAATCTTCTTCTCCGTTCATATAGTCAATAATGTTCTGTATGAAGATAACCTGTGCTGGTCCAAACTGCTGTGCATCCATAAGAGAAATATTGCTCTGCAGAAAGTTGGAAAGAGTGTAAAGATAAGTACCTGTCATTTTTGAAGAACTTACTACAATAACTTTTCCCTTCTGAACGCCTTTTGAAAGGTGAGAAGCTGTTGTAAGGGAGTCGTTTTCATTGTTTTCAACAGGAGAACTTTCAAAGGCACTTGAAAATTTTCCTTCAACGAGAACTGCAAGATTTTCCGATTTAAAGTTTGTTTTGTCTGTTTCTCCAAGGGAATTTTTTGGAGGCTGAATAAATGCCGGATAAGTTGTGATGTTTTCTTTCATCAGCCATGAATTGTCCGATGATTTTGCAAGAATTTTTACATCAAGTTCCTTGTCGTTTTCAGCTTTTGTCACGTCGATTGAGCTGGCCTGAGCAAAGAAAATCTGTCCCATTCCTTTTGAAATCACACTTTTTTTGCCGAAATTTTTTGCAGTCAGCTGAGGCATATAATTGAGTGGAGTTTCCCTTCCGTCCTGAGCATAAAGCTTAAGACATTCTTCATCAAGTACATAGTCTTTGTTAACAGTGATTCCATAGGCATTTAAAAGCTTGTCCAGACCAGTATCGATCGGAGTGTAAGTTGGCTGCGAGTAGTAATAGTTCTGCTGCTGAGGAAGCTGCTCAAAGAATGAATCAGCAAACACAATAAGGTTGCCGCCTTTCATTACAAACTGGTCAATGCGATAGAGTTCTGCTTCTGTAAATTTATCTTTTGCGCCATTGATGAGAATACACTGAAGGTCACTTGGAACATCTTCTGTCTGAAGGTCCAGATCCTTGAATTTGTATCTGTCCTCAACAGCATTTGCAATAAGCGCACCACCAGTCTGATTGTCATCAAGGAAGCTTTCAGAGTGGCCGATTGTGTAACCGATATCCGAAGTTTTTGCCACAAGGCTTTTCATTGTTGAAGTAATTGATTCAGACAGCATTTCCACATTGTCCATTCCAACCATTGCATAACCGCCAAAAAGGCTGCGTGAAAAACCTACTGGAATTACTTTGAATGAATCAGCATATTCGAGAACCAGGCCGAGAGTTCCTGTTGTTTTGCCAGACTGAGGATTTTCCCAGTTGTAGGCATGAATTCCATATTTAGCTGCAAGATTTGTAATATCATCTTCGGCAGGAGTAATTGCCTTAAATTCAAGGCGGTTCATATTCTTTTTGTTTACTTCATTGCAGGCTTCGCGGGCCATAGGTTCAAGTTTATCAAGACCGTTAATTCCCAGCTGCTTCATCGAATCAGAACAATACAGATTTAACGAAATCTTGCCCTTAAGTCCTGAAAGAATGCTTACAGTGCTGATCATTTTGTTGATTCTTGTAGTGATGTTGTATTCCATCAAATCTGTAGTTGTAATGCCGTCAAGAATTTCAGTTCTGTTGCCGTATGTAATTACAAGTCCCATCCATACCTGCTTAAATCCAACTTCATTTGTCTTGATGTCACGGATCTGAATCTGGTGGAGACCATAATCTGAAGCAAGCTGAATATTGTCTTCCTTATTCATGTCAAAGAAGTTATAGCTGAAAAATTTGCTGGAATTGGAATCATATTCCTGAAGAAGGTCCTCCAGATGCTGTGAAATATTATTGTATGGACTTGGAAGATCTTCAGAAAAGAAAACCTGGATTGAAAGAGGTTCTTCAAGATTTTTTACTGTAGATTTACTTGATTCTGAAAGTGAGTAAGTTCCTTTTGCAGTAAGATCTATTTTTTTGTAATAGTTTACTGCAACAAGGTTGAGTAAGAGGATTGCAATGAGAAAGAGAATAAAATCCCATAAATTGTCATAATTCTTTTTCATAGTAGTTTCCTTATTTGCTGCTTGCTGTTGATTTGAGAACCATAACGGCACTTACCATAAAAACAGCTGTAATTGAGGCAAAATAAATAATATCCCGTGTATCGATGATTCCTTTTGAGATAGACTGGAAATGGCTTGCTGCAGAAAGGTAGTTAACAAAAGCTACAATTGAAGCAGGAAGAAAAATTGCCAGATAGTTAATCACAGAAAGAACAATACAGATAGAAAATGCGATAAAGAAAGCGATAATCTGGTTTTTTGTAAGGCTTGTTGAAAGAACTCCTGCAGCACTGAAAGCGGCAACCAGAAAAACAGAACCTGCAAAACCTCCGATCATCGGACCGATATCAACAGTTCCAAAAACAAAACAGGGAATTGCGTATAAAAGTGTTGGAGCAAGCATAAGGCATCCGCACACAAGGGAAGCCAGGTATTTTCCCAGAACAACGTCTGTAACAGTTACAGGAAGTGTCAAAAGAGTTTCGATGGTTCCTGTCTTTTTTTCTTCGGCAACCATGCGCATTGTAAGGGCTGGAATGAAGAAAGAAAGAATTACAGGTAAAGTGGAAAAATAGTTGCGTAATTCAGGCTGACGGTAAAGGAAAAAGTCCTTGAAGAACCAGAATCCGGCAGCAAAGAGGAAAAGTCCTGTTACAATATAAGCAATCGGACTTGTAAAATATGCACGGATTTCCCGTTTCATGATTACTATTGGTGTAGAAGTTGTTTTTACAGTTGAATTCATTTTTTATCTCCCATTGTAAGTGTATGGAATACGTCTTCAAGACTGTTTCGTTTTAGTGAAAGTTCATAAAGTTTCCAGCCTTTTGCACAGACAGTTCCTGCAATTTGCGGACGGATATCAGAAGACGTAGTAAGGTTAATCAGCAATGAAACTGTTTCAATTCCTTCAACAGAATCTGAATCTGTATCAGTAATTTCTGAAACTCCTTCAATCTGTCTGATTTCCTGAATTAATTCATCTTTAGAACATCCTGCAGCCTGAAGAACGATGCTTTCTTTGCTGCCGTAGCGGATTCTCAGTTCATTTGTAGGACTGTCGGCAATAAGCTTTCCGCCTGAAATGATGATTACACGACTGCACAGAGTTTCAACTTCACTTAAAATATGTGTTGAAATAATGACAGTTCGTGTTTCGCCGATTTTGCGTATAAGGGCGCGTACATCTTCAATCTGGTTAGGATCGAGGCCACTTGTCGGTTCATCAAGAATCAGTATTTCCGGATCGTTCATAAGGGCATGGGCAAGACCAACACGCTGTTTGTAACCCCGGGAAAGTTCGCTTATATTTTTGTGCATAACTTCCTTGAGACCGCACTGCTGGCAGAGGAGAGGAACTTTTTCTTGTGCATCCTGACCGTAAATATCAGCAACGTAATTAAGGTAATCTTCAACTATCATGTCTCCATACATTGGAGCACTTTCAGGCATATAACCGATTTTCTTTTTAGCAGCAACAGGATTTTCTTCAACATTGATTCCATCGATAAGGATTGAACCTTCTGTCGGATTTATGAACCCTGTAATCATTCGCATTGTGGTACTTTTTCCTGCACCGTTTGGACCTAAAAGACCGACAATCTGACCAGTTGGAATGGAAAAACTGACATTGTCTACGGCACGGAAAGTATCAAAATGCTTTGAAAGGTTTGAAACTTCAATCATTTTTTAATATCCCCTTTATTAAATATTTTTTTCTGCAGTTCCTGTTAACAGGCAGCAATTTTGTGAAAGTTAACCTGATAAATTAAACAAATTAATTATAAAAAGGATACCATATATTGAGAAAAGTTTCTTCAGTAAATATAATTCAACCATGTTTGTTAAGTATCTTATTGTTTTTTTTATTTCGATGATTCCACTTATTGAACTTCGAGGAGCCATTCCTGCTGGAATTGCATTATTCAGTGAATATCTGACTATCCCGGAAGGCGGTTCACTACCAGTTGAATATGTACTTTCGATTATTGGTGTAGCAATGATTGGCAATATGCTACCGGTTCCTTTTATCTTCTGGTTTGCAAGAAAATTCCTCGAATGGGGAAAAGATAAAAAAATAATTGGCGGAATCTGTTCTTTCTGTCTTGAAAAGGGTGAAAAAGGCGGGAAAAAACTTCAGGAAAAAGCAGGAAACGGTCTTTTTGTGGCTTTGATGCTTTTTGTAGGAATTCCACTCCCTGGAACTGGTGCCTGGACAGGAACACTGGCAGCAACTCTTCTTGATATGGATTTTAAATCTACTATTATTTCTGTTTTATTGGGAGTTCTGATTGCTGCTACTATAATGTCACTGGCAAGTCTTGGAATTTTTGGTGCCGTAAAAATGGTTTAATAAAAGCCTATCCACAGTACGCTGAACATTCTTACGGTAACACTTTTTTTTATTGTTCCAGAATAAGATCACAGGTTTCGGCTGCTGCGGCTTTTATCAGATCAGCAGGTGCAATTACAATCTGCTGTCCACGAACTCCTGCGCTGATATATATTTTTTCAAAATTCAGTGCAGTTTCATCGATAAAAGTTGGAAATTTCTTTTTCATTCCTAAAGGAGAGCAGCCGCCTCTGATATATCCAGTCAAGGTCAGAAGTTCTTCAGGTTTAACTGGATTAATTTCTTTTGCACCACAGACATTTCTGGCTTTTTTCAGGTTGATTTCGTGTAGGGCACTTTGACAGAATACAAAAATCTGTTTTGATTCACTTCGCATTACGATTGTCTTAAAGCATGCAGCGGGATCAATGCCTAATTTTTCGGCAATGCCGCTGGCAGCTCCCCTTGAAAGTTCGTGTTCGCCGTCATCATCATAGGACAGCGTTTCGTAAGGAATCCTGGCTGAATCCAGAATTCGCATTGCATTTGTCTTTTTTGTGGCCATTATAATCCAGCTTCTGCAGATGTATTTTTGTCTGCCTGTGCTTTTGCATCAATTCTGGCACGGATTTTTTTCTGTTCTTCCTGAGGAATTTTTTCAAGTTCCAGTTGAGAAAGCTTTTTGAAGGCAGCAGGGAGAACTCCATAACCTGTTGAGTCGTAAATGCGAATGAGTTCATCAAAAGTTCTTACTGCATCTTCGTATTTCTTCTGCTTCATGTAGATGTGGCCGATTTCGTAATAAGCTTCAACAAAAGTTTGACCATCATTACCATAGCGGTCAATGGCAGTGTTGTAGTATAAAAGGGCATCTTTATAGTTTCCGTTTTCAAATTCATTCTGACCGTGCTGAATAAGTTCCGGTGCTGACATGGAATCTGAAATTACAGGTGCTGATTTGCAGGAAGCAAAAATAATAACTGTGGAAAAGAGTACAGCTTTAATTGTGTTGATAATAAGTTTTTTCATAAAGTTAAGTTTATCAATAATTTTCAGAGACAACAAGACGATTTTTACCATTTTGTTTTCCAATGTAGAGATAGGTGTCGGCATCAGTGAGAACTTCCTGGACTGACTGTTTGTTTCGTGAAGAACTGATTCCATAAGTGGCAGTAACTTTGATGGCTCTTCCTTCAAAAATAACAGGATCCTGGCTGATTTTTACCCGGGCATCTTCCAGTCGGAAAATAATGTCATCGTCAAAGGCCGGAAAAATAATTACAAATTCCTCGCCACCCCAGCGTCCGATTCTCACAGGTTCAGGAAATTCATCCCAGATTCTTTTTGAGTATGTTTTTAGTACAAAATCTCCGGCACTGTGACTGTATACATCATTTATTTTCTTAAAATCATCAATATCAAAAATAGCTATTGCATAATCAACATTATTTTTAGTCTTATTTTCCTCACACTGACTGAAGACTGCGGAAATACGTCGTCTGTTCATCAGACCTGTGAGAGAATCATGTTTTGCATTGTAATCAACCGTTTCTTTAATGAACTGTTCACGTCTGTAACTTCGTTTTAAAGTCAGATCACAGAGAATACAGGCTATAAAAAGAGTCGCTGAAGTTGCGATGGTTGTATAATAGTTGCACGTAACAAAGTACAGATTCTGTTTATGGAGCCATAATGCCTCAAGAGGCTGTTTGATTTTTTTGTAAATTAAAAATGCAAGAATGCTGAACATAATGCAGTTTATGATAAAGAAATAGAACTTCGGTTTTTTCAGGTCTGTAGTAAAAAGAAAGAGAGCTGGAATTGTTCCGAAAACATAAAATTCTGTTCCACAAACCTGATTAGTTACAAGTGTTATGAAAAGGGAATAAAAGTTTACTGACAGAATAAAAATTGTGAAGCCAACAAGCTGGGGAAGTTTTTTGTAAGTAATTGAGAGAAGAATGTTTATGCTTCCAACACCCAAAGTCAGGTATGTCAAAATATCAGTATGTTCAATATTTATCTGATTTATAATTGCAATCCATAAAAATGAGATGATGCTTACTGAAGTGTATAAAACGAGACGGCTGTATTTTGAAAGAATGTATAAAATTTTTGTCATGAGTTATTCTCCGCTGAAATAACCCGATTCTTGCCGGCCTGCTTGCCAATAATCAGATTGTCGTCGGCTTCATTAATAATCTGGTCAATTGTATATGCTGTTCTTGATGAACTTACACCGAATGTGAGGGTTACACGAATTGGAGTTCCTTTCCAGTCTGTTTCAAGATTGCTTATTGCTTCACGGATATCATTAAGCTGGTTCAAAATACCCGGGTTGTAATTATTGAAGAGAATTACAAATTCTTCTCCTCCCCATCTGCCTAAAAGCTGGTCTGGTTTGATGAATTTTCTTATGTGCCTGGTAAGATTTACAAGAATCAAATCTCCTGCTTCATGACCATAAGTATCATTTACCTGTTTAAAACCATCAATGTCAAAAATAGTAAAACCGTAATCACGATTTTCTGTAATTTTTCTTAAATGACATTGCTGAAGGTGATAATTGATTTTTCGTCTGTTTACAAGTCCCGTCAAATGGTCGTGATTGGACATCTGTTCCAGCCGTTCGATAAGTGTATTGAATTTTTTCTTTGATCTGCCGATTTCATGCTCCGTGTGAATGCTGAAAGTAAGAAGCAGAATTGCAGATATGAGATACATCATTCCATTGTGGAAAACATAGAATTTACTGAAGCGTTGAACGACAAAGTAATATCCTGTGGAAGAAAGAGTTGAGGCTCTTCCAAAGTTCCAGTAAAGGATGAAAAGTGTGCTGCAAAAAACAATAAATGCCATCACACTGAAGAAAATTCCTGATGAATGGGAAGTGTATGCAAAAAGAAATAAAGCCGGAATCATGCAGATAAGGACAGCCTGAATTCCAAAATCGGCTCCCATAATTACAGTTAGAAAAATACAGTAGAACAAAAGTTCACAATAAGAAAAAATAAAGAGAAGTTTGTTTCTTGAATATTTGTTGAGGATTATAAATGAGAAATATATAGATGCAGAAAAAAGATTGTATAGATAAAGCGGGTTTAAATTGATTTTAGTTGTTGAATTTGTCTGACTCTGATCCAGATAATGATACACAGGAGCAAGACAAAGATGAGCAAGAAAAAATACAATGAATATGATAAGTTCCTTGTTTTTATATATAAGGAATCTGAAACGAGTCATATAGAAGAATTTTAACCCATTTTTCGTATTTTACAAGGAAGAAATACACTTCACAAAAAAAGGCCTGCAGAAAACCTGCAGGCCTGCCTGTTCAGATGAACATTAATTATTTAACGAATTCCTTCTTGAGGAAATCAAGGTCAAGTTCCGGATAAAGAACGAACTTAGAAAGCATTGCATCAACGCGTTTTGCAGCAGCTTCGCGAACAGCTGGATCCACGTCAACTTTACCCTTAGCAGGTTTACCGTCTTTAGTTACACCTGGTTTTGATCCTTTGAGAACCATATCGATGATTTCGGCAACTTCTTTCATGTCACCTTCTTTCATACCAAGAGTTGTAAGGGCTGGAGTTCCGAGACGGAGACCTGAAGTCCACCATGCACCCATTTTGTCGTATGGAAGAGCGTTAGCGTTTACTGTTACACCAGCCTGGAAGAGGGCAGCTTCAGCCTGTTTTCCTGTAAGACCGTATGCTTCGTAAACGTTAGCAAGCATGAGGTGGTTGTCTGTTCCGTTAGTCTGGAGTGGAACGTTTTTGCCAGCAAGTTCTTTTGCAAGAGCCTGGGCATTTTTAACAACCTGATGAGCATAATCCTGATATTCTTTTGAGTTTGCTTCTTTGAAAGCAAGGGCTTTAGCCGCCATTACGTGTGGAAGAGGTCCACCGAGAACCATTGGACAACCTTTGTTTACATAGTCTGCAAATTCTTTTTTACAGAGAATCATTGCACCACGTGGACCACGGAGTGTTTTGTGTGTTGTTGTAGTTACGATATCAGCCCATTTAACTGGATCTTCATCACCTGTAAATACTTTACCTGCAACAAGACCTGCAAAGTGTGACATATCTACCATGAGAACTGCACCACATTTGTCGGCAATGTCGCGGAAACGTTTAAAATTGATTCCTCTTGGGTATGCAGAGTAACCAGTCAAAAGAATGAGAGGTTTTACTTCCATAGCCTGTTTTTCGATAGCATCGTAGTCGAGGAGACCAGTTTTTTCATCTACGCCGTATGGGTGAGATTCAAACATACGTGCAGAAACGTTCATTTTGTAACCGTGTGTAAGGTGACCACCGCAAGAGTAGTCAAGACCCATAAGTTTCTGATTTCCAAAGCGTTTGCGGAGTTCTGCAAACTGTTCTTCTGTAAGGTCGTTGAGGGATTTTACGCCAAGTTCTTCGAGAGTTGGTGTTTCAACTTTTGCAGAAAGGATTGCCCAGTATGCAACAAGGTTTGTATCTGCACCAGAGTGTGGCTGAACGTAAGCATAGTCTGCACCAAAGAGGGCTTCAGCTTCACGTGCTGCTGTTGATTCAACAGAGTCAACATTTACACAACCGCCATAATATCTGTGTTCCGGATAACCTTCAGCATATTTGTCTGTGAGAAGGTTTCCCATAGCTGCCTGAACTGCAAGTGAACAGTAGTTTTCAGAAGCAATGAGTTTAAGATGTGAACGCTGATTTTCAATTTCGTTTACAACATCAGCAGCGATTGATGGATTTACAGAAGCAACCTGCTGGAGGTTTGCAACGTAAGCACACATTGCAGCAGTTGGTTTGTTGCCGCAAGAAGAAAGATAATTTTCCAATGGTGTAGCCATTTGTAGACTCCGTAGTATAGAAATAATAATGCCATATTTTAGCGAAAAACAGCACATTATTCAATTAAATGGGAGAATTTTACAGACCAGTCAATTTACTGAAAAACTGTAATAACTGTGTTTTTATATGAACGTAGCTTTATACAATTATAAGGAGCAGGTATTTTTTTTACGGACATGGCTTTTTAAAAAATATGTATATTTTTTGATGTCTGAAAACTCCAAAATATTGAAATTTTTCTATCAATGATACATATTATAATAATATGGGAGAGGGGTAGAATGGAAAAAATCGACGGTATTATTGCTGATATCGACAATAAAAAGTTTTTTGTGGGAACTGTTTTTTTTCAGGACGGGAAAATTACTTCCATTGAAAAAACAGGTTCCAGTTATTATCTTTTTCCATCAGAAAAACTCCCTTTCATTCTTCCCGGTTTTATTGACAGTCACGTTCATCTTGAAATGACCCAGCTTTCTCCAGCTGAATATGCAAGAGCCAGCCTCAGTCAGGGCGTTATCGGAGCATTGATTGATGCTCATGACCTTGCCTGCATTGCCGGACGCAGTGTAATTGAAAAAGTGATTGATAATTCAAGGCAGAGTCCCTTTTATTTTGGATTTGGTGCTCCTTCAGTTTTTAATGAAAAATATACACTTTCGGATATGGAAGAACTGCTGAAAAGAAAGGAAGTGACTCATATCGGTGAAATCCGCGATTTTCCTTCCATAATATTAAATGAACGTCATGTCCAGGAAATTTTTGCACTTGCTTCAAAATACAACAAACCAATAGATGGTTATGCCCCTGGAGTTACAGGAAATTCCCTTGATGAATATTGCAAAAGTCCTGTTTCAGCTGATCACTCTTTCTGTTCAACAGAAAATGCCCTTGAAAAAATACAAAAAGGCCTTAAATTTCAGCTTCAGACAAGGGATGCAGTTGATTTTTTAGGGAGGGGTGAACTTTTTGATGACTGTTCAAAAGAAATGATGCTCTGCTCAGATAAAATTTATTCAACCAATATCGCACGTGGTTATATAAATAAATCTGTGGCAAAATCAGTCAGGGCAAATCATAATGTTTTCAATGTACTGGAAACAGCCTGTATTACACCTGTAAAGCATTATGGTCTTAAGACAGGAACATTACACCCTGGTGACAATGCAGATTTTATTGTTGTCGACAACTGTTCAGATTTTAACGTTTTAAAGACATATATCGGCGGAAAATGTGTTTACGACAACAGTGAATTAAAGACAGAAGGATATCAGCTTTCGAGTCTTGCGTCAGTTGCTCCTGCCCTGGAAAAACTAAAACTGGATTCTGATCTTCAGATAAAAGAAATTTCAGTGGAACAGATTCAGGTTAAAACTGAACATAAAAATCTGGCACCTGTAAATGTTGTAGATTTGTCTATGGATGAAATCAGGGGAACATTCCGTCAGGAAGAAATGACAGTTCAGGATGGAGTTGTTGGAATTGATGTTTCAAAAGATCTTCTGAAAGTTGTTGCCATTGACCGCAATGACAGTACCAGAATGACAGTCGGTTTTGTACACGGATTTGGATTTAAAAATGGAGCATTTGCCCTGACATTTACACATGGAACTCATGACATAATTGCAGTTGGGGTAAGTGATGAAGACATTGTTCAGGCCGTAAATAAAGTCATTGAAACAAAAGGCGGAATGTGTGTTGTCAGGGATAAAAAAGTTGTCAGAAATGTTGTTTTTGAACAGGCAGGTATTCTGACAAACCGTCCTGCAGAACTTGTTGCCATTGAGATGAATATGCTGACATCGTCAATCAAAATCGAACTATGTCCTTCTATCCGGCATACAATCCGGGCTATTACTCATTTAACAGATATTTCATCACCAACTGCCCGCATTACAAGTAAAGGTTTGTACAATGTGGCAAGTCAGGAATATATACCGGTAGTAGTCCAGTAATATTTAAGATGTCAAAAACGGCTATGTCCGGAAGTTGTATTGCAGCTCCGATTTAGGTACTCGAAATCAAGCAGTTGCCACATAATATGCGGTAGTTTCGAGAGCCTCAACAACCACATATTATGCAGCAGAACCTTCTGCGGATATCGCCTTTTTTATTTGACAACTATATTGACCAGTTTACCTGGTACAACGATAAATTTGACAATTTCTTTTCCTTCAGTGAACTTCTTAAAGCCTTCAGTTTCCTTTGCCATTGCTTCAAGGGTTGCGTTGTCGGCGTCGGCTGCAGCTTCAAACTTGTCACGGAGCTTACCGTTGATCATTACAGGATATTCCTTTGTATCTTCAACACAGTAACTTTCGTCAAATTCAGGCCACTTTTCGTAAGCGTTGGAACCTTTATGACCGAGTTTTTCCCACAGTTCTTCACCGAGGTGTGGAGCGTAAGGGCTCAGCATAAGAACAAAGCCTTCCCACATTGCTTTTGGAATTGAATCCAGTTTAGAAGCTTCGTTGATGAAAATCATCATCTGGCTGATTGCAACGTTAAAGTCCAGGTTGTTTGTATCTGCTGTAACCTTTTTAACAGTTTTTGCATAAGTTTTGCGAAGGGCAGCAAGGTCTTTGTCCAGCTTGCCTGTAATATCCACATCGCTCATCGGTTTTTCAGAAACGTTCCAGATTTTGTCCAGGAAGCGGTTGATTCCAACAAGCCCCTGTGTGTTCCATGGCTTAGAAACAGTAAGTGGACCCATGAACATTTCGTACATACGGACTGAGTCAGCACCAAACTGGTCAATCATTTCGTCAGGGTTAACAACATTTTTGAGTGACTTAGACATTTTAGCAATGATCTGTTCAACTTCTTCGCCGTTAGCCTTTTCAAAGTATTTGCCTTCTTTTTCTTCAACTTCATCAGTTGGAACAAGAGTTTTGTCCTTGCGCTGGAAAGCAAAAGAAGTGATGAGTCCCTGGTTAATAAGGCGCTGGAATGGTTCTTTTGTAGAAACAACACCACAATCGAAAAGAACCTTGTGCCAGAAACGAGCGTAGAGCAGGTGAAGAACGGCGTGTTCAGCACCACCAACGTAAAGGTCTACAGGCATCCAGTAATTTTCAGCTTCTTTAGAACAGAAAGCATCGTTGTTTTTTGGATTCAGATAGCGAAGATAATACCAGCAGCTTCCGCCCCACTGAGGCATAGTGTTAGTTTCGCGCTTAGCATCTTTATCGCACTCTGGACATTTGCAGTTAACCCACGAGTCAATGGCAGCCAGTGGAGATTCTCCAGTACCAGTCGGCTGGTAAGACTTAACGTCAGGAAGCTTGACTGGAAGTTCGCTTTCAGGAACAGCAACAGTTCCACAATCAGGACAGTGAACAAGAGGAATTGGTTCGCCCCAGTATCTCTGGCGGCTGAAAATCCAGTCACGGAGCTTGTAGTTTACAGTAGCCTTTCCGATTTTCTTTTCAGAAAGGAATTCAATCATTTTAGCAATGGCGTCTTTTTTGTTAAGACCGTCAAGGAATTCAGAGTTAACGTGAACGCCGTCAGCAGTCCATGCCTGAGTCTGAACATCTACTTCGCTCTTGAGAACTTCAATGATTGGAAGGTTAAATTTCTTTGCAAATTCCCAGTCGCGGTCATCGTGAGCAGGAACGGCCATGATTGCACCAGTTCCGTAAGAAATAAGAACGTAGTCAGCAACCCAGATAGGAATCTTCTTTCCGTTTACAGGATTGATAGCATAGCTTCCGGAGAAAACACCAGTCTTGTCTTTAGCAAGGTCAGTGCGCTGAAGGTCAGATTTTTTAGCCGTTTCTTCAATGTATTTTTCAACAGCATCTTTCTGCGCATCAGTAGTGATTTTCTTAACGGCAGGATGCTCAGGAGCCACAACCATGTAAGTAGCACCAAAGAGAGTGTCACAGCGGGTAGTGTAAACAGTAAGCTTTTCTCCCGGGAGACCGTCAATTTCAAAATCAACTTCAGCACCAAAAGACTTGCCGATCCAGTTGCGCTGCATTGCCTTTACAGATTCCGGCCAGTCAAGAGTGTCCAGATCATCAAGAAGGCGTTCAGCATATTCAGTAATTTTAAGAATCCACTGGCGGATAGTTTTGTGAGTTACAGGAGAGTGACAGCGTTCACATTTTCCTTCTTTTACTTCTTCGTTGGCAAGGCCAGTCAGACAGCTTGGACACCAGTTGATAGGAGTTTCAGCTTCGTAAGCCAGACCTTTTTTGTAGAGCTGGAGGAAAATCCACTGGGTCCATTTGTAATATTCAGGTTCACATGTAGAAACACAGCGATCCCAGTCATAACTGAAGCCGAGAGCCTTGATCTGGCGTGTAAAGTTGTCAATGTTTGCATTAGTTGTGATGCTCGGGTGAGTACCAGTCTTGATGGCATAGTTTTCAGCAGGAAGCCCAAAAGCATCGTATCCCATCGGATGAAGAACGTTGTAACCGTTCATGCGCAGAAAGCGTGAATAAATATCAGTTGCAGTGTAGCCTTCAGGATGACCAACATGAAGGCCCGCACCACTTGGATAAGGGAACATATCAAGAATATAGCGTCGTTTGTCCTTAGGCACAGAAGCATCTTCCGAAACCTTAAAAGTCTTGTTTTCGTCCCAAAATTTTTGCCATTTTGTCTCAATGTTTTTGAATGGGTAAGCCATTTGTTTTCCTCTTAAAAAAGCCCGGTTCAAGCGCCGGATACAATATATTATTTATAGAATATTTTAGCACTTTGCATGATTTTAGAAAATACACAGGGCGTCTCCCTGCTTCCGCTTTGCTCCAGCAGTGCCGGGCTTTTCGCACTTCCGCTAACGCTCCATTGCCTCACGGCAACTAAAGGTGCTACAGGCCCTGACGCAGAGAAAGAGTTTAAACTAGACTCATATATTTTTGTATGTTATATTTATGAAAAAGGAAATGCCCAATCATTTGGTCATCTCCACTAATTGGGTTATGTCCTACAAGGACACAAGGCCACTCAGGGTGTCAGACTGGGCGGCCATTTTTTTTCTCTTTTCTATTTGTAAATATAGGAAAGAATCGCAATAATTGCACAGAAAACCGTTGCAGCACACGCAACAACAGCAATTAACCTGTCGAAATCCATTGCAAGCCTCCCGTCTAATTTAATCAACCAGTTTCCTGATTGTCAGAGTTCGGGAGATACCGCCTGTTTGAGCATTTCCAATAAATCTATTATATCGCTGTGTAGTTATAGTATCTATATGTATAGTAAAAGTTACTTCAATTTTTTATTCAGATATTCAATAATGTCGGTCTTTAATTTTTGCTGGAGTTATGATCTCCCGTGTCAGGGATACGCAGTGCGCGATAGCGTTGGCAGCCTGCTGCCAATGGAGCGCTTTTGCGCGGAACACGGAGCAGCCCGACGGCTGACTGCCCTGGCAGTCTGCCGGGACACCCTCAGTCAGATACTTAATGTAAATATGGCTGTCTCGATAAATTTTACTCTTTTCCAATATAAAGCAAAGTTGAAGAACCAGTTTTTATTCACCTTTTGTGAATTGTATTAAATCCGAATAATCACCTGCATCTGCCTTTCGCAATGCTTCGATGTATTTACTGCGAATATCTGAAACATTAACAAGATCTGCATTTCCCCAATACAGAGTTTTGCCAGCCAGTTTCTGAAGAACCAAATCCGCCATCAATCTTGAAATACGCCCATTTCCATTCGGGAAGGGATGTATCTGGACTAAACGGTGATGGTATCTTACTGCGATTTCGTGATTGTCATAAACTTTGTTTTTAATCCAATAGTTTATATCATCAAATAATTGCATAAGTTTTATTTGAATTTGATATGGCGCAACACCAATATTTCTTTCCGTTGTTCTGTAAACACCAGCCCATTTCCAGACTTCTCCAAACATTTTCTTATGTAAATTGCATAAAAACGTTGCTGAAAAGATATTTTTAGTTTTATTCGACATAAGCCAGATTTGAGCTTGTGCAATGTTTCTTGCTTCAACTTCATTCAGTTCAGAACGAAGGGTTATCCATTTTAATTTCAATCCATCTTTTTCATCTGGTGTAAGAGGAGTTGAATTGTCATCTGCTTCGAATATGTCCATCTGCTAATCCCAGATTCTTTTTGTATTATTGTTAATTAAATCAGAAACCATATCGTCAACAGCTTCTTTTGCCGAAACACTTTGATCTTCCAATGCCATATTCAGATTTACAGTTTTGAGTACTGTTTCAGCCTTTTGTCGTGCATGAGTTTCAACAATATCCTGAAAGCTTGTTTTAGGTTTAAAGTAATAAACAAAATCACAATCTATAGCTGCTGCAACTTTTTCCATTGTGGAGATCTTCATATTTTTTTCATTTTTCTCCATAGCAGAAATTCTAGGTTGTGAAACACCCAATCGATTTGCAAGCTGCAAGGCCGTCATTCCTATGGCCTCTCGAATTGTTCCAATCCAGCTTTTGCCCTTTGGAATTATGTTTTTGTCTGACTGTAAGTCTGCAGTTTTTCTGTCTAAAGCTCTGATTTCAATTATTCGTGTGTTCATATAATATAACCTATACATTATTATTCTTTATAATAATTATAATATATAGGTTATAATGTTTACAAGTTTATATAACCTTTTTGTTATAATTTCTGTATCAGGACTTAATTCATGCTTATTGATTAAAGACTGAATTATTCTCAATACCCCCCCAAAAAAATCTATTCTCCAAACCAGTCTTCCACACGCAAAAAGGCGCGCTCTGCTAAATCCTTAAAATCTGATGTGTTATGTGTTACAAGAACCATGCCGTTAGTGATGGCTGTGGCTGCAATCTGAGTGTCACAGACCGGCAGTGTTTTTCCTTCTTTTGAAAACTGTGCCAGGGCCTGTCCGCAGATTGTTGCTGAAAAATCATCGTAGGGAATGATAGGAATATTATCTTTCAGATTATGAATAAAATTGTTCAACGTTTCTTTTCGTTTTCCATCAGGAAGTCGCTCGGCACCATATTTAAGTTCCTGCCAGGTGATGGAAGAAATGGCACAAAGATTTTTTCTTGCTTCATAAAAAGCAATTACATTTTTATCAGGTCTATCCTTTGAAAATTCTGAAACTATATTTGTATCAAGTAAATAAACTTTCTTCATTAAACTCCTCCTTGTAATGATCTAGTCTTCAAAAATTACTCTATTTGGATCCAGATACTGTTTTGGCATTGGAGGGATTCCTTCGTTGTCAAGAACGTCAGCATATTCTTTGCGCCATTTTGCAAGCCATGAATCCTCCTTGTCTTTTCCCTGGTATTCTTCAAAACTGATAATGACTGCAACAGGTTTGTTGTAACGGGTAATCTGAACCGGCTCTCCGCTTTCTGCCAGCTGAACGTATTCTGAAAGTTTGTTTCTTGCTTCATAAATTGATGTACTGCACATAAGCACCTCCTTTTTAAATAATATAGTATGCAAAAATATTATAGTCAACAAAATAAATGTTGGCTAACTTTTTTAGGGGGGATGGTGGATTTTATCCAAGACCCTGACGCACTCTTCCTAAGAGTTTTCTTATTTTCCTTTAATCTGTTTTTAATTCTCTGTCCTATCTCTTGTGATATAGTTTTTTTTAGGAGGCCGGTATGAAGCGGTTTATTTTTTCTGTTTTATTTTTAATGGCGGCTATCTTTGGATGGACTGCAACTAAATATTCAACTAATCCTGAAGAGTGTGTAGACGGTGTTTGTCTTGTTCCTCAGTATGATGACAGCGGGGCTCAGGTTTATGCTGTTGTTTCTCCTGTGGGATACCATGACGTTCCTATGATTAAGCAGGCGCCTCGACTCAGTTCTTTAAAAGGCAAAACTTTTGCCCTTGTTGGCGGAAGCTTTATGGCTAACACTACTCATAATGAAATCAAAAAATGCATCCAGAAAGAATTTCCTGATTCAAAAATCTATATGTTTGATGACATCGGACAGGCAGGTCCTTTTTCCGTTTTTGGAACTACTGAAAAAACAAAAGCTTTTCAGGACAAGTTAAAGGCCCTCAAAGTTGATGCCGTAATCGTTGGAAACTGCGGCTGCGGCCTTTGTACCACAAAAGAAACAGGCGACTCAATTGCAGCCGAATATATCGGTATCCCTTCCGTTACTGTGGGAGCTCCGGCTTTTATTGCCCAGATTCACTCTACAGGTGTAAATCGTGGTGTTCCTGTTCTCCGGAGTGCTGAATATCCGGGAGCTTTTTCTTCCCACACTACAGAAGAACTTAAAAAAAATGCCCGGGAAGTTTTGTGGCCTCAAATCAAAGAAGCTCTCACAAAGCCTCTGACTCAAAAGGAAATTGCTCAGTACGCTCCTGAAGGCAAACGTCCTTATGACGAAATCATTTACTATGGAAGTTTTGAAGAAATTCAGGAATATTTTAAGATCAATAACTGGACTGACGGACTTCCTGTAGTTCCTCCAACTGATGAAAAAATTGCTGAATATCTTAAATTTACTCCATACAAAGCATCTGAAGTTCTGGGAACCATTGCCGTAGGTTACAGGGAATGTACCGTTTACACAGTGGCTGCCAATGCCGTTATGGCCGGCGTTCCTGCAGAATTTATGCCGGTGTGCATTGCTTTTGTTCAGGGAATGAATAACGGGGAGTGGAGAAAACCTCTTTCAAGCACTCACGGCTGGACTCCTTATGCCTGGCTCAACGGTCCTCTTGCCCGCCAGCTGGGAATCGACTGCCAGCAGGGAATGATAAGTGAAGTAAACAATAAGGCGCTTGGCCGTTTTATCGAACTTGCCATGATGAACTTAGGGGGCTATTACGTAAAAGAAAACCGTATGGGAAGTTTTGGCTATCTTACACCTTTTACTTTCAGTGAGGACGATAAAGCCTGTGTTCAGATGGGCTGGAAACCTTATCACGTTCAGCAGGGGTTTGACCTTAATTCAAATACAATTACAAACGGTTCCTGCCTTGCATGGGGAAATAATGTAACTCCGGCTACAGACGATGCAGAAAAAATCAGGGATATTATTGCCTTTGACATTACAGAAAAACAGCAGAATGGCCTTGGAAATACAAAACCGCAGGTTTACAGAACTGTCTTCATTACAGAATACGTGGCAAAGGACCTGGCTCAAAAGTACAAGTCAAAGGATCAGCTGGAAGATGCTCTTATCGAAGTTGCCCGCCGCCCTCTTGCTTTACGCACCTACGCACATTACTGGGCAAATACAGGCAGCAAGCAGTACAACAGGCGCTCTTTTGACGAACATTATGAGATGCTCAAAAAGGACAGTGCAGAGCAGGTGGAGCAGACTAAAGTTCCTGACTGGTACAAGGGGCTTATTGATGCCGACAAAATTGACACCATTGCCTGTATGAACAAAGGAGAAACAGCTTTTCTTGTAACAGGGGATTCCAGCCGCAACAAAATCCAGACAATGCCTGGCGGTGGTTATGTTACAACTGAGATTCGTCTTCCGGACAACTGGAACGAACTTGTGGCACCTTTGGGCTATGAGCCTATTGAAAATTTCTATCTTGATGGTAAATTTAGTATAGAAGAAAAAAGCGGTGTGGATTCAAAGAAAAGGCCTTCAAAGCCATCTCGTCCACAAAAACCGCAGAAACCTTTAAAAAAATAAGGGGAGGGGCGCCTGCCCCTGCGCTCCAAAGGCTGCCGCCTTTTACGCTACCCCCTCTCCTAGGGCTCTGCCCTAAAACCCGGTCGCTTGACCACTGGAGGATTTTTTATGAAAAAACTTTTGACTATATTTGCAGCTTTTGCAATTTTTGTTTCGTCTGCTCTGGCTCAGAGTCTTGAATTTAATGCAAAAACAATCGAAAACAAAAACGTGACTCAGACAGTTTTTGAAGACGCAGAGCTTACAATGGTGAACATCTGGGGAACTTTCTGCGGTCCCTGTATCAATGAAATGCCAGATCTTGGAAAGCTCAATTCTTCATATAAAGAAGGACAGTTTCAGGTTGTTGGGATTGTTATTGATGCCGTAAACCGGAAAGGAATTGCTGTACCAAAAACAGTTGAATCTGCTAAAAAAATCGTTGAGACAACAAAAGCAGATTATCTTCATATTGTGCCGGATACAAAACTTCTTTCAGGAGTGCTGAGGTCTGTAACAGTTGTTCCTACAACTTTATTTGTTAACAAAAAGGGCGAAATTATTGGAAATGCTTACACAGGCAGCCGTTCCTTTGCAGACTGGAAAAAAATCGTTGATGAGCTTTTGGCCAATGAAAAATCAAACTAAAAAAAATATAATTTCTGTAGCTTTTTTGTGTGCCGGGATTGTTATGATTATTCTTGGAATCTTTCGGGAAGAATCTGAATGCGTAATTGAAAAAGCCACAAGAATCTGTATGGAGTGTATCGGAATTGGCTGACAGTAAAATTTCAAAAATTCGTCTTGTAGTACAGGCTCTTTTTGCAGCCCTTTCCAACGGATACGTAAAAGGCTTTACTCATGGCTCACTTTATCAGGGAGATTTAAAATATCTTTGCTCTCCAGGGCTAAACTGTTATTCCTGTCCAGGTGCCCTTACTTCCTGTCCTATAGGCTCCCTTCAGGCAACTTTAAACAGCCGGGAATATTATGTGTCTCTTTATGTGGCAGGAATTCTTGTTGTCTTTGGAACACTTCTTGGCCGTTTTGTCTGCGGTTTTCTGTGTCCTTTTGGTCTTGTTCAGGACCTTCTTTTTAAGATTCCTTTTGTTAAAAAAATCCGTAACCTCCCGGGAGAAAAATTTTTGAGATGGTTCCGCTATTTTATCCTTCTTGTATTTGTAATTCTTCTTCCCATGGTGGTGGTGGATATTACAGGTCTTGGAGAGCCCTGGTTCTGTAAATACATCTGTCCGGCCGGCACTCTTGAAGGTGGAATTCCTCAGGTTTTATTAAACGAAAATCTCCGTGGTGCCATCGGCTTTCTTTTCAAGTGGAAATTCTTTCTCCTTTCTCTTACATTAATTGTTTCAATCGTAATTTACCGGCCGTTCTGCCGTTATATCTGTCCTCTCGGAGCAATTTACGGGCTTTTTAACAAAGTGTCTTTTTACCGCTTTAAAATTGATGAAACAAAGTGTACAAAATGCGGTGTCTGTCAGAAGACCTGTAAATTTAACATCAAGGTTTACGAAAATCCAAATTCCCTGGACTGTATCAGATGCGGTGAATGCAAAGCTGCCTGTCCAAACAAAGCAATCTGCAGTGGCTGATTTATATTCCGTTGACTAATAAAAACTTTTTACGTTAAATTTCTTTTAACAATAATGTACTCTGTTACAATCTCTTTTTTGCCGGAAGGAAGATGGAATGACTCTTTTTAGGATTTTAGGTTTATTTGTCGGTTCTCTTTTTGCACTGTATTCTTTTTTCATCGCAAAACGGTTTATAAAATTTATCGCAATCCAGGCAAAAGGTATAAAAAAGGTTGTGGTTCACGTAATTTTCCCGTTGATTGTATTTTTATGCTGCATAAATCCTTCTTCAATTAGATTCATTATTGCCGTTCAGTTTATCATCTGGAGCGGTTTTGCTGATATCCTTCATCTTTTGTGGAAACTTTATAACCACTTTGCGCAAAAATCATCTCCTTCTGTGCTTCATTTTATATATCGCACTTCTATTTTTCCTTTTGTTACCGTTCTTTCGTTAACTTTATTCGGAATCTTTAACATCAGTAACGTTGACCATGTGGAATACAATCTTTCTTCTCCAGCATTAAAAAACAATTACCGTTTCCACTTTCTTTCAGACCTTCATTTTGGCACTATTCAGGACAAAAAAGTTGTAAAGGAAGTTTTTGACAAAGTTAATCAGGATTCTGCTGATTTTATTATTTTAGGCGGCGATCTTTGTGATGAAGGTACTTCAAAAACTGATATGGAAGAACTTTTTGCCCTGTGTGGTTCATTAAAAAGCCGTTACGGAACTTTTTTCATTTACGGAAATCACGACAGGCAGCTGTATTCAAATAACCGGACTTACACAATTGAAGAATTTGAAAATGCTTTGACTTTAAATTCCATAAAAATCCTGCAGGATGAAAGTGTTCTGATTAATGATGAGCTTCTTTTAGCAGGAAGAGAAGATTACAGTGCACGATATTTTTATAAAACAAATCGAAAAACTATAGAAGAATTAACTGGCGGAATTCAGTATAATTATCTTGTTGTTGCTGATCATCAGCCTAAGAAAAAGGATGGGCTGGAACTTGCTGGAAAAAGTCTGTCTGGTGGAATTCTGCAGGTTTCCGGGCATACTCACGCAGGTCAGGTTTTTCCTTTCGGACAGCTTATGAAACTTGGCGGAGGTTATGTCTACGGCATTTATGAAGAAAACGGGCAGGATGGAAAAGCAAATGTAATTGTAAGTTCCGGCGTGACTGGCTGGGGATATGCAATGCGCACAGAACAGAATTGTGAATGGGTAACAGTTGACCTAAAGTTGAGGACTAAAAAATGATAAAAAAAGAGATTATTGATGCAGAATTAAATGAACATCTTAAAAAAATTCATAAAGATGAACTTTCAATGTTTACAATGGCAGAAGGACAGTTTCGCGGAGCTTTTTTTAATGCAACTCAGCTTGTAAATCAGATGCGCGCTCAGCATAATCTTGGCATTCTTGAAACTCTTGTTCTTGGTCAGGCAATAATTTGTGCCGGACTTTTGATTCCTTTGATGAAGGGAAGGGAACATGTTACTTTCCGCTACGATTCCAATGGTCCTGCAGCAGGTTTCAGTGTTGAAGCAGATTCAACAGGTTTTGTCCGGGGTTTTCTTTTGCAGAATCATATTCCTGTGGACAAACCTCTTGAAAACTGGGATCTGACTCCATTTTTTGGCGATGGAACCGTAACGATTACACGAATGGGGGAAGGTTTTAAGGCTCCTCAGGTGGGAACTGTTGAAATAGCCTACAAGAATATTGCCAACGATCTGGCCTGGTACTTCCTTCAGTCGGAACAGATTCATACAGCTTTTAATACAAGCGTTCAGTTTGACAATAAGGGCAGGGTAATCGGTGCAGGTGGTATGTTCGTTCAGTATGTTCCTGGAGACGGCGGATATTCTAAGGTTTCTGGTAATGCTGCAGAAAAAGAAGACGAAACAGGAAAAGATATCCTCATTCAGAAAGTTGAAAATGCTTTTAAGGCAATGCCTTCAATCGGTAAATGGTTTGCTGATGGCGGTGATATGGAAGATGTAATTTATGGGCTTTTCAGGGAGTTCAACCCGTCTCTGACATTGAACCGCGATATTATATTTGACTGTCCTTGCCGCAAAGACTATTACGTGAACCATGTCAAACATCTGCCTCAGCCAGAACTTGCAGATATTATCGCAAATGATCCTGAACCGATTGAAATTGTATGTCATAACTGTTCCAGCGTTTACCAGATTTACAAAAAAGATCTTGTTTAGCTTTAAAAAAGAAACATCCGGACTTAAAGTTCCGGATGCTTCTTTAGGGGAATCAGTTTCAGTTATTTTTCCACAAATCGATAAATTCAATCATATACTGCTGTACATCAAGAAAATACTTTTTCTGGAACTCACAGGCTTTTTTTCCAATATAGCGGAAGTGCCAGCTTTCCCATCGGTAACCTGTAATGTCTTCATAGTTTTTCGGAAAACTTAAAGACCACCCGAATCTGGCAGCATTTTTGTAGACCCAGGCTCGTTCAGGGGTTTCAGCAAAACCATCATCAACAGGAGCAAAGTCCAGTGCATATCCCAGCTGGTGCTGACTTGTTCCAGGACGGGCACTTTCGCGTTCTGCTTCTTCAAGACCATCAACCTTTACCCAGTAATCAAAAAGATTTTTCTGATATTCATACGACCTGTAAGTTGAACTTACAGTAAGGGTAACGCCGTCATTTTTAGCAGCTTGAGCCATAAGGGCAAGTGCATCATAGGCTGTTTTCTTTAAATTAAGGCTGTTTTTGTTAACTTTGTAAAACTGGTTCGATTCCAGATGAATCAGGTTTGAAGGAATGTAGTTTTCGCTGACAGAATGTTTTTTGTCAATTAAAAAGAATGGTGACAAATCTCCGTCATTCATTGAATCTTCATCCTGTAAAACTGCATGCAGTTCTTCAAGAAAAGCTTCTTTGTCTTCAATTTGAATTTCTGATTTTGCGCGGCTGCTCATTTGGGACAGCACGCGGTCAATTACTTCAAATTCCGGATTAGTTTTTACTGAAGCCGGGACAGGGGAGTTTGATCCACCTGCTGCAGCTGGTTTTCCAAAACAGGAAACTGTAACAAATGCATTTAAAATAAATGCGGCTGTTATGAAATGTTTTGCTCCACACATCAGACTACTTCCGTAACAGAATGGATAAGGTCAAAAAGATTTATAAAGCCTGTATCTTCAAGAGCTTCACGGGCTACAGGACTCGGGTTCATAATGTACATTTTTGTTTTTGCTTCAGCTGCATCATTATATCCTGCAAGAATTGTTCCAACTCCCGTAGAGTCAATTTCTTCAATTTGAGAAAGTTCCAGAACTACATTTGTTGTTTTAATGTTTGTATAAAGTTTTGTCTGTAATTCCAGTACAGTGTAGTTGTTGATTGTACCTTCAAGTTCAAGGAGAACATAGTTGGCACCTGTTTTTTCGTTGATTTGAAGCTGTTCCATTTTTTATTTCTCCTTAAATTATTTTCCTGTACATTTGAGTGTAAGGATGCTGACATCGTCATCCAGACCCTTGTTGATGTAGCTTGAAAGGGAATTGAATGTATTGAAAGCAAGCTTGCTGCTGGATTGCGCCGTATTTTCAGCAATTGCTTTTTGAATTCGTTCCTTACCGAATTTTTCTCCATGCTGGTTGCGTGAGTCAATCAAACCGTCGGTACAGCAAACGAGAATGTCACCAGGATTAAGTTTTACTTTCTTAACCTTGATGTAAGGAGTGATGTCTTTTACAAATCCAAGAATATGCCCTTCCCCTTGAATTTCCATTACGTTGTTGTAAACCTTTGTATAAAGGAACATTGATGGAATACCACAGTTGATGTAATAAATTGTATTGTCAGTAAAGTCGATGAGTCCAAAAACGCCTTCAAAGAAAGTTCCTTTTGGAAGATTATTCCTGATAAAACGGTTTACACGGTCAACAAGAAGTTTAAAGTCCTTTGTTTCTGAGAGGAAGGAACGGATAATGGACTTACAGATAACCATGCTCATGGAAGCTGCAATACCTTTTCCTGACAGGTCGCCGACAACAAAAATATGACGTTCATTTGTAAGGCGGATCAGATCAACAAATTCACCACCGATGTTGTGGGCATGAACCATTATATGACCTGCATCAATTTTTGTACTTTTAATATTATCCATGTTGCCCTGAATAGATGCGATAATCTGTTCAGACATACGGATTTCTCTGTTGATTGTACCAATAACTTGACGGTTACCAATGTTTTTCATGTAATAGCCGAATACGAACAGGTAAGAATACAGTTTCTGGAATACTTCCATATCGTAGTCAGTAAATACGTTTCCACCGGCTTTTGTTCCAAGTACAATGGCAGCAATAATGTGGCGTCCTTCTGTAAGGAAAAGAATTGCTTCAGATTGTGTTTTGTGGAAAAGATTTTTGAGGGCTTTCTGATCCATTGTGTAATAGGCACCTGAATCAACAAAGCTCTTGAACACAATCTGCTTGTTCTGGTTCATAAGGTTATCGATGATTTTGCTGTTTGTTTCAAGTTTAAGATGATCCTGTTCGTCAGAGTCATAAATTGATTCAAGAAGTTCGTCGCTGGTTTCAATAAGAACGCGCATGTTCATTGTACCAACGTTTTCCTGAAAAATAAGGCGCATTGTTTCAAGGATGATTTCAGGTTCGCCTGAATAGTCCATGTGGGAAAGGGCTTCTTCCAGGGATTCATCATACTGACTTGAGCGGAAAGTATTCTTCTTTTTGAAAATCTTTGAAATCTGATAAGAAGCTGTAACTGCAAGTGCAATCATTACAGTCATGAGCAGATAGAACTGGACTTTATTTGTGCCGTGTAGTGTCCACAAATCAGGGAAAACAAAACCTACAAAAATTGCAGGAACAATGTAACAGAGTGTGAATGTTACAAAAAGTCCGATTGTAGAGAAAGCATCATAGATTACGTTCTGAATTGCAGTTCTGATGATGATAACCTGGCCTACAGTAAATGCAAGAGGTGCAAAAGTAATGAACATTGGAACGCGAACTTTTGCTCTTTCAAGAATATAAAGAATTCCCCAGTCGAGGAATACGGCAAGGGCATTCATTGTTGCTTTCTGGTGATCGAGACGGCCGTTTTTTGTTTCTGCACGCAAAAGCATTACGATGAGGGAAATAAGTGGCAAGCCCAGCAGGAAGAAAATCTTAAAGAAATCATACCAGTCATAAGGGAAATAGTTGGTCAGAGTTCCTGTAAACAGTGAATTTGCGCGGATTTTCATTCCAAGGCGTTCTGAAATATCGATGGCATTGAATTCCATAAATACTACATCTGCCAGAAGAAGAATGAGAAGTAATTCAAAGAATCTCAATGTTTTTGAACGTTCATAAGAAGGAAACATTATGAGATAAACTGCAAGCTCAATGCTGTAAAAACCAAAGCAGAAGAAAGTCAGTTTTCCAAGAATAAGTGTTACGTTTTCTTTTGCACCACCAAATTTCAAGGCAATGGTAAGTGCAAGGAAAAACGCTGCAGCTGCAAGGATTTTGTCCATAAAATTCAAAGGGTTGTGTTCAATGACAAATTCCAGTTTTCGGTTTGTCCAGCTGACAAGACCAATCATAAAAGCCGCAATGGCTAAATTAAGCATTACATAAATCATGATTTACCCCTGAATCTTTGCAACGAGCATTGTAACGTCGTCTCTGAGTTTTTTATTACCGTTATAGTCAATAACAAGTTCAACAATATCTTCAATAAATTGATCAGGCTCTTTTGAAGCCGATTTTTTAATTGTGTCAGTGTAATATTCAGTATCCCCAAGTTCTACTCCGTCTTCGTTCATAACTTCTGAAACACCGTCAGTTGCCATAAGGATAAGGTCTCCGGAGAAAAGGCGCTGTTCAGCAACTTCAACATCATCAATAGGAATAATTCCGACAATAGGGTTGTTGCTGGCAAGTGGTTTGATTCGATATCCGTCTGGGGATCTTGTAACAATAATCGGATCTGACATGGAAGCGTTGATGTAACGGATTGTCATTCTCTGGGTATCAATGATTCCCATGAACAATACAGTATATTTATCCTGCATGCTCATTCCCTTGATGGCGCGGTCAATGGCATTAAGCATTCCAACAAGGTCTTCTTTGTCTTCGCGGATTTTCACTGTGTTAAGAACAAGACCCATGACAAGTGCAGCAGCCATACCTTTACCAGATACGTCTCCGAGCATAATGAATGTTTTATGTTCATTGATTGGAAGAACTGTGTAATAGTCACCGGAAACATTAATCAGCGGACGGAAATATGCACCGAATTTTACTCGTTTAACATCCGGCATTGTCTGTGGCAAAAAGGATTTCTGAACCTGTGCAAGAGATTCCCATTCTTTTGAAAGTTCAGAAATTTCAGACAGGTTGGCAATAATGTTGGCACGTGACTGGAATCTTGCAAATTCTTCCAGAAGACGACCGTAAATTTCATCATCAAACAGGTGTGTGTAACGGCAGAAAACAAAAAGATGCTGTCCGTTTGTACTCAAAAAGAATCCGCGGGCATCATCTGTTTTTGAAGTTATCCCCAGTTCATCCTGTAAAAAGAAATAGCCTTCATCCCAGTCTTCAGGATAGTAATGACTCAGTTTTTCAATTGTAGCCTGATTGCTGGTAAGCCTGTTAGGACTGTTATAGCGTACAAAATTTGTCTTTGAATCAATGTATAGAACGGAACAGTCGGCAGTTTCTTCAAGAATTGTGGAAATTGCATCATAAAAATCTTCGAGAGAGTAGCTGTAACGGATTCTGTCGATGAATTGCGACAGGAATGCAGTCTCATTTGTGTTCAAGGAAGTTTTTTCCAGACGAACCCGGAGAGAACCGTAGACAACGGAGCCGGTGAGGGCAAGAAGGCAGAATAATACTGAAGAAACAATAATTGTAAATGTGTTCGAATGTTCTGCAAAATCATTCGGCTTTGTCTGCGGAATCAGGAATACGGCAAGAAACGTAAACAAAAGCCCGATTAAAATGTAAACTGAAATAAGTGCGATACGACGTCGTGATCTATACATAATTACCTCTGATATACAGAATTATATTTTAATATCGGCATTTTTGTGCCTGTAGTAAAGAACAATTTTTTATTTAAGGCTTTGTTTTGCAAGACATGTAAATAATTTTTCAGTTTCCGGCGGCAGTTTTTCATTAAGGACATAAATCCAGCTCATATGCCCGGAATACTGGTAGGGTTTGTCATCTTCTCCTTTTAAGAGCCCGGTTTTGTCTATGACTTCTTCATAGGCTGTAAAAGTGCTGAAATCCCTACGCTGCTCTTTGATTCTCTCTACTGTTGCCCGGGCGTATTTTGCAGGATTCAGTGTTGTATCATTGTCAGACCAGGTAAAATAAACGGGAATCTGCGACAGGTATTTTATATCATTGTCTGTAAGTTTACTGTCGGGATAAGCAGGACAAACAGGAAAAGCTGCAGCAAAATAACCTTTATACTGTAGAACCATATTGAGAGTGATGAATCCTCCTGCAGAACATCCGCCGATGTAAATTCTTTTTGGGTCAATTTCCGGGTTTTCCTTTACAAAATCATCAATGAGCATTTTGAGTGTATTAGCATAATATGAAACATTGGCTGTTGGAACAGATTCTTCCTTTTCTTTGTCTGAGAACATATTCAAAAATGAATCAATGGAATCAGTAATTTTTGAAGTATAGCTTTGAATATCTACAGGTGCCCATATTTTGTTTCCAAGAGGATCTAAAGTTGTAGTTTCAAGCCAGCTTCCTGAACATTGAGGAATCAAAACTGCTGCACCATTGTTAAAACATCCCTGTATTGCCGGAGAAGCAAGGGCAGTGGATTTGATACCCATAAGAGGCAGATATGGATTTTTTCCTCCTTCCGTAATACCGTGAAGCCATACAATCAGGGGAACTTTTTCTTTTGTTTCTGGAAGATACCATGCATAATTGTAATTGACGGCATCTTTTCTGGAAGAATCCTTTAAGTTTGTTTCAAGATAGGTTTTTGTATTGATATTAAAAAGAGAAGCCTGAGGACAGACAAAACCTTTGAGTTTTTTTATATTGAGCTTAAGGCTGGCGTTTTCAATTTTGTAGTTGTAAAGATGGCTGGAGTTTGAAAATAAAGAACTGTTAAAAGGACTGGTTAATTCATAATCAGGGTGACAGTAGCAGGTTATAGTAACATAAGGAGAATTTTCTTCAGCCGGATTTCCGTATTCATCGCTCAAGTTTGCACTGACAATTTTCTTTTCATAAGACTTTGACAGTAATTCACCTGTAATGGAATCAGAAGGTGTATATGCCCTTAATCTGAAGTCTTCTGTTTTTATCTCGGCGCTGGACAGAGTTTTTTTTGCCTTGAGGACAATTCTGGAAACTGCAGCTCCATAATCCATGCAATCGACATAAACCACATATTCATTTTCATCAGGAACCAGGGAATTTTTAAAATCACTGGCAAATATCTGAGAAGCAATGTATGCAGTCAATAAAACTGAAAGAACTCTTTTAAATGGCATATTCTTATTTTAAGGGATAAATGCCAAATTCTCAATTGACTTGTATATTTGCAAAATCGTGGTAACATTAATGTATGGCAATGATTTCAAATAAACTTACTTCTTTTTGCAAAACTCATCTTATTTTCCATGAAAACAACATCGTTCTTCAGAACGGAGAACTGCCGGATGCTGCTGTTTTGAAAAAGTGTCTGGAAATGAATGTGGCAAGTGACTGGTTCAGTGAACCGGAAAACGATTACACTGCCATACGTCTTGAAGATGACAGTCCTGTTCCGTCAGGGTGTCAGGAAATTCCTCTCAGGGATTATTTCTGGCAGAAAAAAGATGATAAGGAAGCTGTCAGACTCAGTTCAAGAGCCAGGGGTTTGTTTCATTTTCGAAACGACAAGCGTTTTTGTCCAAAGTGTGGCGGGCAGTTGATTGATGATGAAAAATTCACGGCAAGAAAATGTGTAAAATGTCAGAGGCAGATTTTTCCTCAGATTGAACCTGCCATAATTGTACTTGTAAATAAGGGAAATGAAGTTCTTCTGGCAAAAAGTCTGGGGCGTACTCACAGTTTTTATGCCTGTATTGCCGGTTTTGTAGAAATTGGTGAAACGATTGAATCGACGGTTAAACGGGAAATTCTTGAAGAAACAGGAATTACAGTAAAAAATGTCCGCTATGTGGGAAGTCAGTCATGGCCATATCCTGATCAGCTGATGCTTGCTTTCCGGGCAGAATATGAATCCGGTGAGATTAAGATTCAGGAATCAGAAATTGCCGATGCCAAATGGTTTGACTGGAATAATCTTCCTGAAGTGCCTCCTCCTGGAAGTGTTGCCTACAATCTGATAAGCGGTCAGTTTGAAAAGAGTGAATGATATTTGAAAGGTGGCGAAACCTGGTGGCAGGGGAAACCACCTTTTTTTTGCCTGTTTGTGTTCAAACTTTCCATATAATTGTGTAAAATATTCAGGACGGCAGATTTTTATGGAAATTTCCTTTTAATTCTTCCTGAATTTTTTAATTTTTATAAAAAGGTGAAAATAATGAATCAGTTTGAAATTGGTGAAGAAATCGAAACAACAGTTGTACAGGTTTCTAATGATACAGTTTTTATTGACCTTGGTCTTAAGAGCGAAGGTTTTGTTGACAAAGCAGAATTTACAGACGATGAGGGAAATTGCTCTGTAAAAGAAGGGGATAAAATCAAGGTTTATTTTGTAAGTGCAAACCGTGATGAACTTAAATTTACAACAAAACTTAAGGGTGAAAATGCCGGAAATGAAATTCTGGAAAAAGCTTATCACACTGGTCTTCCTGTTGAAGGTCATGTTGAAAAAGAAATTAAAGGCGGTTTTGAAGTAAAAATTGGTTCTGCCCGTGCTTTCTGTCCATATTCTCAGATGGGTTATAAAAACCGTATGGAACCAGCAGAATATATTGGCCGAACAGTTACGTTTGTAATTACTGAATACAAAAATGAAGGAAAGAATGTCATAGTTTCAAACCGTAAAGTTGAAGAAAAAATCGAAAGTGACAAAATTAATTCCCTTGCTGAAAGACTTACACCTGGCACAATTGTAGAAGGAACTGTAAAATCACTTCAGTCTTACGGGGCTTTTGTTGATGTTGAAGGTTTTCAGACACTTTTGCCAGTTTCAGAAGTTTCTTTCCAGCGAATAAAAGATGTTTCTGAAGTTCTTTCTGCCGGTCAGATAATCAGGGCAAAAATCATTAAGGCTGACTGGAACGGAGACCGCTCAAAGGTAAGTATTTCCATGAAGGCTCTTGAAGCAGATCCGTGGAGTGACGTTGAAACTCAGCTTAAAGCAGGACAGAAAATTTCAGGAACAATTGCACGGATCGCAGGTTTTGGTGTGTTTGTAAATCTTCTTCCTGGTATTGATGGTCTTGTTCATATTTCTGAAATCGAAGGTGTTTCGGCTAATACAAATCTTGCCAAAAAATTTAATGTAGGTGATAAGTTTGATGTAGTTGTGTCTAAAATTGATTCAGCTGAAAAAAGAATCAGTCTTTCTCCTGCAAGTTCAGTAGAACAGGACAACGATGCTGCAAAATATATGTCTTCACAGGATGATGATGGAGACAGCTATAATCCTTTTGCAGCCCTTTTGAAAAAATAATTGTCCCAGAGACAAATGTTGGAGCATAATTAATGAGTGGAAGTTCATACGGAAAAATATTCAGGGTGACAACATTCGGTGAAAGTCACGGTGCAGGACTTGGATGTGTCGTAGATGGTATTCCTGCTGGAATTGCCATTGATACAGATAAAATTCAAGCTGCCCTGGACAGACGAAAGCCGGGACAATCTTTTGGTGGCAAAAACAATGCTTCAGTTACAAACCGCAAGGAAGCAGACCAGGCAAATATTATGTCCGGCATTTTTGAAGGAAGATCAGAAGGTACTCCAGTTGCCATTGTAATTCACAATACAAGCCAGCATTCAAAAGATTACGGCAATCTTGCAACGACATTCAGACCAGGTCATGCTGATTATTCATATTATTCAAAATATGGTTTCAGGGATTATCGCGGTGGAGGTCGTTCCAGTGGCCGTGAAACTGCTGCTCGAGTTGCTGCCGGCGAACTTGCGCTCCAGGTTATAAAAGCTTTTGCGCCTGATGTAAAAGTTACAGCATATACAGAAAGAGCAGCCGGAATCAGTGTTGAAAAAATTGATTTCAGTCAGATTGAAGAAAATTCCCTCAGAGCCTGCGATAATGAAGCTGCTGAAAAAATGAATGCCAGAATTGAAGAACTTCGCAAGAAAGGGGACAGTGCAGGTGGAATTATTGCCTGTCGTGTTTCCGGGTTGCCTGCAGGTCTGGGCGAAACTGTTTTTGATAAGCTTGATGCAGAAATTGCAAAGGCAATTTTAAGTGTAGGCGCCGTTAAGGGGATTGAATTTGGGGCTGGTTTTGAAGCAGCTGATTTGACTGGTTCACAGAACAACGATATAATGCGTGCTTCCGGTGACAAAAAATCTGTTTCATTTGAATCAAATAATGCAGGTGGTATCATCGGTGGAATCAGTAACGGAAACGATATTTTCTTTAGGGTTGCGGTAAAACCGGTACCAAGTATTTTTAAGGAACAGAAAACTGTCAGTGTTGATGAAAACGGCAATTTCAGCGACTGTGATCTTGTTATTGAAGGTCGTCATGACGTATGTCTTTGTCCGAGAATAATTCCTGTCATTGAAGCCATGACACAGATTGTACTTGCAGATATGATCCTGCAGAATAAAGCTTCAAGAATATAATTTTTGAGGCATAAAAAAAAGCTGACCAATATGGTGGATTTTAATAATCTCAAACACCATATCGAGTCAGCCTTTTTTTGTCTATCAGACAATATTACAGCTCTGAAGGAATTTTGATACCCAGATATTCAGCCTGTTTTTCATTAACAGTCAGGTCAAATTTCTTCTGATACTGAATTGGCATTTCTGCAACATTGGCACCATTGAATAATTCAACTGCCATAGCTGCTGTCTGTTTTCCAAGGTCGTAGTAGTTAATACCGATTGTCAAAAGACCGCCGTTTTCAACCATACCTTCTTCACCTACAAAACAAGGAATCATTGATTCATTTGCTACCATTGAAACTGTTGCCATGTTTGCAGCAAGCATGTTGTCAGTTGGAATGTAGATTACGTTTACTTCTGAAGCAATTTTTGTAGTTACCTGTGTAATTTCACTTGGAGCAGAAACCGAACCTTCAACATATTCAAGACCTTCTTCTTCACATGCTTTTTTTGCAAGGTTGATCTGGAAAATTGAGTTTGGTTCATTTGAACAGTACATAAGACCAACTTTCTTAGCACCTGGAATGATTTTTTTGATAAGTTTGATCTGTTCATCTACAGGTGTAAGGTCACTTGTACCACTTACATTTGTGCGTGGAAGTTCATTGGATTTAACCAGTTTTGCATCTTTTGGATCTGTTACAGATGAAACGAGAACAGGAATTTCTGTTGTTTTGTTTGCAACAGACTGAGCTGCAGGAGTTGCGATGGCAAAAATAAGGTCGGATTTGTTGTTTACGAATTTACTTGCAATCTGACCACAGTTAGGAATATCTCCCTGAGCATTCTGGTAATCAATTACAATGTTTTTCCCTGCAATGTATCCTGCATCTGCAAGACCGTCAATAAAACCTTTGCAGTTTGCATCGAGGGCAGGGTGAGGTGCAAGCTGAATGATACCGATTTTCAGCATTTCGTTTTCAGTTTTTTGTGTAATAGTAATCTGAGGAACCGGACCATCGTTAGTTCCTGCTTTTTTTGTACATCCTGTAAAAGCGAGTGCGGCAGCAGCAATGGCAATTACAGCTTTTGTGATCTTTTTCATTTTATTCTCCTTTTTAAAGATAACAATATTTCAATTCTACCACTTTTTTTTAATCGTGCAATAAAAAATCCCGGCAGAAAATTATCAGCCGGGATTAATTTGATTCATAAATTAGAACTGTTTAGTTTTTGTTGAGCTTAAATTCAACGCGGCGGTTTTTCCACCAGTTGTCTCTGTCAGTGTGAGAAACAACAGGATCTTTTCCACCTTTACCTTCAGTTGTAAGGCGTGAACTGTCAATTCCTTTCTTTTCAAGATATTTCTTAACAAAGTCTGCGCGCTGTTTTGAAAGAGGAACAAGTTCTTCAGCTTCAGAAGCAGTTCCTGTTACGTTGTTTGCGTGTCCTTCAACAATAACCTTGTAGTTTTTGAATTTATTGAGGATGTCTGCAATACGGTTAAGAACGCGTTCATTGTTTTTCTTCTGTGCTTCTGTAATTCCGTCTTTGCCTGTTTCAAAGTCAGCATGATCCTTACGGAAAATAATAGAAGGAACTGCAATTTTAAGGTTTCCAACTTTGTCACGGATAACAAGTACATCAATGGCAATTACGCCTTCAATTCTGCTTGTCATGCCAAGTTCGTCAGTTGCGGTGAATACGTATGGATAATCCATTGCAGACTGAACAAGTTCACCATTGTTACCGCGTCCGTCCCAGACTACTTTTTCTGTAATAGCTGATTTACCTGAAATCTTCCAGAATGATTTTCCATTCTGTGGATCGTTAATCTGGAATGACCAGTTTTTGAGAGGAACGATTCCATCTTTACGTTTAAGCTGAATGTAAAGGTCATCATTTTCCCCATCGTTATCAGGAGAGAAATATTTAGGTGCAGTTTTGATTGAAAGCTGAGGTGGAGTAATACAGCTGATAAAGAGGCTTGAAGTAACATTAACTACATTACCTTTTGTATAAACAAGGTTGAGTTTTCCTGTATAAGCGTTATCAGTTACAACGTTACCGTCATTTCCAATACCGTCCCATTTAATTTCAGCAGGAAGGTTTTTCTGGTCTTTGTTTGACCATGAGCGAACAACCTTGCCTTCAGCAGTTGCAATGTCAAAGTTCCAGCTTTCAATTCCTTCAGTCAGAGTAGTTCTGATTGAGAATTTCTGTGTATCGAGAATATTGTCGCCGTTTGGAGAAATTGCATCGCTTTCAAGTGTTACATAAGCTTTTGTTTCCCGTTTATCAACTACGATATTTGCAATTTCAGCAGAATTTGAGTTTCCTGCAAGGTCTGTTGCGGCAAATACAACTTTGTAAGTTCCGTCTGCAACACTGTTACCTGCGTCGTCAGTACCATCCCATTCAAATGCAGAAACAGAACCCTCTTTAATAACTGTATAAACAGGTTCATTCTTTGCATTTTTAACTGTGATGTTCCACTGTGCTTCTTTTGAAGTTTTTGCAGCTACAGGAAGTGTGTCCTTCAATTTGTCACCGTCTGGAGAGAACATTGTGTAAGGAACTGAAAGTTCTACAGAAGGAGCAACTGTATCGATTGTAATTGTCTGGCTTGAAGCAGTTGCAACTGAACCACTGTCAAATTTAGCAGTGATTTCTGCATTGTACTGTCCGTCAGCAAGACGTGTTCCGTCAGTTGAATCAAGACCGTTCCAGCTGATTGTTGATGGAAGTGATGAACCTTTTGAAGTCCATACAGTCTTTTTTGTTCTGTCAGTTACAGTCAATGTGTATTCAACAACTTTTGATCCGGCCTGTTTGATTACAGGAGCAAATGTGAGGGAAGTTTTTGTTGAGTTGAATGCAGCAGGAGTTGCTGTAAGGAAGAGTTCTGCCTTGGATGTATCAAGGTTAATCTGCCTAGATTTAAGGGAAAGTGCGTTTCCGGCTTCATCGCTTGCTGTAAGTGTATAGAAGAATGAACCGTCGGAAGCACGGCTGTTGTCCATTTTTGTTCCATCCCATGAGATTGAAACCGGCATGAATGAACCGAAATCATAAGATTTTACAACAGAACCGTTTGCATCTGTGATTACACCTTTCCAGTTTTTGATTGGAGAACCGTTATCTTTGATAGTTGTGTGCTTGATTTCGAGACTTGTTTTGTCGCCGCCACCGAATGTTTCAGATGAAAGGGCGAGGGAAACGCTTGGAGCCTGTGTATCAAGCATGAAAATCGGCGAGTTGAGTGCAGGAGTTACATAACCGTTAAGGTATTTTGCTACAAGACGAGCCTGGTATGAACCGTCTGCAATAATTTTTCCTGAATCATCCTTACCGTCAAAAGTAATCATCGAAACAGGAGTATCCTTACCTTCAAATGTTCTGTAAACTTTGCCGTCTGCGCCGTAAATCTTAACTGACCATTCAACGAGGGCATTTCCAGTTTTTGCCTTGTCTGGGGCAGGAATTTTAACTTCAAATGAAACTGCATCGTTAAGATTGTCACCGTTTGGAGAGAAGTATTTTCCTGTTACAAGTGTAATGTTTGTTGCTGGTTTTTCAGCTGAATAGATGATGTTTGAAATTGCAACTGGATTGGATTTGTTTCCTGCACGGTCTGTAGCTTCAACTTTGTATGAGTAAATACCGTCGTTTACAAAAGATCCTGCATCATTTGTTCCGTTCCAGTCAAATTTTTCAGGAGAAGAATTTGTCCATTTGATTGTCTTTACGATTTTTCCGTCTGCATCAGCAAATGTTGCAACCCATTCATCTTCTACAGAACCTTCCTGACGAACTGTAAAGAGTGATTTTGCACCTTCACCAAAAATCTTGTCATCGCTTGAAGGCTGTTTCAAAGTAACTTCAGGAGCTGTATTATCAACAACTACCTTGAATTTTTTTGAAGTAGAAGTGTTTCCGTTGTCATCGCTGGCAACCATGTAATAGAAGTAAGTTCCATCAGGAACATTTTCACCATTGTATTTAATGAGTCCCTTTTCAATATCTTCAGGATCATCGCTTCCTCCACGACCATCCCAGATTACTTCTTCAGGAATAAGAACGCCTGATTTTGGAGTAATGATCTGCTTGAAGAATGTTTTTACACCGACGCTTGTTGGACGTTTGTCTTTGTTGCCGATTTTTCGTACAAGATTTCCGTTTTCGTCTTCAATGATAAATGCCCATGAAGCTACATAGCGTTTTTCTTTAATTTTAAGAGGAACTGAAAGCTGGTCTTTAACACCGTCATTGTTTGGTGAAATATATTCAGTGCCTTTTTCTGCATAGGTAGTTCCTGCAAGAAGAAGGGATGCGAGAACTGTTGATAAAATCTGTTTTTTCATTATTCTTCTCCCCAAAGGATGATTTCAGGTGCCTGAGTGTCTTCCTGTCCAAGTTTGAGCACACAACCGCCTGAGAATGCATTTGTATCTTCGTAAAGCTGCTTCCATGCGCCTGATGCTGTCATGTCGCTTTCTGCCCAGCCGTGATTTGCAAGAGTTGAACCTTCTTTTGAGTTAAAGCGGAATTTGTAGCTTACACCGATTGAAGGCATGATGTTTTTGTTGTCGTCAGAGAATTCCTTAGCATCGTATTCCCATGATGTTGAAACTGTAATTACCTTGTTGAACTCAATCTGACAACCTAAATCAAGAACAAAATTCTGGAATGCCGGTGAAGAAATGTCTACAGAAGCACCAATCTTGAAAAAGTCTTTTGAAAGAAGTGTTGCAGCAACTCCTGCTTTTGGAGTTGCGATTGCAGGCATATCTTCAATTCCTTCTCCAGGTGCATACATTTTACCAAGGTGGAGAAGGGAACCGCCGAATCTTACTTCAGGAAATGGTCCAAGTTCTCCAAAATTGTAGAAAGCACCCATATCAATGGCAAATTTAAAATCACTGCCGTCTGTAAAACTTGCATAACCAAAATCAAGGTTCATACCGATTGAAAGCTGTTCTGTAATGTCTTTAGCAGCAGATCCGATAATGTTGATTCCGTTACCCAGGTTCATATTATCAGCAAAAATGTATTCAACAAGTGCTGTACCAACACCCCATCTTGTTGGAACTGTAAGCCCGGTCTGAGCAATAAAACTTGAGTTGCCTGAACCTGTAAGGATTGTTCCTGCAACATCTGCAACAATGCGCTGTTCATAAGCCATTACAGCAGGATTGTTTACAACTGAACCAGGAGTAACGTCAAATAACGCTCCCCCTGCACTGGAAGCAGCTCCTGTCAGAAGCTGTGGTTCTGAATAGCGTAACATGTTCTGAGCACCGGGTATTGTAATATCAGCAAAAAGTGACGAACTGATAATTGCAGCCAGTGCAATAACTGAAAAAAGTTTTTTCATAAAAACTCCCATTTTTACGGACATAGCCTTAATTTTTATCTTTTATAAAATATAATCAATTTTTCCTATTAAAACAATCAATGACATTTTTGAGATTTTTGTAAAATGACTTTTTTTGATGTTTAATGCACTTTTTGGAGAATTGGAAAACGGCAAAAAAAATACCTGATTCAGGCATGAATCAGGTATTTAACTCTCACCTCTGTCTTCTTGCATATCTATGTAAGAACTGTATGTCGAAAACAAAGTATAAACTTATTATCGTTAAAAAAGACAATAAAATAAATATGTTTTTATTGATAGAAACACGAATTATCCAAAGTTACTGAAAAAATATCCAAAGTTATTTTTTAATCTTGCAAAATGGTGAAAATTCCGGCTGTAAAAGAAAATTGTGGTTGAAAAATAAAAGATAATGTAAAATATATTTATATGAAAAATGGTGAGAAACAGGATAATCTATTAAGGCTGATTGCTCTTTTTGGAATAGCTTTTACAGGAATTGCGATATTTAACAATCTGACCCTTGGAACTGACCAGCAGTGTTTTTCCGAGTCTTTATTGTGGCCATTGATACAGCGTTTTAAATATACGGTTCCTGTTATCCATGGTGTTTCTGTAATCATAGGATTATTCTTTATAATTTTCCCAAGGCATGTATGGATTTTGATTACACTTCTTCTAGTTGAATCAGCTCATCTTACAATTACAGGTTTTCAGGGAATTGCAATTTTTATCTATACAATCGCCATTCTCATATTCTTTACTATGGGATATTTCAAAACTCATTTTAAGCGTCGGGCGACCATCGTCTGTGGAACATGGATAGTTCTCCTTTTTACACTCATTCCAAGGACTAACGGTGTGTTTGAATTTCTCTTTGCCATTGGACTTACTGCATTCGTCTGCTGCGGATATTATGTTTCATATCAAATTCTGAAAGATCATCTTGGATTTTTGATCGGTGATATTAAAGTTCCAGGGCAGGTGTCAAATGTTCCTCTGCCAGAGAAGGGTGGAAAACTTCTGCTTAAGGAAATCGGTCTTACGGATCGTCAGATTGCCTGTGTTCATTATACCATTGACAGTGACTGGGGATATAAAAAAATTGCCAGCGAACTGATTACAAGTGAATCAACAGTCAAAAAAGAGATGCAGGAACTGTACCGTCTTTTCGGTGTAAAAAACAGAGAAATGCTCAGGCTTCTTTTAATACAGTATAAAGTGATTTAAGGTACCATAAGATTTATAATTATCTTCTATATATAATAGGATAAATCATAGACTTTTAATTTATCCTTTGGTAATATTACTTTATTATGGGTGAAAGTTTTTTTTCAAAATTAATTTCTGCTATTTTCGGAAGCGATGATCCTGAAGCACAGAAAAAGCGTGCATTAAAAAAGATTTCTAAGGCGCTTAAAAAGACAGGTTATAAATTTATAGAATACGGTGATGATCAGGTGCTTCCTGCATACGGTAAATTTTTCTGGGATCTTTATAAAGTAATTGCTTCTGCACAGTTGTCTTTTCAGCAGCAGATGAACCCTGCAGTGTATAAAAATCTCGTTATTGATTATTCACTTTCAGATGAACAGAAATCTGCCATTGAAGAACTTGAAGAAGAAAATATTCTGCAGATGGCAAATGCAATGCCTTTCGATCAGTTAAAAGAAAAAATCAAGCAGAACCTTGAATTGATTTCTTCTGATTTTGACATGGAAAAAATCAACAGAATTGATGATCTGTATAATAAGTTGATGCAGTTCAGGGCTTTCTGTCTTTACGATTATTATTTCATGCTTAAGAAATTTGATTCACGGATTGTCGAAGGTGATTTTTCAAAGACTCCTAAAATTGAGCCTATTGATGCTACTTATATTGCAGAAGATTTAAAGGATTTTGTTTCCGTTTTGGATGCCATGCCTCTTGATTCGAACTGGAGTGATGTGTGGGATCTTTTCCAGAAAATGCGGGGAAGTGAACCTTTAAAAGCCGGTGTCTGGGCGAAAGTCTGCAATAAACTTAACATTATGAAGGCTGAAAATGTTTTTGACATGATGCTTCAGCTTATTTCTAAAAATCCTGATTATCATTCAGATTTTGAATCAAAGCGTGAAAATATTGTAGAAAGCTATCTGGATAAAATCAGAAATCAGGCTAATGCAGTTATAAGAAAGATCGAAGTAGAGCAGAAAAACAATAAAGTCGGCGGTTTGCTTCAGCAGATTTTTGGAACTACAGAAGTTGTTGCATTGAAGGCATATACAGAAAACGGCAGCAGCATTTTTGAACGTAAAAATCTCGGATCATATACATACGCAAAACCTCTTAATTATTTAAAATCATTCCTTGTTGAATTCGTTAAGAAGAATGTACGTGAATATAACGATCTTGTAATTATCCGCGGTAAATGGACAAATCAGGCACTTTCTACACAGATGAGTGAAGATTATAACTCTCTTCTTGAATCCAGTGATTCAATTGCCCAGTATGATGAAAAACTTTGTGAAGATCAGGAATTCGGTTCAAAAATCAAAACGTGGCTTCCACAGACTGACAGAAACAAAGATGCTGCAAATATCATCAGGACAATTTTGAAAGATGCCAATGATTTTGCAAAAGATGAACTGATTAAGTGTACAAGATCCTTGATTTCTTATGCAAAGAGTGTAAAATCCCTTCTTGAAGATCATCAGAAAAGTCATCCGGAACTGCTGATGAACTGGAAAGAATTGGAGCGGTTTTCAGAACAGCCGATTCAGAATGTTGGGGTAGATATTTACAAAAAAATCTATCTCATCGCTTCCCTGATGCAGAACTTTTTACAATAATTAAAACAGGTGACCGGTTATCAATTCTGTCAGTATTGCGCCTGCGGCAATAAATGGTACAAAAGGAATTGCAAAAGACGGTCCCTTTTTTTTGCGCATAAAAACATAATAAAAAATCCCTGATAAAGCTGCTGAAAAAACTGAAACAGGTCCATTGGGAAATGAACTGTAGAACCCTGCAGCAGTTCCAAAAATAATATCTCCGGTTCCCATTGTACCGGCTGTGGCAAAGCAGGTGAGGGCATAAATTGCCAGGGAAATTCCAGCACCCAGTAAAGGGGCTTTAAGTGAAATATCAAAATAAAGGTAGAGAACTGTAAGTCCTGCAAAAATACAAAGGGGCCATGTCAACGAAAATCTGAATTTCCTGACATCTTCGATTGAAGCCGGAATGGCAAAAAGAACAAAAACTGACAGTTTAAGCAGATTAAAAGTCATTTATTTAAGAACTGAGTCAACAAGTTTTTTGAAAACGTCATCAAGTTTAATATCCGCTGTTTCTTCTTCATTGTATTCAATAGAGAAGGTGCCGTCTTCTTCTTCGATGATTGCATCTTTTCGTTCAATCTGAAGGTCTGTAATATTGTTGTTGTTTGCAGCGAATGTTGTAAAAAGAAACGGGTTTGAATCTTTTTCAGACTGTAAAGGCTGAACTTCTTCGGCGTCTTCTGCTTCTGTGACTGTTTCATCTCCAATATCATCAATTTCTGCTGCGATTGCTTCAACAGATTCTTCAACTTCTTCTGCAAATGGTTCTGTTACTTCTGTATTATCGGTTACAGGTTCTTCTGCAACAGTTGTTGCAACTGAAATTTCTTCAGGGAGAGTAGTTTCAAGTTCTTCTTCAATCTGGAATTCTTCATCAGTAGCTTCAAACTCATTTGCTGAATCTTCAAAATCTGGCGGAACCGGTTCAAATTTTTCAATTGAGAATGAGTCTGTTTCATTGTCTTCTTCTGAAAGTGGCGTCTGTTCTGTTTCTTCCGGCGCAATTTCTTCAGGAAGAATAGGATCAGGCTGAGACTGTTCGTCGAAATCATCTTCTTCTTCGTCAAGGAAAGAAAAATCCATTGCCTGTGCATTAAAGTTGGCAATTTCCTGAAGTTCTTCCACGATTGAATTAGTTTTGCGTGCAGGAGAACTGAAAATCATTTCTTCAATCATTATGTCTTCTGTTTCTGCATCAATTTTTGTTGATACAGATTCAGCCAGCTGCATAAAATCATCTTCTGCTTCTTTAAAGCCGGAAGTTTCCTGAGGGTAAGCTTCAGCTGCTTCTTCGATCACTTCAACTTCATCAAGTTCTTCGGCATCAGCCACTTCTTCGATCACTTCAGCATCATTAAACTCTTCAGCTTCAGCCATTTCTTCTATTTCTTCAACTTCATCAAGCTCTTCAGCTTCAGCCACTTCTTCGATCACTTCAACTTCATCAAGCTCTTCGGCTTCAGCCACTTCTTCGATTTCTTCAACTTCATCAAGCTCTTCAGCTTCAGCCACTTCTTCGATCACTTCAGCATCATCAAGCTCTTCAGCTTTAACTGCCGGAGCAGATTTTGTCTTAACAGGTTCTGTTACAGTTACAGGAGAAGGGGACTGGATTGAGGCTGCATTAATTTTGAGTTTGCCGCTTCCAAGAATATCTTCGAGGATAGCCCTTAATTCATCAGAATCAATGACAGCTTTATTTGCCAGGAGTGGAGAAACAGTTTTTACACCAAGGGCAGTTAGAATTTCATTCCAGCTTGATTCGAGGAGCTTTTCAACTTCTGCAGAGTGTTTTTCTCCCCGTTTTCCCAGGGATTTTTTGATTTCAGCCGTAAGTTCGTTTTTTCGTTCTGAAAGTCCTGCCGGAAGCGACTGAATTTCACCTCTTTCTTTTTTGTCAATGAACTCAGTAATGAATGCCAGCTGGAAACGTTTAATCCTGTCGCGGATAATTGTCATGTCATCATGCTTAAGGTTCAGGAGAAGGAAAACAGTAAGAAATAATGTAATGAAAATTACGGAAAGAAGAAGAATTTTAGCTTCCTGTGCCATTTCAAGATGTGAATCGTCAAAAATGTAACTGATAAAAGTACCGGAATCATCTTTCTGTGTAAAAAGATGGAGACGTTTTGAATTATTTTCAGCAAATTCTTCTATATTAATGTCTTTTACATCAAGTGGACTTTCAGCCTGCCAGAGGGAAATGATTTTTTCTTCAAGGGTGTTTGTATTTATAAGAGGAATGTCAGTAAGACCAAATACAATTCCCCCTGTAGAACAGTCATCGCTGGCAAAAGAAACTGACGTTCCGTTAAAACTTACAAGATTTTTTGCAAGAAGGTATCTGTTAAAACCGGAATTGTCACAGTAGAAAAATACTGTTCCCTTGCGGATGGCATTGTCATCAAAAAATGGAACGGCATAAATGATACAGGTTTCTTTCTTTTTACCCTGATCGTCTTTGTTTACGTAATATGTAACCTTGAACTGCTGATTTTCTTCAACTTTAATATCATTAAAACTGATTGAAGAATATGGCTGTGTCTGACTTTTGCCGTAATCCAGGTAGGACAGCTGTTTTGAATTCTGGTTTTTTAAATCCTGGCCGTTTTTTGTAAAAGTAGAGTAGTGAATGTGACGGCCTGTATTATCCATGACCCTGAGTCCAAGAAGACCTGTAGTTTCTGAAATCAATGAGCCTGTAAGCTGGAGACGGGATTTTTGAACTGAGGCAGATACTTCTTTGTCAAGAAAAGACTGAATGTCCTTTTCATTTGCATAATTTGTAAATCTTTCTATAAGAGAGGAAGTATATTCTGTGTGGTACTGAGTAATTGTTGAAATGTTGTTTTCTATGCTTTTGATGACTCTTGGCTGGTAGAACTTAATTTCAATCAGGCTGAATAAACCTGTAAAAGAAACCACCACAAAAGTAGAAAAAGCAATAACAGAAATCAACAGACTCAGTGCAATTTTTTTTCCGCTGGTCACAATAATCCTATAATAATTTGTAGAGATAGATAGTTATTATATTATCGGATTTTTTTGTTCTGGTCATAAGAAAATAAATTGAAAAATCTGACTATAAATATAAATTGTTGAGAAAGTGTTTGTTATCTGATAGAATATATAGAAAAAGTTTTGTCATCTATGGAAAATACTGAAGAAGTCGTAGAAAATGAACATCCAAAGATCCTCCAGAAAAAAAGTCTTCTTGCAAAATGGGCATTTACGATTTCCATCGTGCTTATGATTGTCGGTGGAGCTATTTTTTACATTTTGAACAGGGAAAGATTTGGTTCTTTTGAAGATTTTAAAAATTTCATTGATGGTTTTGGAATCTGGGGACCTTTTGTTCTTGTTGTTTTTCAGTGCCTTAAAGTAATTTATGGTGTAATTCCAGGTGCCATCGGCTGTATGGTTGGCGGTGCTCTGTTCGGATGGTGGCAGGGATTTATCTACAATTACATTGGAATCTGTGCAGGTTCCATTCTTGTATTTATTTTGTCCAGAAAGTTCGGGATGGAATTGATCAGTCAAATCTTTTCCGAAAAACAATATCAGCGGGGAATGCATTTCATGAACAGGTGGAATAAGAATTTTTCTGTCTTTTTATGGTGCGCAATATGTTTCCCATGGGCTCCTGATGACTTTTTGTGTTATATCGCAGGTATGACAACAATTAAGTTCAAAAGGTTTATTACAATACTGTTGACTGCCAAACCATGGACTATCCTTGGATATTCTTTGATATTCGGCTTTATCGGCAACAATGTGGATAACCTGGCAGGCGCTATTATCTGATACGGTCTGGAAAAGAGGTTTTTATGAGTTTGCTTGGTGTTTACAATTACACTGTAATTCTGACTTATGTCGGAATGTTGTTCTCTTTTGCAGGAATTCATTTTGTTTTTTCTGAAACAGAAAGAAGTTTTGTAATTGCACTTTTATGTCTCATGATTGCAGGTCTTATGGACATGTTTGATGGAAAAGTTGCTTCGACAAAAAAAGACAGAACACCATCTGAAAAATTATTTGGAATCCAGATTGACTCAATGGCAGATATCATCAGTTATGGTGTTTTTCCTGCTCTCATTGTTTATAAACTTGGAACACTTTCAGAATTTGAACTTGGAACAAATCATCCGGGTGTAAAATATGCAGTAATCTGTGTATGTGCATTCTATCTTTTGTGTGCTCTTATCCGTCTTTCATATTTTAATGTTGATGAAATGGAACGCCAGGACAAGACAGATGAAGTTCGTCACGAATACCGTGGACTTCCTGTAACAAGTGTTGCTGTAATCCTTCCATTTGTATTTATTGTAAGTTATTTTTCAGGCAGTACAAAACCTCCTGTAATTCCATGTGCATTCCTTCTTGGTGTTATGGGGGTTGCTTTTGTAGCTCCTTTTAAAATTCCAAAACCAGCTACTTTTGGAAAAATTATTCTCATCATCATTGGTCTTACAGAACTTGGTCTTGTTATCTGCGGAAAGGGTTATACTCTCAAGGACAGAACAGGTGCCAAAAATGATGAAAGAGTTGGCATTCAGTCTGTTTTTGATGACAGTATGACAAGTGAACAGCTTTATAAAATGGCTGATGAAAAACTTCAGGCTGAACAGGAAGCATTAAAAGCTGCTATTGAAGCAAATGAATCCGGAGAAACTGGAAATAACTGATAATTATGGAAAATACCGCTAACACTAATGCTAATGCTAACGATAAATCTGTAGCTTTTTTGTATGGAACAAAATTCGGAAGGTTTTTACTGAGAATTCTGCTTTTTATCGGTGCTCCTAAACTTCTTGGAATTTATCTTCGCTCCCGATTCAGCCGGTCTTACATTAAAAAGTTTGTCGGCGACAAAAAAATTGATATGACAGGATTTGAAGGTGTTGAATTTAAATCTTTTAACGATTTTTTTACACGCAAAAAAGAATTCAATATTCAGGTTCCTGAAAATGCCCTTATCAGTCCTGCAGACAGTCTTTTGAGTACATATAAAATCCGAGATGATTCAGTTTTTCACATTAAAGGATTTGATTATACAATCAATGACTTTTTCGGTAATAAAAAACTGGATCCTCAGGTTTCAGCTCTTGCAGAAAGTTTTAAAGGCGGTGATTGTCTTGTTTTCAGACTTTGCGCAACTGATTACCACAGATACTGTTACATTGATTCAGGCAGTCTTGAAGAAAATCATTTTCTTAAGGGAAAACTTTATTCAGTTCAGCCTGTAGCCTGTGAAAATTTTCCATTGTATACAAAAAACCGCCGTTCCTGGACAATTCTTCATACAGATCATTTTGGAGATGTTGCTCAGGTTGAAGTAGGGGCTTTTAGTGTTGGTGGAATCTGCAATAATCATTCAAACTATACTTTCAAAAAAGCAGAAGAAAAAGGTTATTTTGATCTCCACGGTTCAACAATCGTAATGCTTTTTAAGAAAGATGCAATTAAACTTTTGCCGGAAGTTGCAGAAGGTACAAAAGACGGTCAGGAATACCGTGTAACATACGGCCAGATTATTGGTTAATTTGTAATTTATTTTAAGAGGTATAAATAATGAAAGAAATGGAACTTAAGTATGGTTGTAACCCAAATCAGAAACCATCAAAAGTTTACGTTGACGAAGGTGAACTTCCAATCACAGTTTTGAATGGTCGTCCTGGATACATTAACCTTCTTGATGCCTTCAACGGATGGCAGCTTGTAAAGGAACTTAAAGAAGCTACAGGTCTTCCTGCTGCAACTTCATTCAAACACGTATCTCCAGCAGGTGCTGCAGTTGGAACACCTCTCTCTGATACACTCAAAGCTATTTATTTTACAGACGGAGTTGAACTTACTCCAATGGCCTGTGCTTATGCACGAGCCCGAGGTGCAGACCGTATGTCTTCTTTTGGTGATTTTATCTCCCTCTCTGATGAATGTGATGAAGCCACTGCTCTTCTTATTAAAAAAGAAGTATCAGACGGAATTATTGCTCCATCCTATTCTGCAAAAGCTCTTGAAATCCTTAAGGCAAAGAAAAACGGCAATTACTGTGTAATTCAGATTGATCCTTCATATGTTCCTCCTGCAACAGAAGTAAAACAGGTATTTGGTGTAAAATTTGAACAGGGACATAACTTCCTCAAGATTGATGAATCTGCTCTCTCTAACATTGTTACAAAAAATAAGAATCTTTCAGAAGACGATAAGCGTAACCTTGTAATTGCCTTGATTACACTTAAATATACACAGTCAAACTCAGTTTGTTATGTAAAAGACGGTCAGGCAATCGGTATCGGTGCAGGACAGCAGTCACGCGTTCACTGTACACGTCTTGCAGGACAGAAAGCTGATAACTGGTGGCTCCGTCAGTCTCCACAGGTTCTGGGCTTACAGTTTGTAGATGGAATCAAACGTGCAGACCGTGATAATACAATCGATGTTTATATTGGTGAAGAATATGAAGATGTTCTTGCTGAAGGTAAATGGCAGACGCTGTTCAAGGTAAAGCCAGCTGTTTTCACTCGTGAAGAAAAAAAGGCATGGCTTGAAAAGAATACTAACGTTGCCGTTGGTTCAGATGCTTTCTTTCCATTTGGAGACAATATCGAAAGAGCCCGCAAGTCTGGTGTTACAGTTGTAGCTCAGCCAGGAGGTTCAGTTCGTGATGATCAGGTTATCGAAACTGCCGACAAATACAACATGGTTATGGCTTTTAATGGAATTCGTTTATTTCACCACTAATTAAATATGCGAGTTTGCCTGCAAACTCGTTAAGTGAGCGTAGCGAACGGCGAATTCGTTTGTTCCATCACTAATTGAATCTTGCGGAGTGCCGCAATTTATTTTGAAAAGCGTTCTTTTGACTGTGGTTGAAAGGACGCTTTTTGTTTTTCCTGTCTGTTTACTGATATTCAGTTCTAAAATTTCAAAAAACCTAAAAAAAAGTACAATTTTACCGATACTGTAGTATAATTAACATTAATATTTAAAACTTTCTGGAGAAATCTTATGGATACTTCTACTAAGAAAAATGGTAAATTGTTTATTTTTATTGTAATTGCTGTAGCTATTACAAGTATTGTGCTTTCAGTTGCACAGTCATTGTATGTTTCAACAGTTACTAAATCTAACCTTAAGGAGCACGCAGAAACAGAGTATGCTGAATTTACAAAAGGTTATACTCTCATTGTAAAGAATAAACTTGAAGAATATTTTGCAAGTCTTGATTACTATCTTGGTGCTGATATTCTCGATGAAACTACTGATACTTCTGAAATCAAGAGCTGGCTTATTGCTCATGAAGAAAAACGTCCTGAAAAATTTGACTATGTTGCATGGGTTGACCGTGACGGAAACTTTGATGCAGATACAGGTTCTCATACAAACGTTACTGAACGAGATTACTATAAGGCAATTATGGAAGACGGTCAGTTGACTTTTATTGATAATCCGGTAACTTCAAAGACAACAGGAAAAACTATTATTCACGTTTGTAAGGCTCTTCAGAAAAATGGCAGAAATGTGGGATTTTTCTGTGGTGTAGTTCAGATTGAAAACGTTTCAAAGATTTTTGAAGATGTTAACCTTGGTGACCTCGGCTATGCAGTTATGTATGGTGCTGACGGTTTCCAGATGACAACTACAACTGATGATAACTTTGTAAAAGGTGAAATGGATGAACTTCAGGAAAAGAAACCTGAAGAATTTGAAAAGATTTCTTCAACATGGGGAAGCCGTGAACTTATCATTGATGAATTTACAAATGCGCAGGGAGATGATCACATTATCTTCTCTCTTCCTGTAGAATATACACCATGGACACTTCTTGCCGTTCTTGAAGCAGAAGAAATTTTTGAAGCAGCAGATTCTGTTTCAGCTACACTTGTTGTAACAGGTGCGATTCTTACAATTCTTACAATTCTTATTGTCGGAATCCTTGTTTATATGTCTGTTAAACCTCTTGGTGTTGTTGAAGAAACAATCCGTGGTATTGCTTCGGGAGATGCAGACCTTACAAAACGAATTGATCTTAATTCAAACAATGAAATCGGTCGTGTCGTAGAAGGTTTCAACCAGTTCTCAGAAAAACTTCAGGCAATTATTGCCACAATGAAAGAATCTAAAAATGATCTTGTTAATGTTGGTGAACTTCTTGAAAACAGTACGGAAGATACTTCTTCTGCAATTACTCAGATTGTTGCCAACATTCAGTCACTTGAAAATCAGGTTAACCTTCAGACTAACTCAGTACATGAAACTTCTGGTGCCGTAAACGAAATCAGTTCTAATATTGAATCACTCAACAGAATGATTGAAGCTCAGGTTTCTTCTGTAACAGAAGCTTCTGCTGCTGTTGAAGAAATGATTGGAAATATTACTTCCGTTGATTCATCTGTTCAGAAAATGGCTGGTCAGTTCCACGAACTCGAAGAAAAAGCAAAACTTGGTGTTCAGAATCAGAGTGAAGTCAATGCAAGAATTGAAGAAATTCAGGTTGAATCACAGGCGCTTATGGAAGCCAATGCTGTTATCCTTAATATTGCCGATCAGACAAACCTTCTTGCCATGAATGCTGCAATCGAAGCTGCTCATGCCGGTGAAGCAGGTAAGGGCTTCTCTGTAGTTGCTGACGAAATCCGTAAACTTTCTGAAGATTCTGGAACACAGTCTCAGACAATCGGAAACCAGCTTGAACGCATTATTGCAAGTATTGAAGGAATCGTTAAAGCCAGTCAGACTGCAACTGAATCATTCAACGATGTAATGGGCGGTATCAGTCTTACAACTAACCTTGTTCGTGAAATTTCCAATGCAATGACAGAACAGACTGCAGGTTCTCAGCAGATTGCCGTTGCCTTGAATCAGATGAATGATACTTCTAATGAAGTAAAAACTTCTTCTTATGAGATGGCGGAAGGTAACAAGGCTATTCTTCAGGAAGTTAAACGTCTTCAGGATGCAACATTCTCAATTAAAGACGGTATGAACGAGATGAACAATGGAGCCCGTAAAATCAATGAAACTGGTCAGGCTCTCATCGGCCTCTCTGGTCAGCTTAAAACAGCCATTAATGATATTGGCGATCAGGTTGATAAGTTCAAAGTCTGATGAAAATGTTTTATAATTAGGTTTATGAACGATAACATTCATTTTTCAGTTCTGTCCTCATCATTTGAGCATATACTCTTTGATCTGGACGGAACTCTTACTGAATCGGCACCGGGTATAGTAAGCTCGGTGCGTTATTCTTTGGAACAATTCAATATAAAGGATCAGACAGACAGTCAGTTAATGCGTTTCATCGGTCCTCCTCTCAGCGAATCCTATTCAGAATTCTACGGTTTCAATAAAGAACAGTGTGATATTGCAATAAAATATTATCGGGAACATTACGGTGTTCATGGAATTTTTGAAAATTCTTTGTATCAGGATATTCCGGAAGTTCTTGAAAAATTAAAGAACAGCGGGAAAAAACTTTATATTGCAACAAGTAAGCCTGAAGTGTATATGAAGCAGATTATTGCTCATTTTGGAATTGAAAAATTCTTTGATGATGTCTGTGGCGGTGATCTGGAAGAGAAGCGTAATGAAAAGTGGCAGATTGTTGAAACTATTATTGAAAAAAATAATCTCCATGATGCCGTTAAAAATGGAACAGTCCTTATGATAGGGGACAGAAAACACGATATTCTTGGTTCCAGAAAAAATAATGTGCCCTGCTGTGGTGTTTTGTGGGGATACGGTAATATTGAAGAATTTAAGGCATTTGATTGTGCTTATGTTGCACAGGTTGTAAAGGATTTAATAGGGTAATTTCAGTTTGCCCGTATTTTATAAAAATGTTAAAATATAAAAAAGATTTGTATAGAGGTTAATTGATGAAAGATTATTTGAAGATCGCTGCTATGGTTCTTGTGCTTGGTGTTGTGGCATTTATTGTTGACCGTTCCTTCAGTGTGAAGATTGGAAAAAATGGTAACGTTGACCTTGAAATTGCCTATGCACCAACTTTCAGTGAAGCCGGAGCTCCACCTTTGTCATGGACAGTATACGAGATTGCCAGCGAAAGATTTGGAATTAATCTTAAATTGACTCCTCTTCCAGGTAAGGCCAGTGATCAGGAAAAAATCCTGCGTTCCCGTGCAGAAAACAATAATCTGCCGGATATGTTCCCTGTAAGCGGTGAATTGATGAATGACCTTATTGCAAGAGAACTTGTAGCTCCTGTTGATGATATGTATCCTCTGATGCCTGTTCGTTCAGAAAGAATGTATGGAGATGCAGAACGCAACATCTATGTTGTTGATGGAAAACATTATGCCCTTGCACAGAGTGGTTCGGTTTCACGAAATGAAGGTGTTCTTATCCGCAAAGACTGGCTTGACAACCTCAGACTTCCTGTTCCTGTAACTACAGACGATTTTCTTCACGTTATGAAAATGTTTACAGTTGCAGATCCTGATGGAAACGGCCGTAATGATACTTATGGTTTTGGTGCATTTCTTGAAATCCGTAAAAATGAAGAAGGTCTTGGTGCCAGATTCCAGCCATTGTTTGGAGCTTTTGGCTGTGAGGGTACAATCGATTTAAAGCGTGCTACAGCCGGATTGAACATTTATAAAGCTGATTATTATGATGCCCTTGAATACATAAAATCTATGGTAGATGCGAAAGTTATTGACCCTAACTGGACTGAATATAATAAAACAGAATTTCGTGATGCATGGAAAGAAGGACAGTTTGGAATTATGCGCGAACAGAACGCTGCTCTTGCACTTCAGCAGAATTACGAAAAATTTGATGAAGCATTTCCAAACGGGCAGTGGGTTGTTATTGATCCTCCTATGAACAAGGGGCGAAAATCTGTCGGTGTTTATACAAATCAGGGACACAGAACTTTTGCAGTTTCTAAAAAATGTGCAGATGAAGGTCATCAGAAAAAACTTGCACAGTTTCTGGAATGGATGAGTTCTGATGAAGGATACATGCTTTTAGGTTTTGGTGTACGCGGTGTTAACTACAACCTGGACATTAAAGGCATGGTTACAACAGATAATCTTGTTGACCCCGAGAAAGCATATTCAAAACCTGCTTTTGCGCCACAGCTTCAGTTGAGAAACCTTGTTTTCTATAACTCAGATCTGGAACTTGCAGGCCGATACCCTACATGGAAGACAAAAAATGGACGTGATATAAGTGCATTGGATTATCTTCGTGAAATGCAGAATAAAAAATGGACTGAAAATTTTGGTGCGGACAGAATTCCTGCTCCTTCGGCTGACCTTAAAAAGTTTTATGAAAACAGTGTCATCGAATTTGTAACAGGAAAACGAACCCTTACAAGAGAAAACTGGAACGCATGGCTTCAGGAATTTGATGAAAGGGGTGGAAAAGCCTGGAATGATGCATGTCTTGAATTTGCTGAACAGAACGGACTTTTGACTGACTAAAAATTACAAATTATTGAATTTTATCCTCAAATTCACCATAATAAATACATATTTTTTAAATGAAGGTATAAAAAAATGAAATTTCAGGGTGCTTATACAGCTATGATTACTCCAATGAACGCAGATGGTTCAGTGGATTATGAGGGCTTCAGAACAAATGTAAAATTTCAGCTGGAACAGGGAATTGATGGTCTTGTTCCTCTTGGTACTACTGCCGAAACTCCAACTCTTGATGAACGTCCGGGAGAGGAAGAAGATAAGCTTATTGCCATTGTTATGGAAGAAGTTAAGTCTTTTGAATCTAAAACTGGAAAACATATCCCTGTAATTATTGGTGCTGGAAGTAACAATACCCGCGATGCCGTTGCATATTGTGAACGTGCTAAAAAAGCAGGTGCAGATGCTGCTCTTGTTGTTACTCCTTATTACAATAAACCTTCAAAAGAAGGAATTTATCAGCATTTTGCAGCTGTTAGCAAGGTTGGTATTCCTATCATCGTTTACAACATTCAGGGACGTACAGGAATTAATATTCCTACTGATACTCTTGTAAGAATTGCAGAACTTCCAAATATTGCAGGCGTTAAGGAAGCATCAGGTAACATCAATCAGATGATGGATGTAATTGCTGCAATTAAGTCTAAGAAGCCTGATTTTGCAGTTTTGAGCGGTGATGATGGTTTGACTCTTCCACTTATCAGTGTTGGAGGAGACGGAATTATTTCTGTTGTTTCAAATCTTACACCTTCACTTGTTGCAGAACTTGCTTCAAAAGCTATTAAAGGTGATCTTGAAGGTGCCAGAGCCCTTCATTACAGACTTTTACCTTTCTTTAAGGCTGCTTTTGTAGACGGTAATCCAACATCCATTAAATATGCAATGTCTGTAAAAAAAATGCCTTCAGGCCCATGTCGTCTTCCACTGGTTGAAGTTACAGACAGCGCTAAAAAAGTAATTGAAGACGCTCTCAAAGAGTGTGGACTTTAATAAATAATAATTCTGGAGATATATATGTCTGATAAAATTAAAGTTGGCGTTCTTGGTGCTACTGGTATGGTAGGTCAGCGCTACATTAAACTTCTTGAAGATCATCCATGGTTTGAAGTTACATACGTTGCAGCTTCTCCACGTTCAGCAGGTAAGCTTTATAAAGATGCTGTATCAAGCCGCTGGCTCATTGGTGCAGATATTCCTGCTGCTGTTGCAAACCTTACTGTAGAAGATGCAAATGACGAAAAGAAAGCTGTCGGAAAATGTCAGTTTGTTTTTTCTGCACTTGAAATGGGTAAGGATGAAATTAAGGCTCTTGAAGCTGCTTATGCTGCTGAAGGAATTCCTGTTGTTTCAAATGCTTCTGCAAACCGCTGGACTGAAGATGTTCCAATGCTTATCCCTGAAATCAACTTTGCTCACCTTGATGTAATAGCTGAACAGAAAAAACATCACGGCTGGGATAAAGGTTTTATTGCCGTAAAACCGAACTGTTCTTTGCAGACATATATGATGCCTTTGCATGCCCTTATTCAGGCTGGATATCCTGTTAAGAGAATGATTGTTACAACTTTGCAGGCAACTTCTGGTGCAGGTTACCCGGGTGTTCCTTCCTTTGATATGATTGACAATATTGTCCCATATATCGGCGGGGAAGAAGAAAAAACAGAAAAAGAATGTCTTAAAATTCTTGGTAATGTAAAAGATGGAAAGATCGAAAATGCTTCACTTCCACTTGTTTCTTCTACTTGTACTCGTGTACCTGTAATTGATGGACATACTGCTTGTGTTTCCCTGGAATTTGATCTTCCTGAAGACAAAAAACCTTCAATGGATGAAATCAAAAGAGTATGGGCTGCTTATAAATCTGTTCCACAGGAACTTGATTTGCCATCAGCACCAGCAAAACCTATCGTTTACCGCGAAGAAGAAAACCGTCCGCAGCCACGCCGTGACCGTGAAACAGAAAAGGGTATGGCCTGTGTAATTGGCCGTCTCCGCCCATGTAATGTTTTTGACGTTAAGTTTGTTGCCTTGAGCCACAATACAAAACGTGGTGCTGCTTTAGGTGGTATCCTTAATGCGGAACTTTTGAAAGCAAAAGGTTTTTTTAACTAAATAGATTGTTAAATGCAAAAAAGCTGTGGTTTTGTAGAGAGACCACTGAAAAAGTCCCATAAAGACTGAATTTACAAACACCATTTGAATAAACTAAAATTTATTCAGGTGGTTTTTTTTTATGCTCAAGACACAGCAAGAATTGAATTTCAGTCCATATACAGATTTGTATGAAAAATTGATTCCAAAGAATCATCTGTTCAGAAAAATAAATGAACTTATCGATTTTAGTTTCATCAGAGATGAGCTTAAGAACAAATATTGTCCGAACAACGGACGTACAGCCGAAGATCCTGAATATCTTTTTAAATTCCTTCTCCTCAAATGCCTTCATCCTATGTCAGATGTCGACCTTGTAGAACGCGCTCTTTACGACCTTTCCTATAAATATTTTCTCGGACTGAATCCCGAAGATGAAGTCATAAACGCAAGCACACTCTCAAAGTTCAGGAAACTGCGGTTAAAAGACAGTGAACTTCTGGACATGCTGATAGAAAAGACAGTTCAGATTGCAATGGACAAAGGCATAATTGACTCGAAAAGCATAATCGTAGATGCAACCCACACAAAGTCCCGTTACAACAGCCATCCAATCCGGGAAGTCCTTCAGGAACAGGCAAAGAAACTCCGTAAAGAAGTTTACAGTGTTGATGAGAAAACAAAAAACATGATGCCTGCAAAAAACGAGGAGAATTCGATTGAAAAGGAAGTTGAATATTGTGAAAGGCTTCTGAAGACAGTTGAAGCAATGCCTGTCGTTCCAAATCTCCCAAGAATCATAGAAAAGATGAATCTTTTGAAGGAAACCATGGAAGACACGAAAGAGGAAATGTACAAGTCAAAGGATGCGGATGCAAAGACCGGACACAAATCGGCAGAAACCTCATTTTTTGGTTACAAAACACACATTGCCATGACACCGGAAAGAATCATTACGGCAGCGACAGTTACAAGCGGAGAAAAACCAGACGGAAAAGAACTTCCAGAACTGGTGAAGAAAAGCCGAAAGGCAGGAATGACAGTTGAGAATGTAATTGCAGACAGGGCTTATTCAGGAAAAGATAATTTAAAATTTGCAAATCAGGAAGATGAAGAAGGTAACAAGAATTTTAAACTGGTATCAAGATTGAATCCAGGAATTACGGAAGGAAACAGAAAAGAAAATTATGGTTTTATCTACAACAAAGACGCCGATATGATGCAATGTCCAGCTGGGGAATTATCTGTCAGAAAAGCAGTGACGGGTCAAAAAAATATCGGTCAGAATCAGGCATTGACATATTACTTTGACATTGAAAAATGTAAACAGTGTCCTCATCGTGAAGGCTGTTACAAAGAAGGTGCAAAGTCCAAGACTTTCAGCGTGACCATAAAATGTGATGAGCATAAACAGCAGCAGGAATTCCAGGAGACAGAAGAATTCAAACTACTTGCAAAAGAACGCTACAAAATTGAGGCAAAGAACAGTGAACTCAAAAATGTACTGGGTTACGATGTTTCAATGGGTAACTGTCTCTACGCAACAAAAATACAGGGAGCCTGCACAATCTTTGTAGCCAATATAAAACGAATTATCACAATTCTGGAAGAAAATAAAGAAAAATGAGGAAAATAATCTGCACGTAAAAGAGCGAAAGCCAGATTAATGAGATCTTTTTCTCAAAAATCTAGCTTTCTTTATTTCACACTCTCAAATTTAAGACCTTTTTCAGTGGCCTCTTTTGTAGACCACAGCTTTTTTTGTCTGTAAATGATCTAAATAATCTATTTATTGAGGAATGCGATAAAGTCTTCCTGACTTAAAGGTTTTGAGTAGTAGTAGCCCTGAATCTGTGCGCAACCAATATTTCGTAAAAATTCAGCCTGTTCCTTTGTCTCTACACCTTCAAAAATGGTGTTTTTGTTAAGGCTTTTTCCAAGGTTTACAAGGGTCTGAATGAATGCTGATTTTTCTCCTTCAATACTTGCGTTTTCATTCTTTTCATTTAAGAGGAATGAACGGTCATATTTGAGGATATCAACAGGTATTGTACTGAGCATATTCAGTGATGATTCTCCAGAGCCAAAGTCATCCATGGCAACTTTGAATCCTTCGTTCTGCAGAGCAATTGTAAAATCTCTGAGAAGGTTTCTGTTTTGAGTTGAGCGTTCTACAACTTCAATTTCGATTAAGTCTGTAGGAATGTTATATTTTGCCATCAATTCCTTAATGTCGTGAATGTATTTTTCAGGTTTGTCGTGGTTGCGCGACATATTGAGGGAAATTGGTACAACCTTAAGGTTATTGTCCATACACTGCCGCAGGAATTTGAATACCTGTTCATAAACAAAGTAATCAAGGCGGATGATAAAATTATTGCGTTCAAAAATAGGAATGAATTCATCAGGGCGCATAAATCCCAGTTCCTGTGACTGCCAGCGGACAAGGGCTTCGGCACCGCAAATCTGGTATGTGGCAAGATCCATTTTAGGCTGGTAGACAACATAAAATTCCTGAGATTTTAAGGCTTTGTCCATGTAACTTTCGATGAAGTTTTTCTGGAGTTCTTTTGCCATAATCCTGCTGTCGTATACAGACCAGACTTTGAGGGCATCGTTTTTGATCATTGAACGTGCAACTGTTGCCTGATCGATGAGACGGCGCAGTGAAACAGTTCTTTTCTGGTTACCCGGAAGGTAGAATGCAAGACCGAATTTTGCATGGAAAGGAGTGATGTATTCGCCGCATTTTTTCTCAAGGTCTTCAATTTCTTTTGTAAAAATCTTCATTGCGCTTGCAACTGAAGAAATTTTGTAAAAGCCGTAGAAAACATCGGCATGACCACGACAGATTACACCTTCGTAGTGAGTGGAAAGTTCGTTGAGAAGCTGCGAGAAGTAAATAAGTGCCCTTGTTCCGGCTGCGACTCCGTGTTTCTGGTTTATGTATTTAAAAGCACGGATATCAGCTTCGATGAGAACGAATTTTGACCTGCGATTTTTAAGGAGAAGTTTTCTTGCTTCATTATCAAAATAAGCTTTTGTATAAAAACCTGTAACTGAATCGATTGTTGAAGACAGCATGAGTTTTTTCTGAAGAAAAGCAGTAATTCGTGATTCAATGAAAATTACGAGTACGATAAGAAGACCGGAAATAAGGATGATTGCACCCTGAAGAATTTTCTGTGTGCGGTGAATGTTGCTCAGGATAGCCTGAGGAATAAACATACACATTGTCCAGCTGGTGTCGTTGATGTGTCTCGGGAAGAGATAGATTTTGTCACCGTTGAACCGTACTGTAGGAAACATCTGTCCGTGGAACGCTGTTTGTCCAAAGTTAATGTTTGCCGGGTTGTAGAAAGTATCAAGATATTTTTCTTCCGGGTGAACGATGAAATAACCGCGCTCGTTCTGTACTGAAATAAAGGCGTTTTTGCCGATTTCTACCTGATTTACAAGGTTAAGAAGTTCTGTAAGCTTGACTGAGCCGCAGAGGATACCTGTTTTTTGACCTTTTCTGTTGTAAGTTGCCTTACCGAAGATAACGATTTTTGAGTTTTCGTCCTGAGAAGATTCCGGATGAAGGGTTTTTACCGGATCATTGATCCATTTTGTCTTGTCACCGAGAATTATCTGTTTGTAGATTTCCCTCGAGGACATGTCGATTTTTTCGTCGTCTGAAAACCATGCAGTTCCTTTGTCATCGATAAAATAAACTGATTTAAATCCAGGGTAAATCTGGCTTTTGAAGTCGTTGAAAAATTTTACGTAATCTGCAGGTTTAAAATCAACAAACAATTCATCAACGTGCATGGCGTCAAGGGCTGTTTCAAAAACTTTGACCTGTGTTGAAAGCACTTCTGCATAACCGTCTGCCATAGCATGACATGATTCAAAATACTGCTCTTCAGTTGAAGAATTTGATTTATTGAGAAGGAAAGCAGTGCTTATGAAGTTTACTACAATCAGGAAAGCTCCGCCGATTATGAAAGATGCATGCCGGATTGTGTTTGTATCAAAGGTTCGTTTTTGAGCCATACAATTTATTATAATCTATATTTTCAAGAAATAAAGAAAAATGTATTATGTAAAAGACGAATTTAGAGACAGGGATAGGAGCAGCGCCGTGAGGCGTTGTTTGTGGAGGGGAAGATTCCCCGGAACAAACAATGAAGCGGTGAGCGGAACTGCGGATAGCCCGGTGCCATGACTTGAAAAGGCATGGCAGTCTCCCGAAAAAAAAAGTTCATAAAGGAGAAAAAATAGATGAAAACATTTCCATTGAATCATGAAGAATTGAAAGAACTTGTAAAAAAGTTTCCGACTCCATTTTATCTGTATGACGAAAAAGCAATCCGCGAAAACATGAAGCGCTTTACAAAAGCATTCAGCATTTTTCCTGTTTTTCGTGAACATTTTGCCGTAAAAGCCTGTCCAAACCCATATATCCTTAAGGTGCTTGCTGATGAAGGCTGTGGAGCTGACTGTTCTTCAATGCCTGAACTGATGCTTTCGGAAATGTCTGGAATCAAGGCTGACCACGTAATTTTTACTTCAAACGAAACTCCTGCTGAAGAATTTCAGCTTGCATACAAACAGGGAAACATCATTAATCTTGACGACATTACCCACATTGAATTCTTAAAGGCTGCCCTGGGCGGAAAAATGCCTGATACAATCTGTTTCCGCTACAATCCGGGTCCTGCAAAACACGGATGCAATTCCATCATCGGTAAACCTGAAGATGCAAAATATGGTCTTACCCGCGAACAGATGATTGAAGCTTACAAAATCTGTAAGGCTGAAGGGGTAAAACACTTTGGGCTGCACACAATGGTTGCTTCAAATGAACTTAATCCTAACTTCTTTATGGATACTGCAAAACTTGTTTTTGAGCTTGCAGTTGAGATTAAGGAAAAAACAGGCGTTTGCATTGAATTTGTTGACCTGGGCGGCGGACTTGGCATTCCTTATAAGCCTGATCAGGTTGCTATTGACTATGATGTTGTTGCAAAGGGAATCCGTGAAGAATATGACCGCACAATCGTTCCTGCAGGGCTTGATCCGCTGGCTATTTACTGGGAATGCGGACGCCCGATTACTGGTCCTTACGGATGGCTTGTTTGTAAGGCTGTTCATGAAAAACACATTTACAAAGAATATATCGGTACTGACAGCTGTATGGCTGACCTTATGAGACCTGGTATGTATGGTTCTTATCATGAAGTTACTGTCAGCGGAAAAGAAAATGCGCCCAAGGACCACGTTTATGACGTTGTTGGTTCTTTGTGTGAAAACTGCGATAAATTTGCCGTTGACCGTCAGCTGCCACAGATTGAAAAGGGGGATCTTCTCATTATTCACGATGCAGGTGCTCACGGAAGGGCAATGGGCTTTAACTACAATGGTAAACTCCGTTGTGGTGAACTTCTGCTTAGAAATGACGGCAGTGTTAAAGAAATCCGCCGCCGTGAAACAATCGATGACCTTTTTGCAACTATTGACCTTAAGGGTGTTGCAGATTTTAACTAGGAAGAAATTATGATTTCACAGAGAATGATGAATCTGAATCCTTATGTTCCCGGTGAACAGCCTAAGGATCGTGTTTATATTAAACTGAATGCCAATGAAAACCCTTACGGGCCAAGTCCTGTTGTGGTCAAGGCTGTTCAGAAAGCTGCTGCTGAATATTCTCAGAAAATGGCTTTGTATCCTGATCCGGATTCCAGTGAGCTTAAAGTTGCCATTGCTGACATGCTCAACAAATGCGGCGGTGTTCTTGCACGCTGTGATGTGGATGGCGGCGATGAAAGTGGAAGCGGAAGCGGTGCACAGGTAACTCCAGGAGAAGGAGATAAGATTCCTTTTACTGTAACTCCTGATATGATTTACTGCGGAAACGGTTCTGATGAAGTTTTGAGCTTTGTTTTTTATGCTTTTTTTGACAGTGACCGTAAACTTGTTGTTCCTGAACATACTTACAGCTTTTATCCTGTTTACTGCGGCTTTTACAATATTCCTATGGATAAGGTGCCTCTTAACGGTGACTGGACTTTGAATAAGGATGCGATGCTTAAAGATGCAAATGAAATGAACTCGAGCATTATTTTTGCAAATCCTAATGCTCCTACAAGTCTTGGCCTTACCCGTGATGAAGTGCGGCAGATGATTAAGGCTGCTCCAAAGGACAGGGTTTTTGTTGTAGATGAAGCTTATGTTGATTTTGGTGGAGAAAGCTGCATTCCTCTCCTTAAGGAATTTGACAATCTTGTGATTGTCCGCACTTTTTCAAAATCTTTGTGTGGGGCTGGTTTGAGAATCGGGTATGTGGTTTCAAGTCCTGCACTTGTAAATCACATTACAACTGTAAAAAACAGTCTGAATCATTTTCCTATTGACTTTATGGCGCAGCAGGCTGGAATTGCTGCCTGCAGTGATGTGGGCTATTATGCTGAATGTGCTAAAAGCGTGGCTTTTGAACGTGATGAGTTTATTGACTTTTTGCGTGAAAGAAACTGGTATGTTCTGGACAGTCAGACAAACTTTGTTTTTTGCCGCAAAGATGGTGTTCCTGGTGAAGAAACTTATAAAAAAATTAAGGAAGCGGGAATTCTCGTGCGCCATTTTAATACACCGGGAATTGAAGAATATTTACGAATTACCATCGGTACGCCTGAGCAGATGAAACAGCTGAAATCTGTGATGGACAAAATTTAGTATTATTCAAAGCAGAAAAAATGTGCTAAAAGGAGAAATTATGAAAGTTTTGATGATCAGTGATATTCATGGCGATACTGAAAATATTGAAAAGCTCGCCGATGTTTTCGCTTCAAGTGATATGGTGTTGTTTGCAGGTGATTTTGCGAAATTTGAACACCTGGAAACTGCAAAACCTGCCCTTGAATGTCTTTTAAAAAGGCATGAATCAATCTTTTCTGTTCTTGGAAACTGTGATGATCCAGAATTTGTTGAAGAGATTGAAGATGCTGATATCTGTGTTCAAAAATCCCTTGTTTTTCATGAAGGGCTTGTAATTGCCGGAAGTGGTGGCGGATCGAAATTTACAGGAACAACTCCTTTTGAAAGGGAAGATGAGGAACTGGTCAGCGACTTTAACATTATTGAAGATGCCGTTCCTCAGATTGGAAATGAGGATGGAAAATGCAATAATCTTGTTGCAATCATGCATAATCCTCCGAAAAACACAAAATGTGACATGATTCCTGGCGAAATTCATGTTGGAAGTGAAAAGCTCCGTGAATTTATTGAAAAAAGACAGCCTGTTCTTGTTGTAACCGGTCATATCCATGAAAGTGCCGGAATCGACAAAATAGGAGATTCTACTGTTGTAAATCCTGGAAGTCTTGCAGAAGGAAAATACGCAGTCTGCGATTTGAATAAAACGGCGGGAATCTGGACTGTAGAAAACTGCGAATTGAAAACTTTGTAACTTTTGCTGAACAGTAACAGGTGAATGCTGATGCCTCACCTGTTTTTTTATGGTAGCTTAGCCTTATATAACAATACTTTTTACGGACATAGCCTTTTATTTTATTGTGCGGGCGATTCTGAATCCGAAATAATTGTAGCATTCGTTAGGATCGTAACTGTATCTGTCTCCTGCTGCTGCAAAAGGTGTGTACTGGCTCCAGCTGCCACCACGGCTTACACGCTGGCTTCCGTATTCAACTCCTGAAGCTCTTTTGCCTGGTTCTGACTGTTCATAGCGGCCCATCCAGTCCCATGCAAATTCAAGGACATTTCCTGACATATCAAAAAGATTTGAACCGTTGGGATTACCTGAGCCTGCTTCAGGCTTAACAGGTGAGTCAAATGGTGTTCCTGCTGTGCCTACCACATGAGTTCGGTCCGCATTGGAATCTGTCCAGGCAACTTCTGTTTCCGGAATTGAATAATCGTCTAAACCGTTTGCATCAACCTGTCCTGAAAAACTGATTCCAGACTGGTAGCCTGATCTGGTTTTGCGGGCTGCATATTCCCATTCTGCTTCTGTCGGAAGCCGGTAGCCGTTGTTTTCAAAATCACACTGACATAAATCAATTTTTGCAGTTTCTGTTGCGTCCCTTAAGATTTCACCCTGATATGTGTAACATGGCTGAAATCCTGAAATTTCACTTAGTGCGTTGCACCAGATGACAGCATCATACCAGGTAATCATTGTTACAGGCTGATATTTTGTCTCTTCTGCAGGTTCTGCCCTGCATTTGCCTCTTGAACCGCCCTGACCATAATTAAGGAACTTGTAGCCTGTCTGTTCTGCGGCTGTGCGGATGTCGTACCACAGTTCGTAAGTAGTTTCAAACTGATTCATCTGAAAGGGTTTGATCCAGCGTGGGGCTGTGTAAGACTGGTTTCCGTCACCGATTACATAATAATCATATTCGGCATCCTGCTGTGGACCAAGGTCCACCATGGAAAGGCTGTCGAAACTCCAGGCTGAAATTGTGATAAAGGAAAATGTTAAAATTGATGTAAAAACTTTTTTCATATTAATAATTATAATGCGTTTTAATTTTTTTTCTTTTTCCGGTCAATTATCTGGTTTCTGTGTGTTGACCAGCTCATAAAGAAAAGGGACAAGGCTGCAGAAAGGATACAAAGTCCAAGTATTATCCAGAATCCCCATAAGTCCTGTCTGTCTCCAAGAGGAAGTTTTACATTCATTCCGTAGAACGATGTAATTGCCGAAATAACCATGAGCACGATGGAAGCTACGGTCAGCTTTTTCATGCTGGCGTTGGTGTTGTTTGAAATTACGTTGGAGATGGCGTCCATGGTACCTGCTGTAATTGCAGTGTAGTTGTCGGCCATTTCCATAGCCTGCCTGTTATCGATTTCAACGTCATCGAGCCAGTCTTTGTCTTCTTCGTCAAAGTTGAGGAGTTTTGACCGCTTGAGTTTTTCAAGAAGAAGCTGGTTTGATTTAAGTGAAGTCTGAAAGAACTGGAGGGATTTTTCCATGTTGAGCAGGGTGATAAGTTCTGAGTTGGAAATTTTATCTGTAAACTCTGCCTGAATGGAGTTGGTCCTTCTGTTGATTTCTTTAAGGTATCTGAGGAACATTGTGTCTGCACGGGAAAGAATTCGTGTGATGAAAGCCGGAAAATCGGTCAGCTTGAGGCCTTTGATGCGGTTTTCGGCAATATCCTTGAGAACTTCGCAGTTTGTCCAGCAGACTGTAATGATTACGTTTTTAAAGATTATTGCACCAACTGGAGCCGTAAAATACCGAACTTCGGCATTTGGAGAAAAAACAGGAAGACGAATAATTGCGGCAACATAATCGTCCCAGTCTTCGATACGGGAAAGTTCATCAGGGTCGATAAAGTCCAGTAGAAGATCGTGGTCGATTCCGTATTGTTTTTCGAGTAATTCAATCTCACTTGAAGTAATGTTTCTTCCATCAACCCAGATTCGCTGATCAGGATCGATTTCATTTTTGTTCTTTTTAATGAGAATACCGTTTTCCTGCTGCCAGTAGTTAATCATAGTACAAATTATAACATTTTTTAGACTATTTTGCACAATACGAAATTCTGTTATAATGAAGTTATTATGAATTTTTTTGTTGAATTGTTGCATAATCTGCAGGCATTTCCGGGAGATTTGCCAAATGCCGTTTCCATGGGTCTTGTATATGGAATGATGACCTTAGGTGTTTATCTTACATTCAGAATCCTGAATATTGCTGATATGACTTGTGACGGCTCTTTTGTTTTTGGCGGTGCAGTCTGTGTTGTTCTCGTTACAAAGCAGTTTGATCCTGTTCTGGCTCTTCTTGCTTCTTTTGTTCTGGGAACTCTTGCAGGACTTGTTACAGGAATCCTTCATACAAAATTAAAGATGCACGAGCTTCTTGCCGGCATCCTTACCATGACAGGTTTGTATTCAATTAACCTTATGGTTCTTACTTTAGGAAAACCTGGCAGCCAGAACAGAATTTCAAACCTTGCCATGGACAGTAAATTCATGGATACTCATCACACGATTATGGACAAGGTTCAGTCTGTATTTTCTGTTTCAAATGATGTTTCGGCAATTATTGTGGGTGTTGTAATTGCCCTTTGTGTCGTAGTTTTGCTTTACTGGTTCTGCGGAACTGAAATCGGCTCTGCCCTCAGAGCTACAGGTAACAATCCAAATATGGTTCGCGCCATGGGTGTTGATACAGATCTTATGAAAATTCTCGGTCTTATGATCAGTAACGGCCTTATCGCTTTAAGTGGCGGTATGTATTCACAGGCTGAACGTGTTGCTGATGTAACAATGGGAACAGGAACTCTTGTTCAGGGGCTTGCTGCCATTGTAATCGGTGAAGCAATTTTTGGTTTCCTTGAAAAGAAACTGCCATTCTGGTTTACACTTATTTCCGTAATTCTTGGAACAATCATTTATAAAATGGTAATTGCTTTTGTTATCCGTATTGGTATTCCAACTGAAGATATGAAACTGTTTACATCTTTGATTATTACCATTGCGCTGGCTATCCCTGTAATTAAAGGTGAAATTAAAAAATTCAACATGAGAAGAGGAAACGTCTAAGATGCTTGAACTTGAACATATTTCAAAAACTTTTAATCCCGGGACAATTACAGAAAAGAAAGCTCTTCTTGATATTAACCTTAAGTTGAATGACGGGGACTTTGTTACTGTTATCGGCGGAAACGGGGCTGGAAAGTCTACATTGCTGAACCTGATTGCCGGAGTTCATCAGCCTGATACAGGTTTTATTAAACTTAATGATAAAGTTCTGACTTATGAACCTGAACACAAACGTGCGGCTTATATCGGCCGTGTTTTTCAGGATCCAATGATGGGAACAGCGGCAAATATGGAAATTGAAGAAAATCTTGCAATGGCGCTCCGTCGTGGAAAAACCCGTTCCCTTGCCTGGGGAATCAAGGATAGTGAAAGGGAAAATTATCGCGAAAAACTTGCACTTCTTGATCTTGGACTTGAAACACGATTAAAAAGCAAAGTTGGACTTTTGTCTGGTGGGCAGAGACAGGCCCTTACACTTTTGATGGCTACACTCAAAAAGCCGGAACTTCTTTTGCTTGATGAACACACTGCAGCCCTTGATCCAAAAACTGCGGCAAAAGTTCTTGAACTTACAGAACAGTTTATTGAAAAAGATCACCTGACTGCATTTATGGTTACACACAACATGAAGCATGCAATTCAGTACGGTAACCGTCTGATCATGATGATGAAAGGTCAGATTATTTATGATGTAAGCGGTGAAGAAAAAAAGAATCTTAAAGTTGAAGATCTCCTGGCCAAGTTTGGCGCAGCCGGAGAATTGAACGACAGAATGGTTCTTGGAAATTAAAAGAAATGTGGTTGAGATGATTCAACCACCTTTCTTTGCTTATCTGTTATTTCTGGTATGTTTTAAGCCAGTCGATTGACATCTGCTGCCAGTTTTTAGTTGTGCCGTAGGCGCCTTTTACGCCAAATCCGTGGCCGCTTTCAGGGAAAATGTGAAGTTCGGCTTTGCACTGATTTTTGCGCAGGGTTTTAAAGTATTCAATTGCGTTACCTTCTGGATTTACAGATTTGTCGTCAATTGAAGCGACGATGAAAGCATCTGGAGAATCAAATTTAAGGTTCTTTTCAAATGAAAATTTATCTTTATCTTCCTGAGATGGTTTTTCACCGAGAAGGTTTTTACGGCTTCCGTTGTGAGTTACGCCATCCTGCATTGTGATTACAGGGTAAATGAGGAACTGGAATGCAGGTTTTGCACTTGTCCATTTTTTATCATCGCCCTGATCAATTTTATCAACAGGTTTGTAAACTTCTGCATCGTACATGTTTGCAAGGCTTGCTGCAACGTGTCCTCCGGCTGAAGAACCCATTACACCGATTCTTGTGGCAAAAACACCGTACTGTTCTGCATTTGCCTTGATAAGGCGGATTGCCCTCTGTGCATCTTGAAGGGCAACAAGTTCCTGTTTTTTGTGGCCGTCATTTGGTGTTCTGTAAACGAGTACAAAACAAGTGTAGCCTGCTTCTGTGTAGCCTTTTACGTAATCTACACCTTCTGTGTCATAAACTACACGCTGGTATGCACCACCCGGAATTATGAGGATTCCGCGCTTGTTTGATTCTACATTTGCAGCTGGTCTGTAGATTTCAAAATAAGGCTGTGTTACTCCTGAGATTGCTCTGTTTGTAACGGTAGAATTGTTACCGGCATTGCGGTCGACAACCTGTTCTTCAACCTTAACTTTTTCAGATCCCGGTCCTGTTTTTTTAGGCCAGAGGTAAACTTTTTCCTGTGAAAAAGCAAATGCACTGATGACAAAAGCTAAAGCTGCAGCAACAATTTTTTTCATTTTTTTTTCTCCTTTTAGAATGATTTAAAAATTATACTCCCATCGGCAGATATTTTCAAAGGCGTTGCGGGAATGTGTCCCGCTGGAGGGGGTGGCGGAAGACACGACAAAGCGAAGCAGGTGGCAAAGTTCTCTTTGGCATCTGCGAGCCGCCTCGTGGCTGCAGTCAGGGGGAGACTTCCCCCACATTTTATTAAAAATAGTGTATACTTTAAAAATAATTTTTCTGGAGGAAATATGTTTACAATCGGGTGGCATTTAAGTGCAGGTCTTGGATTTTTGGGTATGGGGAAAGAAGCTGCCGGAGCCGGTGCAAGTACTTTTGCTTTTTTTACAAGAAACCCGCGGGGCGGACAGGCAAAACCAATAGATAAAGCTGATGCTGATGCACTTAATGTTTTTTTGAACCAGAATAATTTTGGAAAACTTGTAGTTCATGCTCCATACACTTTAAATGCATGCAGTGATAAGGAAAGTGTGCGGGATTTTGCCCTGATGACTTTTGAAGACGACCTTAAACGCATGGAAGCAACTCCGGGTCAGTATTATAATTTTCATCCCGGAAGCCATATGAAGCAGGGAATTGATGCTGGGGTAAAACTTATTACTGAAATGCTCAACAAACTTTTGAAAAAAGAGCAGACTACAACGGTTCTTCTTGAAACAATGGCTGGAAAAGGCAGTGAAACTGGAAACCGTTTTGAAGAACTTAAGGCTATTATCGACGGTGTTGAATTAAAGGACAAACTTGGTGTGTGCTTTGATACATGTCATGTTTACGATGCAGGATACGATATTAAAAATAATCTTGACGGTGTTTTTGAGGAATTTGACAGGGTGATCGGTATTGACAGGCTTATGGCTTTTCATTTAAACGACAGCAAAAATCCTTTTGAAAGTCATAAAGACAGACATGAAAAAATCGGCCAGGGAAGTCTTGGAATCAAGTTCTTTGAAAAGTTCATTAATCATCCGGTTGTCAGAGGAAAGCCTTGTATTCTTGAAACTCCCAACGAATCAACTAAAGAGTACGGCGAAGAAATTGCGCTTTTAAAGAGTTTGTACCACGGAGACTAGAATGGCAAGTATTGGCGAAGTGTTCAGTAATTTTTCCCAGAAACTCAAGGAATTTACCAGTTCAGGTCAAAGTGAGAGGACTGTTCAGCCTGATAAAAATGCAGTTTTGCAGCAGAGAATCAAGGAAAGGGGTGAACGTCTGAAATCCAGTGTTGTTTCGACTTATAAAATTTATAAGGCTCCTTTTGAAGCGCTTGGAGAAAATTCTGACAGGGCTGCAGGAATTGACAGGGATGAACAGTCTTTGTTAAAGGCGGCTAATCTGTACAAGGCCGTCATGGACATTAAGGCTGAAGGTGAAAATGAGGACGAAGTCAGTACAACTTTTATTAACCGTGTTGAAATTGCAAGTCCTCTGACTCAAAAGGCAAGCTTAACCAGCGGAGGACAGTTTATCTATCTTTTGTGCTGGCTTTATTTTGAGCAGAATTTCAGGGAATATATTCCCATGTTTGCAGAAAAAGACAGGAATTATTCCCTTGTTTTTGTCAAAGCGGAAAACTTTGAATTTGAAGGCAACGAAAAAGAAATTTTTGGGATTATTGAAAAAGAGTTTTACAGTTAATCCTTGTAGCCGGAAAGGCTGCGCAAATTTGCGATTTTTTCTGCAAGGTAGTCGACTTCTTCTATAGTGTTATAAAAATAAAGGCTGGCTCGGGCTGTTGCCGGAACCTGCAGATATGCTCCCAGAGGTTGTGCACAGTGGTGGCCGGCACGGATGGCAATGTTTTCTTCGCTTAAAAGAGTTGCAATGTCGTGAGGATGAACTCCGTCAATTGTGAAGGTGACGATTCCGCAGCGTCTGGCCGGATCTTTGTTTCCGATGATGTTTACGTGTGGAATTTTACTTAATTTTTTCATAAGGCGGGTTGTGAGTTCAATATCATGTTTTTCGATCGTGTCTATTCCGATTGACTGGATGTAGCGGATTGCAGCTGCCATTCCCACGGCATCTCCTGCACTTACAGTCCCTGCTTCAAACTTGTGAGGGACTTCTGCCCAGGTTGCACTTGTTTCCGTTACATATTCAATCATTTCCCCGCCGCGCAAAAATGGTGGCATTGCTTCAAGCAGCTCAAGTTTGCCCCATACGGCACCGATTCCCATTGGACCACAGAGTTTGTGACCGCTCATGGCAAAAAAATCTGCTCCCATATCCTGAACGTCAACTTTAATGTGAGGTGTAGACTGAGCGCCGTCCACAATCATTACTGCACCGTTTTTGTGTGCAATTTCTCCAATTTTTTTAACGGGATTTGTAGTTCCAAGTACATTTGAAACATGGGTTACTGAAACGATTTTTGTCTTTGGTGTGATTTTTGCATATTCACTTTCTGGAATTTCCCCTGTTTCCCTGTCAACGTACATGAATTTGAGGACAGCACCTTTTACCTGACAGATGTACTGCCATGGAAGAATGTTGGAGTGGTGTTCCATAATTGAAATTACGATTTCGTCTCCGGCGTTGACGTTGGCCATACCATATGTGTAGGCAATAAGGTTCATTCCTTCAGATGTATTGCGTGTAAAAATAATTTCACGGGATTCCCTTGCATTTATGAATCTGGCAACGACTTCTCTTGCATCTTCGTAAGCTTTTGTAGCTCTTTCTGAAAGCGAGTAGAGCCCGCGCAGAGGATTTGCATTCTGTGTTGAATAAAAATGAGTCATTGCGTTGAGGACAATGTATGGTCTCTGGGCTGTCGCAGCTGTGTCTAAATATACAAGACCGTTGTTGTCCTGTGAGTTGTGTTCATCTATTGCTTTGAATAAAGGGAAGTCCTTTCGGTATTTGTTCATGGTTAAACTCTACCATTTTAGTAGGTATTATGGAATAGGGAATGAATTTTGTGCTGAACCATTCTTTCTACGGATACAGCCAAAGGAAAATATAAGTAAATTCTTATAATAGGAAAATCTGTTTATTAATGAATGTCAGTGGGTTATTATTTTCTTTAAGGTGTTTAACCTTCGGATATTAAATCCAGAATATTAAAATGTTTTAAAGGCGTTGACCTTTAAAAGGAGAAAAAATGAAAAAGTTTTTATCAATTATCACAACAGCAGCAGCTGCTTTTATGATGTTTTCCTGTGCTTCCATAAGCTTCAACAACACTGTTTATGTTGAAGGTGCGGAAAATTTTACAGCCCAGGATCTTACAGTAACAAAATTCGGATCAAATTATGAATGCGGTGATTATTCAGCATCGTTTACTTCTGTAAAAACAGATAAATCAGGTTTTTCAATCGGCGGTATTGGAAAAACTACAGAAACTTCAACTATGGACGGAACTTTCAAAAAGGGTGGAAACAAGCTCTTTAATATGAATGTTACATCAGTTACAGAACAGTGGGGAGCTTCAAACGGAAGTTCAAAAAATGTATGGGGATCTGGAACAGTTACAGTTACAACAGGAAAAAACAGTTCGACAGTTCCTATGCAGAAAGATGATGAAGAATACATTATCCGTGATGAATCCCTTTGTCCTATTGCAATTCAGGTAGTACAGGAATATAAAACTCAGCAGGGAAAACTTTATAAGCTTCCATTTACACAGTTTGCAGGTGCAAAACTTTATATCGGTGAAGAACTTTATGCAGTTGTAGATCTTGTTGCAAATTCTTCAAAAATTTACACAAATCCTTCTTTCTCACGCAGCCTCAGTGATGATGAAAAAGAAACTGTTATGTCATATCTGATGATGGTTCACAAGGTATGTAAAAATTTCCAGTAGTATCCGGATAATCGGGAGACGTAAAAAATGAACAAGATTTTATCCATGGTGTTTTGTTTTTTTTGTACTGCCTGTCTGCTTTTTGCACAGCCGCCGGTTTTTGATAAAGGTGATGCTTTTGTTTTTGATCCTCTTGATTATCCTGGAAAGGCTAAAGATAATTTTGAATTTATCAACAAGTCGTCCCAGGCTAATTTCGGATTAACACTGTATGGATATAAAAATAAAAATCACAGCTGGGAAGTCATCGGATCTTCTCTGTTAAGAAAAAGCGGAGATTCGGATAATGTCAAAACGACAAAGAAGGCAAAAGAATACACTGCATTTGCAATAAAAAATAACAGAAAAATTCCAGTGAAATATGTTGTAACAAAATACAGAAATGATTTCATAATGACTGTTATTGATGACATTCAGGTTGATATTTCAAACTTTCCTGTTGTGGACATAGGCTCAATTCCCGGAAAGTTTAAGGATAATGTTGTAATAACTGATCATGGTTCTGTTGAAGATAAAGAAGTCTTTCAGTTTTATGGAAGTGATTCTCCAGAGGGGGAATACGAACTTGTTCTTATAACAGAAGTTAACCATTCAGGAGATTCTGATAAGGAAGATTTTTCTTTAACCGGAAAAAAAATCAGCAGCTACAGATATTACAAAATTGCAGCTGTCAGCGGAAAAAACTATAACTTTAATTTTTCAAAACGCAAAGATGATCTGATCGTAGATATTGTGAACAGATAAAAAAATCCGGCCCTGGCCGGATTTTTTTTATTCTTCTCCAAGATATTGCTTAATTTTTTCTACAGTCTGTTCATCAGGAATATTCTGTGCTATTGCCATGACCTTTGCCCGGGTCATGATTTTTTCAGCTTCTTCTTCACTTATTCCGCGGGACTGGAAGTAGAAAAGTTCATCGTTTCCAAGACGGCCCAAAGTTGCTCCATGAGTTCCCGAAACATCTTCTTCATCACAGAGAATTGTCGGCAGGGATTTGTTGATTGCAGCTGGGGAGAGAATGAGAACTTCTTCCTGTTCATCGCCCGCAGCACCTGCACAGCCGTTTTTAAAGTCGATTGTGCCACGGTAAGTTTTGATTGATTTTCCGTCAACAACGCCTTTTACTGTCATTTTAGTTTCTGTGGACTTTCCTGTGTGGTTTGAAACATAGTTTAAATCCAGAAGCTGGTTGTCTTTTGTAATGTATGCCGTTGAGGAATTGAATTTTGATCTGTAGCCTTTCAGGTCGTTTTTTACCTGCGCAAAAACCTTTGAGCCCCCCAGTTCAATCTGAGTCACTTCAATCTGAGCATTGTCGTCACATTCACCATAAGTTTCATCAATCTGAACATAATTGCTTCCCAGAAGCTGAACCTTTACAAGATGAATTTTTGAGTAAGGTTTTGCAATAAGTTTTGTTTTAATGGTAGAAAAACCACAGGCAGCAGGAAGGGAAGTGTAGTCCAGAATCACAGTTATTTCTTTGCCTTCTTCCGCAGTGACAGTCTGTTCATGAAGATAATTTTTGCCGTCTTCAAAATCAAGATGAATCACCTGAGAGTTGCAGATTTCTTTTGAGTCGCGGATCACATTCTCGTCAGCGTCAACGTCCACAGAAGCGCGGTTCATTTTGAGCCAGTTCCATGTGAGGGCAGGAGAAGTGTTTATGTTTTTAATGGATAAAGTTTTTGACATTTAACAGTTCCCCTTCATTTCAAGACGGATCAGATTGTTCATTTCAACAGCGTATTCAAGCGGCAGTTCCTTTGAAACCGGGTTCGCGAAGCCTGAAACTATCATTGTCCTTGCTTCTTCTTCTGAAATGCCGCGGCTCATCAGATAGAAGATGGCATCATTGCTGATTCGGCCGATTTTTGCTTCGTGTCCAACATCGCATTCATCTGTGTGGATGTCCATGGCTGGAACTGTGTCAGAGCGGCTTTTGTTATCCAGCATCAATGATTCGCAGCTTACGCTTGCCTTTGAACCTTTTGCTTCTTTACCGATATAAATTGCAGAACGGTAAGTTGAAACACCACCTGATTTTGAAATGGATTTTGTTGTAATAAGGCTTGTTGTATCTGGTGCAATGTGAACCATTTTGGTGCCTGTATCCAGGTTCTGGCCTTCGCCTGCAAAGGTTACGCCTGTAAATTCTGCTCTGGCTCCACGGCCAATAAGGTCACTTTCAGGATAAAGATATGAAATGTGGCTTCCGAAACTGCCGGAAACCCATTCAATGCATCCGCCTTCTTCTACCCGGGCACGTTTTGTGTTCAGGTTGTACATGTTTTTGGACCAGTTTTCTACTGTTGAGTAGCGAAGACGGGCACCTTTTTTGACATAAAGTTCTACACAGCCGGCATGAAGGTTTGCAACGTTGTATTTTGGTGCTGAACAGCCTTCAATAAAGTGAAGGTCAGCTCCTTCGTCCACGATGATGAGGGTGTGTTCAAACTGGCCGGCGCCTTTTGCATTCAAGCGGAAATATGACTGCAGTGGAATTTCAACCTTTACGTTTTTTGGAACATAAACAAAGCTTCCTCCTGACCATACGGCACCGTGAAGGGCTGCAAATTTGTGGTCATCCGGCTTTACCAGCTGCATGAAGTGTTCCTTTACCATGTCTGCATAAGGACCTTTAAGGGAACTTTCAAAATCTGTGTAAATTACCCCCTGTTTTGCAACTTCTTCCTGAAGGTTGTGGTATACAAGTTCAGAATCGTATTGTGCACCAACACCTGCAAGCTGGGTTCTTTCTGCTTCAGGAATTCCAAGTTTTTCAAATGTGTCTTTAATATCCTGAGGAACATCTTCCCATTTTCCCTGCATTTTTGTGTTGGGACGAACATAAGTTGCAATTTCTTCAATATGAAGTCCCGAAATATCAGGTCCCCATTCAGGCACTTCAAGTTCATTGTAAAGTTTAAGGGCATTAAGGCGGAATTCTTTCATCCATTCAGGATCGTTTTTGTCTTCAGAAAGTTTGGAAACTATTTCCTGAGTCAAACCTGCCTGGTTCCGGTAAAATTCTCCTTCTTTTTCTTCATAGCGGAAGTCATAAGGCGAAGCACTGTCAGGCTTTTCGGAGAATTTGGATATGTCGATTTTGTTGTCTTTTTCCATATATTTTTTTGTAAATTAAACAAAGATGAACGCAGATGAAAAAGATTCATTTTTATCCGTGTTTATCCTGTTGAATCCTTTAATTATTAATAAAGTTTTCAAATCCTTCGTCGTTGATTTTCTGTACCAGAGAACCATCGTCGTCTTTTACGATTTTTCCTTTTACAAGTACGTGTGTCTGGTCAACCTTGAGGCTTTCAAGAATTTTTGTAGAGTGGGTAATGATGATCAGGGCACCGTTCTGGCTTTTCTGATATTCTTCAATTCCCTTTGAAACTGTGCGGACTGCATCAACATCAAGACCTGAGTCTGTTTCGTCAAGAATTGCAAGCTTTGGCTTGAGCATCAGAAGCTGCAGGATCTCACTCTTTTTTCGTTCACCGCCTGAAAAACCTACGTTAAGGTCACGGCTGGCATAACTTTCGTCCATATTGAGAAGGGCCATCTTTGCCTTTAATTCTTTCTGAAAGTGGAAGAGTTTTACCCGTTCTCCGGTCTGCTGCTGGATTGCGTTGCGGATAAAAGATTCAAGGGTAATGCCTGGAACTTCAAGAGGCTGCTGGAATGAAAGAAAGATTCCCTTTGCAGCACGCTTGTCCGGGCTCATTTCTGTAATGTCTTCACCGTCAAAAAAGATTTTGCCGCCGGCAACAGTGTATCGAGGGTTTCCCATGATTGTGTAGCCGAGGGTTGATTTTCCGGCTCCGTTTGGGCCCATGAGAACGTGGGTTTCGCCGGCTTTTACATTCAGGTTGATTCCGTTGAGGACCTGATTTTTTTCTATGTTAACTTTTAAATCTTTGATTTCCAATAAATTTGCCATGTGGTAAATATATAAGATTTTTCAACTATTCTCAATGGACTGTAAAAATAAGAAAACTCTTAGGCAATGTAAATGTATTTTTCTTGAAAAATCAAATTTCTGCGATTAAACTTTTAAATATCAAAAGTTCTTATTAGGAGAAAAAAATGAAAAAAGTACTTGCTGTTCTTGCAGCTGTTTTTATGACTGCCTTTTCTTTTGCTGAGGAAAGGACTATTCCTTTAGATTTTTATATTTCACCTGGTATTCAGTATCAGAATCTTAATCTGGGCTTCAATGATTGGGGCGATAATGGAAGAGACAATTTGAAAGGTTTGAACTACATTGACCTTGAAATATGGGGATTCGGGCCAGATAATTTCTGTTGCGGGTTCAAAGGTGGATTCGGTTATCTTGATAGTGATAAATTTGTAATGAGTAACGATGCAGGGGCATTTACAGCATTCAGCGGCTCAATTATGCCGGGATACGCAGTTGTAAATCAGTCTGCATATAATCTAACTTTGTTCATGATTGTTAATTTCAATTACCTGACATACGATGGTGAAAAATCTTTTGGCGGAGTTGAAAAGTCATATACTCATGAAGTCAAGAATGAACAGTTCGGTTTAGGAGTCATGGGAAATCTTTTTCTTTCAAAACGATTTGGAATTATGTGTGAAGGCGGCGTCATGACATCTTTTGGCGGAGATTATTCTGTTTATGACAGACGGACTGACAAGGAATATATCGGCGGCAGTGTAAGAACCGGAGGCATGTCATATTTCCTTAAAGCCGGAGTTACTTTCAGTTTCTAAAAAAAAATTGAAGGTCACGGCTGCATAATGCAGATGCAATCAGCTTTTCACGGTCATCCTTAAGGGGACGGCCTTTTTTGTTGAAAAATGAACGGCTTTTCAATAAAATAATTTTCAAAGAGGAATTAATTATGTCAAAAGTAGAGCTCCCAAAAGGTTATAAATCAATTCTCAATGTACGTGAAACAGAACACGCCATTGTAATGGTAAAAGAATTTTTCCAGCAGCAGCTTTCAACTGCCCTTAATCTTACCCGTGTTACAGCACCACTTTTTGTAGAAAGCGGCAGAGGTCTCAACGATGACCTTAATGGGGTAGAAAGAGCCGTAACATTTCCTGTAAAAGATATGAACGAAGCAAAAATGGAAATCGTTCATTCTCTTGCAAAATGGAAGCGTGTAAAGGTTACAGATATGAATCTTGAACCTGGCTTTGGTATTTACACAGACATGAATGCCATTCGTGCAGATGAAGAACTTGATAACATTCATTCCCTCTATGTTGATCAGTGGGACTGGTGTGCATGCATGGACGAAAAAGACAGAAACATCATGTATCTCAAAGATACAGTCCGCAAAATCTATGCATCCCTTAAACGCCTGGAATTCTATATTTACGACCGCTATGATCAGATTCCGCCAATTTTGCCGGAAGAAATCACATTCCTTTATGCCGATGACCTGGCCAAGCAGTATCCAGACCTTACACCAAAACAGCGCGAAGACAAGGTTTGTAAAGAATATGGTGCTGTGTTCCTTATGGGAATCGGTGGTCAGATGTGTGACGGTACAATTCACGACGGACGTGCTCCAGACTATGATGACTGGTCAAGTGACAGCGGTGACGGCCACTATGGCTTGAACGGTGACCTTCTTGTATGGAATCCGGTTCTTCAGCGCAGTTATGAACTTTCTTCAATGGGAATCCGTGTAAGTCCTGAAAGCCTTAAAAAACAGCTTGAAATCCGTAATGCTACAGACCGCTCAAAATTTGAGTTCCATACAAAGCTTTTGAACGGACAGTTGAGTCAGACAATCGGTGGCGGTATCGGTCAGAGCCGTCTTTGTATGTTCTTCCTCCGCAAGGCCCACATTGGTGAAATCCAGGTAAGCATCTGGCCGGAAGAAATGCGCAAGACCTGTTCTGCAAACGGAATTAATTTGCTTTAACAGAGTGACAGGGGCGTTACGGCTTCGCCGTCGGGCTTTCCGTGGTTTCAATGCTGCGCATCGCCTGCGGCGCCACTGCAATCCCTAACGCGTCAAGGCACGCTAAAGCTCAAGGCCTTGACACGCGGGGTACCACTTCCGTGGTGATCCCTAACGCGTCAAGATGTCATGATATATACATCAGGAAAATGTGGTACTCTGATTCGACGGAATCAGAGAGTCGGCGGAAGGTTCTAGCGTGCCGTGAAGAAGTCATTATCTAAA